>NZ_JBIVFN010000005.1:43880-323129 GCF_044748145.1 Streptomyces sp. NPDC090022
CAACCGGTTGTCGGGGGTAGGGCGGTGGGCTGAGGCCCTGATCGCGGTTGAGGAGGCGGTGGAGATCGGGCGTCGGCTGGTGGCGGGTAATCCGGCCGCCTACGAACCCGACCTCGCTCGTTCGCTGTCCAATCTGGGCAACCGGTTGTCGGGGGTAGGGCGGTGGGCTGAGGCCCTGATCGCGGTTGAGGAGGCGGTGGAGATCGGGCGTCGGCTGGTGGCGGGTAATCCGGCTGCCCACGAACCCGACCTCGCCCTCTCGCTGACCGCTTGGGCATGGGTGCGTCATGAAGCACAGCAGAACCTCTCCCGCGCCCTCCGAGCGACGGGAGAAGCAGTGGAGATCTACCGCAGGCTCGTGACGGCTGTACCTGAGCGGTTCCTTTCACCGCTTTGTAATGCGCTGCGCCTCCAAGCGGGGCTACTCATCAGCCTCGGGCATCGGCGTGAGGCACGCGCCATCCACGTCTGGCTTGCAGCGAACGAACCGCAGACCGACTCGCAGGAATGAGTAGTCCTTGTCCCGGGGCATGGAGGCCCTGGTGGCTCGGCCGTCACGGGAGGTCTTTGTGATGCTGGCTGATCATGGCGACGGATGCCGCCTGGGAGAGCGCTTCGGCTTGTAGCTGATGGAAGGCCGTCAGCAGCGGCAGGACCGAAGCGGGTTCGCGGTCCACACATCCCTGTGCTTGCTACTCCGCGTAGGTGGCCAAGGACCGGTCGGGCATGGTCAGCAGGACAAGGGGCAGACCGATGGTTCGGCGCTAACCCATGTCGAACGGCGAGGCACGACTCCAGACTCACCAGCCTCCTGCGCGGTCGACGCCGCGCGTGACCTTACCCGGCCGATCCCGCGCAACGCGGAGCGTCAGTTCTCGAAGCTGGCGGCCGGTGATCGCGATGTCGTATCGGCGCACATTATCGAGAGCCTTCTTGGCCAGGGCTGTGCGCCGGTGGAAGCCTCGGCCCATCTCATCCAGGGCCATGGCCAGGGAGCGGGGGTCTCCCGGGGTGTAGGGAACGCCGGCGTCCCCAAGGATGTGCCTCACGCCAGGGAGGTCGGAGTAGGCGACCGGGAGACCGTGGGCTTGGGCTTCGATGAGGACGAGCCCGAACGCCTCCAGGCCGCTGGTTGTAAAGACGAAGGCGTCGAAGTACGGCAGGCGGCTCCAGAGTTCGGCGCGGGGCAGGAACGGCTCGAAGCGGATGCGGTCCCGCAGCCCGAGTTCGATGGCCCGTTCTTCCAGATGCTCCCGGAGGGCTCCGTGGCCGATCACGGTCAGGTGATGCGGCTGATGGGTGAGAGCGAGGGCTTCGATGGCGGTGATCGTGGACTTGTTCTCGTCCAGGCGACCGGCGTGTACCAGCGCCAGGGCTCCGGTGCCGACAGGCAGTTGATCGCGCACCTGGGCATCGCTCAGTGGAATACCCCAAGGGAGCACGGTGAGCCGGTCTGTAAACCGGTGTTCTGTGAGGCTGTCGATGCGGTCGGCGAGGGCGGAGGTCGGCGCTACGATCACGGCACTCGCGCCTGCGACTTCCTTCAGGGCCTCATGTTCAAGCGGGCTGCGCTCGGCCGCCATCACATCGGGGCCGTGGGCGATGGCGATGATCGGGATGGTGCCGGCTGTCCGGGCGAAGGCCAGACTCAGGGCGAGTCCGACGTACTGGGCGTGGATGACGTCCGGCTGGATCTTCTGGACGAGGCCACCCACTTCGCGCGTCAGCTCGTCGAGGTAGCGGTCGAAATCCGGTCCCTGAGGGCGCTTCGTCGTGGAGAGCGTGATCAGCTGGTCAAAGGACGTCGCCCACGACGGATCGACCGGGGCCCTGCCGAGGAAGGTCGTGTGCAGTTCCGGCATCGCGCCGTAGAGGTCGTGCACGAGGATCATGCTTCCGGACGACGGCGCGGAGGCGCGGTTGATGCCGGTGAGGATGTTCAGAAGCTTGGTGGTCATGGGGTGACTCCATTGCGCTGACGGGGTGGCGCCCACCACGACGCGAGGTGCGGGGTGAAGTCGGCCAGGACCTCCTGGGTCGGATGCAGGTAGCCGTCCTCGTCCTGTTCTGCCGCCCACACCCTGACTGACGAGCGGGGGTATACGGGATTGATGCCGATCTCTCCCTTGGGGAGGATCCCGTTGAAGGGTGTGGGGATCCCCTCGTTGTTCCAGTAATCCCACGCCTCAAGGGCCTTTGATTTCTCGAAGCAGTGGTAGAGGTGCCTGTAGCGGTCCATGTACCGGATCTCACGGAAGACCAGCTGGCCGATCAGCCCGGGCGCGGCGCCCTGGAGCGTGCCGAGGTCGGCGCCCTGGAAGGTGAACGATCCCGCATCCTGGGACGGGTGCAGTGCGGTCCGGGCAAACAGGTGGGACAGCCGACGTCGTACGTACTCGGCAGCGCCTGGGCCGAGGGCCGGTTCGATGCCTTCGATGAGCTGGACGAGCTGGCGGTGGCCGGGGTTGAAGCGGGCCAGGTCGAAGAGCTGGCCCATGCTGTCGACGGCGGCGAAGGCGAGGCGTTTGTACAGCCGGTTGTTCAGCTCTCCCGCCTGGGCGTAGGACTTGGTCTCCGGCGTCGTGGAGTGGAGCATCAGGTATTCGGACAGGACCTCGAAGTACAGGTAGCCGAGGAACGGAACGCCGGTGACGGCGTCGGAGAGCATGTTGATGAACGCCGGTGCGGACGTGCTGTGGCCGGCGGCGTTGCGCAGGGCGGTGTCGAGGAAGGCGGCTGCGGAGCGCAGCCCGGTCAGGACGGCGCGGTTGAGCTGGTCGTGCTCGGCCTGGGTGAGGAAGCTCTGGTAGCGGAGGTAGGTGCGCAGGTGGATGGGGCCGAGGTGCAGGTAGTCGATTCCCTTGGGCTGGATCGGGGCGTCCGGGGTGACCTCGAAGACCAGGGGTTCGGTGGACGGCTTGGTCTCCATCAGGTAGGTGCCGAGGTTGTGGGGGCGCAGCCCCTGGCGCTGGCTGGTGAGGGGTGAGCAGTAGAGGGCTCCGACCAGGCATCCGGTGGAGACGTGCAGCTGTCGGCTGGTGCGGATGGCGTCGATGTCCTTGGTGGTGTGCAGCAGGTAGAGCGGCTTTCCGCTGAGGAGTGCTTCGGTCATGGCGGAGTGGCGGATGAGCCAGCCGTTGGGGGTGGAGTGTTCCAGATGGTGGCGCCAGTCGGTTTCGGATTCGGCTAGTGAGGCGGGCATTTGGCGCTGCGCGGGCACGGTGTAGTCCGTGTGGGCGTGTTCCCATTCGTCGCGCAAGAGAACTCCTGGGCAGGGGCGGCGGAGGGCCGGCGGGGTTCGAGGAGCTAAAGGGTTTCTACGTGCGGTCCGGACAGGCGGTTTCGGCAGTCGAGGACGTAGGGCGCGCGCTCGCCGATCATCGGGAGGTCGAAGGTGGCGTGGTCCATGAGGAGCACCACGGCGTCGGCGGCCGTGATCTCCTGCTCGCTCGCGTCGACCAGGGGCACGTTGAGCTTGGTGTGGTCGGCGTCCTGGATGTTGGGGTCGGCACCGCGGACGTTTGCGCCGAGGTTGATCAGGAGCTCGGCGACACGGGTTGAGGGCGACTCACGGAGGTCGGTGGCGTTGATCTTGTAGGTCAGGCCGAGCAGCAGGATCCGGGAGCCGCTGACGAGCTTGCCGCGCTGGTCGAGCGCTGCTGCGACGCGGCGGACGACGTAGCCGGGCATGTCGCGGTTTACGTCGTGGGCGAGTTCTACGAACCGGAAGGGGACGCCGAGGTCTTCCCTGATCTTCCAGGAGAGGAACAGCGGGTCGACGGGCAGGCAGTGACCGCCGACGCCTGGTCCCGGGGTGAACCGGGTGAAGCCGAAGGGCTTGGTCGCGGCGGCCTCGATCGCCTCCCAGATGTCCACGCCGAGGCGGTTGGTCAGCGTTGCCAGCTCGTTGATCATGGAGATGTTGACGAGCCGGAAGGTGTTCTCCAGCAGCTTGGCCAGCTCGGCGACCTTGGGCCCGGACACCGGCACCGTGGACCCGAAGATGCTGTCGTAGAAGCCCTTGATCACATCGAGTGATGTGGCGTCGATGCCGGACACCAGCTTCGGCGTGGTCTCGAACGACCACCTCTTCTTGTTGCCCGGGGCGATGCGCTCCGGGCTGAATCCGGCGAAAAAGTCCACCCCGCCCTTGAGACCCGACACCTCCTCCAGAACCGGCAGCAGCAGCTCCTCGGTGGTGCCCGGATAGGTCGTGGACTCCAGGACGACCGTCGCGCCCGGGCTGAGGTGCTTGCCCAGGGTCCGGGCGCAGGCCTCGATGAAGCTCAGGTCGGGGACGCCGTCGCGCAGCGGCGTCGGCACGGTGATCACCGCGATGTCGAAGCCGGCCAGCGCGGCCGCGTTGGCGGTCGCGCCGTAGGCACCGGCGTCCAGCACCGCCCGGAGCCGTGGGGAGGGCACGTCCTCCACGTACGAGTCGCCGGCGGTGAGTCGCCGGATGCGGTCCAGGTCGACGTCGTAGCCGACGACGCGGTGACCGACCTCTGCGGCGCGTACGGCCAGGGGGAGCCCTACGTAGCCCTGACCAGCAATAACGATCTGCATGGCAGCTCCTACTCGGTTGCGGTGTTTGAATGGGGGTCGTTCATGCTCTGGCAAGGAGAAGTGCTGTGCCCCTGGTGTCTGTCGTGATGCCCGTGTACAACTCGGCGACGACCCTCGGTGAGGCCGTCCGGTCCGTGCTCACCCAGACCCACAGCGACCTGGAGCTGCTGGTCACCGACGACCAGTCCTGCGACGGCTCGATGGACCTGCTCGTGGAGTTCGCCCGGCAGGACGAGCGCGTCCTGCCAGAACGCGCACCCGAGCAGGGCGGCGCGGGCCGGGCCCGCAACCGCGCGATCGAGCGGGCCCGCGGGGACTACATCGCCTTCCTCGACAGTGACGACATGTGGCTGCCGGAGAAGACCGCCAAGCAGCTCGCCTTCGCTGCTCAGACCACCGCGCCGCTGACGTTCACCTCGTACTTCAAGATGGACGCCGACTACGCTGGCGAGAGCACCGACTGGGTCCCCAACGGGCGGGTGGTCCGTGCGCGGGAGCACGTGGACTACCGCGCGATGCTGGTCCGCGATCACATCGGAGCTCTCACCGCCATGTACGACCGCAACGTCCTTGGCACGAGGCTGATGCCGGAGATGCGCAAGCGCCAGGACTACGCCCTCTGGCTGTCGATCATGCGGGACGGCGCCGACGCCCGCGGTCTGGCCGAGCCGCTCGCGGTGTACAGGGCCCACCGGGCCGGCTCCCTGTCCTCCAACAAGCTCTCGCTCGTCCAGTACAACTGGGCGCTGTACCGCGAGCACGAGCATCTGTCAGTGCCGCGGGCGACGCGGGCGCTGGCCGGTGCCATGTGGCAGTCGGTGCGCAACTCCCGCATCTAGCCCGGCCGGGCCCGCCTCGTGGCCGCGCCGCATGATCGGCGGCGGGCCCGCCAGGGCGGGACTCCGCGCGGGGCGACGGCGCCCGCGCGGCGGGCTATGCGGCAGAGCCGGTGCCGGATGCCGTGCGCAGGAACAGCTGGAGCAGCAGCCGGCGGTCCGCGGCCGGGACGTTCTCCTGGCCGCTCTGGAGAGCCTCCCGGCCGTGCAGGAAGCGGCGCTGGTTCACGATGAGGTAGTCCCCGGTCTGGAGCATGAAGGAGACCTGCCCCTGGACGAGCTCCTCGGCCAGCGCGCGGGCGGCGTCGGCGTGCTCCTGGCCGAGTTCGCACCGCTCCAGCATCTTGGCGGTGAACCGGACGAAGCCTTCGCCCGGACCGCCGTCCAGGATCGGGAACGGCTTGTACTCCTCGCCGACCCCGTGCAGGTCGTAGAAGGTCCCGTAGTGGTAGCCCGACTCGGCCAGCACGGCGCGGTGGTCCTCCGACAGCCGGGCCACGGCCGCGTGGGCGTCGGAGAGGATGCTGGGGCCGCCGCCGAGCGGGTCGGGGCGGATGCACAGCAGCGTGGTGTAGTCCGGCGGCAGGGTCCCGTTGACCAGGTCCATGTGGAAGGCGTTGTAACCGATGCCACTGGACTTGCCGGGGTCCTTGTCGACCTTGACCCCGATGTCCTTCCACAGGGGCCACCGCGGGAACGGCGAGAAGGGGGTGGCCACCTCGGCCGCGAAGGCCATCGCCAGCCGCAGGAACCGCTCGTCGTCGGCCCCCAGCGCCTGGGCCAGGTTTCCCAGACGCAGCACGGCGTATCCGCCGCCCTCCCCAGTCAGCGCGCGGCGCAGCGTCGCGGCGGTCTCCGCGAACCGCGGGCTGGCGGTCAGCACGGTCCGGTACTCCTCCATGGTGGACGTTGCCAGGGCCGGCCCGTCCAGCTTCCAGGTCGGGAGGGTGAGGGCGACCAGAGCGGCTTCGAGGTCGCTCGGGATGTCGATGAGCATGAGGGGTTTCCTTCGCTCTTGGAGTTACTGGAGTCGCTGGGGCCGGGTGGTGCTCTCGGTGGGGGCCGGTCCTGGACGGGCCAGCTGCGGGGGCTGATGAGGCTTCGGGGCGGGGCGGGCCGTGCAGTCGGCCTGGATGCAGCTCATGGCCACGTAGGGCTGCGGACTTGCACGCGGGACTACGGGCGGGGGGAGGCGCATTGGACATCGGCCCACATGCGCTTGCCCCAGTTGAGGGGCTCCTGGCCGGTGGCGTGGGCGAGGGCGGCGACGAGGCCGAGGCCGCGGCCTTGCTCGGCGTCGGGTTCGGCGGCGGAGGGTGTGGGGACGAACGTCTCCTTGGTGTCTATGACGGCGACCCGGACGCGGCGGTCATCCAGCTGGATGACCGTGATGCGGAAGCTGGCTACGTTCGCGTGCTGGACGGCGTTGGTGGCGAGTTCGGATGCGATCAGGGCTGCGTCGTCAGCCAGCGCTTCCAGGCTCCAGGTGGTGACGGCGAGGCGGACCAGGCGGCGGGATTTGCCGACGGATTCCGGCAGGGCCGGGAGGGTTTCCGTGTAGGCGGGGAGCCCGGTGGCGTGGGTGGTGGGTCGCGCGTGAAGGGTCATGGTTTCGGCTTTCGGGCCGGTTACGGACATGGCTGTGCGTAGTTGCACGGTGCACTTTCAGTGAGCATCACCGCGTGAGCGGTAGCCTGCTCCTATCCGCGTCCGTTGCGCAACAAGGAGCACGCATTCGCCGAAACTTGGCATATGCGCGGGGTGTTGGGCGCGCTCCGGGCTGTGGGATGCTGCGCCGCATGACGCAGACACGCGCAACAGAGGCGCAATCTCGCGCCTCACGGAGGAAGCCGCCTGCGCTTTCGGTGAAGGCGCGGCGGGCGGCGGCGATGGTGACGGCGTGGAGGGAAGCCGCAGGACTGACGCTCCGGGAAGCTGCCGAGGGCGCCGCGATCGACTTCACCCGCCTATCTCGGCTGGAGAAGGCGAAATACCACATGGGAGAGGGCGACGTCCTCCGGCTGGCAGCCGCGTACAAGATCACGGATCCTGTGGCAGTTCGGGCGGTGGCCGCTGCGGCGGAGACTCCGCCGGGATCGAGCTGGACGGCGCCCTACGCCCGGCATCTGTCGCAGTCCTTCGTTGACTTCATCGAACTTGAGGGCGACGCCGTGCGGCTTCGGCTGATGCATCCGGTGGTCGTTTCCGGCCTCCTCCAGACGCCCGGCTATGCGCGGGAGCTGATCGGCCGGTCTCAGGAGCAGCTTGCGGAGCGGGCCGAGACGCTGGTCGCGGTACGACTGGGACGTCAGGAGGTGCTGTCCCGCGCCGGCAAGGGTGTGGAGCTTCACGCTCTGGTCCACGAGGCGGCGCTCCATGCGCATCTCGGTGACGGAGGGACGGTGATGTCCGACCAGGTGCGTCACCTGCTGGACCTCGGGAGCCGGCCGGGAATCACGGTTCAGGTTGTGCCGCTCTCGACGCACCCGGCGTACGGGTCAAACGGCGGGCTGACGCTGCTGGAGTTCGCGCATCCTTGGGCGCCGGTCGCATCCGTGGACTCGGCGACGGGCGGAAAGCACACCGATGACCCGCGCGAGGTCGAGCTCCAGGCCGCCGGGTTCGATTTCACCGCGTCCGCCGCTCTTCCCGTGGATCAGTCCCGGGAGCTTCTGGAAACCCATCTCGAAAGGCTCAAAGCATGAAGCTCAGCCCCTCCCAGCTCGCGGCCCTGCACTTTTTCAAGTCGTCATACTCGGGCAACGATCAAAGCCAGTGCGTGGGGGTCGCCACGCTCGCGCCCATCGGGTCGGACGGCGTGGCCGTGCAAGACACAAAGGTGGAGGGCGGCCCGGTCATCGTGATCTCCCCGGCCGCGTTCAAGGTGTTCGTCGGCTACACGGCATCGGCCTGCGCAAGGTAGGTGCTACACCCCGGCCGGCGCTGTCCGCTGCGGCCGGGCAGCGTGATGGGTCGGCCGCCTGGCGGCCGTGGAACGCGGGATGGGGCATCGCTCGGCGGTGCCCCATCGGGATGGTTCAGGTGCCTGGCTGCGCGCGGCACGGCGAGCATCTGCTGTGCCGTGCGTGCGATGGTGCGCACGACGGCCGTCGTGCAGGTGGTCGCCGAGCTGGCCGCGAACGCCGCCACCCATGGTCGGGTCCCCGGCAGGGGATTCCGGGTCGCGGTCACGGAACTGCCCGAGGTGTTCCTGGTCGAGGTCTGCGATCCGCGTGGGGAGAAGCGGCCGTTCCTGCGGGCTGAAGGCGCGCACGAGGGCGGTTACGGAATGCGGCTCGTGGACGCGCTGGCCAGTGACTGGGGGGTGTACGGGGCGACCGTCGGGAAGGTCGTCTGGGCCACCGTCCCCAAGCGGCCGGCGTCCGGGCTGGTGGCCGGGCTCCGGGCCGCCACGGACCGGCGGCTCACCGAGGACGAGCGGGTGCTGCTGGACACCGTCCGGGCCGTGGACCGCGCCGGTGCGGCGCTGGTCACGCGGGCGGCAGCGGCCGTATCGGACCCGAACGGCGCGCGGTAGGACGTAAGAATTCCGTCATCGGTGATCGTCTGTCGGGGCGGGGGCCCGTGGCCGAGCATGGCGGGGGCGGTGCCAGCCGTCCTGCGTATCCATCACCGTGAGGGACCATCACATGAAGCGTGAACACGTACAGCGGCGGCGGCCGGGGCGAATCGGGCGACTCGTGGCGGTCGGCGTGTTCGGGACCGTCCTCGCCCTGGCCGGCACGGTGGCCACCCCCGCACCCGCCGAGGCGGCCACGCGCAGCGGGCTCCTCAGGAACGCCGAGACGGGCCGCTGCCTCGACTCCGACCACGCCGGCAGCGTGTACATCCGCGCCTGCCAGCGCGGGAACGACTTCCAGACCTGGGACATCTCCAGCGACGGCATCGACCCCGCGTACAAGAAGTCCCTGGACGGGCAGCACTTCCGGTTCCAGTTCCGCAACCGGGCGACCGGGAAGTGCCTGTCCATGTGGAAGGGCGCCGGCGACGCCAGGCCCGGGCTGGCCGCCGGAAACTGCTGGGAGCAGCCCGAGAGCAGCTACCTCGACGGCCGCGGCCCCGGCTTCAACAGCCTGCACATCCGGGCGTGGTACCGCCTCAGCCACTTCCACCAGGTCTGCGTCAACGGCTACACGCACGCGGCCAACGCCGCCATCTGCGACTACAACAGCGACCGCCAGCGGTGGAGCCTGATCCCCGCCTGAGGAAACGGCTCCCCGGGGCCGGGGTGCCCTAGCACCCCGGCCCCGGGGCAGGGGTCAGGACGCGGCCGCCGCGTCCGCCGACTGGGCCTTCAGCGCGCGCTCGACGCCCGCGCGGGACTCCGAGACCAGGCGGCGCAGCGCCGCGTTCGGCTCGGCCGAGGCCAGCCACGCGTCCGTCGCGTCCAGGGTCTCGCGCGAGACCAGCAGCGACGGGTACAGGCCCACCGCGATCTGCTGGGCGATCTCGTGGCTGCGGGTCTCCCAGATGCCCTTGACCGCCGCGAAGTACTTCGCCGCGTACGGCGCGAGCAGCTCACGCTGGTCGGTCTGGACGAAGCCGCCGATGACGGCCTCCTGCACCGCGTTCGGCAGGTCCGCCGACTCCACCACCGAGGCCCAGGCAGTGGCCTTGGCCTCCGCCGTCGGGCGCGCCGCGCGGGCCGTGGCCGCGTGCCGCTCGCCCGCCGCCGTGCGGTCGCGCTCCAGCTCCGCCGCGATCTCCGGCTCGTCCGCGCGGCCGGTCGCCGCCAGCCGCTCCAGGAACGTCCAGCGCAGCTCGGTGTCGACGACCAGGCCCTCGATCGTCTGCGAGCCGTCGAGCAGGGCGGCCAGGAGGTCCAGCTGCTCGTCCGTACGGGCCGTCGCCGCGAAGGCGCGCGCCCAGGCCAGCTGGTGGTCGCTGCCGGGAGCTGCCGCCCGCAGGTGCTCCAGGGTCGCCTCGGTCCACGTGGCCAGGCCGGTCTCGCGCCAGGCCGGGTCGGCGTACAGGTCGACCGCCAGCTTCACCTGGCGGTGCAGGGACTGGACCACGCCGATGTCGGACTCCTTGGCGATGCCCGACAGGACCAGCGCCAGGTAGTCGCGGGTGGCCAGCTCGCCGTCGCGCGTCATGTCCCAGGCCGACGCCCAGCACAGGGCGCGCGGCAGGGAGGCCTCGAAGTCGCCGAGGTGCGCGGTGACCTTGGCCAGCGAGGCCTCGTCCAGGCGGACCTTCGCGTACGACAGGTCGTCGTCGTTGAGCAGGACCACGTCCGGGCGGTGGTGGCCCACCAGCTCCGCCACCTCGGTCTTCTCGGCGGCCGCGATGTCCAGCTCCACGCGCCGCTCGCGCAGCAGCTTGCCGCTGGCGGCGTCGAGCGAGTAGAAGCCGATCGCGATGCGGTGCGGACGCAGGACCGGCTCGCCCTTGGCGCCCGCCGGCAGCGCCGGGGCCTCCTGGCGGACCGTGAAGGAGGTGATGACGCCGTGCGCGTCCGTCTCGATCTCCGGGCGCAGGATGTTGATGCCGGCGGTCTCCAGCCAGGCCTTCGACCAGGCGGTCAGGTCGCGGCCGGAGGTCTCCTCCAGGGCGCCCAGCAGGTCCGACAGGCGCGTGTTGCCGAACGCGTGCGCCTTGAAGTACGCCTGCACGCCCTTGAAGAACTCGTCCATGCCGACGTAGGCGACGAGCTGCTTGAGCACCGAGGCGCCCTTGGCGTACGTGATGCCGTCGAAGTTGACCAGGACGTCGTCCAGGTCACGGATGTCCGCCATGATCGGGTGCGTGGACGGCAGCTGGTCCTGCCGGTACGCCCAGGTCTTCATGGAGTTCGCGAACGTCGTCCACGCGTGCGGCCACTTCGAGCCGTCCGCGTACGCCTGGCAGGCGATCGAGGTGTACGTCGCGAACGACTCGTTCAGCCACAGGTCGTTCCACCACTCCATGGTGACGAGGTCGCCGAACCACATGTGGGCGAGCTCGTGGAGGATGGTCTCGGCCCGCACCTCGTACGCCGCGTCCGTCACCTTCGAACGGAAGACGTACTGGTCGCGGATGGTCACCGCGCCCGCGTTCTCCATCGCGCCCGCGTTGAACTCCGGCACGAAGAGCTGGTCGTACTTGGCGAACGGGTAGTCGAAGTCGAACTTCTCCTGGAACCAGTCGAAGCCCTGCCGGGTGACCTCGAAGATCGCGTCCGCGTCGAGGAACTCGGCGAGCGAGGGGCGGCAGTAGATGCCCAGCGGCACCGACTGCCCCTTCGGGCCCTCGTAGGAGCTGTGCACCGCGTGGTACGGGCCCACGATCAGGGCCGTGATGTACGTCGAGATCCGCGGGGTGGGCTCGAAGACCCACACGTCGTCCGCCGGCTCCGGCGTCGGCGAGTTCGAGATGACCGTCCAGCCCGCCGGGGCCTTCACGGTGAACTGGAAGGTCGCCTTCAGGTCGGGCTGCTCGAAGGAGGCGAACACGCGGCGCGCGTCCGGGACCTCGAACTGGGTGTACAGGTAGGCCTGCTGGTCGACCGGGTCGACGAAGCGGTGCAGGCCCTCACCGGTGTTCGTGTACGCGCAGTCGGCGACCACGCGCAGCTCGTTGTCCCCCTGCTTCAGGTGGGCCAGGGCGATCCGCGAGTCGCGGAAGACGGCGGCCACGTCGAGCGACTTGCCGTTGAGGACGACCTCGTGCACGGCCGGGGCGACCAGGTCGATGAAGGTCTCCGCGCCCGCCTCGGCGGACTGGAAGCGGACGGTGGTCGTGGAGGGGTAGGTCCCGCCCTCCTGCGCGCCGCTCAGGTCGAGGTCGATCACGTACGAGTCGACGGTGAGCAGCTTCGCCCGCTGCTGAGCCTCTTCACGGGTCAGGTTCGTGCCAGGCACGCGTTCATCTCCTTCGATGGTGACGTTGCCGGGCCATCTTTCCACGGGCCCCGCCCCACCGCCCGGGAGTAATCCACGGGCGAACGGACCGCCCGGGGGCAACGCGGTGGCGCCACCGGTATCCCTGGCGGTAGCATCCCAGGTATGAAGATCAGTGTGAGTCTGCCGCAGGAGGACGTCACCTTCGTCGATCAGTACGCCGCCGAGACGTCGGCCGAGTCCAGATCGGCCGTCATACAGGCCGCGATCCAGCTGCTGCGCGAGTCGGCTCTGGAGAAGGAGTACCTGGAGGCCTGGGACGAGTGGTACGAGAGCGAGGACGCGGCACTGTGGGACCGCACGGCGGGGGACGGGCTGGTCGATGAGGCGCGGTGACATCTACCTGGTCGACCTGGAGCCCACCGTCGGCAGCGAGGCGAACCAGACGCGGCCTGCCGTCCTGGTCACGAACGATGCCGCGAACCGGATGGCGGACCGTGCCGGGCGTGGCGTTCTGGCCGTGGTGCCGGTGACGTCGAACGTCGCGCACGTCCGTACGTTCCAGGTGTTCCTGTCCGCCGCGGAATGCGGCCTGAACCTGGACTCGAAGGCCCAGTGCGAGCAGATCCGGGCGCTGGACCTGGCCAGGTTCGGGCGGCGGATCGGCACCGTGCCCGCGCAGGTGCTCAAGGAGATCGACCGCGCGCTGCGACAGCAGTTGGCCCTTTAGGAATGCCGGAGGGGCGGCACCGTCCGGTGCCGCCCCTCAGACGTCCGGGCGGGTCAGCCCTGCTGGAGCTCCTCGGCCACCAGCTCCGCGATCTGCACCGCGTTCAGGGCCGCGCCCTTGCGCAGGTTGTCGTTGGAGAGGAAGAGCGCGAGGCCGTTGTCGACGGTCTCGTCCACGCGGATGCGGCCCACGTACGAGGCGTCCTTGCCGGCCGCCTGGAGGGGGGTCGGGATCTCGGAGAGCTCGACGCCCGGGGCGCCGGCCAGCAGCTCGTACGCGCGCTCGACGCTGATCGGGCGGTCGAAGCGGGCGTTGACCTGGAGGGAGTGGCCGGAGAAGACCGGCACGCGCACGCAGGTGCCCGAGACCTTGAGCTCCGGGATCTCCAGGATCTTGCGGGACTCGTTGCGGAGCTTCTGCTCCTCGTCGGTCTCGAAGGTGCCGTCGTCGACCAGGTTGCCCGCGAGCGGGACCACGTTGTACGCGATCGGCCGCTTGTAGACCTGCGGCTCGGGGAAGTCGATCGCCCCGCCGTCGAAGGTCAGCTGGTCGGCGGCCTCGGAGACCGCGCAGGCCTGGCCCTTGAGCTCGGCGACGCCCGCCAGGCCGGAGCCGGAGACGGCCTGGTAGGTGGTGGCGACCAGCGCGGTCAGCCCGGCCTCCTCGTGCAGGGGGCGCAGCACCGGCATGGCGGCCATGGTGGTGCAGTTCGGGTTGGCGATGATGCCCTTGGGGCGGTTCTTGATCGCGTGCGGGTTGACCTCGGAGACGACGAGGGGGACCTCGGGGTCGCGGCGCCAGGCGGAGGAGTTGTCGATCACGACGGCGCCCTGCGAGGCGACCTTCTCGGCCAGGGCCTTGGAGGTGGCGCCACCGGCGGAGAACAGCACGATGTCGAGGCCGGAGTAGTCGGCCGTCGAGGCGTCCTCGATGGTGATCTCCCGGCCCTCCCACTCGAGGGTGGAGCCCGCGGAGCGGGCCGAGGCGAACAGCCGCAGCTCGGTGACCGGGAACTTCCGCTCGGCCAGGATGCTGCGCATGACTCCGCCGACCTGACCGGTGGCTCCGACGATTCCGACCCTCACGGTGACTCCTTCTTCCTCGTACGACGCGGGCGCGCGTGCAGCCATCATGCGTTCGACCCCGGGCGACTTGTCCAATCCATTGTCCGAGGAACGGACGGTGGCCGGAGTGTGTACGGGTGTGACGCGTGTGTGGCGGGTGTGTTGCATCGCCCCGGAGCGGGCGTTTTCGCAGGTGGGGGCCGGTTGCGGTCCGATTCTGCCGTGTTCGGACTCCGGACATGGCGTCTCGGCCATCGGACTGCCGATGGCCGGCGACCACGACCGAGGACGAGGACCGAGCGCACCACGGTGCTGGGCGAGGGCGGCGGCGCCGGGCGCGAGCTGGCCACCGCCGCGTTCACCTTCACCCGCTCCACGCCGGCCGGCGGCCTGACCGCCCCGATCGCCCTCGCCCGCGTGGACGACACCCCCGGCTGCGACGCGGCCGACTACCCGGCGGGCGCCTTCGCGGGCCGGATCGCCCTGGTCAAGCGGGGCTCCTGCACCTTCGTGGAGAAGCAGAACGCCGCCGCCGCGAAGGGCGAGGTGAAGGTACGCCTGGACCTCGGCCAGGAGCACCTCAGGAAGACCACGCCCTGAAGCTCGCGGACGAGGGCGCCGACAAGAAGGGCAAGGGCCCCGCCAACAAGGTGCGCTTCGCCTGGTGGTCGGCGGAGGAGCTGGGCCTGCTGGGCTCCGAGCACTACGTCGCGCAGCTGTCCGAGCAGCAGAAGAAGAACATCGCGCTCTACCTGAACTTCGACATGATCGCCTCGCCGAACCCGGCGCAGTTCGTCTACGACGGCGACGACTCGGACAAGACCGGCGCGGGCGCCGGCCCGGCGGGCTCCGCGCAGATCGAGGCGCTGATCAACGGCTTCCTCGACCGGAAGGGCAAGCCCCACGAGGGCAGCGACTTCGACGGCCGCTCCGACTTCGGCCCGTTCATCGGAGGCGGCATCCCGGCCGGCGGCACCTCCACCGGCGCCGAGGGCATCAAGACGCCGGAGCAGGCGAAGCGATACGGCGGCACGGCCGGCGCCCCGTACGACCCCAACTACCACGGGGCGGGCGACGAGCTCCCTGGGCAAGTAGGCCCCACTCCGGGGGAACGGAAAGGGGCCGGTGCTCGCCGTCGAGCACCGGCCCCTTCCTCATGCGGTCAGCACACCGTTACGGGGTGACCTTCTCGATCTGCACGCTGCCGGTGCCCGCGGCGGTGCCGCGGCCGCTGAGCAGCTGCACCTCGCCGAAGAACTGCCGGCCCTCGGGGGCGGCGCCGGTGACCAGCACGTTCGCCGAGACGTTCGCCGAGGCACCGCTCGCGAGGTTCACCGCGGCCGCCTCGTCCACCTGGACCGAGCCGAGCGCCGTGGAGAAGAACACGTCGCGGTAGTCGTACGTGGTGCTGCCGGCCGGGACCGCGTAGCCGATCACCTTGACGGTGTAGGTGCCGGCGGCCGGGTTGGCGATGCTCACGGCCTCCTCGGAGTCGCCGTCCGCGGAGGAACCGACCTTGACGCCGTCCTTGTAGACCTCGAGGTCGAGGTCGGCGCCCGCGTCGGAGACCTTGCCGATGGCGACGTCGAGGCGGGAGGCGCCCGCACCGATGGTGACGGTGCTGGTGTGGGTCTCACCGTCGGCGATGGTCGGCTTGGCCACCTTCGCCGAGCCGAGCGCGCCGCC
Source organism: Streptomyces sp. NPDC090022 (assembly GCF_044748145.1). NCBI lineage: Bacteria > Bacillati > Actinomycetota > Actinomycetes > Kitasatosporales > Streptomycetaceae > Streptomyces > Streptomyces sp. NPDC090022. Next base: position 59,605 of record NZ_JBIVFN010000005.1, read on the forward strand.
CTTGAGCTTGCCGCCGGTGATGCCCGCGGCCTCGTTCTTCACGGTCCACTGGACCGGCGCCGGGGTGCCCTGCTTCACCTCGGGCAGGACCTTGACCGCCGGGTCGAACGCCGCGCCGAGGAGGGAGACGTCCAGCTTGAACGGGTTGTCGAGCACCGGGGAGGTACGGCGCGCCTCGACCTCGATCTCCCAGACGCCGGGCTGCGGGTTCGCGTACGAACGCAGGTCCGGGCGGCAGGTGTTGGCCGGGTTGTCGTAGTTCGGGTAGCACATCGTCGTCGCCGTGTTCTCGACGGCCACACCGTAGGGGTGGATCGAGATGAAGCGGGTCTGCGCGCCGTCCGCGAGGCCGCTCAGGCCGACCTCGAGGGCCTTGGCGCCCGGCGGGACGGTCACGAAGTACGACTTGTGGCTGTTGCGCTGCACGGAGGAGGACTCCGAGAAGCCGAACGACGGCTTCACCAGCGGGGCCGAGACGACGACCGTGGAGAGGATCTGCTTGTCGACGCCCTCGGTGGACTCGTCGTCCAGCTCCAGGATGGCGCTGTGCACGCCGGCCGTCTTCGCCTTGGCCTCGATCTTGATGGTGACCGGCCTGTTCAGCGGCAGCGTGGCGTAGTCGTAGCCGCCGAGGATCTTGAACGTGCCGTCGTTGTGACGCAGGTTCAGGTTGTGGCGGGTGCCGTACTTCACGCCGGTGGTGCGGGTGACCACGACGTTGTACGTCTTCTTCTGGCCGACCTTCAGGCCGCCCTCGCGGTCGTAGACGCCGGTGCCGGAGCCCGGGGTCTTCAGGAACTGGTCGAGCGCGGTGTCGACCGGGGCCTTGACCGTGTAGTCGTTGGCGGAGGCGCCGCGCTGGATGGACTCCCACGCGCCGACGATGTCGATCAGACCCGCGCCCTGGGCGTGCGCCGGCACGTTGTCGATCTTCTTCGCGGTGCTGGTCAGCGCGGTGCGCAGGCTCGCCGGGGTGAGCTTGATGCCCTGCTGCTTGGCGGCCGAGATGAGCAGCGCGCTCGCGCCGGCCACCTGCGGGGCGGACATCGAGGTGCCCTGGAGCATGCCGTAACCGGCCGGGAGGCTGTAGCCGGCCTCCTTCACGGGCGCGCCGGGCAGCCAGGTCTGGATGGTGTTGATGGACGCGCCGGGACCGGTGATGGTCGGCGTCATGCCGCCGTCCTCACGCGGGCCGCGCGAGGAGAACGGGAACATGTTGTACGACGCGCTCACGCCGGAGCCGTAGTTGGCGGCCCAGGTGTCCTTGGAGACCGCGGCACCCACGGAGATGACCTTGTCCGCGAGGCTGGGGTCGCCGATGGTGTTCAGGCCGGGGCCGGAGTTGCCCGCGGAGATCACCAGCTGGACGCCGTACTTGTCGATCAGGTTGGTGTAGAGCTCGGCGCGCGCGTTGTTGCCGTCGTTCAGCGCCGGCAGGCCGCCGATGGACATGTTGACGATGTCCACGCCGCGGTTGACGACGAGGTCGATCATGCCCTCGGTCAGCGCGACGTTGGTGCAGCCGCCCGACCAGGAGCAGGCGCGCGAGGAGACGACCTTCGCACCGGGGGCCGCGCCGTTCATCCGGCCGCCGAAGAGGCTGTTGGCGGCGGTGATGCCGGCGACGTGCGTGCCGTGCTCGGACTCGATGATGCCGACGTTGACGAAGTCGGCCTTCTTGCCGACCCAGTCCCCGCCGAACGGGTCCATCGGGACGTCCTTGCGGATCTCGATCACGAACGGGATGCGCTCGGCGACCTCGGTCGCCGGGTCGTCCGTGCCGAAGTAGCCGATCTGGAAGCCGTCCTTGTACGGCTTCATCGGCTCGTTGTCGGTGAAGTCGCCGTTCTGGTCGGTGTCGACGCGCACCGTGCCGGCCGCCGCGTCGTACAGCAGGCCGAACTGGTCGGTCTTGTCGCCGTCGCGGTTGACGTCACCGGCCATGTCGCCGGTCGCGGTGATCGACTCGCTGAAGCGGCTCCACTGGAACGAGCCCGCGGGGGCCTTCCAGGTGCGGCCGCCGGCGGTGAACTCGGTGCCGCTGACCGGGGTCACCTGCGGACGCCAGGTGGCGTCGGAGTCGGTGATCGGGTCGGTCGCGGTGACCCAGTCGACGATCTTGCGCTCGCCGGTGCTGGTCGTCTGCAGGGCCGGGTGGCCGAGGTCGACACCGGAGTCCAGGACGCCGATGGTCACGCCGCGGCCGTCGGCCTGCGGGTTGTCCTTCACGAAGTCGACCGCGCCCGTCTCGAAGGACGGGTTGTACGGGTTCTTCGCGGGGGTGTTCTTGTCCGGCGCCGCGAAGCTCTCGGCGGCCGTCTTCTTCACCGTCCCCGTCTCGCGGTCGGCGTCCGGACGCGGGTCGGGCAGCTGGATCTCGTGGCGCAGGTCCATGCCGTGCACCGAGTCGAGCTTGGCGGCCGCCTTGAGGGCGTCCTTCGCCTTGTCGGTGGGCAGGGTGGCGCGGACGTAGCCGAGGTCGTCGTACGTCTTGCCGACCGAGGCGCCCTGGACGGCGTCCAGCTGCTGGGCCACCTGCTCGGTCTGGCCGGGGGCGGTGGCGACCATCACGGTGACGGTCTTCTCGCCCTTGGCCTCGGCCTCCTGGAGGAGCTCGGCATCGGCGGAACCGAGCTTCTTGTCGGCCGACTTGACCGGTGCGGACGCGCCCGGGGTCTCGGCGGTTCCCGCCGCGAGAACGGGTGCGGCGCCGGTGGCCGCGAGCGCGGCGACCAGGCCCGCGGCCGCCGCGACGCGGGCCACGCGTCTGGCTCCGGATATGGAGCTGGGGGATTCGAGGGTCATCAGCATCCCTGTAAGTGGAAGAAAGGGTCCGGAATTCGGTGCCGGATGACCGGTCAGCTTTGCGCAAGTGACAGCTGTTTGGGGAGGGTTGCTGGAGAACGGTTCACCTCATGGCGGACTCTCGCCACCGCGTTGTATACGCCAGGAAGGCCGTACCGGGACAGACCCGGACGACCTCGGGGTGCTGATGAGTCGATTTATCGATCTACAGGCCTTGTGTCAGCCATGTGGCGGGATGATCCCGTGGGACGGGTGTGACAGATACCGATCGGTCAGCGCTCGCGCGTGCGCGCGTAGTGGCGGGAGGCCTTCGCCCGGTTCCCGCAGGCGGCCATCGAGCACCAGCGCCGGGTGCCGTTGCGCGAGGTGTCGTAGAAGTGCAGGACGCAACGCTCGGACGCGCAGCGGCGGATCCGGTCCGGCCCGGCGGCCAGCAGCCCGAGGTGCTCGCGCACGGCCGTCCAGGCCGGCCCCCAGGTCCGGTCGGTGAACTCGGCCCGCTCGCCCTGACCGTCCGCCCCCACCGTGAGCCGGATGCGGCCGTGCTCCAGTACGCCGTCCAGCAGCGCCAGGGCCCCGGCGTCGGCGGGATCGGCGACCGCGCGGGCGATCGCCTCGCGTGCGGTCAGCAGGTGGACCAGGGTCGCGGCGTCGGCCCGGAACCGGTCGTCCAGGGCGTTGGACCGCAGCCAGAGGGCGAGGCCCTCGACGCGGGTGAGCCCGGCGGCCCCGGCGAAGAGGTCCTGCGGCTCGCCGTCCTGCATCCAGCGGGTGTTCAGCAGGTCCAGGGAGACCGGCTCCCCGGTGAGCGGGCGCGGATCCGTCGCCGTCATCTTCGTCCTCCAGGCGCGTCGGCTAACCCTTCAAGAGTACGTGACTGGTTGACACCCTCGCGCCTAACCAGTAACTTCGATTTAGAAGGTTAGAAAATATCGGGGAGCCGGGAAGGCTCAGGGGAAAGGGATCCGCCATGACGACCGCCGTCAGCGCACTGCGCACCGGCCACGTGGGCCTCAACGTCACCGACCTGGCCCGCTCGCTCGGCTTCTACCAGGAAGCCCTCGGCTTCGACGTACTCGGCGAGGGCAAGGAGGACGGCCGCCGCTTCGCCTTCCTCGGCCTGGCCGGCGAGCTCGCCCTGACCCTGTGGGAGCAGGCCGACGGCCCCTACGCCCCGGCTGCCGCCGGTCTGCACCACCTGGCGCTGTCGGCCGCCGATGTCGAGCAGGTCCGCGCGTACGAGCAGAGGCTGCGCGCGGCCGGCGTGGAATTCGCGTACGAGGGCCTGGTCGCCCACGGGGCGGGCGCGGAGTCCGGCGGTATCTTCTTCCACGACCCCGACGGCACCCGGCTGGAGATCTCCGCGCCGCTGGGCGCCGATGAGGCCCCCGTCCCCGTGACCGATGCCCCGACCTGCGGTTTCTTCTAGGACGTGACCGTCATGCACACCACCATGGACACCGCCTACCACCCGGGGGCGCGGGAGCTCCAGGACCGGCTCGGGGTCCGTGAGCTCGCCGACCACGTCGGGCGCTCCATCGGGCCCGGCATCAAGGACGTCGCCGCGGTCTTCCTCGCCCAGCAGCCGTTCCTGGTCGTCGGCGCCGCCGACGCCGCCGGCCGGCTGTGGGCGTCACTGCTGACGGGCCCGCCGGGCTTCGTACGGGCGCGCGGCCCGCACCGCGTCACGGTCGAGGGCGGCGTGCCGGCCGGCGATCCGCTCGCCGGGGCCCTGGCCACCGACGGGACCGCGGTCGGGACCCTCGCGCTCGACCCGCGCACCCGCCGCCGGATGCGGCTGAACGGCACGCTCGCGGCGGATCCGGTCGCCGGCCGTTTCGCCGTCCGCGCAGAGCAGGTATTCGCCAACTGCCCGAAGTACCTGCAGAAACGGCAGCCGCTGGAGGTACTGCCGCAGGGGCCCGGCGTCGTGCGGCGCGGGGGAGCGCTCACCCCCGGCCAGGAGCGGGCCGTCCGCGCGGCCGACACCTTCTTCGTCGCCACCACCGCGGCGGACGGGGTCGACGCCAGTCACCGAGGCGGCAACCCGGGCTTCGTCGAGGTGCGTTCGCCGCGAGAGCTGGCCTGGCCCGACTACCCGGGCAACAACATGTTCCTCACCCTGGGCAACCTCGCCGCCGATCCGCGCGCCGGACTGCTCTTCCCGGACTGGGAGACGGGCGCGGTCCTCCAGCTCAGCGGCCGGGCCCGGACCGACTTCGGCGCCGACGGCTCCCGCACGGTGGTCTTCGAGGTCGCCTCCGTCGTGGAGGGCCGCCACCCGGGACGGCTGCGCTGGAGCGCGCCGGAATACTCCCCGGCCAACCCTCACCTCGGCAGCACCACGAGGTAGGCCGCCGGGTCGCGGTCGCCGGCCGCCGTCAGCGCCGTGCGGACGACCGCGGCCTGCTGCTCGGCGTGGTCGCGCAGCTTGCGCGGGGTGAGGTGCAGGACGGTCACGCCGAGGCGCTCCAGGTTCTCGCGCTTGCGCACGCACTCCGACCACTGGTCGTCCTCGCCCTGCCGCGGGGCGCGGGTGTCGATCTCGACCGCGACGGCGTGGTCGGGCCAGTAGGCGTCCACGCCGCCGAGGTGGGGGCCGCCGGGCACCCGGAGGTCCACGTTCCAGACCGGGTCCGGCAGCCGGTGGTCGCGCACCAGGGCGTACAGGCGGTCCTCGGCCATGGCCCGCCCCTCGGCGAGCAGGGACTCCACGGCGTCGACGACGTGCGGCCGGCTCAGCAGCCGCGCCACCGTCAACTCGCGTACCACGGCGGCCGGTTCGCAGTGTCCGGCGCGGACGGCCTCGCTCAGCAGCCGACGTACCATGCCCGCGTCGGCGAGCTGGGCGACGGCGTCGGCCACCGCCCGGGCCACGGGCGCCACCGGCAGCCCGGTCACCTCCACCGGCCGGGGCGGCGTCGTCGCCCGCACCAGGCGTACGCAGCCCGCCGGCCGCAGCCGCCGGGTGCCCGGCACGAGGACGTCGATGTGCTGGAGCGCCAGCAGCGGGGGCGCGGCGTTGAACCGGTACAGCGCCAGCGCCGCCAGCCCGGTGATCATCGCCTCCCCGCCGCGCCGCCCGGCGTACAGCAGGGCGGCGTGCAGCCGCTCCTCGCTGGTGGCGGGACCCGCGTGGAGCAGGAAGACCCCGGGCAGGATCTGCTGCCAGGGCCGCTCGGCGGCGTCGGCGGCGGTGACGCCGTGCTCGCGCAGCTGGGCGAGGGTCAGCACGCGGGGACGGGCGCCGGCGCCGGTGAGGTGGCGGAGGGGGAGGGGGGTGTTGTGGTTCATGCGCTGGAGATTCCCGCCCGCCCCCGGCCCCCTAACCGCTGTTACACGCCCGTCGCCAAACCCGGACAACCCCGCACTAAAGTACTGCCGTTCGACTGCCGATGGGCGGTGCGCCTGCCGTCGCTGCCGTCGTCGTCGCCGGGAGGGGCCCCGCGGCGCGGGGCCCCTCCCGGCCCGGACTCAGCCCGCGGCCGCGTCGCAGGCCTGGGCGCGCAGCGCCCGGGCGAGGTCGTCGCGGGACTCCACGACCAGGCGGCGCAGCGCGGGCGCCGCCTGCTCGTGCTCACCGAGCCAGGCGTCCGTCGCGGCCAGGGTCGCCTCGCCGTCCTGGAGCATCGGGTACAGCCCCTTCACCACGTCCATGGCGATCTGGATCGACCGCTCGCTCCACAGCCGCTCGATCACCGCGAAGTACGGCTGCGTGAACGGCGCCAGCAGGGCCCGCTGCGACGGCTGCTGCATCCCCGCGATGGTGGCCTCCACCAGCGCGTTGGACAGCGCGTCCGACTCCACGACCGCCGCCCACGCCTGCGCCTTGACCGCCTCCGAGGGCCGCGCCGCCAGGCAGCGCACCTGGTGCCGCTTGCCCGAGGCGGTGTCGTCACGGGCCAGTTCGGCGTCCAGCACGGCCTCGTCGACCGCGCCGTGCGCGGCCAGCGGCAGCAGGAAGTCCCAGCGCAGCTCCTGGTCCACCTCCAGCCCGTCGATCCGCGCCGAGCCCTCCAGCAGCCCCAGCAGCAGCTGGAAGTCGCCCTCCGTCGCCGCGCACGCCGCGAAGAAGCGCGCCCACGTCAGCTGGTGCTCCGAGCCCGGGTCGGCCAGCCGCAGCTCGTGCAGCGCGCCCGCCGCGAGGTCCCGGCCGCTCTGCTCGCGCCGCTCCGGCGCGGCGTAGTGGGTGACCGCCGACAGCGCCTGGCTGTGCAGCATCTGGAGCACGCCCACGTCCGACTCGCGGCCCGCGAAGGCCAGCACCAGCGAGAGGAAGTCACGGGCCGGCATGAGTCCGTCACGGGTCAGGTTCCACAGCGCCGACCAGCACAGCGCCCGCGCCAGCGGGTCGGTGATGTCGCCCAGGTGCCGGCGCAGCGTCTCCAGCGACCCCTCGTCGAAGCGGATCTTGCAGTACGTCAGGTCCTCGTCGTTGACCAGGACCAGGTCCGGCCGCTCGGCCCCGGCCAGGTCCGCCACGACGGTACGGGTGCCCGCCACGTCCGCCTCGGCCCGCGCGTAGCGCACCAGCGAGCCGTCGACGTCCAGCCGGTACAGGCCCACCGCGACCCGGTGCGGACGCAGCTCCTGGCCTTCCTGGAGCACGGCCAGCTCGGTGATCCGGCCGGCCGCGTCGTACGTCACCACCGGCGTCAGCGCGTTCACGCCCGCCGTCTGCAGCCACGCCCGCGACCATCCGGCCATGTCGCGGCCGGAGACCTCGCCCAGCACCGACAGCAGGTCGTCGAGCGTGGTGTTGCCGTACGCGTGGGCCTTGAAGTAGCGGCGCGCGCCCTCCAGGAACGCGTCCCGCCCCACGTACGCCACCAGCTGCTTGAGCACCGAGGCGCCCTTGGCGTAGGTGATCCCGTCGAAGTTCAGCTTGGCGTCCTCCAGGTCACGGATGTCGGCCGTGATCGGGTGCGTGGAGGGCAGCTGGTCGGCGCGGTAGGCCCAGGCCTTGCGGTTGTTGGCGAAGGTGATCCACGCGTTGTCGAAGCGGGTCGCCCCGACCAGCGAGAAGGTGCCCATGAAGTCCGCGAAGGACTCCTTCAGCCACAGGTCGTCCCACCACTTCATGGTGACGAGGTCGCCGAACCACATGTGGGCCATCTCGTGCAGGATCACGTTCGCGCGGCGCTCGTAGGAGGCCTTGGTGACCTTCCCGCGGAAGATGTACTCCTCGCGGAAGGTCACCAGCCCCGGGTTCTCCATCGCGCCGAGGTTGTACTCCGGCACGAACGCCTGGTCGTACTTCCCGAACGGGTACGGGTAGTCGAAGTGCTCGTGGAAGAAGTCGAACCCCTGCTTGGTGACGAGGAACACGTCGTCGGCGTCGAAGTGCTTGGCCAGCCCCTTGCGGCACATGGCGCCCAGCGGGATGGTCAGGTCCCCGCGGGTGTAGGTGTCGGTCACGTAGTGGTACGGACCGGCCACCACGCAGGTGATGTACGTCGAGATGGGCGCCGTCTCGGCGAACCGCCACACCCCGCCCTCACGGGACGTCTCCGCGCCGTTGCTCCACACCTGCCAGCCCTCGGGCGCGGCCACCTCGAAGCGGTAGGGGGCCTTGAGGTCCGGCTGCTCGAAGTTGGCGTAGACGCGGCGGGCGTCGGCCGGCTCGTACTGGGTGTAGAGGTAGACCTCGCCGTCCTCGGGGTCGACGAAGCGGTGCATGCCCTCGCCGGTGCGGCTGTAGGCGCAGTTCGCTTCGACGACCAGGACGTTCTCGCTCGCCAGGTCCGCCAGCGCGATCCGCGCGCCGTCGAACACCTCGGCCGGGTCCAGGGCGCGGCCGTTGAGGGTGACCGCGTCGACCGACGGGGCGATCAGGTCGGCGAAGGTGGCGGCGCCGGGTACGGCGGCCCGGAAGCGGATCGTGGTCACCGACCTGAAGGTGCGCGGGCCCTCGGCCGGTTCGGCCTCGTCGACCGCGGACCTCAGGTCGAGGGCGACCTCGTACCCGTCGACCGACAGCAGCTCGGCCCGCTCACGGGCTTCGTCGCGGGACAGATTCTCTGCGGGCACCGGCACTCCTTCGTGCGTGATCACTGGGCTTCTGCCGCATCCTCCCATGGGGAATGCGGCGGGCCCGCTGCCGGTTGGCGTTCACGGACGTGACCGGAGCAGACCCCTGTGAAGCCGTGTGAAGAGGAGAGAGATGTCCGACATCCAGGTGCGCGAGAAGACCCCTGTCGACTTCTGGTTCGACCCGCTGTGTCCCTGGGCCTGGATGACGTCCCGCTGGATGCTGGAGGTCGAGCAGGTCCGTGACGTCGAGGTGCGCTGGCACGTGATGAGCCTCGCCGTGCTGAACGAGCACCGGCTGGACGAGCTGCCGGAGCGCTACCGCGAGCTGATGGCCACGGCCTGGGGCCCGGTCCGCGTGGTCACCGCCGCCCAGCAGAAGCACGGCGACGAGGTGGTCGGCAAGCTGTACACCGCGCTCGGCACCCGTATCCACAACGACGACCGGGGCGTCACGCCCGAGGTGATCGCCGAGGCCCTGGCCGAGGTCGGCCTGCCGGCGGAGCTGATCGACTTCGCGGACTCGGCGGACTACGACGTCGAGCTGCGCGCCTCGCACAAGGACGGGATCTCGCGCGTCGGCGAGGACGTCGGCACCCCGGTGATCTCCGTACCCGGCGCGGACGGCGCCGAGGTGGCCTTCTTCGGCCCGGTCGTCACCCCGATCCCGCGCGGCGAGGCCGCGGCCCGGCTGTGGGACGGCACCCTGCTGGTCGCCTCCACCCCCGGCTTCTACGAGATCAAGCGCACCCGCACGGCGGCGCCCAGCTTCGAGTAGCCGGCCGGAGCAGGACGACAGAAGGCCCCCGCGAGTCACGTCCTCGCGGGGGCCTTCCGTTACACACGCCCGCCGGTGAAGGTTGAGAAGACGATCACGAGGCGGACGGGCCCACGGGTGCTGCTCAGCCCTTGACGGGGATCAGCAGCGGGGTGTTGGCCTTGGCGTCGGCGTAGCGCTTGGCGACGTCCTGCCAGTTGACGACGTTCCACATCGCCTCGATGAAGTCCACCTTCTGGTTCTTGTACTGCAGGTAGAAGGCGTGCTCCCAGGCGTCGAAGACCAGGATCGGGGTGCTGGCGACGCCGATGTTGCCCTGGTGGTCGTAGACCTGCTCGACGACCAGACGGCCGCTGACGGGCTCGTACGCGAGCACGCCCCAGCCGGAGCCCTGCGTCGCGGAGGACGCGAAGGTCAGCTGCTTCTTGAACTTCGCGAAGGAGCCGAAGGACTCGGTGATCGCGTCCGCGAGGTCGCCCACGCCGTCGGCCGCGGTCGGCTCGCCGCCGCCCTCACCGGTCTTCGGGCTGGCCATGTTGTGCCAGTAGATGCTGTGCAGGATGTGACCGGAGAGGTGGAAGGCCAGGTTCTTCTCCAGGCCGTTCAGCGCACCCCAGTTCTCCTTCTCGCGCGCCTCCGCCAGCTGCTCCAGCGTGGTGTTGGCGCCGGCGACGTACGCCGCGTGGTGCTTGTCGTGGTGCAGCTCGATGATCTGCGGGTTGATCACCGGCTCGAGCGCCGCGTAGTCGTACGGCAGCTCGGGAAGCGTGTAGATGGCCATGCGTCAGTCGGTCCCCTCAGCGTGCTCACTGCTATTGCAATCAATGCGCAACTGCACGCTAGCAGTATCTATTCCTGCAGGCAGCTAAGGGTTACCTCTGTAAAACGGGTGTGGGCCCCGTGCTTTCGCACGGGGCCCACGGCCGTTTGGCGGAACGTTTCGGGAACGGGTCAGGACTGCGTGAACCAGCCGAGCAGGTCGGTGATCACGTGGTTGCTGCCGCCCCAGCTGTTCGAGACGTTGATCCGGCCGCCCGACACGGGGGTGGTGACGTGGTTGGGCACGGTGGCACCGGGCCGCGTGTTGAGGCTGCTGGCCTCCGGCCGGATGCCGCCGTACGCGTACACCGTCAGGAAGCCGGGGGCGCTGGTGTCGGTCGCGGTGACGTTCACGACCGCGCCGGTGGCGTTGGACGGGATGCCCGCGACGACGGTGGTGGCGCCGGGAGCGAGCTTGCCCGTCTCCCGGGTGTCGGCCAGCCGCTTCGGGACGGCCGGCTGGAACAGCGACGTGCCGCCCTTGCCGTAGAAGCCGACCGCGTCGACGACCAGGTCGGTCGAACCGGTGTGGTTGTAGAGGGTGATGGTGCCGTTCGGGCCCACCGGGACGATGGCCTGGTTGGACTTGTCGCGGCCGGGCTCCGGGTTCAGGTTCGAGGTCGCGGTGCGCTGCGCCGGGTCCGGGTAGGCGATCACGTGCGAGTTCGCCGAGGAACCGGTGCTCGTCAGGTTCAGCGCCACCGCCGCGGCGTCGGCGGGGATGCCGCCCACGCCCGCGACCTTCACGGTACGGGTCTGGCCGCCGCCCAGCGGGCCGCCGGCCGTGCGGGTGTCGGCGACCCGGGCCGGGGCGACCGGGCTGAAGCGCTCACCGGAGTTCGGCTGGTAATAGCCCACGAAGTCGACGACGAGCCCCGCGGTACCGGCATTGAGCTGGGCCATCACCTGGCCGTACGCGCCGACGGGCACGGTGACCGTGTTGGAGGCCGTGCCGCCCTTGAGGACGTTGACGTTCGAGGTCGCCGGCCGCGGCTGACCGGCCGGCCAGACGTTGAGGTGGGTGTCGTTGCTCGCGTCGGTGACCGTCACGTTGAGCACGGCCGCGGCCATGCCGCCCGGCTGGATCCCGCCCGAGCCCTCGTAGTAGGCCGGCAGGGCCAGCTTGGCGGGGGTGCCGCCCTGGAGGGGCGTGTTGGTGGCACGGGTGTCCAGCACCCGCCTGGGGGTGACGGGCACGTACCCGGAGGCGGCGTAGCCGGTCCGGACGGACGTGGTGGCGGTGGCCTTGGCGCCCTTGGCGTCGTGGAGCGTGACCGTCACCTTGTACTCGCCGGGCTGGGCGTAGACGTGCCGGAAGCGCTCCAGGCTGCTGCCGCTGCCCTGGGTGCCGTCACCGAAGTCCGCCTCCCAGCGCTGGACCGGCCACGGGGCCGTGGGGGCCGTCGGCTCGAAGTCGACGCTCAGCGGGGCGACGTAGCTGCGCAGGTCGCCCGCGGCGGGCAGGACCTCGCGGCCGCTGAGGCCGGCGGTCAGCGGGACGTCGGGCGCGGTCACCTTGGCCGCCTGCTCGCCGGAGACCTCGACGCCCACGCCGGTGACCGCCGTCGCCTTGACCGTGCACGCGCACGGCGAGGCGTAGACGTGCGTGGCGCTGCGCTCCTTGGTGACGACCGGCGCCGTCCCGTCGCCGAAGTCGAAGCGGTACGTCAGGCCCGCGGGCCAGCGGCTGTCGGTCGTGGCCGTGGCCGTCACCGGGGTCCCGGCCGGCGCCCACGGCTGGTCGAGCGTCATCGAGACCTTGGTCAGGTAGTCCTGGGTCTCGCGGTGCCCGCGGTCGATGAAACCGCCGTCCTTGCCGGTGTTGGGGACCCGGGGGTCGTCCGCGGTCGGGAAGCCGCGCTCGTCGGAGGGCAGCACGCCCGGCGCCGTCGGGTCGCCGGAGTCGATGGCGGGAGAGCCGTCCACGCCGTCGACCACGCCCATCGCCGAGGGCACGAGGATGTCATGTGCGCCCTGGCCGGTCGCGGCCGCGAACTCGGCGGCGGTCTCGTAGGCGGTGCCGCCCCACCGGTAGGCCGTCAGCTGGCTCTTGGCGCCCTCGATCAGCAGGTTGTAGTCGGCGCGGGTCCCGGACGTGGCGCTCGGCGCCACCGAGATGCCCACGCGCTCGGGCGCCGGGCACGTGCCGCCGAACATCGGGCGGACCAGGTTGTTGAACACCGCGGACCCGGTGGAGGTGCCGGTCAGCGAGACGGCCGCTCCGCAGTCGAGGTGGAGCGTGTTGTTGGTGACGGCGGTGCCGGGCGCGTCCTGCGCGTCGACCGGCGCGTGCAGGACGCCGTAGATCTCGCTGCGGCCGAGCACGGTGCGCTGCGCCCCGCCCTCGACCCGGACGCCGAACAGCTTGCCCCGGGTGAGCCGCACGTCCGCGCTCGCCTCGCCGATGACGACGGCGGGGCGTTCGAAGTCCGTGGGTTCGGCCGGGTTCACCTGGAGCCTGTCGAGCTCGATCCCGGTGGAGCGGGTGACCTGGAGGCCCTTGTCGACCTTCAGTCCGCGCACCGCCACGTGCGAGGCGCCGTTGACGGTGAGGCTGCCGGCCAGTGTCGCCGAGGCCTCGAAGACGATCGGCTTGCCCGGCTCACCGGACCGGTCGAGGGTGAGGGACTCGGGGTAGGTGCCGCCCTGGATCCGCACGGTCTGGCCCGGCTGCGCGACCTTGGCCGCGGCCGAGATCGTGCAGTACGGGACGGCCTGCGAACCGGTCCCGCTGTCGGAGCAGCCGGATTCCGGCCGGTTGTTGACATGGAGGGTGTCCGGGGTGCCGGCCGCGGCGGCGGCCGGCATCCCGAGGAGAGTGACGAGACCTGTGGTCAGCAGGATCGTCGTACGCGTGGGACGCACCAGGAAGGTTCCTTCGGCTGGAGTGATGTGGAATCCCACGGGTGCGCTGCTTCACGACCGGTGCCCGGTCGGTTTCCCCCCAACAACCGTCGGGTGCACGCGGATCCGCGGAGACGATCACCATCATCCATTTTCGGACAGTGCCTGTCACCTTCATTCAGGAACCTCCCCGCGGGGCTCAGGCGTCGGCACCGGTCCCGGTCGAGGCCCTGGCGCGCTGCATCACGTACCCCGTGACCGCCAGGGCGAGGGTCAGGCCGCCGGTGAAGACCACCTGGACCCGGGTGTCGGGGTCCCACGCCATCAGCACCAGCACCCCGGCCACCCCGGCCAGTGCCACCCACGTCAGGTACGGGAAGCCCCACATCCGCACGACGAGCTTCTGCGGAGCCTCCCGCTCCAGGCGGCGGCGCAGGACGAACTGGGAGACCGCGACGAAGCCCCAGACCACGAGGATGACCCCGCCGACCATGTTCAGCAGCCAGGCGAAGAGGGTGTCCGGGTACCAGTAGGACAGCAGCACCGTGACGAACCCGAAGCCGCAGGAGGCCAGCACCGCGCGGCGCGGGACGCCGCCGGAGACCTTGCCCAGCGCCTTGGGGCCCTGGCCGCGGGCCACCAGCGAGTAGGCCATGCGCGAGGAGCCGTAGATGTTGGCGTTCATCGCCGACAGCAGCGCGATCAGGATGACCACGTTCATGACCTGGCCGGCGCCGGGGATGCCCAGGTGGTCCAGGGCGGCGGCGTACGGGCCGGCGGCGACGCCCTCGGAGTCCCACGGGACGAGGGTGACGACGACCAGCATCGAGCCGACGTAGACGACGGCGATGCGCCACATCGTGGTGCGCACGGCCTTGGCGACGCCGCGGACCGGGTCGTCGGACTCGGCGGCCGCGATGGTCACCGTCTCCAGGCCGCCGTACGCGACGACGGAGGCGAGCAGGCCGACCAGCAGGCCGTCGACGCCGTTGGGCAGCAGGCCGCCGTCGTGCAGCAGGTTGGCGGTGCCCGGGGCGGCGGTGCCGGGCAGCAGGCCCAGGATCGCCAGCGTGCCCAGGACCAGGAACAGGCCGATCGCGGCGATCTTCAGCGCGGCGAACCAGAACTCGAACTCGCCGAAGTGGGAGACGGCGGCCAGGTTGGAGCCGCAGAAGACGGCCATGAAGAGCAGCACCCACAGCCAGCTCGGGGTGCCCGGGAACCAGCCGGTCATGATGGCCGCCGCGCCGATCGCCTCGATGGCGACACCGACGCACAGCAGGGTCCAGAACATCCAGCCGGCGGTGAACCCGGCCCACGGGCCGACGGCCCGCTCGGCGTGCACGGAGAAGGAGCCGGAGGCGGGGTTGGCGGCGGACATCTCGCCGAGCATCCGCATCACGAACATCACGAGCAGCCCGGAGGCGGCGTACGCGAGCACGATCGACGGTCCGGCGGCCGCGATACCGGCGCCGGAGCCCACGAAGAGGCCGGCGCCGATGACGCCGCCGAGGGCGATCATCGACAGATGGCGCTGCTTGAGCCCGCCCGCCAGCGGCGATCCGGTGGGGCCGGTGGGGCCGGTGGGCGGTGCGGGGGGCGTGACGGTGGTCTGGCTCATCTCAGGTGGTGCCTGTCCGGTGTGCGGGTGTGCGGGTGTGCGGGTATGCGGGTATGCGGAAGGAGGCGCCCAGTCTGGCCTTCGTCCGCTGACCGGACGGATCGCGTCCGGTATCCGGACGTCGGCCTCACCGGACGTGATCACTCCCGTACGGGACGCCGGGACGGGGAACGGCGGAGCCCCCGTGCACCGCACGGGGGCTCCGCCGCTCATCGGCCGTGGATCAGCGCCTGCGGTCGCGCAGTTCGCGCAGCCCCGCCACCGCCAGGACCGCGACGGCCGCACCGGTCGACCACAGCAGCTGCGGGCGCGCGGCGTCGTCGAAGAGCATCAGCACCAGCACCGCCGCCATGCCGGCCAGCGCCGCCCACGTCAGGTACGGGAACGCCCACATCCGCAACGTCAGCCGTTCCGGCATGTCCCGCTCGATACGGCGGCGCAGCCGCAGCTGCGAGACCGCGATCAGCGCCCACACGAACAGCAGCACCGCGCCGACCGCGTTGAGCATGTAGAGGAAGATCGTGTCGGGCCACAGCAGGTTCAGCACCACGGAGACGAATCCGAAGGTCACCGACGCGAACACCGCGCGCCGCGGCACCCCGCCCCCGGACACCTTCAGCAGCGCCTTGGGCGCCTCACCGCGCTCGGCCAGCGAGAACACCATCCGCGAGGAGCCGTACAGATTGGCGTTGAGCGCGGACAGCAGCGCCACGAACACCACCACGTTCATGATCTGCCCGGCCCCCGGGATCCCGATGGAGTCCAGGACGGCCACGTACGGGCTCTGGCCCGGCGTCAGCGAGTCCCACGGCAGCAGCGTGACGATGACGAGCATCGAGCCGATGTAGAAGAAGAGGATGCGCCACACCGCGCTGCGCACCGCCCGCGCCACCGAGCGCGCCGGGTCGTCGGACTCGGCCGCCGCGATGGTGACGACCTCCAGGCCGCCGAACGCGAACACCACCGCGAGCACGCCGGAGATCACCCCGGCCCAGCCGCCCGGCAGGAAGCCGCCCTGTCCGGTCAGGTTCGTCAGCCCGATCGGGTCGGTGTCCGGCAGCAGGCCGAGGATCGCCAGCGTCGACAGGACCAGGAACAGCACGATCGCGCCGACCTTGAGCGCCGCGAACCAGAACTCGAACTCGCCGAAGTTCCGTACGGCGGCCAGGTTGCTGACCGTGAAGACCACCATGAAGATCAGCACCCAGCTCCACTGCGGTACGTCCGGCAGCCAGCCGTTCGCGATCTTCGCGGCGCCCGTCGCCTCCACGGCGAGGACGACGACCAGCAGGAACCAGTAGAGCCAGCCCGCCGAGAACCCGGCCCAGCGGCCCATGGCCCGCTCGGCGTGCACGGAGAAGGAACCGGAGGCGGGCATCGCGGCGGACATCTCGCCCAGCATCCGCATGACCAGCATCGCGAGGGCGCCCGCGAGCAGATAGGACACGATGATGCCCGGACCGGCGAGGGTGATACCGGCCCCGGAGCCGACGAAGAGACCGGCGCCGATGACGCCGCCGAGCCCCAGCATGGTCAGGTGGCGCTGCTTCAGACCGTGGCCGAGGGGTTCTTCGGCGAGATCCGGCAGGGGTGCTTGTGACATCCCCACAGTGTCCCCGAGCCGGGAGCGGCCACGCAAAACGGACGGGGAGCAACCAAAAGGCTGGGTGATACGCATCACTTCGGACGCTCCCGGCCCGTCGGGGGTCCGTCGGAGACGCCGCTCTTTGTTCACTCCCCACCATGTTGCGGAGCGTGGCTTTGTGGTTGCGCGACGGTGAGGACCGGGCGGCGGCGGGACTAACGTCACGGTGTCCCGTCCCGCCAGACCCCTCACCCTGGGAGCCCCGATGAGCACCGCGTCCCTCTCCTCCGCCGCCACCGTCCGGCCCGGAGCCGTCCTCGCCGACCTGCTCCCGGCCAGCCGGGCCCGCGACATCGCGCTGGTCGTCGGCGGCGCCGCCCTCACCGGGCTCGCCGCGCAGATAGCGGTCCCCGTGCCCGGCTCCCCGGTGCCCGTCACCGGCCAGACGTTCGCCGCCCTGCTCGTCGGCACCGCCTTCGGCGCCCGCCTCGGCTTCCTCTCGCTCGCCCTGTACGCGGCGGCCGGGGCCGCCGGTGTGCCGTGGTTCGCGGGCGGCACCTCGGGCGCGTTCGGCGCGTCCTTCGGCTATGTGCTCGGCATGCTGCTGGCGGCCACCGTCGTCGGCGCGCTCGCGCGCCGCGGCGCCGACCGCTCGGTGGTGCGGACCGCCGCCACGATGGTCCTGGGCTCCGCGGTCATCTACGCGGTCGGCGTCCCGTACCTGATGCTGTCCACCGGCATGTCGCTGTCCGCCGCCGTGGCCGCGGGCCTGGTCCCGTTCCTGCTCGGCGACGCCCTCAAGGCCGCCCTCGCCATGGGCGCGCTGCCGGCCGCCTGGAAGCTGGCGGGCCGCCGCGGCTGAGCGCCGCCCCCCACCCGTACGCCGATACGCCGGAGCCCGGCCCGCTGTGCAGGCAGCGGGCCGGGCTCCGGCGTACGTACGGGGTATCCCTGCGGGACTAGGCGCGGACTAGGCGTCCACGGAGGCGCGCTTGCGGCGCCCGTCGACGATGAAGCCGGCGACCACGACGATGGCCGCGACCAGCACCGACAGCAGCACGACCTCGCGGTTGGCGTCGTCGAAGAGCATGTAGACCAGCACGAAGGTGATCATCGCGGCGGTCGCCCACGTCAGGTACGGGAACAGCCACATCTTGACCGTCAGCTTCTCCGGCGCCTCGCGGAGCAGGATCCCGCGCATCTTCAGCTGGGTCAGGCAGATGACCAGCCAGACGAAGAGCGCGATGGCACCCGAGGAGTTCAGGAGGAAGGTGAAGACCGTGTCCTTGAAGGCGTAGTTGAAGTAGACGGCGACGAAGCCGAACACCGTGGAGCCCAGGATCGCAGCGACCGGCACACCGTTCTTGTTGACCTTGGCGAACGCCTTCGGCGCGTCGCCGCGCTCACCGAGCGAGAAGGCCATGCGGGAAGCGGTGTACAGACCCGAGTTCAGGCAGGACAGCACGGCGGTCAGGACGATGACCTCCATGATCGTGCCCGCGTTCGCGATGCCGATCGAGTCCAGGGCGGCGACGTACGAGCCCTTCTCGACGATCGAGGGGTCGTTCCACGGCAGCAGCGTCAGGACGACGAAGATCGAGCCGAGGTAGAAGACGGCGATGCGCCAGATGACCGAGTTGGTGGCCTTGGTGACCGCGCGGCGCGGGTCCTCGGACTCACCGGCGGCCAGCGTGACGATCTCGCTGCCCATGAAGGAGAAGACGACCATCAGCACACCGGTGAGGATGGCACCGTACCCGTTGGGGAAGAAGCCGCCGGTGTCGGTCAGGTGCGCGAAGCCGGCACCCGGGTTGTCGGAGCCCGGCAGGACGCCGAAGACGGCCAGCATGCCGATGACCACGAACGCGCCGATGGCGACGACCTTGATGCCCGCGAACCAGAACTCGAACTCGCCGTAGGAGGCGACCGAGCCCAGGTTGGTGACGGTCAGGACCGCCATCACGATGAGCGCCCAGGCCCACTGCGGGACGGCCGGGATCCAGCCTTCGAGGATGGCGGCGCCGGCGGTGGCCTCGACGGCCAGCACGACGACCCAGAAGAACCAGTACAGCCAGCCGATCGAGAAGCCGGCCCAGCGGCCAAGCGCGCGGTCGGCGTACGCCGAGAATGAGCCCGAGTTGGGGATGGCGGCGGCCATCTCGCCGAGCATCCGCATGACGAAGACGACCATCGCGCCGACGAGCAGATACGAGATCAGGATGGCGGGGCCGGCCTTGGCGATACCGCCGCCGGAGCCGACGAACAGACCGGCGCCGATGACACCGCCGATGGCGATCATGGAAAGGTGGCGGTTCTTGAGACCGGCCTTCAGACCGTCGGAAGACTGGGGGGTGCCGGGTTCGCCGGACGGTCCGCCTGCCTTCTGAAGGGTCGTCGTGGAGCTCATGGACGGATCCTTAGGTTCTCGGGTTGCGAGCCCCGGAAGTAAAACCCGGGATGAACGCGAGACGGAAGACCCGAATCCGGATCGTTGCCGGAGGACGAAGGTCCGGGACCTTCGTCCCACCTGCCACCACCCCCGTCCCATCTGGGTAGTTTGGGATTACTTGAGCTTTCGGAGTGGCGTACGCCACACTTTTCCCGCGGCCGCCCGGAGCGCCCCCGCATGCGCCCCGGAAGGGTGTCCCGTGCCACACTCGTGCCATGCGCGTGTACCTCGGATCCGACCATGCCGGCTTTGAGCTCAAGAACCACCTGGTGGACTGGCTCAAGAACAACGGCCACGAGCCCGTCGACTGCGGGCCCCACATCTACGACGCCGTCGACGACTACCCGCCGTTCTGCCTGCGCGCCGCGGAGAAGACCGCCGCGGACGCCGACAGCCTCGGCATCGTGATCGGCGGCTCCGGCAACGGCGAGCAGATCGCGGCCAACAAGGTCAAGGGCGTCCGCGCCATCCTGGCCTGGAGCGTCGAGACCGCGAAGCTCGGCCGCGAGCACAACAACGCCAACGTGATCTCCGTCGGCGGCCGGATGCACACCCAGGACGAGGCCACCGGCTTCATCGAGGCCTTCCTGGCGACCCCGTACTCCGGCGAGGAGCGCCACACCCGCCGCATCGAGATGCTCTCGGCGTACGAGACCACCGGCGAGCTGCCCCCGATCCCGGCCCACCACCCGCAGGACCAGTAGTCCCCTCCGTGCCGCCGGGACCCCTGACGGGGGCCCGGCGGCACGGCGTTTCCCGCCCCCGGCGGCCGGGGGACGCCCCGTCCCCAGGCCCAGGACCGCAGGAGAACACCGTGCCCGAGGGGCATACGATCCACCGCCTCGCCCAGGACCACGCCGAGCGTTTCGCCGCCCGCCCGGTCCGCGTCAGCAGCCCCCAGGGCCGCTTCGCCGAGAGCGCCGCCCTCCTCGACGGCCGCGAGCTCGACGTCGCCGAGGCCCACGGCAAGCACCTGTTCCTGGGCCTGGGCGAGGACTGGATCCACATCCACCTCGGCCTCTTCGGCACGTACGGCTTCGGACCCGTACCGGCGCCGCCCGCCACGGACACCGTCCGGCTGCGGCTGCTGAACGACGCGCACTACGCCGACCTGCGCGGCCCGACCACCTGCGCACTGATCACCGGCGCCGAGAAGAAGGCGATACACGACCGCCTCGGCCCCGACCCGCTGCGCGCCGACGACGACCCCGACCGGGCCTGGGCGCGGATCTCCCGCTCCCGCACCACCATCGCCGCCCTGCTCATGGACCAGAAGATCGTCGCGGGCGTCGGCAACGTCTACCGCGCCGAGGTCCTCTTCCGGCACGGCATCGACCCGTACCGGGCGGGCCGGGACGTCACGCGCGCCGAGTGGGACGCGATGTGGCGGGACCTGGTGGACCTGATGCGCGAGGGCGTGCGCAACAACCGCATCGACACCGTCCGCCCCGAACACACCCCCGAGGCGATGGGCCGCCCGCCCCGCGTGGACGACCACGGCGGCGAGGTGTACGTGTACCGCCGCGCCACCATGGCCTGCCACATCTGCGCCGGCGAGATCCGCACCGCCGACCTCGCCGCCCGCAACCTGTTCTGGTGCCCCGCCTGCCAGCCACGCTGACGGGCGGGGTCACGGCACGACGGGCGGGGTCACGGCACGACGGGCGTGGTCACGGCACGACGGGCGGGATCACCGCACCACCGACGCGGCGGGTCGCAGCCCTAGAAGCCGTGCGGCAGCCACGGGGCCACGTCGCCGGCGAAGGCCCGTGACGCCGCCGCCAGGGCGCCCGGGCGCAGCTGCGTCACCCGGCCCGCCCCCGCCAGCGAGGTCAGCGTCACGCCGCCCAGGTACGCCGAGCCCAGCTCGCGCACGGACAGGGCGAGGTCCGGCGCCCGCTCCGTACGGACGCACGAGGCGCCCTCCGCGTCGCCCACCAGGTGCCACCGCCCCTCGTTCCACGGACAGAACGCGTCGGCCACCTCCAGGACCACGTCCACCGGAGCCCCGTACGTCCGCGCCGTCAGCGCCGCCGGCAGGTCCACCAGCCGCACGTGCAGCGAGTCCCGCGTCCGCGCCTGCGCCCGCCGCACGTCGGTCACCAGGTGCAGCACCGGGTCGTCCACGGGCCGCCGGGACGCCCGTACGCTCCACGTCAGGTCGATGTCGAAGACGTACCGCCACAGCGCCGCGTACGCCGCCGGATCCAGCGCCTCCAGGTCCTGCACCTCGACGGACCCCGCCGAGCCCGTCGCCTCCCAGTCCGCCCGGACCCGGTAGCGGACGTACCCGCGCACCGTGCCGTCCTCGTCCTCCGCCAGCACGCACTTCAGCGGGGAGGCGCCGTTCCGGTCCCCCGGCGGGTCCAGCACCGCCTGCCGCTCCCAGCCCGGCTGCCGCGCCGGCATCCCCGGCCGCTCCGGCACCAGCTCGGCGTACACCTTCTCGCACGCGGCCAGCGCCCGCTCCGGGTCCGACATCCGCAGCCGCACCCCGTCCGTCCCCGCCGGCACCGCCAGCCGGACCCGCGTGGTGTCGATGTCCACCGACAGCGCGTACGTCGCCGTGCCGTACCCGAAGCGCCCGTAGATCGCCGGGTCCGAGGCCGTCAGCGCCGCGATCGGCTCGCCACCCGCCCGGACGTCGTCCAGCTGACGCCGCATCAGCGAGGTCAGCACCCCGCGGCGGCGGTGGGTGGGGGAGACCCCCACCATGGTCACGCCCGCCGTCGGCACCAGCGCGCCGCCCGGCACCGAGAGGCGGAAGCTGAAGGCCGAAGCCGAGCCGACGCAGTCCTCCCCGTCCCAGACCGCCAGGGAACGTTCCGTCTCGGTCAGCGACCGGTACAGCTCCCGCTCCTCCGGGGTCTCCGCCACCCCGCCGAACGCCAGTTCAAGGTGGGTGTACCAGACATCCCACTCATCCGGCTGCAATACACGCGTCTCCATCGCCATAAGACCATCCCTACCAGGGCATTCCGTCCCGGTCGACCCAATTTCGGGCCTCTGGTCGGGGGGTACCCCTGCGCGTCCACAGCCAGGATGGATAGGGTCCCGAAGCAATGGCCGGAGCTCGGACGGAGACCTTCACGGCCCGGATGCGCAAGACGTGGCACCGGGCCCGCACCGCCCTGCGCAAATCCGGCGTCGACTACTTCCGCGGCGACGCCTCCGACTGGCTCGCCTTCGCCGGACTGCTCCTGACCGTCCCGGCCATCACCTGGGGCACCCTGCTGTTCCCGGTCTGGTGCTCCCCGTCCGCCCTCGTCCTGCCCATCGTCGCCGGCGGCCTGCTGTTGCGCCCGGCCAGCCTGCTCGCGCTGTACGCCACCGCCGCGTCCGCGCTGATCGTCGAGGCCCTCGTCCTCGGCCCGTACGCGGAAGGCCCGGCCCGGGTCACCCCCGGTACCGTCCTGGTCGTCGCCGCCTGCGGGTTCTTCGGACTGGTCATTGCCCAGTTCCGCAGCCGCGTCGGCGTGCCCTGGCGGCGCGGCGGCACCATGCTCTTCGACCTGCGCGAACGCATCCGCGTCCAGAGCAAGCTGCCTGCCCTGCCCGGCGGCTGGCACCGCGAGATGGCCCTGCGCCCGGCCGGCGGCCAGTCCTTCTCCGGCGACTTCGTCGTCGCGGCCCGCACCAACGGCGGCCGCACCCTGGAGGTCGTCCTGACCGACGTCTCCGGCAAGGGCATGGACGCGGGCTCGCGCGCCCTGCTGCTCTCCGGCGCCTTCGGCGGCCTCCTCGGCTCCCTCCCGCCGCACGACTTCCTGCCCGCCGCCAACGGCTACCTGCTCCGCCAGGACTGGGACGAGGGCTTCGCGACCTCCGTCCACCTCGTCCTGGACCTGGAGACCGGCGACTTCGAACTCCTCTCCGCCGGCCACCTGCCCGCCCTCCAGCTCTCCGCGGGCACCGGCCGCTGGCAGGAGCAGGCGGGCGAGGGTCCGCTCCTCGGCGTCTACGACGGCGCGGAATTCACCCCGGCCCGCGGCAACCTCCGCCGGGGCGACGTCCTCATGCTCTTCACCGACGGCCTCGTCGAGACCGCCGACCGCGACATCAGCGAGGGCATCGACCGCCTCACCGGCGAGGCCGACCGCTACGTCGCCGCCGGCTGGGAGGGCGCGGCCTGGCACCTGATCGAGAAGGTCGCCAAGGACGTCAACGACGACCGCGCGCTGCTGCTGATCCGCCGCTCGCCGTGACCGGTGTGGTCGGTGTGACCGGGTGACCGGGTGACCGGGTGACCAGGTGACCAGTGTGGTCGGTGTGGTCGGGTTTCCCCTACTCCCGACCGACCGGCTCGCGCCATGGCCGCGCCCACGGCCCCCTCATAGCGTCTGACGTATCACTTCGAACGATACGGAAGGCGGCACCCATGACACTGCGGCGGACCGGCCCCGGACGGCCCCGAACGGCGCTCCACGACCCGGCGCGCGAGGAGACGGCGTACGCCCCCGCGCCCGCCGTGGAGCTGCGCGGCGTACGGCGGGAGTACGGCCGCGGCCCGGCCACCGTGCACGCCCTGCGCGACATCGACCTGACCCTGCCGCGCGGCACCTTCACCGCCGTCACGGGACCCGCCGGCTCCGGCAAGTCGACGCTCCTGCGGTGCGCGGCCGGCCTGGACCGGCCCACCGCCGGCTCCGTCCGGCTCGGCGGCACCGAGATCACTGGCATGGCCGAGAACGAGCTCGCCGAGCTGCGCCGCGGCCGCCTCGGCTTCGTCTTCCAGGCCTTCAACCTGCTGCCCTCGCTGACCGTCGAGCAGAACGTGCTGCGGCCGATGCGGCTGGCCGGCCTTCCCGAGGACCGCGGCCGCGCCGCACGGCTGCTCGCCCAGGTCGGCCTCGACGGCGCCGGCGGGCGCCGCCCCGCCGAGCTCTCCGGCGGCGGGCAGCAGCGGGCCGCCCTCGCCCGGGCCCTGGCCACCCGCCCCGACGTGATCTTCGCCGACGAACCCACCGGCGCCCTGGACACCACCGCGGCCGCCGGGGTCCTGGCGCTGCTGCGGGCCGCCGTGGACTCCCTCGGCGTCAGCCTCGTCATGGTCACCCGCGACCCGGTCGCGGCCTCCCACGCCGACGAGGTCGTCCTCCTGAGCGAGGGGCGGACGACGGCCCGCCCGCCCCGCGGCATCCCGGCAGCCGCCGCCTGATCCCGCCGCCTGATCCCGCCGCCGACGAGGCCCGGCCGGGCATCCGCAGGACTACCGCCCCGACGCCTTCCACGGCCCGAGCCCCAGCCGCCCCGTGGTGCCCAGGTCCACCGGCCGCGTCAGCGCCAGCGTCTGGCGGGGTGCGCCCGGGCGCGGCTGGACGTCGATGTGCCAGCCGTCCACGGCGGGCGTGTTCACCTCGGTGACCAGGTTGCGCCACAGCAGCCCGAACGACGCCGTCTGGCCGGGCCGCAGCGTCACCTGCTGCGGCGCCTCGTCGAAGCTGTCCACGGTGGACACCCCGTGGGACCCGTGGCCCACGTCCACCTGCACCGGTCCCTTCTTCTTGTCCAGCAGGCGGATGTCCGGGAAGCCGTTCAGGACGTACGGCTCCGTCCCGCAGTTGGTCAGCTCCACGCTCTCCACGCGCAGCCCCATCGCCGCGTCCCCGCCGCCCTCGCTCAGCCGCACCCCGTCCGCGGGGCACGCCGCCTGCGCGGGCGCGCCGGACGCCCCCGCCGTCCCGCCGGCCCCACCGGACGAGGCCGGGGGCAGCCCCCTCAGGTCCGCCGGCGGTGCGGCCGTCGGCCCCGCCGCCCGCTCCGGAGCCGGCGCCGTCTCGCATCCGGCGAGCACCCCCGCGACGGCCACGGCACCCACGGCTCCGGCGAGCCTGCGTATCCACCGATTCGTGATCATCCGCCGACCCTACGCGGCCGTCCGGGCCACCCGCCCGTGATTGGCCCGGTACCGGCCCCGCCGCCGGGCCTAGCGTGACGCCCATGCACCCCGCCCTCGCCGCCGACCTCGACCGGCTGCCCGCCCTCCTGGCGCGTACGCTCCGGCAGGCCACCGACGCGCTGGCCACCCTCGAAGCGCGCCCCGTCGTACCGCCCGCCGCCCCTGACCCCGGCCCCGATCCCGGGCAGGAGACCGCCCTCGGCACGGGCCTGGGCCCGGGCATCGGCCTGGACCGGGCCCTGGACGAGTTCGCCCGCCGCTGGGCGCCCCGCTTCTCGGCCTCCGCCGGTCCCCGCTACCTCGGCTTCGTCACCGGCGGCGCCACCCCCGCCGCCCTCGCCGGGGACTGGCTGACCGCCGTGCACGACCAGAACTCCAACTCCGCCCTCGACGGCGCCGGCCAGGACCTCGAACGCGAGACCGTCGCCGCCCTCCGCGACCTGTTCGGGCTCACCGCCGCCCACACCGGCACCTTCGTCAGCGGCGCCACCATGTCCAACGCCACCGGCCTCGCCGTCGCCCGCGAATGGCTCGGCGAACGCCTCGGCGTCCGCCCGTCCGAGGACGGGGCGGCCGCCCTCGGCCCCGTCCGCGTGCTGTCCGGCGCCCCGCACTCCTCCATCGCCAAGGCCCTGTCCGTCCTCGGCCTCGGCCGGCGCTCCCTCGTCACCGTCCCCACCCTCCCCGGCCGCGAGGCCGTCGACCCGGCCGCCCTCGACCGCGCGCTGGCCGACACGCCCGGCCCGGCCGTCGTCGTCGCCAACGCCGGCACCGTCAACACCGTCGACTTCGACGACCTCCGCGCCGTCGCGGCCCTGCGCGGACGCCACGACTTCTGGCTCCACACCGACGCCGCCTTCGGCGCCTTCGCCGCCCTCTCCCCGGAGCACGCCCACCTCACCGCCGGACTCGACGCCTCCGACTCCGTCTGCGTCGACCTGCACAAGTGGCTCAACGTGCCCTACGACAGCGCCGTGCAGTTCACCCGCCGCCAGGACCTCCAGGCCCGCGTCTTCGCCAACGCCGCCGCCTACCTCGGCCCCCTCGGCGAGCGCCCCGACCTGGTCCACCTCACTCCCGAGAACTCCCACCGGCTGCGCGCCCTCGCCGCCTGGTTCACCCTGCGGGCGTACGGCCGCGACGGGCACCGCGAGATCGTCGAGCGCGACATCGCCTGCGCCCGCGCGCTCGGCGACGCCCTCGCAGCCGACCCCGCCTTCCGGCTGCTGGCCCCGGTCCGCCTGAACGTCGTCTGCTTCACCCTGGCCGACGCCCCGACCGCCGAGCGCCTGACCGCCCTGCGGGAGGCGGCGGCCGCCGAGGTCTTCGTCACCCCCACGGTCCTGGCGGGAACCCCGGCCCTGCGCGCCGCGTTCTCCAACTGGCGCACCACCCCCACGGATGTCCACCGGGCCGCCGAGGCCCTTCGTACGGCGGCTAGGGAGACCGGATGACCGGGACGGCACGGCACCCGCACCACCTCACGCTCGCCGAGGTGGAGGCCCTGGCCCGCGCCGCGCACGAGGGCCAGACGGACAAGGCGGGCCGTCCGTACGCCGAGCACCTCGCCGCCGTCGCCGAGGGCGTACGCGCCCGCGGCGGCACCCCGGAGCAGCAGGCCGCCGCCTGGCTCCACGACGCGGTGGAGGACGACGCGCTGAGCCGCGCCTGGCTGGATTCCGCCGCCCTGCCGCAGTCCGTCAAGGACATGGTCCTCGCCGTCACCAAGCGCCCAGGCGAACCGGTCGAGGAGTACACGGCCCGCATCCTGGCCACCCCCGGCGCCCTGCTGATCAAGGAATCCGACCTCGCGCACAACGCGGACCCGGCCCGCCTGGCCGTCCTCGACGCCCCCACCCGTGAGCGCCTGACCGCGAAGTGTGCCCGTGTCCGCGCCCTGCTGGGCCTGTGACATCTCAGTAAAACAGGCACAGTTGGCAGGAAACGGCGCCACGGGACGGGTAGCGGGGGCGAGTTGGTGGCACGATGGTCCATATGGGGGTGCGCCGGCCGTGCCCCGGGCCGACCAGGGGACGACCGAAGGTGTGATCAGTAGTGGCCATTTCGCTGTCAGTGGTGGTTCTGTTGGCGATCATCCTGGTGGTGCTGATCCGCGGCAACCACCTCAAGGCCGGCCCGGCCATCGTCGCCGTCCTCTTCGGTTTCTTCCTGGCGTCGAGCTCCATCGCCCCGGACGTGAACCGTTTCCTCAACTCCCTGGCCGACACGATCGCGGGCATCAAGATCTGACCCTCACAGTCCCCGGGGACGCGTCAGGGCCAGGCGGAGGAAAAATCCTCTGACCTGGCCCTGAGCCGTTGAGAGCGGGCGACGGGAATCGAACCCGCGTAGCTAGTTTGGAAGACTAGGGCTCTACCATTGAGCTACGCCCGCAACGCTTGCGCCGCAGGTCGGAAGGACCGCGGCACAGAGAGCATCCTAGCGGGTGGGGCCGGGGGAGTGCACACCCCATTCGGGCCGCGCGTCCCTGCCGTCGCCGCCCCGCCGCCCCGGATGCGAAAACAGCGGGCGTCGGACCGTCTCCGGCCATGTACCCTACGTGTCGCACCGACGGGGTGTGGCGCAGCTTGGTAGCGCGTCCGCTTTGGGAGCGGAAGGTCGTCGGTTCGAATCCGGCCACCCCGACCAGCATCATCTCTTCATCCCCACCGCCACCCGCGAAGATCGCGTTGTGGGCTGCTTCCCGCTTGCGGTTACTATGCAAGCTGCGTGCCCGTGTGTCTGATGTACCGGGCCCGATCCGCTGAACCGCTGAATACGCAGCGACACAGCAGCCCCCAAGAAGTCAGCCACAAGGAGACCGAACCGTGAAGAGCGCCGTGGAGACCCTGAACCCGACTCGGGTTCGGCTCACTGTCGAGGTGCCCTTCGAGGAGCTCAAGGACAGCCTCGACGCGGCGTACAAGAAGATCAACCAGCAGGTCACGGTCAAGGGCTTCCGCAAGGGCAAGATCCCGGCCCGGGTCATCGACCAGCGCTTCGGTCGTGGCGCGGTGCTGGAGGAGGCCGTCAACGACGCCCTCCCGAAGTTCTACACCGAGGCCGTCAACGAGGCCGAGGTCAACCCGCTGGGCCAGCCCGAGGTCGACATCACCGAGCTGAAGGACGGCGAGCTGCTGGCCTTCACCGCCGAGGTCGACATCCGCCCGGCCATCGAGATCCCGGACTACTCCGGCATCGAGGTCGAGGTCGACGCGGTCGAGGTCTCCGACGAGGACGTCGAGCAGTCCGTCGAGCAGCTCCGCAGCCGCTTCGCCACCACCAACGTGGTCGAGCGCGCGGCCGAGGACGGCGACGTCGTCACGATCGACCTCGAGGCCAAGGTCGACGGCGAGGTGCTGCCCGACGGCATCGCCTCCGACGTCTCCTACACCATCGGCTCGGGCGAGCTCCTCGACGGCATCGACGAGGCCGTCAAGGGCCTCGAGGCCGGCGGCGAGGCGACCTTCACCTCGCAGCTGAAGGGCGGCTCCGCCGAGGGCAAGGACGCCGAGGTCACCGTCAAGGTCAGCAAGGTCTCCGCCAAGGAGCTCCCGGCCCTGGACGACGAGTTCGCCCAGCTCGCCAGCGAGTTCGACACGCTGGAGGAGCTGAAGGCCGACAGCCGCAAGCGCCTCGAGAACATGAAGCAGTACGACCAGGCCACCCAGGCCCAGGAGCGCGTGCTGGAGAAGTTCATCGAGCTCGCGGAGATCCCGGTTCCCGAGAAGCTCCTCGAGGACGAGGTCAACACCCGCAAGCACAACCTCGAGCACCACCAGCTCGGCCAGATGGGCCTGACCATCGAGAAGTACCTCGAGTTCCAGGGCAAGACGGTCGAGGAGTTCGACGCCGAGACCCGCGAGCAGGCCATCAAGGGCATCAAGACCCAGTTCCTCCTCGACGAGCTCGTCAACAAGGAGAAGCTGAACGTCAACCAGGAGGAGCTCACCGAGCACCTCATGCGCCGCGCCGCTTCCTCCGGCATGTCCCCCGACCAGTTCGCCCAGGCGGTCGTCGAGGGCGGCCAGGTCCCGATGCTGGTCGGCGAGGTCGCCCGCGGCAAGGCGCTCGCGCTGGTCGTCGAGGGCTCCAAGGTCGTCGACACCAACGGTGAGGTCGTCGACCTCTCCGACGACGAGGACGAGGTCGAGGCGGCCGCCGAGGTCGTCGAGGCCGCCGTGGAGGGCGACGCCGACGCCGACGCGAAGGCCGACGAGGCCAAGTAAGGCCAAGCAAGGCCAAGTAGGGCCGAGCAAGGCCGCGTAAGGCCGGACAGGGCCGACCGAGGCCTTCTGAGCTGCACCTGAAGGGCCCGGGCACGTGCGTGCCCGGGCCCTTCGGCATCGTTCGCACCTTGCGCTCCGAGCGAACAGTTCCGGAAGCGGGATGGCGTTGTCCTACCTGCGCGTTAGGGTCCATGAATATGAGGGCTCAGCCCTTTTAACGAAACGCTGAGACGGCATAGGGCCGTCGGAGACGAGCAGGTGGAACGTGACGAATCTGAAGCCTTACGCCGCGGGTGAGCCGTCCATCGGTGGTGGCCTCGGCGACCATGTCTACAACCGGCTGCTCAGCGAGCGCATCATCTTCCTCGGCCAGCAGGTCGACGACGAGATCGCCAACAAGATCACGGCGCAGCTTCTCCTCCTGGCCGCCGAGCCGGAGAAGGACATCTACCTGTACATCAACAGCCCCGGTGGCTCGGTGACGGCCGGCATGGCGGTCTACGACACCATGCAGTACATCAAGAACGACATCGTCACCATCGGCATGGGCATGGCCGCCTCCATGGGCCAGTTCCTGCTCACGGGCGGTACGGCGGGCAAGCGCTTCGCGCTCCCGAACACCGACATCCTGATGCACCAGGGTTCCGCCGGCATCGGCGGCACCGCCTCGGACATCAAGATCCAGGCCCAGTACCTGCTCCGTACCAAGCAGCGGATGGCCGAGATCACCGCGCACCACTCCGGCCAGACCGTGGAGACGATCATCCGCGACGGTGACCGCGACCGCTGGTTCACGGCCGAGGAGGCCAAGGAGTACGGCCTCATCGACGAGATCATCTCGGCCGCGTCCCTCGTCCCGGGCGGCGGCGGTACCGGGGCCTGACGCCCCGGCCGTACCCGACTGGACAGCCGGTCCCAGCCCAGAACGCCACCAGGATGGTGAACACCCAGATGCAGAACAACTTCTCGGCCAGCGGTCTCTACACGGGCGCGCCGATGGACAACCGCTACGTCGTCCCGCGCTTCGTCGAGCGCACCTCGCAGGGCGTGCGCGAGTACGACCCGTACGCGAAGCTCTTCGAAGAGCGCGTGATCTTCCTCGGTGTCCAGATCGACGACGCCTCCGCCAACGACGTCATGGCGCAGCTGCTGTGCCTGGAGTCGATGGACCCGGACCGCGACATCTCGATCTACATCAACAGCCCCGGTGGTTCCTTCACCGCGCTGACGGCCATCTACGACACGATGCAGTTCGTGAAGCCGGACATCCAGACGGTCTGCATGGGCCAGGCGGCCTCCGCCGCGGCCGTGCTGCTGGCCGCCGGTACCCCCGGCAAGCGCATGGCCCTGCCGAACGCCCGCGTGCTGATCCACCAGCCGTCCGGCGGTACGGGCCGTGAGCAACTCTCGGACCTGGAGATCGCGGCCAACGAGATCCTGCGCATGCGCGACCAGCTGGAGACCATGCTGGCCAAGCACTCCACCACGCCGATCGAGAAGATCCGCGAGGACATCGAGCGCGACAAGATCCTCACCGCCGAGGACGCGCTCTCGTACGGCCTGATCGATCAGATCATTTCCACCCGTAAGAGCAACGCGGCCTGATACTTGCACGGGGCCCCGCAGCGGGGCCCCGGCAAGGTACCGTCGGATATGAGGCACCAGGAGCGCTGAACCAGGCGTCTCCCAGGCGAAGGGGAAGCACCTCGTGGCACGCATCGGTGACGGCGGCGACCTGCTCAAGTGCTCGTTCTGCGGAAAGAGCCAGAAGCAGGTGAAGAAGCTCATCGCAGGACCCGGTGTGTACATCTGCGACGAGTGCATCGACCTCTGCAACGAGATCATCGAAGAGGAACTCGCGGAGACGAGCGAGGTGCGCTGGGAGGAGCTTCCCAAGCCCCGCGAGATCTACGAGTTCCTGGAGGGCTACGTCGTCGGCCAGGAGCCGGCGAAGAAGGCGCTCTCGGTAGCGGTCTACAACCACTACAAGCGTGTCCAGGCCGGCGAGAACGGCGGCGCGCAGGGCCGGGACGACGCGATCGAGCTCGCGAAGTCCAACATCCTGCTCCTGGGCCCCACGGGCTCGGGCAAGACGCTC
Source organism: Streptomyces sp. NPDC090022 (assembly GCF_044748145.1). Lineage (NCBI taxonomy): Bacteria > Bacillati > Actinomycetota > Actinomycetes > Kitasatosporales > Streptomycetaceae > Streptomyces > Streptomyces sp. NPDC090022. The sequence continues at coordinate 90,762 of NZ_JBIVFN010000005.1, forward strand.
CTCGCGCAGACCCTGGCCCGCATGCTCAACGTCCCGTTCGCCATCGCCGACGCCACGGCGCTGACGGAGGCCGGGTACGTCGGCGAGGACGTCGAGAACATCCTGCTGAAGCTGATCCAGGCGGCCGACTACGACGTCAAGAAGGCCGAGACCGGGATCATCTACATCGACGAGATCGACAAGGTCGCCCGCAAGAGCGAGAACCCGTCGATCACGCGTGATGTGAGCGGCGAAGGCGTCCAGCAGGCCCTGCTGAAGATCCTGGAGGGCACGACGGCGTCCGTCCCTCCGCAGGGCGGCCGCAAGCACCCGCACCAGGAGTTCATCCAGATCGACACGACGAACGTGCTCTTCATCGTGGGCGGCGCCTTCGCCGGCCTGGAGAAGATCATCGAGTCGCGGGCGGGCGCCAAGGGCATCGGCTTCGGGGCGACGATCCGCTCGAAGCGGGAGATCGAGGCGAGCGACCAGTTCCAGGAGGTCATGCCGGAGGACCTGGTGAAGTTCGGGATGATCCCCGAGTTCATCGGCCGTCTCCCGGTCATCACCTCGGTCCACAACCTGGACCGCGAGGCGCTCCTGCAGATCCTCGTCGAGCCGCGCAACGCGCTGGTGAAGCAGTACCAGCGGCTGTTCGAACTCGACGGCGTCGAGCTGGACTTCGAGCGCGAGGCCCTGGAGGCCATCGCGGACCAGGCCATCCTCCGCCAGACCGGCGCGCGCGGCCTGCGCGCCATCATGGAGGAGGTCCTGATGTCGGTGATGTACGAGGTCCCGTCCCGCAAGGACGTGGCCCGCGTGGTCATCACCCCGGACGTGGTCCGCTCGAACGTCAACCCGACGCTGGTCCCGCGCATCGTCCCGAAGGACCAGGGCCCGCACGAGAAGTCGGCGTAGCCCGCCACCGCACGACACGAAGGGGCGCCCCGGTCGACCGGCCGGGGCGCCCCTTTCGTGTGTGTACGTGTACCCGCCGGGTGATCAGGCCTTGACGCGCGCGGTGTTGAAGAGCTTGGCGGCGAGGGCCGCGACCTCGTCGAGGGTGCCGCTGGTGCCGCCGAGCATCGCCTTCGCCGGGTCGACGACGTTCACGGAGACCAGCGTCGAGTAGTCGCCCCAGGCGCACGAGGGGATCGTGACCTCCTTGGGGCCCTGGGCGGTGGACGAGCTGCTCTTGGTGCTGGTCATCTTGACGTTGGCGCACTTCATCACGCCACCGCTGAAGCCGGCCGGCTTGAACTCCTGCGGGCTGCCGACCAGTTCGTACTTGAGGCCGAGCGCCTCGGCGTCCTTGTTGGTGCCGACGTTGTTGAAGTAGTTGTCGACGGCCTTCTCCGGCTCGTCGATCTGCCCGTACAGGCCGTTGACGTTGAGCTGCTTGGCCGTCTTGCCCGTGCCGTTGGTGTACTGCTGCGCGACGTTGTGCGCGTTCTTGACGCCGACCAGCTCGGCCTTCGTCTTCTGCTCGCCCTCCAGCGTCTTGTCCTGGCCGTTGGTCGCTGCCTCCGACGTGCTCTTCTTGTACGCGTCGACCGACTCCGGCATGACGAGCTTGTAGCCCTTGGTGTCGGAGGCCACGGTGCCCGCGCCGTCGCCCTTCAGGAAGTACCAGCCGCCGCCCGCGATGACCGCGATCGCGACGACCACGCCCGTGACGATCAGGCCCGTCTTCTTCTTCGGGGGCTGCGGGGCGGCGCCGTACGGGGGCTGGGCGTGCGGGGGCATGCCCGGCTGCTGCGGGTAGCCGTAGCCCTGCTGCGGGGGGACGCCCGGCTGCTGGGGGTAGCCCGGCGGCGGCGGGGGCTGCTGCGGGTAGCCGTAGCCCGGCTGGGGAGCAGGCTGGCCGTACGGGCCCGGCTGCTGCCCGTACGGGCCCGGCTGCTGCGGCTGCTGGCCACCGTACGGCCCCGGCTGGTTGTAGCTCATTTCCCGCGTCCCCCTCTGAGGTTGCTTTATGCGTTCCTCACATCCTGTCGGAAGCCGGACGCCCGTGGAGCCCCGGGACCCCGGTATAGCGGTTTCAGTACGGGACTGTTACCCCTCTAAACTGTGCCCCGTGACCGAGAACACGCAGACACCCAGCAGCCCCGACTCCGAACTGCCGAGCCACTACACGCCGGCCGATGTAGAGGGGAAGCTGTATGAGCGCTGGGTAGAGCGCGGTTACTTCGAGGCGGACGAGAAGAGCGAGAAGCCCGCCTACACCATCGTCATCCCGCCGCCCAACGTCACCGGCAGCCTGCACCTGGGCCACGCCTTCGAGCACACGCTCATCGACGCCCTCACCCGCCGCAAGCGCATGCAGGGCTTCGAGACGCTGTGGCAGCCCGGCATGGACCACGCCGGCATCGCCACCCAGAACGTCGTCGAGCGCGAGCTCGCCAAGGAGGGCAAGTCCCGCCACGACCTGGGCCGCGAGGCGTTCGTCGAGCGCGTCTGGCAGTGGAAGGGCGAGTCCGGCGGCCAGATCTCCGGCCAGATGCGCCGCCTCGGCGACGGCGTCGACTGGTCCCGTGAGCGCTTCACCATGGACGAGGGTCTCTCCGAGGCCGTCCAGACCATCTTCAAGCGGCTCTACGACGACGAGCTGATCTACCGCGCCGAGCGCATCATCAACTGGTGCCCGCGCTGCCTGACCGCGATCTCCGACATCGAGGTCGAGTACCAGGACGACGACGGCGAGCTCGTCTCCATCCGCTACGGGGAGGGCGACGCCTCCATCGTGGTCGCCACCACCCGCGCCGAGACGATGCTCGGCGACACCGCCGTCGCCGTCCACCCCGAGGACGAGCGCTACAAGCACCTCGTCGGCACCGAGATCGAGCTGCCGCTCACCGGCCGCCGCATCCCGGTCGTCGCCGACGAGCACGTCGACCCCGAGTTCGGCACCGGCGCCGTCAAGGTGACCCCGGCGCACGACCCGAACGACTTCGAGATCGGCCAGCGCCACAACCTGCCGAACCTCGCCGTCATGGACGAGCACGCGATCATCACCGCCCACGGCCCCTTCCAGGGCCTGGACCGGCTCGAGGCCCGCTCCGCCATCGTCGCCGCGCTGCGCGCCGAGGGCCGGATCGTCGCCGAGAAGCGCCCGTACACCCACTCCGTGGGCCACTGCTCGCGCTGCAAGACCACCATCGAGCCGCGCCTGTCGATGCAGTGGTGGGTCAAGGTCGGCCCGCTCGCCAAGGCCGCCGGTGACGCGGTCCGCGACGGCAAGGTCAAGATCCACCCGCAGGAGATGGAGAAGCGCTACTTCGACTGGGTCGACAACCTCCACGACTGGTGCATCTCGCGCCAGCTGTGGTGGGGCCACCGCATCCCGGTCTGGTACGGCCCGAACGGCGAGGTCGTCTGCGTCGGACCCGACGAGCAGCCGCCCGCCGGCGAGGGCTGGCACCAGGACACCGACGTGCTCGACACGTGGTTCTCCTCCGGCCTGTGGCCCTTCTCCACCCTCGGCTGGCCGCGGCAGACCGAGAGCCTGGCGAAGTTCTACCCGAACTCCGTCCTCGTCACCGGCTACGACATCCTGTTCTTCTGGGTCGCCCGGATGATGATGTTCGGCCTGTACGCGATGGACGGCACCCCGCCGTTCCACACCATCGCCCTGCACGGCATGGTCCGTGACGAGCGCGGCAAGAAGATGTCGAAGTCCTTCGGCAACGCCGTCAACCCGCTCGACTGGATGGACAAGTACGGCTCCGACGCCGTCCGCTTCACCCTGGCGCGCGGTGCCAACCCGGGCGTCGACGTCCCGATCGGCGAGGACTGGGTCCAGGCGTCCAGCAAGTTCGCCAACAAGATCTGGAACGCCACCCGCTTCGCGCTGATGAACGGCGCCACCATCGAGGGCGAGCTGCCGGCCCCCGAGCGGATGTCCGCCACCGACCGCTGGATCCTGTCGCGGCTGAACAAGACCGTGGCCGAGGTCGACGCGTTCTACGACGACTACCAGTTCTCGAAGCTGTCGGACGCCCTCTACCACTTCGCGTGGGACGAGGTTTTCGACTGGTACGTCGAGCTGTCCAAGACGACCTTCTTCGCGGGCGGCGAGCAGGCCAAGGTCTCCGGCCGGGTCCTCGGCGAGGTCATCGATGTCATGCTGCGGCTGCTGCACCCGGTCGTCCCGTTCGTCACCGAGACCCTGTGGACCACGCTCACCGGGCGTGAGTCGCTGGTGATCGCCGAGTGGCCGCGGGACAGCGGCTTCCGCGACGAGGCCGCCGAGGCCGAGATCGGGACCGTCCAGGCCGTGGTCACCGAGGTCCGCCGGTTCCGCAAGGAGCAGGGCCTCCAGGACGCGCAGAAGGTCCCGGGCCGCCTGGACCTCGGCGGTACGGCGCTGGCCGCGCACGAGGCCGCCATCCGCCAGCTGCTGCGCCTTCAGCCGGACGACGAGGGCTTCACCGCGACCGCCTCCCTGCCGATCGCGGGCGCCACGGTCGCGCTGGACCTGTCGGGCACGATCGACGTGGCCGCCGAGCGCAAGCGCCTGACGAAGGACCTGGGAGCGGCGCAGAAGGAGAAGGCGCAGGCCGAGGCCAAGCTCGGGAACGAGGCCTTCCTGGCCAAGGCCCCGGACAACGTGGTCGACAAGATCAAGGGCCGGCTCGCCAAGGCCGAGGCGGACATCGCCCGCATCGAGGCCCAGCTGACGGCCATGCCGGAGGCCTAGCCGATCCGGTCACCGATCCGGTCACCGATCCGGACCACCGAGGGCCCCGCACCGTGCGCGATGGTGCGGGGCCCTCGCGTACACGAAGTGCGCATTGTCACCCATATCGGCCGTCCGGCCGAATGGATTCGCGGCGGCGAACCCGGATGATGGAGGGCATGCAGGTCAAACCCGTCGCCTCCGCGCTCCGGGCGGTCGTGGCCCGGAGCCGCCGACGCGCCGAGAGCTGGGCCGGGACCCCGCACGCTCTGGACGTGCTCACCGCGCTCAGCTGCCTCGCGCTGATGGCACTGGACCTGCCCGGCCTCGCCGCCGCCGACAACTCCCTGACCGGCCCGCAGGCCGCCGCCGTCCTCGCGCTCGGCTCCGCCACGCTGCTGGTGCGGCGCCGGATGCCGTGGCTGGCGTTCGCCACCGCCCTGCTCTTCCTCGGCTGGCTGCACGAACTCACCCTCATCCAGTTCGCCCTCTACTCGGTGGGCCGCTACCGGGGCCGCCGGGCCGGGGTGCTGGCCACCGTCGGCTACTTCGTCTTCGCCCTGGCCCTCTTCCACGTGCCGGGCTGGCCCCTGGGACGGGCCGACACGCTCAGTTCCTTCCTCAGCGTGGTCGTGCCCATCGGGGTGCTCGCCTCGGCCGTCGGCATCGCCGCCTACCGCCAGGACCTGGTGCGCGAGCTCGACGCGCAGCGCGCGGAATCGGCCGTCCTGCAGGCGGTGCAGCAGGAGCGGACCTCTGTGGCCCGGGACGTCCACGACTTCGTGGGGCGCGAGCTGACCATGCTGACGGTGCGCTCCGAGGTGCTGTCGATGCGGTCGCGCGAGACGGCGTACGCGAAGGACTTCGAAGAGCTCGCCGACACCGCGCGCCGGGCCCACCTGGTCCTGAACGAGATCATCGTGCAGCGCGGCGAACGCACGGCCACGCCCGGCGTCGAGGGGCTGCCGGCGCTGGCCGAGGAGAGCGGCCGGGCGGGCTCACCCGTACGGCTGGCCATGGACCCCGACGTGCACGCGCTGTCGCCGCTGCGGCAGGCAGCCGTCTACCGGGTGGTCCAGGAGTGCCTGACCAACGCCGCCAAGCACGCCGGCGGCGAGACCATCGACGTGTGCATCGCCGCCGAGGGGACACAGCTGCGGATCGCGGTCACCAACCCGCTGCCGGCCCGCCGGCCCGCCCGCGCCCCGGTCTCGGCGGGCTCGGGCACGGCGAGCATGTCCGAACGCGTCCACAGCCTGGGCGGCACCCTGACGGCCCGCCGCACGGACGAGGCGTACGAGGTCGTCGCGACGCTGCCGTGCTTTTAGGGGCTCGGGGGCGGAGTCCCCGCAGCGGCGCCGCACCCGCCGGTCCGGGAACGCCGTCAGGCGCGGGCCGGGGTCAGGAGGGTGTGGAGGGTGTCGAGGTCCTCGACGCAGCGGCCCGAGCCCAGGGCCACGCAGTCCAGCGGGTCGTCGGCGACGAAGACCGGGATGCCGGTCGCGGAGGCCATCCGCAGGTCGAGACCGGGCAGCAGGGCGCCGCCGCCGGTCAGGACGATGCCGTGCTCCATCACGTCGCCCGACAGCTCCGGCGGGCACTCCTCCAGGGTGGTGCGGACGGCCGCGATGATCGCCTCCACCGGTTCGTCCAGGGCCGCCCGGACGTCCGGCGCGCCCAGCGCGAGCGTCTGGGGCATGCCGCCGACCTTCTCCCGTCCCCGCACCGTGAACGTACGGGTCTCCAGTTCCGGCCGGTCCGGCACCGGCCAGGCCGAGCCGATGGCGACCTTGACGTCCTCGGCGGTGCGCTCGCCGATGAGCAGCCCGTGCTCCTTGCGTACGTGATCCGCGATCGCGCCGTCCAGCCGGTCGCCGCCGACCCGCAGGGAACGGGCGGTGACGATGCCGCCCAGAGAGATCACCGCGACCTCCGTGGTGCCGCCCCCGATGTCGACCACCATCGAGCCGCGCGGATCGGAGACCGGCAGCCCGGCGCCGATCGCCGCCGCCATCGGCTCCTCGATCAGGTGCACGGCCCGGGCGCCGGCCCGGGTGGAGGCGTGGACGATCGCCCGCCGCTCGACCTGGGTGACCCCGGACGGCACGCAGACGACCATCCGGGTGCGCGGCCGCCGCCCGGGGACGGCCTTGCGCACGAAGTGCCGGATCATCTCCTCCGCGGCCTCGTAGTCGCTGATCACACCGTCCCGCAGCGGGCGGATGGCGGTGATGGACCCGGGCGTGCGGCCGATGGTCTCCTTGGCGTCGCTGCCCACCGCCAGCGCCGTGGTGGTGCCGGCCTTGACCGCGACCACGGACGGCTCATTGAGGACGATCCCGTGCCCCCGCGCATAGATCAGGGTGTTCGCGGTCCCCAGGTCTATCCCGATGTCACGGCTGGAGGCTGACGTGTTGGTGCTGGCCTGCGGCATTTGTTCCCCTATCTCCTGTTCGCAAGGCTTGCATAACGATCCGGCCGCCCTGTGCGCCGGACGTCCCGAAACGGCCGGGCCGAAAGTCCCGGCCGCCCCCGTCCGTAGACTGGCCCTGTGAGTGAGCAGCAGCCCGGCGACGGCCGGTCCGAGAAGTCCGACGCCTTCGACGAGTTCGACGAGATCGTGGCCGAGGCAGCCGACCGCGATCCCGATCTGGCGGTGATCGAGGCCGGCAGCCGCACCCTGCGTACCCAGGCCGGCCCGCCGCAGGGCGACCCCGTGCCCGGCCGGCCCGAGGACCCGGCGGTGGACGCCGCGCTGCGCGAGGTGGAGCAGGAGCTGTCCACCCGCTGGGGCGAGACCAAGCTGGAGCCGTCCGTCCGGCGCATCAAGGCGCTGATGGACGTGCTCGGCGAGCCGCAGCGCGCGTACCCCTCGATCCACATCACCGGCACCAACGGCAAGACCAGCACCGCCCGCATGATCGAAGCCCTGCTGAACGCCTTCGAGCTGCGCACCGGCCGCTACACCAGCCCGCACGTGCAGACGATCACCGAGCGGATCAGCCTGGACGGCGCCCCGATCGAGGCGGAACGCTTCATCGAGACGTACCGGGACGTCAAGCCGTACGTGGAGATGGTCGACGCGGCCGAGGAGTACCGGCTGTCCTTCTTCGAGGTCCTCACCGGCATGGCGTACGCGGCCTTCGCGGACGCGCCCGTGGACGTGGCCGTCGTCGAGGTGGGCATGGGCGGCAGCTGGGACGCGACCAACGTCATCGACGGCTCGGTCGCGGTGATCACCCCGATCAGCCTGGACCACACCGACCGGCTCGGCACCACGCCGGGCGAGATCGCCGCCGAGAAGGGCGGCATCATCAAGCAGGACGCGACCGTCATCCTGGCGCAGCAGCCGGTGGACGCGGCGCAGGTGCTGCTGCGGCGGGCCGTCGAGGTGGACGCGACCGTGGCCCGGGCGGGCATGGAGTTCGGCGTCGTCGCGCGCGAGGTGGCCGTCGGCGGCCAGCAGGTGACGCTGCGCGGCCTGGGCGGCGAGTACGAGGAGATCTTCCTGCCGTTGTACGGCGCCCACATGGCGCAGAACGCGGCGGTGGCGCTGGCGGCGGTCGAGGCGTTCTTCGGCATCGGCGCGGAGCAGGCGCGGCCGCTGGACATCGACACGGTCCGCAAGGCCTTCGCGAGCGTCACCTCGCCGGGCCGGATGGAGGTCGTACGCCGCAGCCCGACCGTGGTCCTGGACGCGGCCCACAATCCGGCGGGCGCGGCCGTGACCGCCGAGGCCGTCACCGAGTCCTTCGGCTTCAGCCGGCTCATCGGTGTGGTGGGGACCAGCGAGGGCAAGGACGTCCGCGGTGTCCTGGAGGCCTTCGAGCCGATCCTCGCCGAGGTGGTCATCACCGCGAACTCGACCTACCGGGCGATGGGCGCGGACGAGCTCGCCGCCATCGCCGTGGAGGTCTTCGGGCCCGACCGGGTGCAGGTGGAGCCGCGGCTGGACGACGCCCTGGAGGCGGCGATCACGCTGGCGGAGGAAGAGGCCGAGTACGGTGGGGCCGGGGTCCTGGTGACCGGTTCCGTGATCACGGTGGGCGAGGCGCGCCTGCTGCTCAAGAGGGGCTGACCCATGCGTACGCTGTGCGCCTCGACGCTGATCGGGGAGTTCTTCGTCGTCGGATTCGCGGGCCTGGTGGCCATGAAGAATCCCGACCTCACCCAGGCGCAGGTCTGGACGGTCTGCGGGATCGCGATGCTGCTGTCCGTGCTGCTGTGCGGGATGCTCGGCCGCCCCGGCGCGGTGCAGATCGGCTGGGCCCTGCAGATCGGACTGATCGCGAGCGGCCTGGTCGTCCCGATGATGTTCTTCCTGGGCGCGGTCTTCGCGGGCCTGTGGTGGTGCTCGATCCACTACGGCCGCAAGATCGACGAGGCCAAGGCCCGCTGGGCGGCGCAGGCGGAGGCCCAGGCACCGGCGGAGGCGTAGGGCCCGGCCGGCGGCGGGGACGCGGGCGCGGGGCGCCGGGCGGCGGCGCAGGCCTTCCGCCGGGGCGCCGGGCGGCGGCGTACGCCTCCGGGCGCCCCTGTAGCCTCGTACGACCGCACCCGTATGCCGCAAGGAGCCGAAACCCATGACCCAGCGCACGCTCGTCATCCTCAAGCCCGACGCCGTCCGTCGCGGCCTGATCGGCGAGATCATCGGCCGTATCGAGCGCAAGGCCGGCTGGACCATCCCCGCGATGGAGCTGCGCACCCTCGACCAGGAGACGCTGGAAGCGCACTACGGCGAGCACAAGGGCAAGCCTTTCTACGAGCCCCTCATGGGCTTCATGGCGTCCGGCCCCGTCGTCGTCCTCGTCGTCGAGGGCGAGCGGGCGATCGAGGGGGTCCGCCAGCTGGCCGGTCCCACCGACCCGATCGCCGCGGCGCCCGGTTCCATCCGTGGTGATTTCGGCACGATCGTCCGCGAGAACCTGATCCACGCCTCGGACGGCGAGGAGTCCGCGGAGCGTGAGCTGAAGCTGTTCTTCCCCGCGCTGTGAAGACGCCATCCTGACGTAACATCAGCCGAATAGCGCTCTCGACCTGGGGCGACCGAATGAAGTTCGGTCGCCCTTCGGTATTTCCCGGCGCCACCGGGAACGCATGGGCAACACGCAACGTCACCACTAAGGGGACGGGTTTCCGTTCCGCCGGGGAAGGTCGAGTCCCGTCGCGCGATGTCCGTACGCGCGGCACTACGATGAGGCTTCCACCCACACACCCACCTCGCCGACCTGACAGCAGCCGCTATCAACTGGAAGGCCAGACGCTCCTCATGGGGAACAAGGGGAACTCAATGTCGTTCATCGGCCGTGACATGGCTGTCGACCTCGGGACCGCCAACACGCTGGTGTACGTGAGGGGCCGGGGCATCGTCCTGAACGAGCCGTCCGTCGTCGCGATCAACACCAACACCGGCGGCATCCTCGCGGTCGGCTCCGAGGCGAAGAAGATGATCGGCCGGACACCCGGCAACATCGTCGCCGTACGCCCCCTCAAGGACGGCGTGATCGCCGACTTCGAGATCACCGAGCGCATGCTGCGCTACTTCATCCTCAAGATCCACAAGCGCCGCTACCTGGCCCGCCCCCGCGTCGTCGTCTGCGTCCCCTCCGGCATCACCGGAGTCGAGCGCCGCGCCGTCATCGAGGCGTCCACCCAGGCCGGCGCCCGTCAGGTGCACATCATCGAGGAGCCCATGGCCGCGGCCATCGGCTCCGGCCTGCCCGTGCACGAGGCGACCGGCAACATGGTCGTCGACATCGGCGGCGGCACGACCGAGGTCGCCGTCATCTCCCTCGGCGGAATCGTCACGGCGCAGTCCATCAGGGTCGCCGGCGACGAACTGGACAACGCGATCATCCAGCACATCAAGAAGGAGTACTCGCTCCTCCTCGGCGAGCGCACCGCCGAGCAGATCAAGATCACCATCGGGTCGGCGTACGACCTCGACAAGGACGAGCACACCGAGATCCGCGGCCGCGACCTCGTCTCGGGCCTGCCCAAGACCGTGGTCATCTCGGCCGCCGAGGTCCGCAAGGCGATCGAGGAGCCCGTCAACGCCATCGTCGACGCCGTCAAGACCACCCTCGACAAGTGCCCGCCGGAGCTCTCCGGCGACATCATGGACCGCGGCATCGTCCTCACCGGCGGCGGCGCCCTGCTGCGCGGTCTCGACGAGCGGCTGCGCCGCGAGACGGGCATGCCCATCCACATCGCCGAGGACCCGCTCGACTCCGTCGCGCTCGGTTCCGGCAAGTGCGTGGAGGAGTTCGAAGCGCTCCAGCAGGTCCTGGACGCCCAGCCCCGGCGGTAGCCGGACACCGGCCGATCCCCCGGAAAAGGGACATGCGGAACACAAGGATCCGCCGTACGGGTGCTACCGCGCCCGTGCGGCGGATCGTTGATATACAGGCATAGAAAATTCCGAACGAGGAAGGCACGGCCGCCGCACGTGAGGGACACACGAGAGAGCCGGCTGCTCCTGGTACTGCTGATCGCCATCGCGTTCGCACTGATCACGGTGGACATCAGGGCCGGCGAGGAGTCACCGGTCGACGGTGCCCGGCAGGCCGCCGCCGCGGTCTTCGGCCCCGTCGAGAAGGGCGTCGCGACCGCGGTCGACCCGGTCGCCAACGCGATAGGGGCGGTACGCGACTCCGGTGAACGCCACAACCGGATCGCGACGCTGGAACGCGAGAACGCGGCGCTGAAGGCCAGGCTCGGCAGCGACGACCGGACCCGCAGCCGCATCAAGGAACTCGACGAGATGCTCAAGCGCGCCGGTGCCGGCCAGTACGGCATCAAGGGCGCCGAGGTCATCGCCATAGGAGCGGCCCAGGGCTTCTCCTGGACCGTCACCATCGACGCCGGCAGCAAGGACGGCATCGAACGCGACATGACCGTCCTCAACGGCGACGGACTCGTCGGCCGCGTCACCACCGTCGGCCCCGACACCGCCACCGTACTGCTCGCCAACGACCCCGACTTCACCGTCGGAACCCGCCTGGAGAACACCGGCGAACTCGGCTTCGCCACCGGTCAGGGCGACCGCGCCCTGTCCGTCCAGATGCTCAACGGACGGGCCAAGGTCGCCCCCGGCGACCGGCTGGTCACCTTCGGCTCGCGCGGCAACAAGCCGTTCGTGCCCGGCGTACCGCTCGGCGAAGTGGTCCGCGTCGACCCCGCCGGCAACGGCCTCACCCGTACCGTGCACGTCCGCCCGTTCGTCGGCTTCTCCCGCCTCGACATCGTCGGCGTGGTCGTGATGCCGCCCCGCGAGGACCCGCGCGACACCGTCCTGCCCCCCAAGCCCGAGCCCCCGAAGCCCACGCCGACGGTCACCGTCACGGTCACGCCCACCCCGACCGTCTCCGGCCGGCCCGTGGACGAGGAGGAACGCTGAGCCATGCGCTTCAACCGGATCCTGCTCTCCGCCACCCTCGTCCTGGTCGCCCTCGTCGTCCAGGTCACCATCCTCGGCCGCCTCCAGCTGCCCGGAGCCGTTCCCGACCTCATGCTGCTCACCGTGGTCGCGCTGTCCCTGGTCTACGGGCCCACCTCCGGCGCCCTGATCGGCTTCGGGGCCGGGCTGTTCGCCGACCTCGCCCCGCCCGCCGACCACGCCGCCGGCCGCTACGCCCTGGTCCTGTGCGTCATCGGCTACGCCGCCGGACTGGCCCGCCCCGACAACGGGCGCTTCCGCTCCGCCTGGGGCCCGATGCTCACCGTCGTCGCCGCCGCCGTCGGCTCGATCCTGCTCTACGTCGCCGTGGGCGCCCTGGTCGGCGACACCGCCGAACGTCACGTCGGCCTCGGCGGACTGCTGTTCAGCGCCGTCCTCTACGACCTGCTGCTCGCCCCCTTCACCGTGCCGTTCATCATGGCCCTCGCCCGGCGCGCCGAGAACGATCCGATGGCCGTGGACGCGGGCGGCGGCCCGACGCAGGGCGCCGACGTCTCCTCCGGCTGGCTGGCCGGCGGAACCGGCCTGCGCATCGGCAGCCAGCGCGGCGGCCTGCGGCTGAAGACCGCCCGCGGCCGCGCCAACCGGGCGGGCCGGATAAAGGGCATCAAAGGCGTGAAGAGCGTCAAGAAGCTGTGACGGGGGAGCAGGCGTGACCAACATTCCGGAGACCGGCCGCACCCCCCGGGTGCAGATCCGGCTCGTCATCATCCAGGTACTCGTCTTCTCGCTGCTGTTCACGCTCGGCGGCCGCCTGTGGTACCTCCAGATCCGCAACGGCCACGAGTACGCCGACGAGGCCAAGAGCAACCACGTCCAGCGCGTGGTCCAGCCCGCCGCGCGCGGGCTCGTCCTCGACGCCCGCGGCGTACCGCTGGCCGACAACGAGACCCGCCTGGTCGTCTCCGCCTCCCGCACCGAGCTGATGCGGATAAAGGACCGCGGCAAGGGCGTCCTGACCCGGCTCGCCGGCGTCCTCGGCATGCAGCCGCAGGACGTCATGGACCGGGTCCGGCTCTGCGACTCCAAGACCCCCAAGCCCTGCTGGAACGGCTCCCCCTACCAGCCGATCCCCATCACCCTGGAAGCCACCACCCAGCAGGCCCTCACGATCCGCGAACGCCCCGAGGACTTCCCCGGCATCACCGCCGAGCCCACCGCCGTACGCCGTTACCCGGCACTGGGCGGGGCCCGTGCCGCGCAGGTGCTCGGCTACCTCTCGCCGGTCACCGACGAGGAGATCCAGAAGGCCAAGGACACCGACTCGCCGCACCTGCGCTCCGACCAGGTCGGCCGCTCCGGGATCGAACGCACCTACGACAAGGAGCTGCGCGGCAAGGCGCAGGTCACCTCCTACGAGGTCGACAACCTGGGCCGCGTCATGGACCAGACCAAGTCCGACCCGGGCGTGGCCGGCTCCACCCTCATCACCAGCATCGACGCCCGCGTCCAGGCCGTCGCCGAGTACGAGCTCGCCGAGGCGATGAAGGTCGTCCGCAACGAGACCGACAACATCACCGGCCGCAAGTACGAGGCCGACTCCGGCGCCGTCGTCGTGATGGAGACCAAGACCGGCCGCGTCGTCGCCATGGCCTCCCAGCCCGACTACGACCCCAACGTCTGGGTCGGCGGCATCTCCGGCGCCGACTACGCCCGCCTCACCAGCAAGGACTCCAACTACCCGCTGCTCAACCGGGCCATCCAGGGCCAGGCCCCCGCGGGCTCCATCTTCAAGGTGGTCTCCGCGAGCGCCGCCGTCCGCGCCGGCCACGACTTCAACGACAAGTACAACTGCAGCGCCTCCTACAACATGGGCGGCCGGAGCTTCGCCAACTTCGAGTCCAAGGGCCACGGCCCCATCACCCTCGGCGAGGCCCTCAAGTTCTCCTGCAACACCGTCTTCTACGCCCTCGGACACCAGGAGTGGCAGCGCGACGGCGGCCTGGAGCCCAAGAAGGACGCCCACGACTGGTTCTACAAGACCGCCCGCGACTTCGGCCTCGGCTCCGAGACCGGCATCGACCTGCCCAACGAGGTCACCGGCCGCATCCCGGACCGCCAGTGGAAGAAGAGCTTCTGGGAGGCCAACAAGGACGCCTGGTGCAAGCAGGGCAAGAAGGGCGGCACCTACGTCGAGCAGATCGCCTACGAGAGCTGCCTCGAGGGCAACCAGCTCAAGGCGTACGACAGCATCAACTTCGCCATCGGCCAGGGCGACGTCCTCGTCACCCCCATCCAGATGGCCACCGCCTACTCCGCCATCAGCAACGGCGGCACCCTCTACAACCCGCACGTCGGCAAGGCCGTGGTCAGCCCCACCGGCAAGGTCGAGATGATCGAGCCCAAGGCCCACGGCAAGCTGCCCGTCGACGCCGGCACCATCGCCGACCTCGACAAGGGCCTGCGCTCCGTCGTCGAGCCCGGCGGCACCGCCGCCTGGCGCTTCGGCGGCTGGCCCCAGGACAAGATCCCCATGCGGGCCAAGACCGGCACCGCCCAGGTCTACGGCAAGCAGACCACCTCGTGGCTGGCGACGTACACCGACGACTTCACCATCGTCATGACCATCTCCCAGGGCGGCACCGGCTCCGGCGCCTCGGGCCCCGCCGTACGCAACATCTACAACGCGATGTACGGCCTCACCATGGACGGCAAGCAGGACCTGGCCAAGGCCCTGCTGCCCAAGCCGCAGGCGGACCTGCCCCACGTCCACCCCGACGGCACCATCGACTCACCCGAGATCAAGCCCTACGTGCCGCCGTCCCCCGAGGAACTGGCACCGCCGGCACTCGCCGGTCCGCCCGCCCCGCCCCGCCACTTGCAGGACTGAGCCGCAGATGCCGACCGCCAACACGTTCTCCGTCTCCCGGTACGCGCCGCAGAAGGGCCCGTTCGCCCGGCTGACGGCCCGTGACTCCGTCCTGCGCCGGCTCGACTGGCTGATACTGCTCTCGGCCCTCGGACTGTCGCTGATCGGTGCCCTGCTGGTGTGGTCCGCCACCCGCAACCGGGACACCCTCAACCAGGGCGACCCGGAGTACTTCCTGTGGCGCCACCTCCTCAACACCGGCATCGGTTTCGTCCTGATGATCGGCACCGTCCTGCTCGGCCACCGCAACCTGCGCGGCGCGGTGCCGGTCCTCTACGGGCTCTCGCTGATCCTCGTCGCGGCCGTGCTGACCCCGCTCGGCGCCACCATCAACGGCGCCCATGCCTGGATCGTCATCGGCGGCGGCTTCTCGCTCCAGCCCTCCGAGTTCGTCAAGGTCACGATCATCCTGGTGATGGCGATGCTGCTGGCCGCCCGGGTGGACGCGGGAGACCTCGTCCACCCCGAGCACCGGACCGTCGTCAAGGCGCTGTGCCTGGCCGCCGCCCCCATGGGCATCGTGATGCTGATGCCCGACCTCGGCTCGGTCATGGTGATGGTCGTGATCGTGCTGGGCGTGCTCCTGGCCTCCGGCGCCTCCAACCGCTGGGTGCTCGGGCTGATCGGCTCCGGGACCGTCGGCGCCGTCCTGATCTGGCAGCTCGGCGTCCTGGACCAGTACCAGATCAACCGCTTCGCCGCCTTCGCCAACCCCGAACTCGACCCCTCGGGCGCCGGCTACAACACCAACCAGGCGCGCATCGCCATCGGCGGCGGCGGCCTCATGGGCTCGGGCCTGTTCAAGGGCCCGCAGACCACCGGCCAGTTCGTGCCCGAGCAGCAGACCGACTTCGTCTTCACCGTGGCCGGCGAGGAGCTCGGCTTCGTCGGCGGCATCATCATCCTGGGCCTGCTCGGCGTGGTGCTGTGGCGGGCCTGCGTGATCGCCCGGGAGACCACCGAGCTGTACGGCACGATCATCGCCGCCGGGATCATCACCTGGTTCGCCTTCCAGGCCTTCGAGAACATCGGCATGAACCTCGGCATCATGCCGGTCGCCGGCCTGCCGCTGCCGTTCGTCTCCTACGGAGGATCGTCGATGTTCGCCGTCTGGGTGGCGGTGGGGCTGCTCCAGTCGATCAGGGTGCAACGGCCGTTGTCGGCCTGATCGGCGGCCGAACCGTAGCGGTTCCCTCCGTTCACCCTCCCGTCCCGATCCGTTCAGGGATAGGTTCGGGTACATGGCGGACACGAAGCGTGAAATCGAGCGGAAATTCGAATTCAGAGGCGCCAAGGCCGGTAAGCGGGGCGTACCGGACCTGACGGGGACGGCCGGCATCGCGGCCGTCCTCGACCAGGGCACCGCCGACCTCGACGCCGTCTACTACGACACCCCCGACCAGCGGCTCGCCGCCGACGGGCTCACCCTGCGACGGCGCACCGGCGGCCAGGACGCCGGCTGGCACCTGAAACTGCCCGTCGCGCCCGGCGTACGCGACGAGGTCCACGCGGCCCTCAGCGACACCGTGCCCCGCGCCCTGGAAGCCCTGGTCCGCTCCCGGACGCGCGAGCAGGACCTGCGGCCCCAGGTGCGGCTGCTGTCCTCGCGCCGGCTCAGCCATCTCGTGGACGCCGACGGCACGCTGCTCGCGGAGCTGAGCACCGACGAGGTCACCGCCCAGCGCGAGGACACCTCCGTCTCGTGGACCGAGGTCGAGGTCGAACTCGCCGACGGCATCGACGAGGACCTGCTCGACGCCGTCGAGAAGAAGTTCAGGAAGGCCGGGCTGAAGGTCTCCGACGCCCCCTCCAAACTCGCCCGCGCCCTCGCCGAGACCGGCGCCGCGCCGGCCCCCCGCCCCGTCCCCGACGTCCCCGCCGGCTCCGCGGCCGACCACGTCCTGGCGTACCTGCGCGAACAGCGCGACGCCCTCGTCGCCCAGGATCCCGCCGTCCGGCGGAACCTGCCCGACTCCGTGCACCAGATGCGCGTCGCCACCCGGCGCCTGCGCAGCGCCTTCAAGACCTACCGCAAGGTCCTGGACCGCGAGGTCACCGACCCCGTCGGCGAGGAGCTGCGCTGGGTCGCCGCCGAGCTCGGCGTCGACCGCGACCAGGAGGTCCTGCTCGAACGCCTCCAGAGCCACCTCGGCGAGCTCCCGCGCACGCACGTCATCGGCCCCGCCCGCAGCCGGCTGCGCACCTGGAACACCACCCGCCGCTCCGGCTCGCGCCGCCGCGCCCTCGCCGTCCTGGACAGCGAGCGCTACGTCGCCCTGCTCGACCGCCTCGACGCCCTGCTCGCCGACCCGCCCCTGCTCCCGGCCGCCGGCGACCCCGCCACCACCGTGCTGCCCAAGGCCGTCCTGCGCGACTACGGCCGCCTCGCCGACCGGGTCGACCACGCCCGCGCCCTGGACCCCGGCCACGACCGCGACCTCGCCCTGCACGACGCCCGCAAGGCCGCCAAACGCGCCCGCTACGCGGTCGAGGCCGCCGTACCGGCCCTCGGCAAGCCCGCCAAGAAGCTGGCCAAGGCCATGAAATCCGTCCAGACCCTGCTCGGCGACCACCAGGACAGCGTCGTCGCCCGCGAGGCCCTGCTCGGCCTCGCCCGTCAGGCGCACGGTGCCGGGGAGCCCTCCTTCACCTGGGGCCTGCTGCTGGGTCGCGAGGAAGCCCTCGCCGACCAGCGCGAACGCGAGCTCCCCCAGGTGTGGGCGGAGGCCTCCGACCCCGGGCTCAGGAGCGCCCTGAGTCCGTGAGAGCGATGAGGGGCGGCCTCCGGGCGGGTTACGCTAGAGAGTCCGCCCCTGCCCGCTTCACGAAAGTCGCGTGATGTCCGAGTCGGTCTTCCCACAGCTCGAAGCTCTGCTCCCGCATGTGCAGAAGCCCATCCAGTACGTCGGCGGTGAACTCAACTCCACCGTCAAGCCCTGGGAGAGCGCGGACGTCCGCTGGGCGCTCATGTACCCGGACGCGTACGAGGTCGGGCTGCCCAACCAGGGCGTCATGATCCTGTACGAGGTACTGAACGAGCGCGAGGGCGTCCTCGCCGAGCGCACCTACAGCGTGTGGCCCGACCTGGAGGCCCTGATGCGCGAGCACCAGGTCCCCCAGTTCACCGTGGACTCGCACCGCCCGGTCGGCGCCTTCGACGTATTCGGCCTGTCCTTCTCCACGGAGCTGGGCTACACGAACATGCTCACCGCCCTGGACCTGGCGGGCATCCCGCTGGAGTCCAAGGACCGCACCGTCGACCACCCGATCGTCCTGGCCGGCGGCCACGCCGCGTTCAACCCGGAGCCGATCGCGGACTTCATCGACGCGGCGATCATCGGCGACGGCGAGCAGGCCGTCCTCGACATGACCGAGATCATCCGCGGCTGGAAGGCCGAGGGCCGGCCCGGCGGCCGCGACGAGGTCCTGCTGCGCCTCGCCAGGACCGGCGCGGTCTACATCCCGCGCTTCTACGACGTCGAGTACCTCGCGGACGGCCGCATCGGCCGCGTCGTGCCCAACCGCTCCGGCGTCCCGTGGCGGGTCAGCAAGCACACCGTCATGGACCTCGACGAGTGGCCCTACCCCAAGCAGCCCCTCGTGCCGCTCGCCGAGACCGTCCACGAGCGGATGTCGGTGGAGATCTTCCGCGGCTGCACCCGCGGCTGCCGTTTCTGCCAGGCCGGCATGATCACGCGCCCCGTGCGGGAGCGAAGCATCACCGGCATCGGCGAGATGGTCGAGAAGGGCCTGAAGGCCACCGGCTTCGAAGAGGTGGGCCTGCTCTCCCTGTCGTCCGCGGACCACACGGAGATCGCGGACATCGCCAAGGGCCTGGCGGACCGCTACGAGGAGGACAAGGTGGGCCTGTCCCTCCCCTCCACCCGCGTGGACGCCTTCAACGTCGACCTGGCCAACGAGCTGACCCGCAACGGCCGCCGCTCCGGTCTGACCTTCGCCCCCGAGGGCGGCTCCGAGCGCATGCGCAAGGTCATCAACAAGATGGTCTCGGAGGAGGACCTGATCCGTACGGTCGCCACGGCCTACGGGAACGGCTGGCGCCAGGTGAAGCTGTACTTCATGTGCGGCCTGCCCACCGAGACCGACGAGGACGTCCTCCAGATCGGCGACATGGCCGTCAACGTCATCGCCAAGGGCCGCGAGGTCTCCGGCCAGAACGACATCCGCTGCACCGTCTCCATCGGCGGTTTCGTCCCCAAGCCGCACACCCCCTTCCAGTGGGCCCCGCAGCTGTCGGCCGAGGAGACGGACGCGCGCCTGGAGAAGCTGCGCGACAAGATCCGCGGTGACAAGAAGTACGGCCGCTCCATCGGCTTCCGCTACCACGACGGCAAGCCCGGCATCGTCGAGGGCCTCCTCTCGCGCGGCGACCGCCGCATCGGCGACGTCATCCGCGCCGTCTACGAGGACGGCGGCCGCTTCGACGGCTGGCGCGAGCACTTCAGCTACGACCGCTGGATGCGCGCCGCCGAGAAGACGCTCCCCGAGTACGGCGTGGACGTGGCCTGGTACACCACCCGCGAGCGCACGTACGAGGAGGTCCTGCCCTGGGACCACCTGGACTCCGGTCTCGACAAGGACTGGCTCTGGGAGGACTGGCAGGACGCCCTCGACGAGACCGAGGTCGAGGACTGCCGCTGGACCCCGTGCTTCGACTGCGGCGTCTGCCCTCAGCTCGGCCTGGACATTCAGATCGGTCCGACGGGCAAGAAGCTGCTGCCGCTGTCGGTCGTGAAGTAGCCGACGGCCGCGCCCCCCGCCGCATCCACGGGCCCCCCACCTGCAACGGTGGGGGGCCCGTGTGCGTCTCCACCCGTATGGAAGAAGGCTGGCTGGTCCGGGTCGTGCGGGTGCCCGTGAAGATCGTGGCGGTGCTCGTCGTCCTGCCCGTGCGGCTGCTGTGGGACCTGCTGGTCACCGCCGCGCGGGCGGTGCACCGGCACGTGCTGGGGCCGTTGTACGCGTACGTCCTCGCGCCGGTGGGGCGGGCGGTGCACCGGTACGTGCTGCGGCCGCTGTACGCGTACGTGCTCGTTCCGGTGGCGCGGGCGCTGGCGTGGGTCGCGCTCACGCTGCTGAAGCTGGTGTTCGTGTGGCCCTGGGTGGGGCTGTGGCGGTTCGTGGTGCTGCCGGCCGGCCGGGCCGTCGGGTGGCTGGGCGGGGCGGTGTACGCCTACGTGCTCGCGCCGGTCGGCCGCTTCCTCCACCGGTACCTGCTGCGCCCGCTCGCCGTCGCCGCCGGCCGGTGCGGCGGGCTGGTCCTGCGGTACCTCCTCGTGCCGGTCGGCCGGGCCGTGGTGTGGCTGGCCTCGGCGGCGTACACGTATGTGCTCGTGCCCGTCGGAACCGCCCTGGTGTGGGTGGTCCGGATGCTCGTCATGAGCCTGTTCGTGTGGCCCTGGGTGGGCCTGTGGCGGTACGTGGTGACGCCCGTCGCCCGCGCCGTGCACCGCTACCTGCTGCGGCCGCTGTACCGGTACGTGCTCACGCCCGTCGGGCAGCTCCTCGTCTGGGCCTGGCACGTCGCCGGGCGGATCCTGCGGGCGCTGTGGCGGGCCCTGCGGCTGGTCGGCTGGGTGCTGATCGGGTGGCCCGCGACCCGGCTGTACCGGCACGTGCTCACTCCCGTCGGACACGCCGTGCGCGCGGTGTGGCGGACGGTGCGCACCACGGTCCGCGAGGTGCGCGCGGAGGTGCGCCGGGCGCTCTTCGGAGCGCCGGTCCGGGAACCGGCGAGGTCACGGGCGCGTACTCTGGGTGGTACGACAGCCGTCGGCGCGGCCCCGGAGCCGCCCCCGCTGCGAAAGACGTCACAGGGCGGAGCCTGAGCGCTCGCGCCCCGCACAAGGAGAAGAACCACTGGGCAAGCGACAGCCCGAAGGCCCGCCGCCGGCACCGGCGGTGCAGCGCATCCGACTGCGCTACACCAAGCGCGGCCGCCTCCGGTTCACCAGCCACCGAGACTTCCAGCGTGCCTTCGAGCGGGCCCTGCGCCGCGCCGAGGTGCCGATGGCCTACTCCGCGGGCTTCACCCCGCACCCGAAGGTCAGCTACGCGAACGCCGCCCCGACCGGTACCGGCAGCGAGGCGGAGTACCTGGAGATCGCCCTCACCGCTTCCCGTGACCCGGAGAAGCTGCGGCAGCTGCTCGACGAGTCCCTGCCGGACGGCCTCGACATCGTCGACGCCGTCGAGGTCCGCACTTCCGGTCTCGCCGACCGGCTGACCGCCTCGGTCTGGGAGCTGCGCCTGGAGGGCGTGGAGCTCGCCGAGGCCGGCCGCGCGGCGGAGACCTTCCTGACCGCGGAGACCGTCGAGGTGCGGCGCAAGACCAAGAACGGCATCCGCACGTTCGACACCCGCGAGGCCGTGGTCAGCCTCGAAGCACTTCCGGCCCCGGTTGATAGGCCGGTGGACAAAGCCTGTGCGATACTGCGCCTGGTTGTTCGGCACGTGACACCTGCCGTGCGACCCGACGACGTCCTGTCCGGTCTCCGAGCTGTGGCCGACCTGGCGCCGCCGGTCCCCGCAGCGGTGACCAGGCTGGCGCAGGGGCTCTTCGACGAGGAGTCCGGCACGGTGACCGACCCGCTCGCGCCCGACCGCGACGCTGACACGGCCGCTCCACAAACGGCCGCCGTGACGGCCGACGCGAAGGCGCCGGGCGGTTCCGCGTAGGGACGACAGTCGTCGACGCGCCGCCCTGGCCCTCGGGAGCCACCTGGGTCGGGCAGCGCACTGACCTGAAGACTTCCGTCAGGCCGTACGACAGCTCGTACGGAACCGGCGGCCTTGGACTACAGCTCCCGTGAGGTGCACGCGCCCCGGAGGCCGGCTCCGCGCTCATGACGCGGAGCCGTGCCGGACCGGATGTCAGCCGCGGCGCCCGGGAGCGTGACGGGAGAACCACCCGCATGCCCACGAACGACAACGTTGACACCACCCCCAGCGACAACCTGCCGCCGCGGCGCCGCCGCCGCGCGGCGTCCCGCCCGGCGGGCCCGCCCGGCGCGACCGCTCCGGTGACCGAGGCCGTAGAGACCGCTCCGGTCGCCGAGGCGCCGGCCGTGGTCGAGGAGGCGGCTCCGGCTGCCGCTCCGGCCCGTACGCGTCGCCGTGCCACCCGTGCGACGGCCGCTCCGGTCGCCGAGACTGCTCCGGCTGCCGAGGCCGTCGAGGCTCCGGTTGCCGAGGCGCCGGCTGTGGTCGAGGAGGCGGCTCCGGCTGCCGCTCCGGCCCGGACCCGCCGTCGTGCCACCCGCGCCGTGGCCGCTCCGGTCGCCGAAACCGCTCCGGCGGTAGAGACCGCTCCGGTCGCCGAGGCTCCGGCCGTCGAGGAGGCCGCTCCGGCTGCCGCTCCGGCCCGTACGCGCCGTCGTGCCACCCGTGCCGCGGCCGCTCCGGTCGCCGAGACCGCCCCGGCTGCCGAGGCCGTCGAGGCGCCGGCCGTCGAGGAGGCGGCTCCGGCTGCCGCTCCGGCCCGTACCCGCCGTCGTGCCACCCGTGCCGCGGCCGCTCCGGTCGCCGAGACCGCCCCGGCTGCCGAGGCTCCGGTTGCCGAGGCTCCGGCCGTGGTCGAGGAGGCGGCTCCGGCTGCCGCTCCGGCCCGGACCCGCCGTCGTGCCACCCGCGCCGTCGCCGCGCCCGCCGCCGAGGTCGAGGCCGAGACCGTCGAGGCCGAGGTCGCCGAAGAGCCGAAGGAAGAGCCGAAGGAGGCCCCCCGGGCCGCCGCGAAGGCCGTGACGGTCGCCGACGCCGTGGACGCGCCGAAGGGCCGCGCCCGCCGCCGGGCCACCCGTTCCACCGCGTCCGCCGCCCCGCAGGCGCCGGCCCCGGCCGCCGAGGAGACCCCGGCGCCCGCCCGTGCCCGCCGCGCCGCGCGTCCCGCCGTCGCCGTGTTCCAGGCCCCGGTCTTCACCGAGCCGATGTTCCAGACCCCGGAGACCGCCGCCGCGCGTCTGCGCGCCGCCCAGGTCGAGGAGGCCGAGGAGGAGGAGACCGAGGTCGAGGAGACCGTGGTCGAGGCCCCGCAGCCGGCCGCCCGCCGCCGTCGCCGCCGTGGCGGTGCCGTGCCCGTCGAGGCGGTCGAGCCGGTCGCCGACGAGCCCGAGGTCGAGACCGCCGAGGCCGAGATCGAGGTCGAGGCCGCCGAGCTGGAGGACGAGGACACCGACGAGGCGGGCGAGCGTCCCTCGCGCCGCCGTCGCCGTGGTGGCCGCCGTCGCCGCCGGGGCGAGGCCGCCGAGCTGGACGAGAGCGCCGAGGACGAGGCGGAGGAGGCCGAGCAGGCCGCCGCCGAGGCCGAGGAGGACGAGGAGGAGTCCGACGAGGGCGCCGCCCTCGGTTCCAGCTCCAGCCGTCGTCGCCGTCGCCGTCGTCGGCGTTCCGGTGACGCCGCCGACACCGAGGCCGCCGCCGGTGACGAGGACGGCGTCCGCACGGTCGTCAAGGTGCGCGAGCCGCGCCCGGCCCGGGAGAAGGCCGAGCCGTCCGACGAGGTGCAGTCCATCAAGGGCTCCACCCGCCTGGAGGCCAAGAAGCAGCGCCGCCGCGAAGGCCGCGAGCAGGGCCGCCGCCGCGTCCCGATCATCACCGAGGCCGAGTTCCTGGCCCGCCGCGAGGCCGTCGAGCGCGTCATGGTCGTCCGCCAGAACGGCGAGCGCACCCAGATCGGCGTCCTCGAGGACAACGTGCTCGTCGAGCACTACGTCAACAAGGAGCAGGCCACCTCGTACGTCGGCAACGTCTACCTGGGCAAGGTCCAGAACGTGCTGCCGTCGATGGAGGCCGCCTTCATCGACATCGGCAAGGGCCGCAACGCCGTCCTGTACGCCGGTGAGGTCAACTTCGAGGCGCTCGGCATGGCCAACGGGCCGCGCCGCATCGAGTCCGCCCTGAAGTCCGGCCAGTCGGTCCTGGTGCAGGTCACCAAGGACCCGATCGGCCACAAGGGTGCCCGCCTGACCAGCCAGGTCTCGCTGCCCGGCCGCTACCTGGTCTACGTGCCCGAGGGCTCGATGACCGGCATCAGCCGCAAGCTGCCCGACACCGAGCGCGCGCGTCTGAAGACCATCCTCAAGAAGATCGTCCCCGAGGACGCGGGCGTCATCGTGCGCACCGCCGCCGAGGGTGCGAGCGAGGACGAGCTGCGCCGCGACGTCGAGCGTCTGCAGGCGCAGTGGGAGGACATCCAGAAGAAGTCCAAGCAGATCTCGACCTCGTCGCCGAGCCTGCTGTACGGCGAGCCGGACATGACCGTCCGGGTCGTCCGCGACATCTTCAACGAGGACTTCTCCAAGGTCATCGTCAGCGGTGACGAGGCGTGGGAGACCATCCACGGCTACGTCTCGCACGTCGCGCCGGACCTCGCGGACCGGCTGTCGCGCTGGACGTCCGAGGTCGACGTCTTCGCGACGTACCGGATCGACGAGCAGCTCGCCAAGGCGCTCGACCGCAAGGTGTGGCTGCCCTCCGGCGGCTCCCTCGTGATCGACAAGACCGAGGCGATGGTCGTCATCGACGTCAACACCGGCAAGTTCACCGGTCAGGGCGGCAACCTCGAGGAGACCGTCACCCGGAACAACCTGGAGGCGGCCGAGGAGATCGTGCGCCAGCTGCGGCTGCGCGACCTCGGCGGCATCGTCGTCATCGACTTCATCGACATGGTCCTGGAGTCCAACCGCGACCTCGTGCTGCGGCGCATGCTGGAGTGCCTGGGCCGCGACCGTACGAAGCACCAGGTGGCCGAGGTCACCTCGCTGGGCCTGGTCCAGATGACCCGCAAGCGGGTGGGCCAGGGTCTGCTGGAGTCCTTCTCCGAGAACTGCGTCCACTGCAACGGGCGCGGTGTGATCGTGCACATGGAGCAGCCGGCGGCCGCCGGTGGCGGGGGCAACGGCAAGCGCGCCAAGAAGCGCGGCGGCCGTGGCCACGAGCACGACCACGAGACCGAGGCCGTCGAGACGGTGGCGGTGGAGACGGCCGCCGAGGTCGAGGCGGAGATCGCCGCGCCGGTCGCGCTGCCGGAGCCGTCGTTCGTCGCGGACGAGGAGCTGTACAGCAGCGCCGCCGAGGCCGAGGCCGCGGCGGGGCTGAGCCCGCGCCGCAGCCGGCGTCGCGCCACGCGCAAGGCGACCGCTGCGGCGGGTGCCCCGCGTGCCGCCGCCCAGGTGCCGACGCAGGCTCCGGCGGCCGCCCCGGCCGCCCCGGCCGCCGAGGTGGTCGAGGCCGTCGAGGCCGAGCCGGTCACCGAGCCCGCGGACACCGTGCTGGCCCCGGCTCCCGAGGCCGTCGCGGAGATCGCCGCCGAGGCCGTCGCCGAGGCCGTGGAGACGGTCGAGGAGGCCGCACCCACGGGCCGTACCCGTCGCCGGGCCACCCGTAAGGCCACGGCTCCGGCGGGCTCGCCCAAGCAGGCCGACGAGGCCCCGGTGGAGATCGTGACCGAGGCCCCGGCCCCGGTCGCGACCGAGCCGAAGGCCGAGCCCGAGGCCGAGGCCGAAGCACCGGCCGCCGTCGCCGAGCCCGAGCCGGTCGCGGAAGCCGCCCCGGCGCGCCCGCGCCGTCGGGCGACCCGCAAGGCCACCGCGCCCGCCGGTTCCCCGGCCGGCGCCGAGGCCGCCGTCGTGGTCGTCGAGTCCCCGGAGCCGGCCACGGCGTCCGAGGCCCCGGCGGAGCCCGCGGCCGAGGCGGAGGCCGCCGAGGAGGCCGCTCCGGCCAAGAAGGCGGTCCGTAAGACGGCCGCCAAGAAGGCCCCGGCGAAGAAGGCCGCCGCCAAGAAGACGACGACCGCGAAGAAGGCCGTCGCCAAGAAGACGACGGCGAAGAAGACCACGGCCAAGAAGGCGACGAAGAAGACCGCGGCGGCGGAGCAGAGCGCTCCGTCCGTCTCGGCCCCTGCCGACGCCTCCTGACCCAGGTCGCCACGTACGGCCCTGCCAGGCACCGCCTCGGTGCCGGGCAGGGCCGTCGCGCGTGACGGGACAGCCGGGCAGGACAGCCCGACGAGCTGGCCGGACGGGACCGCCCTGGCCGGCGGAGGGGGCCGGTTTGACCCTGTCAAGGGCACCCCGTAACCTAGACCGTCGGCGTGTCTACGTGCACGCCAGCTCCTGAGCACCTCACCTCCCGGGCTTTACGGCGCGGGGGAGGCCGCCCGCGTTCCGGCGGGGCCGGCTGGCTTCAGGGGTTCCCGATTTTCGAGCGAGAGAGAGATCCGCGTGTACGCCATCGTGCGCAGCGGTGGTCGCCAGCACAAGGTTGCTGTCGGCGACATCGTTGAGGTTGACAAGATTTCCACTGCCAAGGTTGGCGACACGGTCGAGCTCTCGACCCTGCTCGTTGTCGACGGCGACGCTGTGACCAGCGACCCGTGGGTCCTGGCGGGCATCAAGGTCCAGGCCGAGGTCGTGGACCACCACAAGGGCGCCAAGATCGACATCCTGCGCTACAAGAACAAGACCGGCTACCGCCGTCGCCAGGGTCACCGCCAGCAGTACACGGCGATCAAGGTCACCGGCATTCCGACGGCTGCGAAGTAAGAGGGACTGAGCAATGGCACACAAGAAGGGCGCATCGTCCACCCGGAACGGTCGCGACTCCAATGCCCAGCGGCTCGGCGTGAAGCGCTTCGGCGGTCAGGTCGTTTCCGCTGGTGAGATCCTCGTCCGCCAGCGCGGCACCCACTTCCACCCGGGCGCCGGCGTCGGCCGTGGTGGCGACGACACCCTGTTCGCCCTGCTTCCCGGTGCGGTGCAGTTCGGCACCCACCGTGGCCGCAAGGTCGTGAACATCGTTCCGGCCGCCTGAACAAGGCGTCCGTAACTTTCTGAGGGCGGATCTCTGTCTTCCCGGCGCATGCCGGGAAGCGGGTCCGCCCTCGGCGCGTTACACAGGCTGTAGCGCACAGAACTTTTCCATACATATCTGGAGGAACAACCATGACCACCTTCGTGGACCGCGTCGAGCTGCACGTCGCCGCGGGTAACGGAGGCCACGGCTGCGCCTCCGTGCACCGGGAGAAGTTCAAGCCGCTCGGCGGCCCCGACGGCGGCAACGGCGGCCGTGGCGGCGATGTGATCCTGGTCGTCGACCAGTCGATCACCACCCTGCTGGAGTACCACCACAGCCCGCACCGCAAGGCCACCAACGGCAAGCCCGGCGAGGGCGGCAACCGCTCCGGCAAGGACGGCCAGGACCTGGTCCTCACCGTCCCCGACGGCACCGTCGTCCTCGACAAGCAGGGCAACGTGCTCGCCGACCTCGTCGGCGAGGGCACCACGTACGTCGCCGCGCAGGGCGGCCGCGGGGGCCTGGGCAACGCCGCGCTGGCCTCGGCCCGCCGCAAGGCGCCCGGCTTCGCCCTGCTGGGCGAGCCCGGCGACATGGGCGACATCGTCCTGGAGCTCAAGACCGTCGCCGACGTGGCGCTGGTCGGCTACCCGAGCGCCGGCAAGTCCTCGCTCATCTCGGTGCTCTCCGCCGCCAAGCCGAAGATCGCCGACTACCCCTTCACCACCCTGGTCCCCAACCTCGGCGTGGTCACGGCCGGTTCGACCGTCTACACCATCGCCGACGTCCCCGGCCTGATCCCCGGCGCCAGCCAGGGGCGCGGCCTGGGTCTGGAGTTCCTGCGCCACGTCGAGCGCTGCTCGGTCCTCGTGCACGTCCTGGACACCGCCACCCTGGAGTCCGACCGCGACCCCGTCTCCGACCTCGACGTCATCGAGGAGGAGCTGCGGCAGTACGGCGGCGGCCTGGAGAAGCGCCCGCGCCTGGTCGTCCTGAACAAGGTCGACATCCCCGACGGCAAGGACCTCGCCGAGATGATCCGGCCGGAGCTCGAGGAGCGCGGCTACAAGGTCTACGAGGTCTCCGCGGTCGCCCGTACCGGCCTGAAGGAGCTGTCCTTCGCGCTCGCCGAGATCGTCGCCAAGGCCCGCGCCCGCAAGCCGAAGGAGGAGGCGACCCGCATCGTCATCCGCCCCAAGGCCGTGGACGACGCCGGTTTCACCGTCACCTACGACGAGGCCGAGGATGTGTACCGCGTGCGCGGCGAGAAGCCGGAGCGCTGGGTGCGCCAGACGGACTTCAACAACGACGAGGCCGTGGGCTACCTCGCCGACCGCCTCAACCGCCTCGGTGTCGAGGACGCGCTGATGAAGGCCGGTGCCCGCGCGGGCGACGGCGTGGCCATCGGTTCCGACGAGAACGCGGTCGTCTTCGACTGGGAGCCGACCATGATGGCCGGCGCCGAGATGCTGGGCCGCCGCGGTGAGGACCACCGCCTGGACGCCCCGCGCCCGGCCACCCAGCGCCGCAAGGAGAAGGAAGCCCAGCGCGGCGACGCCGCCCAGCGCGAGTACGACGAGTTCCGCCCGTTCTGACCCCGCCCGCCGCGACCGGCGCGACCCCGGGACGGGCGTCCATCCGGCTCCCGTAGGATCCG
Source organism: Streptomyces sp. NPDC090022 (assembly GCF_044748145.1). Taxonomy (NCBI): domain Bacteria; kingdom Bacillati; phylum Actinomycetota; class Actinomycetes; order Kitasatosporales; family Streptomycetaceae; genus Streptomyces; species Streptomyces sp. NPDC090022. Next base: position 119,215 of record NZ_JBIVFN010000005.1, read on the forward strand.
TTTGGTGAACAACCCACGTGTCAGCGTCGTCGTGATCGCGTACAACGACGCCGGGCTCGTGGGCGAGGCCGTCTCGTCGGCCCTCGCCCAGGGCCCGGTCGTCAGCGAGGTCATCGCGGTGAACGACCGGTCCACCGACGGCACCGCCGAGGTGCTCGACGCCCTGGCCGCCGCCCACCCGCGCCTGAAGGTGATCCACCGCTCGGAGAACAGCGGTGGCTGCGGCACGCCCCGCAACGACGGCATCGCGGCGGCGACCGCTCCGTACGTCCTCTTCCTCGACAGTGACGACGTCCTGCCCGCCGGCGCGGCCGAGGCCCTGCTGGCCGCCGCCGTGCGGGCGAAGGCCCCGGTCACCGTCGGCGCGTGCGTACGCCGCGAGCTGCCGCAGGGCAACGACGTGCCGTGGATGCCGGGCCTGCACACCGGGGGCGACGTGATCGAGCGCCCGGCCGACCGGCCGGAGCTCGTCCGCGACACCCTGTGCGTCAACAAGCTGTACGAGCGGGCCTTCCTCGACGAGCACGGCATCCGCTTCCCCGACGGCCGGTTCGTCTACGAGGACTTCGTCTTCACCGCGCGGGTGCTGGCGGCCGCTCCGCGCATCGCCGCCGTCGACGACCTCGTCTACGTCTGGCACGTACGCCGCAGCGCCGCCCAGGTCTCGATCTCGCTGGACCGCAAGGACGTCGGCAACTGGCGCGCCCGCATCGAGGCCCACCGCCGCGCCGCCGAGATCCTCGGCGCCTCCTCGGCCGACCTCGGCCACGCCTGCCAGGTCAAGTTCCTCGACTACGACCTGCGCATGTACCTGCGCGAACTCGGCGACGACCCCGACTACCGGGCCGCCTGGTGGACCCTCACCCGCGACTACCTCGCCACCTTCGACGACGCGGCCGTCGAGGCCGCCGGGGCCGGGGCCCGCTGGATCGTGCGGGTGCTGCGCGCCAGTGCCGCGCCGCCCGCCGACGTCGCCCGCCTGACCCGGTTCGCCGCGCAGCCGCCGCGCCTGCTGCCCCCGTACGCCGACGCCGACGGCGTGCCGGTGTGGAGCGAGCAGCTGCCCGTCGAGCTCGACGGGCTGGCGGAGCTCCCGGTCGCCGACCTGCCCGTCACCGTCGACGCCGAACCGGCCGGCAGCCACCGGATCCTGGTCCGCGTGCACGAGCTGTACGGGCGCCTGGCCGCCGCCGGCCCCCGCACCGTCACGCTGACCTTCCTGCCCCGTACCGGCGGCGAGCCCGTCGCCACCGCGCCCGTGCCCCTGCGCCCCGGGAGCGAGGACACCGCCACCTGGGTCGCCGAGCTGCCCTTCCGCCTCCCGGGCCTCGCAGCCACCGGCCGCCGCCGCGGCCTGCGCGGCATGCAGGCCTGGGACGTCCGGGTGGGCGTGGAGTTCTCCGACGGGAGCTCCCTGTTCACCTCCCTGCGCCCCCTGGGCTCCCTGCTGCGGCGCCGGGCGCTGCCCAGCAGCCGGTACGGTGTGCTGCTGGCACAGCCGTACCGGACGGCCGCCGGATCGCTGGCGCTGCGGCTCGCGCCCGGCGCGCAGGGCGCCGCCAACCTCGTACGCAACCGTCTCGGCCGTGCCCGTATGGGCCGCCGGTCCCGCTAGCCACAAGCACCAAGGGAGATGCACATGACCTTTCTGATCACCGGTGGCGCCGGTTACATCGGCGCGCATGTCGTCCGCGCGATGCTGCTCGCTGGGGAGAAGGTCGTCGTCCTGGACGACCTGTCCACGGGCAACGAGGACCGCGTCCCGGAGGGCGTCCCACTGGTGGTCGGCTCGGTCCTGGACCGGCTGATCCTGGACGAGACCATCCGGCACCACAAGATCACCGGTGTGGTGCACCTGGCCGGCAAGAAGCAGGTCGGCGAGTCCGTCGAGAAGCCGCTGTTCTACTACCACGAGAACGTGGAGGGCCTTCAGGTCCTGCTGGGCGCGGTGGCCCGGGCCGGCATCCGCAACGTCCTGTTCTCCTCCTCGGCGTCCGTGTACGGCATGCCGGACGTGGACCTGGTCACCGAGGACACCCCGGCCGCGCCGCTCAGCCCGTACGGCGAGACCAAGCTGGCCGGCGAGTGGCTGATCCGCGCGGCGGGCAAGGCGCACGGCATCGCCACCGCCTGCCTGCGCTACTTCAACGTGGCGGGCGCCGCGACCCCCGAGCTCGCCGACACCGGTGTCTTCAACCTGGTCCCGATGGTCTTCGAGCGCTACGACAAGGGCGAGGGCGCGCGGATCTTCGGCGACGACTACCCGACCCCGGACGGCACGTGCATCCGTGACTACATCCACGTCGAGGACCTGGCCGAGGCCCACGTGGTCGCCGCGCGCAAGCTCGCGCAGTGGGCGGCGGCCGGCGAGTACCGGGACCTCACCGTCAACATCGGCCGCGGCGAGGGCGTCTCCGTGCGGGAGATGACCGATCTGATGAACGAGATCAGCGGGCACAGCCACGAGCCGGTGGTCACCCCGCGCCGCCCCGGTGACCCGGCGAAGGTGGTCGCCTCCGCCGACCGGATCCACGCCGAGCTGGGCTGGAAGGCCCGCCACGACGTCCGCGAGATGATCACCTCGGCGTGGGCGGGCTGGCAGGCCAACCGCGCGGCCACGCCGCACGAGCGCTGACCGGCGCGGCCGCCTCACCCCAGCACTTGCGCATGAACGAAGCCGCCCGCCCCGGAGGGATCCGGGGCGGGCGGCTTCGTTCACGTCAACGCGTGGTCACCGTTCGAGGAACGCGAACAGGTCCTCCCACCGGTCGGTGATCTCGGCGGCGGAGTAGCGCCGGACGTTGTGGAAGGCCGCGTCCCCGAGCCGGTCGCGCAGGTCGCGGTCCGCCATCAGGGCGCTGAGGTGCCCGGCCAGCTCCATGGTGTTGCCCAGCCGCGCCAGCAGCCCGTCCGTGCCGTGGTCGACGATCTCCCGCACGCCCGGCGCGCAGTCGAACGCGACCGGCGCCACGCCCGCCGCCATCGCCTCCAGCAGCGTGATCGGGAACCCTTCGGCCCGCGAGGCCTGCGCGAACACCGACGCCCCGCGCAGCGCGCCCAGGACGTCGTCGGTGCTGCCCATCCACTCCACCGAGTCGTCCAGCCCCAGCGACGTGCAGTGCGCCCGCAGCGCCGCCTCCTCCACCCCCGCGCCGAAGATCCGCAGGGTCCAGTCGGGGTGCTGCGGGGCGGCGTCCGCCCAGGCGTCCAGCAGCAGGTCCACGCCCTTCTCGAAGGCGAGCCGGCCCACGGAGGCCACCACCTTCGCCTCCCGGGGCGCGGGGGAGTCCGGCAGGAACGGCAGCGGGTTCGGCATGCTGCCGACGTTCTCCATGCCCGCCCGGATCCACAGGTCCGCGTCCTCGGGGGTGAGCACGAGGAGCCGGTCCACCTCCGGGTACCAGCGGCGGACCCGGTTGCCGCGGGTCGACTTCTGGCTGGCGTCGTACGACTCGTGGCTCATGCCGATGACACTGAGCCCCTTGGTGTCCGCCAGCGCCACCCACTCCATCGCCCACACCTGGGTGACGATCACGACGGAGCCCGGCCGGGCCGCGCGGAAGAGGGCGCTGAGCTTCTCCGCCTGCTGGCGCATCTTCGCCCGCCGGGCCGCCTGCCGGCGCCGCTCGGGCGCGTTGAGCCGGCCCTTGATCCCGCTGAGCCTGCGGGCGCTGGGCGGGTGGGCGTCGTACAGCGTCGTCAGCGGGTACGGCAGGTCCGCCGGCAGCTTCTGGCGCAGCTCCTCGGCCACCGGGGCGATGCCGACGAGGTGCACCCGGTGCCCGCGGTCGGTGAACAGCCGGGCCATCTGGTGCGACCAGGTGGTCACACCGCCGAGCTCGTCGACGCTGTTGGAGACGATGAAGATGTCACGGCCCTGGCTCACTTGCCGCTCCCGGTGAAGAACTTCTCGACGATCTGGCGGGCGGCGTCCCCGCGGTCGTACTCGCCGAACTCGGCGAGGAAACGCTGGCGCGCCTCGGCGTACTTGGCGTCCGCCTCGTCGAACGCGGCGATCGCCTGGAGCAGTTCGTCCGCGGTGGCGACCACCGGGCCCGGGGCCTTCTCCTTCAGGTCGAAGTAGGTGCCGCGGATGTCGTTCGCGTACGTCTCGTAGTCGTACGCGAAGAACAGCATCGGCCGGTCCAGGACCGCGTAGTCGAACATCACCGACGAGTAGTCCGTGATCAGCCCGTCGGCCAGCGCCAGCAGCGGGGTGATGTCGTGGTGCCGGGAGACGTCGATCACCCGGCCCGCGACGGACGGTGGCAGCGAGACGCTGTTGAGGTAGTGGGTGCGCACCAGCAGCGTGAAGCGGTCGCCCAGCCGCTCGGCGAACTCCTCCACGTCGAAGGGGAAGGTGAAGCCCTCGACGGCGCCGTCGGCGTTCGCCCGGAACGTCGGCGCGTACAGCAGCACCTTCGACTCCGGGTCGATGCCCAGCTCCGCCGCCAGCGGCCCGCGCACCCGCTCGCCGCTGTCGGCCTCCTCGCGGTACGCCGCCACGAGGGCGTCGTTGCGGGGGTAGCCGGTGGGCAGCAGCACCTCGTCGCGCAGCCGGAAGCCCTTGGCCAGGGTGCGCCGGTCGTGCTCGGTGCGGATCAGGAAGTGGTCGAAGCGGTCGACGGCCGCCTGGAACTTCGCCTGCCCGGCCCGGCCCTGCGCCTTGGTGCGCGGCTCGTGGAAGCCCATCCGCTTCAGCGCGGTGCCGTGCCAGGTCTGGATGTACGTGGTCCCGGGCCGCTTGGTCAGCGCCAGCGGGAAGCCCTGGTTGTCGATCCAGAACTCGGCCTGGGCCAGCGCCCGCAGGTACGGCCAGCTCCACCGCTTGACCAGGGTGGCGTCCTTGGGGAAGCCGGTCGGCTTCGCGCCGGCGTACGACCAGACCGCCTCGAACGCGACACCCTGGCGGACCATCTCCTCGTAGATCGCCCGGGGGCTGTCGCTGTACTGCTTGCCCAGGTGGCTCTCGAAGACGACCGTGCCCTTCCTGACCGGCAGCTTCGAGAAGACCTCGTGGTAGATCTTCACCTTCTGCTCGCCCGAGCCGAGGTTGCGGCGGGCCCGCAGGGCCTTGCGCAGTCCGCGTTTGACGACGTTCGCGGCCTTGCCCTGTATGGCGTTGTTGATCAGGGTCGAGGTGCGGACGGCGGCGGGGCCCTCGGCGATCAGGACGTAGGAGAGGTTGCCCTTCTTGGTCATCTCCGGCTCGAAGCGGTCCGAGACCAGCCGCGTCAGCCGGGGCCGCACCCGCAGGGCGGCCGCCCGGTCCAGGTCGACGCCGCCGACCGAGACCCGGCTGGTGATCCGCTCGCCGCCGGCCGTCAGCTTCAGGCGGACGTCCCAGACGGCGTCGATGACGCCGAGCGGGCGCACGGTGCCGCCGACGTCGGCGGTGGCGGACCACTCGATCGTGTCACCGGCGTGCCGCACGCTCGCCACCGGGAACGTGAACGAGCGCACCCCGATCTGACGGCGGGCGCGGAACTCCAGCTCCGCGCTCAGCTCGGTGTCCGCGCCGATCCGGCCCAGCGGGTTGACCAGGGAGCCCGCCATCGTGACCGTGCCCTGCCCGTCGTCCTCGTACGAGGTCAGCCGGTTGCCCAGCTGGAGGGCGGGCAGCGCGGTGGTGTGGAAGCCCTGGTCGGTGACGTCCAGTATCCGGCGGCCCTCGGCGTCGTCGAGGTGGGCGCCGCCGCACCAGTAGACGCGGCCGTCGCGCATCGCGAGCGGGGAGGACAGCCGGCCCTTGTTGACCATGGCGTCGGCGGCCGGGAGCAGGTTGTCCCAGTCCTCCTTGCCCAGCAGGTAGGCGCAGATCGCCTGGAGGTGGGTGACGTGCCCGTAGGCGTCCGGGTCGATGCCGGCCAGGTAGCCGTTGGCCAGCCGGGCGAACTCCTGGCGGTACTCGTCGTCGAGCAGCCGCAGGTCGCGCAGGTGCAGGACCAGGTCGTGCTTGAGGAACTTGGCGTCCTTGGCCGACTTGATGGCCGCGTGGCCCTTGGCGGCCAGTATCTCGTCGACGCGCCGGTGGATCTCCATCCGGTGGACGAAGTTGGCGATCTCGTGACGGCGGTTGCTGATCGACTTGGCGGAGGCCTTCTCGACCACGTTCCAGTGGTAGACCCGGTTGGGGATCAGCGTGATGCGCCGGGCGGCGACGTACGCCTGCGCCGAGAACAGCAGATCCTCGTAGTGGATCCCGACCGGGAACCGCAGGTCCTGCTCCAGCAGGAACGCGCGCCGGTAGCACTTGTTCGTGGAGAGGGTGTCGTAGACCAGCAGATCGGGGAACTCGGTGATCGACTCCAGGGTGCGGGTCCGGGAGTAGATCCACGGGTACCACTCGGAGGTCTTGCCGAAACGGTTGTCTACGTAGACCCGTACGCACATGCCCGAGACCAGGTCGGAGCCGGTGCTCTCGGCGGCCGCGAGCATGTTGCGGCAGGCGTTCTGCTCCAGCTCGTCGTCGCTGTCGAGGAACATGACGTACGTGCCGGTGGCCTGCTGGACGCCGTGGTTGCGCGGCGCGCCGCAGCCGCCGCTGTTCTCGGGCAGCCGGAAGGCGCGCACGCGTCCCGGGTGGGCCGCTTCGAGTTCCTGGGCCACCGCGAAGGACCCGTCCGTGCTGCAGTCGTCGACGATCACGACTTCGACCCCGCTCAGGGTCTGCTGCAGCACCGACCGGACGGCGGTCGGCAGACGCTCTGCGTCGTTGTAGACGATGACGACCACGGAGACGTCAGGCACGTGCACCTCGATCCCTTCGTTCCATTCCGCTTAACCCGTCAAAGCTACCCTGTGCCGCGCTCCACCCGGGCAGGCCGACATCCTCCGTGCATACTTCTAAGGAAGAGGTGATGTCGGGTCCGGTCGCTGACAATCACCCGTTCGGACCCCGCAGGATGTATTCATGACGAAGCTGTCCGTAGTCGTTCCCTGCTACAACGAAGAAGCGGTGGTCGAACGCTTCGATGCGGAGATCCGCAAGGTCCTGGACTCCCTCCCGGTCGCGTACGAGGTCTGCTACGTCGACGACGGCAGCCGCGACGGCACCCTGGAGAAGCTTCGCAAGATCGCCGCCGAGCACGGGGGGCGCACCCGGTACGTCTCCTTCAGCCGCAACTTCGGCAAGGAGGCCGGCATGCTCGCGGGCCTGCGCGAGGCCACCGGCGACGCCGTCGTGATCATGGACGCGGACCTCCAGCACCCGCCGGAGCTGATCGCCACCATGCTCGACTACTACCGGCAGGGTCACGACCAGATCATCGCCCGCCGCACCCGCGACGGCGACAGGAAGCTCCGTACGGCGCTCAGCCGCCTCTACTACCGCGGGGTCAACCGCTGGGTGGACGTGGAGCTGACCGACGGGGTCGGGGACTTCCGCCTGCTGTCCCGGCCGGCCGTGGACGCGCTGCTGTCGCTGCCCGAGTACAACCGCTTCTCCAAGGGGCTGTTCTCCTGGATCGGTTTCGACACCGTCCATTTCGACTACCGCAACGCCCAGCGCGAGGCCGGCGAGACCAAGTGGAAGTTCGGCTCCCTGCTGAACTACGGCATGGACGGTCTGATCTCCTTCAACAACCGGCCGCTGCGCATCGCCATCTGGTTCGGCGTGTCGCTGGTGGCCATGGCCACCCTGTACACGCTGTGGATCACCGTCAACGCGCTCACCCACGGGATCGACTCACCCGGTTACGTCACCATCGTCGCGATCATGGTGGGCCTCGGCGGAGTCCAGATGATCATGCTGGGCCTGATCGGCGAGTACATCGGACGCATCTACTACGAGACCAAGCGCCGCCCGCACTTCCTGGTCAAGGAGTCGCACGCCACTCCGAAGTCCCCTACCTCCCCCGAGGCGCTGACGGCGGAGCGCGGCACCCGATGAACGCGACCACGAAGACCCAGCTCGGCCAGATCATCCGCTTCGGCCTGGTGGGCGCCGTCAACACCGGCACCTACTTCGCGCTGTACCTGCTGCTGCACCTGTGGCTGCCGTACTTCGCCGCGTACACGATCGCCTTCCTGCTGGCGATGGTCGGGTCGTTCTTCATGAACACCTACTTCACCTACCGCACCCGGCCCACCTGGAAGAAGTTCCTCCTCTTCCCGCTGACGAACGTCACCAACTTCGTCGTGCAGGGCGCCGGGCTGTACGCCCTCGTCACCTGGGCGGGCATGGACAGCCGGTACGCGTCACTGGTCGCCGCCGTGGTGGCCATCCCCTTCACCTTCCTGATCTCCCGCAAGATCCTGGTTCCGGGCGGCCGGGCCAAGGCCACCGAGCCCGAGCCGGAGCCCGCCGGGAGTTCGTCCACGCTCTGAAACCGGCGGGCGGGGCGCGCCGCCCACCCCGTAGATTGAACACCGCACAACCGGACGACCGGACGACCGGTGGACAGGGCAAGGGGATGGACGTGTCAGGGGCAAGGCAGGGCGTCGTGGACGCCCGCAGGATCGTGGTCAAGGTCGGCTCCTCCTCCCTCACCACCGCCGCCGGCGGGCTCGACGCGGACCGCGTGGACGCGCTGGTCGACGTCCTGGCCAAGGCGCGCAGCGGCGGCGAGAAGGAGATCGTGCTGGTCTCCAGTGGCGCCATCGCCGCCGGTCTCGCCCCGCTCGGCCTGCGCCGCAGGCCCAAGGACCTGGCCCGGCAGCAGGCGGCTGCCAGCGTCGGCCAGGGCCTGCTCGTCGCCCGCTACACCGCCTCCTTCGCGCGCTACGGCGTCCGCGTCGGCCAGGTGCTGCTCACCACCGACGACACCAGCCGCCGGGCCCACTACCGCAACGCGTTCCGCACCCTGGACCAGCTCCTGACCATGGGCGCCCTCCCGGTCGTCAACGAGAACGACACCGTCGCCACGGACGAGATCCGCTTCGGCGACAACGACCGGCTGGCCGCCCTGGTCGCCCACCTGGTCCGCGCCGACCTGCTGGTCCTGCTCTCCGACGTGGACGGCCTCTACGACGGCGACCCCGCCCTGCCGGGCACGACCCGCATCGACGAGGTCCACGGCCCCTCCGACATCGAGCACGTCTCCATCGGCAGCGTGGGCAAGGCCGGCGTCGGCACGGGCGGCATGGTCACCAAGGTGGAGGCCGCGCGGATCGCCGCGGCGGCCGGCATCCCGGTCGTCCTCACCTCCGCCAGCCAGGCCGCGGACGCCCTCGCAGGCCGCGCCACCGGCACCCTCTTCCACGCAACGGGCCGCCGCTCCGCGGACCGCCTCCTCTGGCTCCAGCACGCCTCCACCCCGCAGGGCCACCTCGTCCTGGACGACGGCGCGGTCGCCGCGGTCACCGAGCGCGGCAGCTCGCTCCTGCCGGCCGGCATCGCGGCGGTCGAGGGCGACTTCGTCGCCGGGGACCCGGTGGAACTGCGCGCCCAGGACGGCCGCGCGGTCGCCCGCGGCCTGGTCAATTTCGACGCCAAGGAGCTCCCGCAGCTGCTGGGCCGCTCCACGCGGGAGCTGGCCCGGGAACTGGGGGCCGCGTACGAACGTGAGGTCGTCCACCGCGACGATCTGGTCCTTCTGGAGGGCTGAGGTTCGGCAAAACCGACGCAAGACAGCCCCGGGACTGGTCAACTGTCAGGGGTGGGAGCATGCGGACGGGCAGAGGAGGCGGCTGGTGGGACGAGCGCTGACCAGCGTCGGCGGCGGGGGCGGCGGCGAGGACGACCGGCCCGAGTCCCGCCTGTGGCACGTCACCCTCAGCGTCTCCGGCAAGCCGGTGCCGCTGGGCGAGGTCCGGCGGTCCCTGGAGCAACTGGCCCATGACCACCCGTTCCTGCTGACGAGCCGGTACGCGGCGGACCACGCGGAGATCCGCTACTGGGAAGAGGCCCGCGACCTCCACGACGCGGCGGCCGTAGCCCTGCGCCTGTGGGGCGAGCACCGCTCCTCGGCGCAGCTCCCGCCCTGGGAGATCGTCGGCCTGGAGGTCATCGACCGCGCGACCTACCACCAACGCGTGGCCGAAGGCTACGGCCTCCCCCCAGCCACCCGAGTAGGCGTCCACCCCTACTGACCCCCACCGGCGCTTGAGGCACGGGCCCGGGGGCGGAGCCCGGCCCCGCCAGCCGCTTTTCCAGCCCCGCCGGCGTGTGAGGCGCGGTGCCGGGGGCGGAGCTCCGCAGCCCCTCCGGGCCTCGTTGGCGTCCGCGTGGGGCCGGGGCGGAGCCTGGACCCCCTTCCGGCCGCGCCGGCCGCTTTTCCAGCCTCGCCGGCGTTTGAGGCGCGGGGCCCGGGGCGGAGCCCCGGTTCGGGAAGGGGCGGGGTGGGGAAAGGCTCCGCGCAGCGGCCCCGCACCGACCGCACCCGTGCACCCACCGGTCCCGCCAGATGCGTACCGCGGACCACACGGCCGACCCGTCTCGTGGGGTGAAACCCCACCCCGCGGCCCCGGGCCACAGGACTACCCTGGGCCGCATGACCTCGTCGAACACCGCCTCCACACCCGTCACCGCAACGGCCACCGCCGCCCGCATCGCCGCCGCGGCCCTCGCCCCCCTGCCGCGGTCCGCCAAGGACACCGCGCTGCTCGCGATCGCCGACGCCCTGGAGGCCCGTACCGACGAGATCGTCGAGGCCAACGCCACCGACGTCGCCAAGGCCCGCGCCGCCGGCACCAGCGAGACCGTTGTCGACCGCCTCACCCTCACCCCCGACCGCGTCCGCGCCATCGCCTCCGACGTCCGCGACGTCGCCGCCCTCCCCGACCCCGTCGGCGAGGTCGTCCGCGGCTCCACCCTCCCCAACGGCATCGACCTCCGCCAGATCCGCGTCCCCCTCGGCGTCGTCGGCATCATCTACGAGGCCCGCCCCAACGTCACCGTCGACGCCGCCGCCCTCTGCCTGAAGTCCGGCAACGCCGTCCTGCTGCGCGGCAGCTCCTCCGCCTACGCCTCCAACACCGCCCTGGTGGCCATCCTCCGCGACGCCGTCGAGAGCACCGGCCTGCCGGCCGACGCGATCCAGCTCGTCCCCGGCGAGAGCCGCGACTCCGTACGCGAACTCATGCGCGCCCGCGGCCTGGTCGACGTCCTCATCCCGCGCGGCGGCGCGTCCCTCATCAAGACCGTCGTCGAGGAGTCCACGGTCCCCGTCATCGAGACCGGCACCGGCAACTGCCACGTCTACGTCGACGCCCAGGCCGACCTCGACATGGCCGTCGAGATCCTCATCAACTCCAAGGCCCAGCGCCCCTCGGTCTGCAACTCCGCCGAGACCCTCCTGGTCCACCGCGACATCGCCGACGCCTTCCTGCCGCGCGCCCTCGACGCCCTCGCCGACGCCGGCGTGACCGTCCACGGCGACGACCGCGTCCTCAAGGCCGCCGAGGGCGGCAAGGTCACCGCCCTCCCCGCCACCGACGAGGACTGGGCCGCCGAGTACCTCTCGTACGACATCGCCGCCGGCGTCGTGGACTCCCTCGACGACGCCGTCAGCCACATCCGCCGCTGGACCTCCGGCCACACCGAGGCCATCGTCACCACCTCGCAGGCCGCCGCCCGCCGCTTCACCCAGCTGGTCGACTCGACCACGGTGGCCGTGAATGCGTCCACCCGGTTCACCGACGGTGGCCAGTTCGGATTCGGCGCCGAGATCGGCATCTCCACCCAGAAGCTGCACGCCAGGGGCCCGATGGGGCTGCCGGAGCTGACCTCCACCAAGTACATCGTCACCGGCGACGGTCACGTCAGGTAACCACCGCCTCCACTCCGTGTGGCCGGATTTCGGCACATGGCCTGCCCAAAGCCGCCCCCCAGGTCTACGCTGGTCCCGTGCCGGACGACGTGGGGGGCAAGCCGTTCCCGGACGACGGGGAGCCCGACGACGACCGCGGAGGCGCGGACCAGGACTTCGCCTCCGTGGTGTTCGACGAGGACTTCGTCCGGAACGCCGCGATTCATGAACCGAGCGCCGCCGAGCGCCAGCGGGCCGCCGAGGCCGCCCGCGCGGTCGCCGGCGGCCACGAGGGCTACGACGGGTACGAGGGCTTCGAGCTCTACGACGGCCCCGGCCACGGCTACGGGCCCGACGCCGACTTCCAGCCCTACGATCCCGACGGCGCCGCCCACGGGTACGGCTATGGCCCGTACGGGGCCTACGGCGGCGCCCTGCGGCCCTACCGCGGCCGCTCCCGCTGGCTGCGGCCCGTGGCCTGGGTGCTCGCCGTCGTGATGGGCGTCGGCATGGTCGCCCTGGCCTTCTCCGCGGTCTACCGGGCCGTCTCCGACGACCCCGAACCCCAGGCCCCGGCGCCGGCCAGCACCCCGCTGACCGAAGTCACCGGAACTGGCGCGTTTATGTATCCCGCCGGGCGACAACCCTGACAGTACGACCCTCTCACGCGCGAACAGCGGGGAGACCCCATGGCCGTACCAGGAGAGCCACCTGACGGCACCCCCGAGGACGAATACCGGTCGGTGGTGTTCGACGAGGACTTCGTCCGGGCTGCCCGCCTCCAGGAGTTCTCGGCGCAGGAACGCATGGGCGAGCACGCCCGCGCCGTGCGCAGCCGCTCGCTGTGGTCCGGCCACGGCGGCGGTGACGGCACCCCCGGCCGCCGCTCCCGGCAGGGCCTGCTGCTGGTGCTCCTGATCGCCGTGGCCTTCGCCTCGGCCGTCTACATGGGCCTGCGCAACCCGTACGTCCCGCTGCCCGACACCCGCACCGAGCCCTTCAGCAGCACGGTCGTCCCGCTCGCACCCTCCCGTACGGTCGCGGGCGGGCGCGCCTCCGACCTGTACGCCGGCAGCCCGGCCGCCGACTACCGGGTCGGCGCGGCCGGCATCACGATGCCCGCCGTGCGCCGCACCCCGCACTTCACCGACGCCCAGGTGGTCGCCGCCCTGACCGTCGCCAAGGACTACCTGGTGCAGTCCTCGCTGGAGCCCGACGTCCTCGCAGGCACCGCCTCCCGGCCGGTACGGGTCCTGCTCGACCCCGACCAGCTGGCCCAGTTCGACCGCAGCATGACCTCACCGTCCGGCGACGGGCGGCACGCGGCCACCGGCTGGCTGGTCCGCTTCGACCCGGCCACCGCCGTGGTCGCCGACTCCCGCGTCCGGGTGAACGGCACGCTCACCTTCGAGGAGGTCGCCCCGGACGTCCTGGAGGTCTTCACCGACCACACCTTCGTGTACGCCGTCCGCCCCGCCACCGCCGGAGCGCCGGCCGCGCACGACGGCGCCTCGCTCTTCACCGTCCGGCGCGAGCTGCGACTGCGCTTCGACCGCGAGGACCTGCTGGCCCGCCGGGCGGAGCTGCTGACGGCGTACGTGGTGGCGGGGCCGCACGACTGCTCCGCCGAGACCGCGGACGGCTTCCGCCCGGCCCTCGCCGGGGCTGCCGCCAGCACCGTGGGCCCCGCGGCCACCGACCCCTACGCGGCGGGCCATCCGCGGCGCGCGGCCGGCCTGTGCGGCGTCCTCGCCCCGGAGGCCCAGCCCAGCCCCTCCGGAGCGGGCACCGGCTGACCCCCTGGCCTCGACCCCTGGCCCTTGCCCCCTACCCCTTGTCCCCGCCGCCCGCGGTGCCGCTGCCCGTGAACTTGTCGCGCAGCTTGCCGCCGACGTCCGCCGCGCCGCCCGCTATGTCGCCGACCAGCTTGAACAGCGGGTCCTTGCTGTTGCGCACCGCGTCGGCGTAGTGCGAGGCCGATTCCCGGAAGGAGTCCGTCACGGACGTGTCCTTGTCGTCCTCGCGGCGCGGGTAGTGGCCGTCCATGATCCGCTGGTAGTCCCGGCTCTCCGACCACTTCTTCAGCTCGGCGGCCCGCACCGTGGTGAAGGGGTGCGTGCGCGGCAGCACGTTGAGGATCTTCAGCACGGAGTCGCGCAGGTCACCGCTGGACTCGTACTCCTCGGCCTGCGCGAGAAAGGCGTCCACGTTCATCTCGTGCAGGTGGTTCCCGCCCGCGATCTTCATCAGGCCGCGCATCGAGGCCTGCGGATCCTGCCCGACGAGCAGACCGGCACGGTCCGCCGACAGCTCCGACTTGCGGAACCACTCCCGCAGCGCCGTCACGATCGTCATGATCGCCATGTTGCCCAGCGGGATCCACGCGACCTTCAGCGCCAGGTTCGTCAGGAACAGCAGGATCGTGCGGTACACGGCGTGCCCCGACAGCGCGTGGCCCACCTCGTGGCCCACGACCGCGCGCATCTCCTCCTCGTCGAGCAGCTCGACGAGCCCCGTGGTCACCACGATGATCGGCTCGTCCAGGCCGATGCACATCGCGTTGGGCTTCGGGTCCTGCTGGACGTACATCTGGGGGACCTTCTCCAGGTCCAGGATGTAACAGGCGTCGCGCAGCATCGCGTACAGGTGCGGGAACTGGGTCTCGCCCACCCGCACCGACTCCGAGAGGAACAGCAGCCGCAGGCTGCGCTCCGGCAGCAGCGCGCTGAGCGCCTTGAACACGGTGTCGAACCCGGAGAGCTTGCGCAGCGCCACCAGCGCCGAGCGGTCCGCCGGATGTTCGTACGCCCGCGAGGAAATGCCCGGGAACCTCCTGCGGTCCCGGGCCGGTACCGCCTTGTCGAACGTGCCGTCTGTCATCGGGCCCTCCCCCTTGATCGGCCTGCCGTGCCGTGCGTCTATCCTCCCTAACGCCTGAGTCGGCGCGAGCGTGCCCCAGGCGCCCACATACGATGTGAGCGAAGTCTCCGCCCGCACCCCCGACCCCGATTGGTACCTGCCTGATGAGCATCACCTCCACCGCACAGAGCCTGGTTCTCCTCGCCTCGGAGGGGGCCGAGCAGCACGGCGGCAACCACGACAGCCTCAACCCCTACCTCACCGGTGGCGGCGCCTTCCTCATCCTGATGCTGATGCTCTGGGTGACCACCCGCCTCAACCGCGACCGCTGAATCGACCACAGCCGTCGGACAAGCACTCGAAGCCGGGTCCGGTTCCGGCCATCGGGCCGGTAGGGTCTGCGCTCATGGGAGAGCAGGAAACGCCTACCGGCCCGGTCAAGCGCCGGCTCGGTGTGATGGGCGGGACATTCGACCCGATCCACCACGGACACCTGGTGGCCGCCAGTGAGGTGGCCGCACTGTTCCACCTCGATGAGGTGATCTTCGTACCGACCGGTCAGCCGTGGCAGAAGTCGCACGGCGCGGTCTCGCCGGCCGAGGACCGTTACCTCATGACGGTCATCGCCACGGCCTCGAATCCGCAGTTCTCGGTCAGTCGCATCGACATCGACCGCGGCGGGCCGACGTACACGATCGACACCCTCAGGGACCTGCGCGCGCTCAACGACGACGCGGACCTGTTCTTCATCACCGGTGCCGATGCCCTCGCGCAGATCCTGACCTGGCGCAACGCGGAGGAACTCTTCTCCCTCGCCCACTTCATCGGGGTGACCCGCCCCGGCCACATCCTCACCGACGACGGTCTGCCCGAGGGCGGCGTCTCCCTCGTGGAGGTTCCGGCCCTGGCGATCTCGTCCACGGACTGCCGGGCCCGGGTGGCCCAGGGCGATCCTGTGTGGTACCTGGTGCCGGACGGTGTGGTGCGCTACATCGACAAGCGAGAGCTGTACCGGGGAGCCTGAGGCTTTCCCGTCGGAGAGGGGCACGCGGTGAACGAGGAGCAGCAGCTCGTCGGATACGACGCCTACGGGCGGCCGGTGTATGCCGCCGTGCCCCCTCAGCAGCAGTACGACCAGTACCAGCAGTACCCCGGGTACGACCAGCAGCAGTACGGCTACGCCACGTACCCGCAGGCGCAGGGGCAACCGCAGGCGTACCCCGACCAGCAGCACCAGCAGCAGTACTACGGGTACGAGACCCAGCCGCAGCACCCGCCCCAGCAGGCGCCGCAGCACCCGCAGCCCCAGCAGTGGGTCCAGCAGCAGCCCCCCGCCCAGGTGCCCGAGCCGCGCCGCCCGGAGCCCGACCGGAGCGGCCCGGCCGCCCCCGCCCCCGGCTCCGCCGCCCCGGCCGCCGACTACCGCACCGAGCAGTTCGCCTTCCTCGACCAGCCGGACGAGGACTCCGACGACGTCATCGACTGGCTGAAGTTCACCGAGAGCCGTACCGAGCGCCGCGAGGAGGCGCGCCGCCGCGGCCGCAACCGCGTGGTGGCGCTGACCGTCGTCCTCGCCCTGTTCGTCGTCGGCGGCGCCGGCTACCTCTGGTACACGGGCAAGCTCCCCGGCCTGTCCGGGCCGGAGGCGAAGAAGCCCGCCACCGCCGCCGCCGGACCGCAGCAGCGCGACATGATCGTCGTGCACCTGCACCACACCAAGAAGGGCGGCACCACCACCGCCCTCCTGGTCGACAACGTCACCACCAAGCGCGGCGCCACCGTCCTGCTGCCCAACAGCCTTTCCGTCCCCAAGGACGACGGCACCGCCGTGGGCCTGGGCGCCTCCGTCGAGCAGGACGGCCTCGGCGGCACCCGCGAGGCCCTCGACGCGATGCTCGGCACGCACATCGGCGGCACCTGGCGGCTCGACACCCCGTACCTGGAGAACCTGGTCGACCAGGTCGGCGGCATCGAGGTGGACACCGACACCGCCGTCGCCGCCGACGACAAGGCCGGGACGCCGGCCGTCGCCCAGGGCCCCAAGCAGAGCCTGAAGGGCGCGATGGCCGTCGCGTACGCCACCCACCGCGCCCCGAACGAGCCCGAGGCCAAGCAGCTGGAGCGGTTCGGCAAGGTGCTCCTGGCCGTGCTGCGCAAGGTCCCCAGCGATGCGAAGTCCGCGATCGTCGCCGTGGAGACCCTGGCCCAGATCCTGGACCCCTCGCTGAACGAGCAGACGCTCGGCACCGCGCTGGCCAAGCTCGCCGAGCACGCCAAGCTGGGGGAGTACCGCACGGAGGTCGTGCCGGTGAAAGCCGACGGCACCCTGACCGACGACGCGAACAAGAAGGTCGTCAAGGAACTCCTCGGCGGCACCCTCACCGCCCCGCAGCCCGGCACCGCCCCGCGCGTCGGCCTCAGGGACGCCACAGGCGACGAGAAGACCCGGACCGCGGCCAGGGCGGCGCTGATGAACGGCGGCTACACCTACGTCGACGGCGGCCGGGCGGGCCAGACCCAGAGCGCCTCCCTGATCACGTACCAGGACGACGCGCAGCGCGAGAAGGCGGTCGAGGTCGCCAAGACGCTCGGGCTGCCCGAGACGGTGGTCAAGAAGGCCGAGAACGCGGTCAACGCCGACGTCGTGGTGACCCTGGGCAAGGACTACAAGCCGTCCTGATCCGTTCCCCGTCCTCCCTCTGACCTGCCGCGCACGTATTGACGTGGGCGGGGTCTGCGGCCCATGAGACCCTTGTAAGGATCTGCCCGCCGACCCGAAAGCATGGCCAGTGACCGCCACGGACCGCTCCATCGAGCTCATCACCGCCGCCGCCCAGGCTGCGGCCGACCGGCTCGCGCACGACATCATCGCGTACGACGTCAGCGACGTGCTGTCGATCACCGACGCCTTCCTGCTCGCGTCGGCGCCCAACGACCGCCAGGTCAAGTCCATCGTCGACGAGATCGAGGAGCGCCTGCTCAAGGAGCTCGGCGCCAAGCCGGTGCGCCGCGAGGGCGACCGCGACGCCCGCTGGATCCTGCTCGACTACGTCGACATCGTCGTGCACGTGCAGCACAGCGAGGAGCGGGTCTTCTACGCGCTGGAGCGCCTGTGGAAGGACTGCCCCGAGATCGAGCTGCCCGAGGACGCCAAGCTGACGCGCGGCAAGGCGGAGGAGCACGCCAAGCTGCGTGAGGCGGCCGGCGACGACGACCTGGACGGTGATCTGTTCTGAGCACGACCAGCACCAGCGGTTCCCGGAGCGGCCGCAAGATCGTCCTGTGGCGGCACGGCCAGACGTCCTGGAACCTCGAGCGCCGCTTCCAGGGCTCCACGGACATCGGGCTGACGGGGACCGGCGTGGCGCAGGCCCGCCGCGCCGCCCGCCTGCTCGCCTCGCTGCGGCCGGACGCCATCGTGTCCTCCGACCTCAGCCGGGCCGCGGCGACCGCCGCGGAGCTGGCCTCCGTCACGGGCCTGTCCGTCGAGCACGACGAGGCGCTGCGCGAGACGTACGCGGGCGAGTGGCAGGGCCTCACGCACGACGAGATCCTGGCGAAGTACGGCGAGCAGTACGCGGCGTGGAAGCGCGGCGAGCCCGTGCGCCGCGGCGGCGGTGAGCTGGAGACCGAGGTCGCCGACCGGGCGGCCCCCGTCGTGCTGCGGCACGCGGAGCGTCTCGGCGCGAACGGCACCCTGGTCGTGGTCAGCCACGGCGGCACCATCCGTACCACCATCGGCCGGCTGCTGGGCCTGGAGGCGGGCTCCTGGGAGAGCCTGGGCGGGCTCTCCAACTGCTGCTGGTCCGTGCTCGGCGAGGGCGCGCGCGGCTGGCGTCTGCTGGAGCACAACGCGGGCACGCTGCCGGAGCCGGTGCTCGGCGACGACGACTGAACGCCCTGGTGGGAGCGGTGCGGGCGGGCCGTGGGTGCGCTGTGGGCGCCCCGCGGGCCCGGATTTCACTTTCCGGCTGGTCACAGGCTAAAGTTCTTCTTGTTCGCAGCGAAGACCGCAGGAAACGGCGGGAAGTGCGGCGGAGAGCGGGGCTATAGCTCAGTTGGTAGAGCGCCTGCATGGCATGCAGGAGGTCAGGAGTTCAATTCTCCTTAGCTCCACAAGTACGTAGGATCCCGTCCCCAACAGGGGGCGGGATCCTTGCTTTTTGTCCCCGCTGCCCGTTCTCCTGCTGACGTGGCAGAATCGGACGGCCGGAGGGGGAGACGACGGCCCGAAGCGGGAGGGAGTCGCTGACGGATGGGTGCACACCGGCGGCGGTGCGACTGGTGCGACAACGGCACGCCGATCGTGCGGGACATGGACCCGGTCAACCCCGACTACCAGTACTGGTGCGAGGAATGCGCGCGGGCGCTGATCATAAAAGGCGACCCCATCGAGACGTACCGGGAGCTGGAGGGGGAGCCGATCTACGGCCGCCTGCTCGACGAGCACTGCACGCTCAAACGCTTCTACCAGTTCGCCCGCGCCTGACGGATGAACCGGACAAAACGGCGCGTGCGGAAACCGATTTTTGGACCTGGGCCATGACCGTGTAATGTTCTCGATGTCGCCAGGGGGAACCGGCAAGGGAGACCGAGCAGGGGCCCGGCGGCAGAGAAGCAAGGGGCTATAGCTCAGTTGGTAGAGCGCCTGCATGGCATGCAGGAGGTCAGGAGTTCAATTCTCCTTAGCTCCACAGGAGAGAAGCGGGCCACCCGGATCGGGTGGCCCGTTTCTCGTTGTGCGGAACGGCCGCGCGACGCTCTGGGCCCCTGCGGTACCCTGACGCCATGCGTGCCGTACGCCTTCTGCTTACCGAGCCGCGCTGATCAGTGCCGACCCTTCGAGATGGTCGGTATCGGCGCGGCGTCCCCTCCTGTGCGAGGGGTTTTTTCGTTTGGGCAGGCAGAGACGGCAGAGACGATCGATGGAGCTTCAGAAATCATGAGCGAGACGAACACCCCGGCCCCCGAGGCGGCCGAGGCGCACCGTTACACGGCTGCCATGGCCGCCGACATCGAGGCACGCTGGCAGGACGTATGGGACGCGGAGGGGACGTACGAGGCCCCGAACCCGACCGGTGACCTGGCCGGGGACCCGGCGGTCGTCGCGCGTCCCAAGAAGTTCATCATGGACATGTTCCCGTACCCGTCGGGCGCCGGCCTGCACGTCGGCCACCCCCTGGGGTACATCGCCACCGACGTCTTCGCCCGCCACCAGCGGATGACCGGGCACAACGTCCTGCACACCCTGGGCTTCGACGCCTTCGGCCTGCCGGCCGAGCAGTACGCCGTGCAGACCGGCACCCACCCGCGGGTGTCGACCGAGGCGAACATCGAGAACATGAAGCTCCAGCTGCGCCGGCTGGGCCTGGGCCACGACAAGCGCCGCTCGTTCGCGACGATCGACCCGGACTACTACAAGTGGACCCAGTGGATCTTCCTGCAGATCTACAACTCCTGGTACGACGCCGACGCGAAGAAGGCCCGCCCGATCGCCGAGCTGATCGCGGCCTTCGAGGGCGGCTCCCGCGAGGTTCCGGCCGGCGTCGCGGACGGCCGCGGCTGGGCGGAGCTGACCGCCGGCGAGCGGGCCGACGTACTGAACGAGTACCGCCTGGCGTACTCCTCCGACGCGCCCGTGAACTGGTGCCCCGGCCTGGGCACCGTGCTGGCCAACGAGGAGGTCACCGCGGACGGCCGTTCCGAGCGCGGCAACTTCCCGGTCTTCAAGGCCAAGCTGAGCCAGTGGAACATGCGGATCACCGCCTACGCGGACCGCCTGCTGGACGACCTGGACGCGCTGGACTGGCCCGAGGCCATCAAGCTCCAGCAGCGCAACTGGATCGGCCGCAGCGAGGGCGCGCGCGTCGACTTCGCGCTGGGCGACGAGGCGATCACCGTCTTCACCACCCGCCCCGACACCCTGTTCGGCGCCACCTACATGGTGCTGGCGCCCGAGCACCCGCTGGTCGAGAAGTTCATCCCGGCCGCCTGGCCCGAGGGCACGCACGACGTGTGGACCGGCGGGCACGCCACCCCGGCGGAGGCCGTCGCGGCGTACCGCAAGCAGGCCGCCTCGAAGTCCGACGTCGAGCGGCAGGCCGAGGCCAAGGACAAGACCGGTGTCTTCACCGGCGAGTACGCGATCAACCCGGTCAGCGGCGACAAGGTCCCGGTCTTCATCGCCGACTACGTGCTGATGGGCTACGGCACCGGCGCGATCATGGCGGTTCCGGCGCACGACAGCCGCGACTTCGAGTTCGCGCGCGCCTTCGAGCTGCCGATGCGCTGCGTCGTCGAGCCGACCGACGGCCGCGGCACCGACCCGGCCGCGTGGGACGAGGCGTTCGTCTCCTACGACGCCAAGCTGGTCAACTCCACGGGTCAGGGCGTCTCCCTGGACGGCCTGGGCGTGGTCGAGGCCAAGGCCGCGATCACCGCGTGGCTGGCCGAGCGCGGCATCGGCGAGGGGACGGTCAACTTCCGCCTGCGCGACTGGCTGTTCAGCCGGCAGCGCTACTGGGGCGAGCCCTTCCCGATCGTCTACGACGAGGACGGCGTCGCGCACGCGCTGCCCGAGTCGATGCTGCCGCTGGAGCTGCCCGAGGTCGAGGACTACTCGCCGCGCACCTTCGAGCCGGACGACGCGCACTCGCAGCCGGAGACCCCGCTCTCGCGCAAGGCGGACTGGGTCAACGTGGAGCTGGACCTGGGCGACGGGCGCGGCGTGCGGTCGTACCGCCGCGAGACCAACACCATGCCGAACTGGGCCGGCTCCTGCTGGTACGAGCTGCGCTACCTGGACCCGACCAACTCCTCCGCGCTGGTGGACCCGGAGATCGAGCGGTACTGGATGGGCCCGCGGGACAGCGCCCCGCACGGCGGCGTGGACCTGTACGTGGGCGGCGCCGAGCACGCGGTGCTGCACCTGCTGTACGCGCGCTTCTGGTCGAAGGTCCTGTTCGACCTGGGCCACGTCTCGTCGGCGGAGCCGTTCCACAAGCTGTTCAACCAGGGCATGATCCAGGCGTACGTCTACCGCGACGAGCGCGGCTTCCCGGTCCCGGCCACCGAGGTCGAGGAGCGGGACGGGAAGTTCTTCTTCGAGGGCGAGCCGGTCAAGCGCGAGCTGGGCAAGATGGGCAAGTCCCTGAAGAACGCCGTCACGCCGGACGAGATCTGCGAGGAGTACGGCGCCGACACGCTGCGCCTGTACGAGATGGCGATGGGCCCGCTGGACGTGTCGCGTCCGTGGGACACCCGGGCCGTGGTGGGTCAGTACCGGCTGCTGCAGCGCCTGTGGCGCAACATCGTCGACGAGGAGACCGGCGCGGTCACCGTCGTGGACGGTGAGCCGGACGAGGCGACCCTGCGCGCGCTGCACAAGGCGATCGACGGGGCCGGCTCGGACATGGCGGGGCTGCGGTTCAACACCGCCATCGCCAAGATCACGGAGCTGAACAACGCCCTGACGAAGGCGGGCCGCCCGCTGGAGCGCTCGGTCGCGGAGCGGCTGGTGCTGCTGGTGGCCCCGCTGGCGCCGCACATCGCGGAGGAGCTGTGGCGCCGCCTGGGCCACACCGACTCGGTCGTCCACCAGGACTTCCCGGTCGCGGACCCGGCGTACGTGGTCGACGAGGCCGTGACCTGCGTCGTCCAGATCAAGGGCAAGGTCAAGGCCCGCCTGGAGGTGCCGCCGACGATCTCCGAGGGCGACCTGGAGCAGCTGGCGCTGGCCGACGAGGCGGTCGTGGCGGCGCTGGGCGGGGCCGAGATCCGCAAGGTGATCGTGCGCGCGCCGAAGCTGGTGAACATCGTCGTCTGACGGTTGTCTGACGGTCGTCGGACGGTCGTCCGGCATAGGGGATTCCCCGTACGGGCAGGTTGGGGGTTCGAATGGAACCCCTGGCCTGCCCGTGGCGTTTACCTTGGAGGGGGAGATCCGCAGTCGGATCCGCAGCCGGGGAAAGGGACCGCCATGGAGGCCGCGTTGATCATCTTCGCGTTGATGCTGTTGGCCTTGGTGGCCCTAGGGGCGTACGCCACGGTCAAGGCGGTCGGCGCGGCGAAGCGGGGCGTGGAGCGGACGGTGTCACAGGCCCGCCGGACGGTCGAGGACACGGCGCTGCGGGCCAAGAGCATCGGCCAGGTCGGCGCCGCGGGGCAGCTGGCGCAGCTGCGGCTGGACCTGCGGACCTCGATGCGGGCGACGCAGCAGGCGCTGTATCAGGGGGTGCGGACGGACGCCTCGCTGCAGGAGTCGATCACCCTCTTCGAGCAGCTGAGCACGCACGGGCACGAGCTGGACGCCGAGCTCAAGCGGCTGGAGCAGGAGCCGGACCGCGAGCGGCTGGGCCAGCGCCTGCCGGAGCTGCGGGAGCGCACGGAGCGCATCACGAAGTCCGCGGACTCGCTGCGCTGGGCCGCCCACGACCGGGCCCGCCGCCTGGCCCAGGACGACCTCTCGGTCCTGTCGGCGCAGATCGACCTCGAATCGGACGCCCTGCGCGACTGGTCCAGCCCCACCCCCACGGAGGCGGACCCCTCCCCGACGCCCCCGCCCCGGGAGCGCGAGGCCCTGAACCCGCCCCCTCCGCCCCGCCCGTACCCCTGGGAAAAGTCCCCCCGCCCAGAAACCACGACCTGACCACCACCCCGCCCCCCGCCGCCACCTTGAGTCAGGCCCCGTCGGCATATGAGGCGTGAGGCCCTCCGGACGACCCCCGATAGACCCCCGGGCGGAGCCCCCGGCCGGCCTCCCAGAGCCCCCGGAGGGAGTCTGGGGGACGGTTCCGGGGCGGAGGCCCCACCGCAGCCCCACCGGCGTTTGAGGCCGGAGGGTCGGGGTGGGGGCCTGACCGCGGCCCCGCTGGCGCTTGAGGTGTGCGGGAGGGTCCGGCGCGGGGGCCCGACCGCAGTCCGCTGGCTCTTGAGGCCAGGGGCCCGGGGTGGGGCCCCGCCCCAGCCCCGCTGGCGCTTCAGGCCGGGGGTCCGGGCCGGGGCTCGACCGCAGCCCCGTCGGCGTTCGAGGCCGGGGTCCGGGGCGGGGTTGTGCCCCAGCCCCGCCGGCGTTTGAGGCCAGGGCAGGAGGCCCCATCCAGCCCCGCCGGCGTTTGAGGCGTGGGGGTCCGGGGCGGAGCCCCGGTTTCGGGAAGGGGCGGGGTGGGGGAAAGGCTCCGCGCAGCGGACCAGGAGCCAGCACGCTCCCGGGCGCCGGATGTCCCGGGCCCCGGCCCCGGCCCCGGCCCTTGGGAGGCCAGGCCCCCAGCCCTTGGGAGGTCGGGCCCCCGGCCCTTGGGAGGTCGGGCCCCCAGCCCTTGGGAGGTCGGGCCCCCGGGCCCTTTGGAGGCCGGCCCCCAAGCCCTTGGAGGCCGGGTCCCGGGCCCCCGGGAGCCGCCGGACGCGCCGACGGCGGAGGCGGCGGACCGCCCACGCCCACGCCCCCCGGAGGGCCCGGGCTGCCGGACCACCCCCACTCCCGGTACTCTCCGCCTCATGTCCCGCCATGTCGCGATCGTCACCGATTCCACGGCCTACCTGCCCCAACAGGCAATGGCGCGGCACGGGATCACCTCCGTCCCCCTCACCGTGGTCCTCGGCGACGAGGCCCTCGAAGAGGGCACCGAGATTTCCGCCCGCAGCCTCGCCCTGGCCCTCCAGAAGCGCCGACCGGTCACCACCTCCCGCCCGGCCCCGGCGGACTTCGTCCACGCCTACCAGGCGGCCGCGGACGCCGGCGCGACCGGCATCGTCAGCCTTCACCTCTCCGCCGAGTTCTCCGGCACCTACGACGCCGCTGTCCTCGCCGCCCGCACTGCCCCGGTCCCGGTCCGCGTCGTCGACACCGGCATGGTCGCGATGGCCCTCGGCTTCTGCGCCCTCGCCGCCGCCGAGACCGCCGAGGCGGGCGGCAACCCCGACGAGGCGGTCGCCGCCGCCGAGAAGCGTGCCGCCGAGATGTCGGCGTACTTCTACGTCGACACCCTCGACTACCTGCGCCGCGGCGGCCGTATCGGTGCCGCCCAGGCCCTCCTCGGTTCCGCGCTCGCCGTCAAGCCGTTGCTGACCCTGGACGGCGGCCGCATCGAGATGCTGGAGAAGGTGCGTACGGCTTCCAAGGCCATCGCCCGACTCGAAGAGCTGGCCGTCGAGCGCGCGGGCACGGCCGCCGTCGATGTCGCCGTGCACCATCTGGCGGCCCCCGAACGCGCGGAGAAGCTCGCGGAACGGCTCCGTGAGCGCATCCCCGGCCTGGTCGAGCTGCACGTCAGCGAGGTCGGTGCGGTGATCGGCGCCCACACCGGACCGGGCCTGCTCGCGGCGGTCGTGTCACCGCGCTGATTCACCCACACGGGTGCCGGAGTTATCCACAACTCCTGTCTCATCCACCGGAATTCAGGCTTCCGAACGGTGACCGGCGTCCGCGCCTACCGTCATCGACATGAACCTTCGAACGCGTACGCGCAGCTCACAGCACCCCATCGGGACCAGCGGCCCGGGCCGCCCCCGTGGCTCCGACGGCCGTTTGCGCCACCGCCGCACCACACCGGCGACGCTCCGCCGCCGCGCCGAGGCGCTCCTGGCCGGTAGCAGCGCACCACCCCCACCTCCACCCCGCTCCGCCCCCACACCTCCGCCGGAGACCCCACCCGACGCCCTGCCCGTGCCCGGCCTCGCGCCGTCTCACGCCCTGCCCGTGCACGGCCTCACGCCGTCCGACGCGTGGCCCGGGTACCGGCCGACGCCGTCGCCCGGCCTCGCGCCCGTGTCCGGGCCCGGGCCCGGACACGGGCCGGCGGATGAGCCGTCCGCTCCGGCCCCGCTGCTGGCCCCGGCCGTGGCCGGGCGGCTGGCGCTGCGTGAGCGGTTGCCCGTCTGGCTGCAGACCAGATGCGGGCTGGAGCGCCGATCCCTCGCCGCCGTCGCGGTGGTGCTGCTGGCCGGTGTCGGCTTCGCCGGACAGCAGTACTGGGCGGCCAGGCCCCAGCCGGTGACCGCGCCCGCCATCGTCGCCCCGGCCGCCGTCGCGGACCCCCTGCCGTCCGCCACTCCGCCCGGCGGCGCGGCTGTGGGGACGGGGGCGGCCGCCGCCACCGGCACGCGGATCGTCGTCGACGTGAGCGGCAAGGTCCGCGCGCCGGGCGTCCGCCAGCTGCCCGCCGGCTCGCGGGTCGAGGACGCGCTCGCGGCCGCCGGGGGAGTCCAGCCCGGTGCGGACACCACCGGGCTGAACCGGGCCCGGATCCTCGTGGACGGAGAACAGGTGCTGGTGGGCGTCCCCGTGCCGCCCGGCGCCGCCGGTCCGCCCGCCGCCGGGGGCGCGCCCGGCCCCGGTCGGCCGGGCAACGGCACCGGCACCGGCAGCGGCCCGCTGAGCCTGGGCACGGCCACGGTCGAGCAGCTCGACGGCCTGCCCGGGGTGGGCCCGGTCCTCGCCCAGCACATCGTGGACTTCCGCACGGCCCGCGGCGGCTTCCGCTCCGTGGAGGAGCTCCGTCAGGTCGACGGCATCGGCGAGCGCCGCTTCGCCGACCTGCGCGCGCTGGTGCGGCCGTGAACCGCCCCGGGCCCCGGCCCGAGGGACCGGTGGACCTGCGCCTGGCCGGGCCTGCGGTGGCCGCCTGGGCGGCTGCCGCGCTCGCCCTGGACGCCCCGGGCGCGTGGACGGCGGCGGCCGTCGGGCTGTGTGTCGCGGGCGCGGGCCTGCTCGTCCTGCTGGGATGGCGCCGGGCGGGACCGAGGTGGACGGTGGGCACGGCGGTGGCCGCCGCTCTGCTGTGCGCGGCGGCCGCGGCGGGGGTGGCCGGGTTCCAGCGGGCGCAGGCGCGGGCCGGCCCCGTGGCGGAGCTCGCGGCCACGCACGCCCGGGTCTCGGCCGAGCTGACGATCGGCTCCGACGCCCGGCGCGCGGGCGGCAGTGGCGGCGGTGGCGCTGGCGGTGGGAACGGTCCGCCCCTCCTGCTGCTGGACGCCGAGCTGACCCGGGTGACCGGGCCGGACGGGACCCGGACCCGGGTGGCGACGCCCGTCCTGGTGATGGCCGGCGACCCGGGATGGGCGGGGCTGCTGCCCTCGACCCGGGTGACCGTGACCGCCGCCCGGCTGGCTCCGGCGCGCGAGGGCGAGCGGGCGGTGGCGCTGCTCCGGCCCTCCTCGGGCACTCCGCCGGAGGTCACCGGCGGCCCGTCCGCGGCGCAGCGGGTCGCGGGTTCGTTACGGGCGGGGCTGCGGCAGGCCACCGAGGGGCTCGCCCCCGACGCGCGGGCCCTGCTGCCCGGCCTGGTGGTCGGGGACACCTCCCGGGTCCCGCAGGACCTGCACGACGCCTTCCGTGCCACCGACCTGCTGCACCTGCTGGCGGTGTCCGGCTCCAACCTCACCGTCGTGCTGTTCCTGCTCATCGGACCGCCGGGCAGCGCCCAGTACGCCGAGCGGCGGGGCCTGGCACCCCGGCTCGGGCTCTCGCTGCGGGCCACGGCGCTGGGCGGAGCGGCACTGACGCTGGCGTTCGTGGTGGTGTGCCGGCCGGATCCGAGCGTGCTGCGGGCCGCGGCCTGTGGAGCGGTCACCCTGTTGGCGATCGGCAGCGGCCGGCGCAGATCCCTGCTTCCGGCGCTGGCCGCGGCCGTGCTGCTGCTGGTGCTCTACGAACCCTGGCTGGCGCGCAGTTACGGCTTCCTGCTCTCCGTCCTGGCCACCGGGTCCCTGTTGACCGTGGCGCCCCGGTGGAGCGCGGGCCTGCGGCGGCGCGGGGTGCCGCCCCGGCTCGCCGAGGGGCTGGCGGCGGCCGCGGCCGCGCAGGCGGTGTGCGCACCCGTGGTGGCGGTGCTCTCGGCCCGGGTGAGCCTGGTCGCCGTCCCGTGCAATCTGCTGGCCGAGCTGGCGGCGGGCCCGGCGACCGTGTTCGGGTTCGCGGCGCTCACCGTGGCTCCGGTGTACGCGCCGGCCGCCGAGCTGCTGGCCCGGTGCGCGGGGGTGCCGGCAGGGTGGATCGCGGGGGTGGCCCGGACCGGGGCCCGCTTCCCCGGGGCCGAGCTCGCCTGGCCGGGCGGGCTGACCGGCGGTGTGCTGCTGGCGGTGGTCACCGTGGTCGTCATCGGCCTCGCCGCCCGGATACGGCGCCACCGCTGGCCGTGCGCGGCGGCGGCCCTGCTGCTGCTCGTCGCGGTGCTGCGGCCCCCGTACCTCACCCGGGCGCTCACGGGCTGGCCGCCGCCCGACTGGAGCTACGTGCAGTGCGCGGTCGGCCAGGGCGACGCCGGAGTGCTCGCCGTGGGCCCCGGTTCGGCCGTGGTGGTCGACGCCGGGCCCGACCCCGGCCCGGTGGACGCGTGCCTGCGCAGCCTGGGCGTGCGTACCGTGCCGCTGCTGCTCCTGACGCACTTTCACGCCGACCATGTGGGCGGCCTGTCGGGGGTGTTGCGGGGGCGGTCGGTCGGGGTGATCCAGACCACCGGGTTGCGGGAGCCGCCCGGGCAGGCCCGGTCGGTGTACCGGGCGGCGGCCGCCGCCGGGGTTGCCGTGGTCGCGGCGCGACCGGGGGAGCGGCGCCGGGCCGGGCAGCTGGCGTGGGAGGTGCTGTGGCCACCGGCGGGCCTGTCGGGAGTCGGGCCGAACGACGCCAGCGTCGCCCTGCTCGTCCGGACGGCCGGGCTCACCCTCCTGCTCCTGGGCGATCTCGAACCAGCCTCCCAGCGGGACCTGTTGACGGCGCATCCGGAGCTGGGACCGGTGGACGTCCTGAAGGTCGCCCACCACGGCTCCGCGCACCAGGACCCCGGCCTTCAGGAACGGGTCCGGCCCCGGCTCGCGCTCGTGCCCGTGGGCGCAGGGAACCGCTACGGCCACCCGGCCGCGAGTACGCTCGCCCGGCTGCGGGCGGGCGGGGCGACCGTGCTGCGGACCGACAGGGACGGTTCGGTGGCGGTGACGGCAACAGGGGCGCGACTCAAGGCATTTCCGGCCATGGGCCGTCGTGCGGCCCGGCGGCGGGAGTCGCGCCACGCCGGATCTGCCCATCTGTTTTGCCCACAACTCGACAGCGTGATCGAATGCGTTTTCGCCAGAAGGGCCCAAGATAAAGCCCGAATCAACACAGCACGGGGGTGCATCCATCATGTTCGGTCGCCGACGGGGGTTGGAGACGGCCGGAACCAGTCCGCAGACGTCCGCGACGCTGACGCTGCCGCCCATGGCGAAGCTGCTCAGCTGCCGGGTCCTCGACACCGTCCACCAGCCGGTCCGGCAGGCGCAGTTCGAGGTGACCGACCCGATCGGCCGGCGGATCGTCCGTGGCGAGACGGATCCGTACGGAGGGTTCACCGCCGCCGTGCCGGAGGGGGAGTACCGGCTGCTGGTCACGGCCGAGGGGTACGCGCCGTTCCATGGGGCGACGCTGGTCGGCGACGAGGCCCAGCCGGGTACGGCGGAGATCGTGCTCGACCCGGTCGAGCCGCCGCTGCTGCCGCAGCCCGGCCACTGGGAGCTCGACCCCGGCCACTCCTCGATCGCGTTCTCGGCCCGGCACATCGGCCTGGCGCGGATCAACGGCCGGTTCACCACATTCGCGGGCGCGGTCCGGATAGCGAGCCGCATGGAGGACTCCTCGATGCACGTGGTCATCAACGCGGCGAGCATCGACACCGGGCTGCGGATGCGCGACGACCATCTGCGCTCCGCCGACTTCCTGGACGTCTCCCGCCATCCGACGGTGGAGTTCTACAGCGAGCGCTTCATCCACCGCAGTGGCAGCCGCTGGGCCGTCGCGGGCGCCCTGACCCTGCACGGGGTCAGCCGCTCGGTCACCCTGGACACCGAGTACCTGGGCACCGGCACGGGCCTGGAGGGCGAACCCCGCGCGGCCTGCCGGGCCACGGCCCGCCTGAACCGCGAGGACTTCACCCTGAACTGGCAGTCCACGCTGGCCCAGGGCATCGCGGCGATCGGGTCGAGCGTTCAGGTCGAGCTGGACGTGCAGATCGTGCACAAGGCCTGACGGGCCGCGGCCTACGGGGCTTCGAGCCAGCCCTCGTACTCGGCGGCGAGGCCGTCCAGGGCCGTGGGGTCGAGCCGGGCCGCCGGGTCCTCGACGACCACCAGCCACTGGGCGTCCTCGGCGTCGTCCTCGCCGGCCAGGGCGTCGCGGACCAGCTGGGGTTCCTCGGCCAGGCCGAAGCGGTCCACGGCCTCGTCGGCGACCTCCTCGGCGGCGTCGCGGTCGGGCAGGACCAGTACATGTCGCACGTTCACGCGACCATTGTCGGGTACGGGGCGCGGGGGAGTGTCGGTGCGGCGTGGGATGCTGGACGCGATGGCCACCAGGAAGAACTCCACCGACGATCCGCTCGCCCCGCTCACCCTCGCGGTGGGGCAGGAGGACCTGCTGCTCGACCGCGCCGTGCGGGAGGTGGTGGCGGCCGCCCGTGCCGCCGACGCCGACACGGACGTGCGCGATCTGAGCCCCGAACAGCTCCAGCCGGGCACGCTCGCCCAGCTGACCAGTCCCTCGCTCTTCGCCGAGCGCAAGGTCGTGGTCGTGCGCAACGCGCAGGACCTGTCCGCGGACACGATCAAGGACGTCAAGGCGTACCTCGGCGCGCCGGTCGAGGAGATCACCCTCGTCCTCCTCCACGCGGGCGGCGCCAAGGGCAAGGGTCTGCTGGACGCGGCCCGCAAGGCCGGTGCGCGGGAGGTGGCCTGCCCGAAGATGACGAAGGCCGGCGACCGGCTGGCGTTCGTACGCGGCGAGTTCCGCACGCTGGGCCGTTCGGCCACGCCGGAGGCCTCGCAGCTGCTGGTGGACGCGATCGGCAGCGATCTGCGCGAGCTGGCGAGCGCGGTGGCGCAGCTGTGCGCGGACGTCGAGGGCACCATCGACGCGGGCGTGGTCGGCCGCTACTACACGGGCCGGGCCGAGGCCTCCAGCTTCGAGGTGGCCGACCGGGCGGTCGAGGGCCGCGCGGCCGAGGCCCTCGAAGCGCTGCGCTGGGCGCTGGGCACGGGTGTGGCCCCGGTGCTGATCACCAGCGCCCTCGCCCAGGCCGTCCGGGCCATCGGCAAGCTGGCCTCCGCCCCGCGCGGGGCCCGCCCCGGTGACCTGGCACGCGACCTCGGCATGCCGCCGTGGAAGATCGACCGGGTCCGCCAGCAGATGCGCGGCTGGTCGGCGGACGGCGTCGCGGACGCCCTGCGCGCGGTCGCGGACGCCGACGCGGGTGTCAAGGGCGGCGGCGACGACCCCGAGTACGCGCTGGAGAAGGCCGTGGTCGCGGTGGCCCGCGCCGCCCGCCCCCGCCGCCCGGCCCACTGACGCTCCGGCCCGTCCGGGTACGCGAAGGCCCCGGGCGCCGTCCTGGGGAAGGGCGGAGGCCGGGGCCTTCGGTTACTTCTGGTTGTGCCGCGCCCGCGTGGCGAACGCTTCGTGCGCGGCACGGGGGCCGGTCAGGGGCGGGAGAGAGGGCCCGCCGGTTCCTCACCGGCGATTCACATCGAGAGCTCAGCCCTGGAGGGTGGCAACCTTGGCAGCCAGCGCCGACTTCTTGTTGGCGGCGGCGTTCTTGTGGATGACACCCTTCGAGACGGCCTTGTCGAGCGCACGGGCGGCGGCGCGGGAAGCCACGGTGGCCTTCTCGACGTCACCGGCGACGACGGCCTCGCGGGCCTTGCGGATCGCGGTCTTGAGCGACGACTTGACGGCCTTGTTGCGCAGGCGCGCCTTCTCGTTGGTCTTGTTCCGCTTGATCTGGGACTTGATGTTCGCCACGAAAAGAGCCTTTTCAGGTTCAGAGATTGATCTTCGGATTGCGTCCCGACAGCTGAGAGGGCATACGAGACACAGCTGCCCAGGCTACCAGGCGTCCATTGGGCAGCCCAAACCGAGCGCACTCGCCCAGTCATGGGACCATGGATGTCTGCGTAACGTTCCGACTGCGACCCGAGAATCAGGACACTGCGTGCCCGCGACCCCTAGCCACGTGCCCGAGCCGAGCCGTACCGACCCGGCGCTGATCCGCAATTTCTGCATCATCGCGCACATCGACCACGGCAAGTCGACGCTCGCCGACCGGATGCTCCAGCTCACCGGTGTCGTCGACCAGCGGCAGATGCGCGCCCAGTACCTCGACCGCATGGACATCGAGCGTGAGCGTGGCATCACGATCAAGTCGCAGGCGGTCCGTCTGCCGTGGGCGCCCACGGCCGGCCCGGGCCAGGGCAGCACGCACATCCTGAACATGATCGACACCCCGGGCCACGTGGACTTCACCTACGAGGTCTCCCGCTCCCTGGCGGCCTGCGAGGGCACGATCCTGCTGGTGGACGCCGCCCAGGGCATCGAGGCGCAGACCCTCGCCAACCTGTACCTGGCGATGGAGAACGACCTCGCGATCGTCCCCGTCCTGAACAAGATCGACCTGCCGGCCGCCCAGCCGGAGAAGTTCGCCGAGGAGCTGGCGAACCTGGTCGGCTGCGAGCCCGACGACGTCCTGCGGGTCTCCGCCAAGACCGGCCTCGGCGTGGACGCGCTGCTGGACCGCGTCGTGGAGAAGGTCCCGGCGCCGGTCGGCGTCAAGGACGCCCCGGCCCGCGCGATGATCTTCGACTCGGTCTACGACTCGTACCGCGGCGTGGTCACCTACGTCCGCGTGGTCGACGGCCAGCTCAACAAGCGCGAGCGCATCCGGATGATGTCCACCGGCGCGACCCACGAGCTGCTGGAGATCGGTGTCTCGTCCCCGGAGATGACCCCGGCCGACGGCATCGGCGTCGGCGAGGTGGGTTACCTCATCACCGGCGTGAAGGACGTCCGCCAGTCCAAGGTCGGTGACACCATCACCAGCCTGGCGGGCGGCGCCACCGAGGCCCTGGGCGGCTACAAGGACCCCAAGCCGATGGTGTTCTCGGGCCTGTACCCGCTGGACGGCTCGGACTACCCGGACCTGCGCGAGGCCCTGGACAAGCTCCAGCTCAACGACGCCGCGCTCGTCTACGAGCCCGAGACCTCCGCCGCGCTCGGCTTCGGCTTCCGCGTCGGCTTCCTCGGTCTGCTCCACCTGGACGTGATCCGCGAGCGCCTGGAGCGCGAGTTCGGTCTCGACCTGATCGCCACCGCCCCCAACGTGGTCTACCGCGTGGTCATGGAGGACGGCAAGGAGATCACGGTCACCAACCCGAGCGAGTTCCCCGAGGGCAAGATCTCGGACGTGTTCGAGCCGGTCGTGCGCGCCACGATCCTCGCGCCCACCGAGTTCATCGGCTCGATCATGGAGCTGTGCCAGACCCGCCGCGGCACCCTCCTCGGTATGGACTACCTGTCCGAGGACCGCGTCGAGATCCGCTACACCCTCCCGCTCGCGGAGATCGTCTTCGACTTCTTCGACCAGCTGAAGTCCAAGACCCGCGGCTACGCCTCCCTCGACTACGAGCCCACCGGCGAGCAGGCCTCCAGCCTGGTCAAGGTCGACATCCTGCTGCACGGCGACAAGGTGGACGCCTTCTCCGCCGTCTGCCACAAGGACGCCGCCTACGCCTACGGCGTGCGCCTGGTCGCCAAGCTGCGCGAGCTCATCCCGCGGCAGGCCTTCGAGGTGCCGGTCCAGGCGGCCATCGGCTCCCGCGTCATCGCCCGCGAGACCATCCGCGCCATCCGCAAGGACGTCCTCGCCAAGTGCTACGGCGGTGACATCTCCCGTAAGCGGAAGCTGCTGGAGAAGCAGAAGGAGGGCAAGAAGCGCATGAAGATGGTCGGCTCCGTGGAGGTTCCCCAGGAGGCGTTCATCGCGGTGCTCTCCAGCGACGAGTCCAGCGGCAAGAAGAAGTAGCCGCAGGAGCACAGGAGCAACCGGAAGCGGTACGAAACGGGCCCCCGCGCACCCGCGCGGGGGCCCGTTTCGTTATGAACCGGCCGCTCGCCGACCCTTACGCACCGGCAGGAGGGCCTCTAGTCTGATCACTGCTCGATGGTTACTCGCCAGTTTCCAGCCCCGCCTGGTTCAAGCCCACCTGGTTCAAGCCCGCCTGCCGCAGATCAGCCCGGTGCAGATCAGCCCGGTCTGCACACCTGCCAGTCCCCACGCCCACGCCCTGCCGCGTGGACCGGTCCGGAGGATGTCGTGAGCGACACACAGTCCCTTGTCGAGAATCGCCCGCCCACCGTGGCGACCGTCTTCCTTGAGCGCGTCACGGCCACCCCGGACGCCGAGGCCTACCGGTACCCCGTGCCGGCTGCCGCCGGTCAGGGGCCGGACGAGTGGCGGTCGCTGAGCTGGGGCCAGGCGGCCGAGCGGGTGTTCGCCATCGCCGCGGGCCTGGCCGAGCTCGGTCTCCAGTCCGAGGATCGCGTCGCGCTCTCCTCCGGGACCCGGGTCGAGTGGATCCTCTGCGACCTGGGCGTGATGTGCGCGGGCGCCGCGGTCACCACCATCTACCCGAGCACCAACGCCGAGGAGTCGGCGTACATCCTGTCCGACTCCGAGGCGCGCGTCCTGATCGCCGAGGACGCCGCCCAGCTCGCCAAGGCACGCGAGCACCGCGGCGCGCTGCCCGAGCTGCGCCACGTCGTGGTCATCGACGCCGCGGACGCGGTCGCGCAGGACGGTGACCCGGAGGGCTGGGTGCTCTCCCTCGCCGACCTGGAGGCGCTGGGCAAGGAACACCTCGCCAAGCACCCCGCC
The DNA here is from genome assembly GCF_044748145.1 of Streptomyces sp. NPDC090022. Taxonomy (NCBI): domain Bacteria; kingdom Bacillati; phylum Actinomycetota; class Actinomycetes; order Kitasatosporales; family Streptomycetaceae; genus Streptomyces; species Streptomyces sp. NPDC090022. The sequence goes on from NZ_JBIVFN010000005.1 coordinate 153,434, forward strand.
GCGGTCAAGGACCGCGTCGCGGCCATCACCGCCGACCAGCTCGCCACCCTGATCTACACCTCCGGCACCACCGGCCGCCCCAAGGGTGTCCGCCTGCCGCACGACAACTGGTCGTACATGGCCAAGGCCACCGTCGCCACCGGTCTGATCACCAAGGACGACGTCCAGTACCTGTGGCTGCCGCTGGCCCACGTCTTCGGCAAGGTGCTCACGTCCGGCCAGATCGAGGTCGGTCACGTCACCGCCGTCGACGGCCGCATCGACAAGATCATCGAGAACCTGCCGGTCGTGCAGCCGACGTACATGGCGGCCGTCCCGCGCATCTTCGAGAAGGTCTACAACGGGGTCGCGGCCAAGGCCCGTGCCGGCGGCGGCGCCAAGTACAAGATCTTCCAGTGGGCTGTCGGCGTGGCCCGCGAGTACGCCAAGGTCACCCAGGACAACTTCCGCCGCACCGGCAACGCCACCGCGCCCTTCGGCCTGTCCACCAAGCACAAGATCGCCGACGCGCTCGTCTACTCCAAGCTCCGCGAGGCCTTCGGCGGCCGGCTGCGCGCCGCCGTCTCCGGCTCCGCCGCGCTGGCCCCCGAGATCGGCTACTTCTTCGCCGGCGCCGGCATCCACATCCTGGAGGGCTACGGCCTGACGGAGTCCAGCGCCGCCTCCTTCGTCAACCCCGGCGAGGCCTACCGCACCGGCACCGTCGGCAAGCCGCTCCCCGGCACCGAGGTCCGCATCGCCGACGACGGCGAGATCCTGCTGCGCGGCCCCGGCATCATGCAGGGCTACCACAACCTCCCCGAGAAGACCGCCGAGGTCCTGGAGGCCGACGGCTGGCTGCACACCGGCGACATCGGCGAGCTCTCGCCCGACGGCTACCTGCGCATCACCGACCGCAAGAAGGACCTGATCAAGACGTCCGGCGGCAAGTACGTCGCCCCGGCCGAGATCGAGGGCCAGTTCAAGGCGATCTGCCCGTACGTCTCCAACATCGTCGTGCACGGCGCCGACCGGAACTTCTGCTCCGCGCTGATCGCCCTCGACGGCCCCGCGATCCTGGGCTGGGCCGCCGAGCACGGCCTGGAGGGCAGGACGTACGCCCAGGTCGTGGCCGCCCCCGAGACCACCCGCCTGATCGAGACCTACGTCCAGACCCTCAACGAGGGACTCCAGCGCTGGCAGACGATCAAGAAGTTCCGACTGCTCCCGCGCGACCTCGACGTCGAGCACGGTGACCTCACCCCCAGCCTGAAGCTGAAGCGGCCCGTCGTCGAGCGCGAGTTCAAGGCCCTGATCGAGGAGATGTACGAGGGCACCCGCGAGGCGTGACGTTCGACGCGTCCACCACGGTCGGGCGGTGCGGGACAATGGGCGCATGCCTTCCGCACTGCCCGACGGTGAACCCATGCCCGAGGACGGCTTTCTGCCGTCGTCCGCCCTCGTGGGCGCGGGGAGCCGTCCGCTCGGCTTCTACCTGCACGTTCCCTACTGCGCGACGCGCTGCGGGTACTGCGACTTCAACACCTACACGGCCACCGAGCTGCGGGGCACCGGTGGCGTGCTCGCCTCCCGCGAGAACTACGCCGACACCCTGATCGACGAGATCCGCCTCGCCCGCAAGGTCCTGGGCGACGACCCCCGGCCGGTACGCACCGTCTTCGTCGGCGGCGGCACGCCCACCCTGCTGCCCGCCGCCGACCTGGTGCGGATGCTCGCCGCGCTGCGCGCGGAATTCGGGCTGGCCGAGGACGCGGAGATCACCACCGAGGCGAATCCGGAGTCGGTCGGTCCGGCGTACCTGGAGGAGCTGCGGGCCGGCGGCTTCAACCGGATCTCGTTCGGCATGCAGAGCGCCCGGCAGCACGTGCTGAAGGTGCTCGACCGCACCCACACCCCCGGCCGCCCGGAGGCGTGCGTGGGGGAGGCGCGGGCGGCGGGCTTCGAGCACGTCAACCTCGACCTGATCTACGGCACGCCGGGAGAGTCCGACGACGACTGGCGCGCCTCGCTCGACGCGGCGATCGGCGCGGGCCCCGACCACGTGTCGGCGTACGCGCTGATCGTGGAGGAGGGCACGCAGCTGGCACGGCGGATCCGCCGGGGCGAGGTCCCCATGACGGACGACGACGTGCACGCCGACCGCTACCTGATCGCGGACTCCGTGCTGGCGGACGCCGGGTACCAGTGGTACGAGGTGTCGAACTGGGCGACGTCCGGGGCGGGCCGCTGCCTGCACAACGAGCTGTACTGGCGCGGCGCCGACTGGTGGGGGGCGGGACCGGGCGCGCACAGCCATGTCGGCGGCGTGCGGTGGTGGAACGTGAAGCACCCCGGTGCGTACGCCGCGGCGCTGGCCGGCGGGCGCTCGCCGGGGGCGGGGCGGGAGCGGCTCTCGGACGAGGACCGGCGGGTGGAGCGGATCCTGCTGGAGCTGCGGCTGGTGGAGGGGGTGCCGCTGGCGCTGCTCGCGCCTGCGGGGCTCGCGGCGTCCCGGCGGGCGCTGGCGGACGGGCTGCTGGAGGCGGCGCCGTACGCCGAGGGGCGGGCCGTGCTGACCCTGCGGGGGCGGTTGCTGGCGGACGCGGTCGTGCGGGACCTGGTCGACTGACGGGGGCGCGGGGTCGCTGGGCCGCGGGGCCGCTGGGGCCGGCGGGGTCACCGGGCCGCGGGGCCGCGGGGCCTTTCCCGACCCCGCCCCTTCCGTAACCGGGGGCAAGCCCCCGGACCCCCGTAGGTGCGGTCAAACGCCGCGCGGGCTTCTCATCACGCCGTCACGTGGTCGATCAGGTGTTCCACCGGGCCCAGGAGGGTGGGTTCCAGGTCCTTGTAGGACGTCACGTGGGACAGGATCCGCTGCCACGCGGCCCCCGTGTTCTCCGGCCAGCCCAGGGCCCGGCAGATGCCCGTCTTCCAGTCCTGGCCCGGGGGGATCACCGGCCAGGACCCCAGGCCCAGGGACGACGGTTTCACCGCCTGCCAGATGTCCACGTACGGGTGGCCCACCACCAGGACGTCCGGGCCCGCGACCGACGCCGCCAGGCGGGACTCCTTCGAACCCGGGACCAGGTGGTCGACCAGGATGCCCAGGCGGGCGTCCGGGCCCGGGCGGAAGTCCGCGACGATCGCCGGGAGGTCGTCCACCCCGGACAGGTACTCCACCACCACGCCCTCGATGCGCAGGTCGTCGCCCCAGACCTTCTCCACCAGCTCCGCGTCGTGGCGGCCCTCCACGTAGATCCGGCCCGCCCGGGCCACGCGCGCCCGCGCCCCGGGCACCGCCACCGAGCCGGAGGCCGTCCGGGCCGGGCCCGCCGGCCTGGGAGCGGGGCGGACCAGCGTCACCACCGCGCCGTCCAGCAGGAAGCCCCGCGGCTCCAGCGGGAAGACCCGGCGCTTGCCGAAGCGGTCCTCCAGGGTCACCGTGCCGGCCTCGCAGGCCACCACCGCCCCGCAGAAGCCCGTACCGGCCTCCTCCACCACGACATCGGGGTCGGCCGGCACCTCGGGCACCGCCCGGGGACGCTTCCACGACGGGGTCAGGTCCGGTGAGTACTCGCGCATCCGCCCGACAGTAGGGACAACCGCCGCCCTAGGAAGGTGACACGCCGAAACGCGCGGCCAGTGTGTCGCGTTGCGCACGCACGAAGTCCGCGGAGACCACCGCTCCGTGACCGGGCACGTACAACGCGTCCTCGCCGCCCAGGGCCAGCAGCCGGTCCAGGGCCGCCGGCCACTGCGCCGGCACCGCGTCCGGGCCCGCCATCGGTTCGCCCGACTCCTCCACCAGGTCCCCGCAGAAGACCACTTCCGACGTGTCGGGCACGAACACCGCCAGGTCGTGGCGCGTGTGCCCGGGGCCGACATTGGCCAGCAGCGCCTGTACGCCGCCCAGGTCGAGCGTCCACTCGCCCGACACCGAGTGGCGGGGCAGGACCAGCAGGTCGGCCGACTCCGTGGCGTCCTCCTCCGGCAGGCCGTGCCGGACCGCGTCCGCGCGCAGCGCCTCCCGCTCCCGCCGCAGCAGCGTGTCCAGCCCCACCGCCCCGAAGACCTCCGCCCCCGAGAACGCCGCCCCGCCCAGCACATGGTCGAAATGGCCGTGCGTAAATGCGATATGGGTCACGCGCCGACCGGTGATCCGTTCCGCCTGGGCCCGCAGCACGGCCCCCTCGCGCACCGACGAACCCGGGTCGATCAGCAGGACCGATTCGTCCCCGACCACCAGTCCCACCGTGCAATCCCACACCGGAAGGCGGCGCCGGCCGGTCCGCGCGGTGATCCGCTCCCAGCCGGCCTCTTCCCAAGCGACGTCCATACCGCGACGCTACCGTGACCGGCGCGATGGGCGGCGGCCCTTGCTAGGTGTATGCCTGCCCGCCGTACACTGACCGGGGGATCTCTGGCACTCACCTGCACCGAGTGCCAGACGCAGGCCGAAACCGAACCGAACGAGCTGGAGGTGCGCGCGATGCTCAGCGAACGCAGACTCGAAGTGCTGCGCGCCATCGTCCAGGACTACGTCGGGACGGAGGAGCCCGTCGGCTCCAAGGCGCTCACCGAGCGGCACAAGCTCGGCGTCTCGCCCGCCACCGTGCGCAACGACATGGCCGTGCTGGAGGACGAGGGCTACATCGCCCAGCCGCACACCAGCGCCGGCCGGATCCCCACGGACAAGGGCTACCGGCTCTTCGTCGACCGGCTGGCGGGCGTCAAGCCGCTGTCGACGCCCGAGCGCCGGGCCATCCACAACTTCCTGGACGGGGCGGTCGACCTCGACGACGTCGTCGGCCGCACCGTACGGCTGCTGGCGCAGCTGACCCGCCAGGTCGCGATCGTGCAGTACCCGTCGCTGACCCGCTCCACCGTGCGCCACGTCGAGCTGCTGGCGCTCGCGCCGGCCCGTCTGATGCTCGTCCTGATCACGGACACCGGCCGGGTCGAGCAGCGCATGGTGGACTGCGCGGCGCCGTTCGGCGAGCAGTCGCTGGCCGATCTGCGGGCCCGGCTCAACAGCCGCGTCGTCGGCCGCCGGTTCGCGGACGTGCCGCAGTTGGTGCAGGACCTCCCCGAGGCGTTCGAGAGCGATGACCGCGGCACGGTGTCGACCGTGCTCGCGACGTTGCTGGAGACGCTGGTGGAGGAGACCGAGGAACGGCTGATGATCGGCGGCACCGCCAATCTCACCCGTTTCGGACACGATTTCCCCCTGACCATCCGGCCCGTGCTGGAGGCGCTCGAGGAGCAGGTCGTGCTCCTCAAGCTGCTCGGCGAGGCCAACGAGTCGGGGATGACCGTACGCATCGGCCACGAGAACGCGTACGAGGGACTGAACTCCACGTCCGTCGTCTCGGTCGGCTACGGTTCGGGCGGCGAAGCAGTCGCCAAACTCGGCGTGGTCGGACCGACCCGCATGGACTACCCCGGAACGATGGGAGCGGTACGCGCAGTGGCACGTTACGTCGGACAGATCCTGGCGGAGTCGTAAGTGGCCACGGACTACTACGCCGTTCTCGGCGTGCGCCGCGACGCATCGCAGGACGAGATCAAGAAGGCCTTCCGGCGGCTCGCTCGCGAGCTGCACCCGGACGTCAACCCCGATCCCAAGACGCAGGAGCGTTTCAAGGAGATCAACGCCGCGTACGAGGTGCTGTCGGACCCGCAGAAGAAGCAGGTCTACGACCTCGGCGGCGACCCGCTGTCCTCGTCGGGCGGTGGCGGCGCGGGCGGTTTCGGGGCCGGCGGCTTCGGCAACTTCTCGGACATCATGGACGCGTTCTTCGGTACGGCGTCCCAGCGCGGCCCGCGCTCGCGCACCCGGCGCGGCCAGGACGCGATGATCCGGCTCGACCTGGAGCTGGACGAGGCCGCGTTCGGCACCACCAAGGAGATCCAGGTCGACACGGCCACCGTGTGCACGACCTGCTCCGGCGAGGGCGCCGCCCCCGGCACCTCGGCGCAGACGTGTGACATGTGCCGCGGCCGCGGTGAGGTGTCGCAGGTGACCCGGTCCTTCCTGGGCCAGGTCATGACCTCGCGCCCCTGCCCGCAGTGCCAGGGCTTCGGCACCGTGGTCCCGACCCCGTGCCACGAGTGCGCGGGCGACGGCCGGGTCCGCTCCCGCCGCAACCTCACCGTCAAGATCCCGGCCGGCGTCGAGAACGGCACCCGGATCCAGCTCGCGGGCGAGGGCGAGGTCGGCCCCGGCGGCGGCCCGGCCGGCGACCTGTACGTGGAGATCCACGAGCTCCCGCACGCGGTGTTCCAGCGACGCGGCGACGATCTGCACTGCACGGTGACCATCCCGATGACGGCGGCCGCGCTGGGCACGAAGTGCCCGCTGGAGACGTTGGACGGCATGGAGGAGGTGGACATCCGCCCGAGCACCCAGTCCGGCCAGTCCATCCCGCTGCACGGCCGCGGCGTGACCCACCTGCGCGGCGGCGGTCGCGGCGACCTGATCGTCCACGTCGAGGTGCAGACCCCGAACAAGCTGGACGCCCAGCAGGAGGAACTGCTGCGCCAGCTGGCCAAGCTGCGCGGTGAGGAACGGCCGATGGGCCAGTTCCAGCCGGGTCAGCAGGGCCTGTTCAGCCGGCTGAAGGACGCGTTCAACGGCCGCTGACGGACGCGTCCGACGGCCGCCGGCGCGAGCGTCCGACGGCCGCCGGCGGCGAGCCGCGTGGACTATGCCAGGCGAATGCCACGATTCGGCCTGGTGCGGTGGACATGGCACGATGCGGTCATGTCCACCGCACTGAACGGTCTTTCCCCGTATCCGATCGTGCAGGCTCCCATGGCGGGCGGCGCCTCGTGCCCGCCGCTCGCCGCCGCCGTGTGCGAGGCGGGCGCGCTGGGCTTCCTGGCCGGCGGCTACAAGACCGCCGACGGCATGTACCAAGAGGTCAAACGGCTGCGGGGACTCACCCGGAGGCCGTTCGGCGTCAACCTGTTCCTGCCGCAGACCGCGTACGTCGATCCCGCCGCCGTCGAGGCCTACCGCGGGCAGCTCGCGGGCGAGGCCAGCTGGTACGAGACCTCGCTCGCCGCCGATGACATCGTTGGCACGTGCGACGACGGCTACGACGCCAAGCTCGCCATCCTCCTCGAAGACCCGGTCCCGGTGGTCTCGTTCACCTTCGGCTGCCCCACCCCGGCGGCCCTGGCGGGTCTGCGCGCGGCGGGTACGTGCACGGTGGTGACCGTGACCTCCGTCGAGGAGGCGCGCACCGCGCAGGCGGCCGGCGCGGCCGCCGTCTGCGTCCAGGGCATCGAGGCCGGCGGTCACCAGGGCACCCACCGCGACGACCCGCAGGCCGACGGGACGGGCGTCGGGCTGCTGGCACTGGTCGCACAGGTGCGGGAGGCGGTCGCGCTGCCCATCGTCGCGGCCGGCGGCCTGATGCGCGGTTCGCAGATCGCGGCGGTGCTCGCGGCCGGCGCGGAGGCGGCGCAGCTGGGCACGGCGTTCCTGGCCTGCCCGGAGTCCGGGGCGCACGCGCTGCACAAGAAGGCGCTGACGGACCCCCTGTTCGTCCGTACCGAGCTCACCCGGGCGTTCTCGGGCCGGCCGGCCCGGGGGCTGGTCAACCGGTTCATGCGCGAGCACGGACCGTACGCGCCGGCGGCCTACCCGCAGGTGCACTACCTGACGGCGGGCCTGCGCAAGGCCGCCGCGGCGGCCGGGGACCCGCAGGGCATGGCCCTGTGGGCGGGCCAGGGCCACCGGCTGGCGCGGGCGCTGCCGGCCGGGGAACTGGTGGAGGTACTCATGGCCGAGCTGGCCGAGACGCAGATGAGGAGCGTGTGATGACGGCCCCGGTGTTCGTGGTCGAAGAGGTGCCCGCGGGGCCGGAGTTCGTGCTGGAGGGCCCCGAGGGCCGGCACGCGGTGTCGGTGAAGCGGCTGAACCCCGGCGAGGACGTGGTCCTCACCGACGGGCGCGGCCGCTGGACCGAGGGCGTGGTCAAGGCCGCCGAGGGCAAGGACCGCCTGGTGGTCATGGACCTGCACACCGTCGAGGAGGAGCCCGAGCCGGCCGTGCGGATCACCGTGGTCCAGGCGCTGCCCAAGGGCGACCGGGGCGAGCTGGCCGTCGAGACGATGACGGAGACCGGCGTCGACGCGATCGTGCCGTGGCAGGCGTCGCGGTGCATCACGCAGTGGCGCGGCGACCGGGGGGCCAAGTCGCTGGCCAAGTGGCGCAGTACGGCGCGGGAGGCGGGCAAGCAGTCGCGCCGGGTCCGCTTCCCGGAGGTCGCGGAGGCCCGCTCGACCAAGCAGGTCGCGGCGCTGCTGGCCGGGGCGGACCTGGCGGTGGTCCTCCACGAGGACCGCGAGGCGGGCTCGGAGCCGCTGGCCACGGCCGCGCTGCCGGCCGCCGGCTCGATCGTGGTCGTGGTGGGCCCCGAGGGCGGGGTCTCGCCGGACGAACTCGCGGCCTTCGCCGAGGCGGGTGCCCGGCCGTACCGCCTGGGCCGCTCGGTGCTGCGCACCTCCACCGCCGGTACGGCCGCGACGGCGGTCCTCCTGGCCCGCACGGGCCGCTGGTCGTAGCCGGAGCCGGAGCTGGGGCCGGAGCCGGGGCCGGGGCCGGGGCCGGTGCCGGGGCCGGGGCCGGGGGCCGGGGCACCGGTCCCGGAGCCCGCGGGGCCGCCCGCCCCGCGACGGACGCCGTGACCGGCGCCGTGGCCCGATCCGGACCCGAGGGCGCCGCGGGCGCCGGGCGCCGGGCGGCGTTCCTGCGGCCGATACGATGCACGCAGATGATCAGCGCGACCGGAGGACAAGCGATGGCAGGGGAACCGCAGGAAGACTGCCTGTTCTGCAAGATCGTCACGGGGGACATCCCCGCGACGGTCGTACGGGAGACCGAGACCACGGTGGCGTTCCGGGACATCAACCCCCAGGCGCCCACCCACGTGCTCGTCGTCCCGCGCGTCCACTACCCCGACGCCGCGAGCCTCGCCGCCGCGGAGCCGGCGGTCGCGGCCGACGTGCTGCGCGAGGCCGCCGAGGTCGCGGCGCAGGACGGCGTCGACGCGTCCGGCTTCCGGGTCGTCTTCAACACCGGCGCCGGAGCCGGCCAGACCGTCTTCCACGTGCACGCCCACGTCCTCGGCGGACGCGGCCTGCAGTGGCCCCCGGGATAGCCGTGTCCGCACGCGAGTTCGTGGTGCTGGGCACCGCCAGCCAGGTGCCCACCCGGCACCGCAACCACAACGGCTACCTGCTGCGCTGGGACGGCGAGGGCATCCTCTTCGATCCCGGCGAGGGCACCCAGCGGCAGATGCTGCGCGCCGGCGTCGCCGCGCACGACATCGACCGGATCTGCGTCACCCACTTCCACGGTGACCACAGCCTCGGTCTCGCCGGGGTGATCCAGCGCATCAACCTCGACCGGGTCCCGCACCCGGTCACCGCGCACTACCCGGCCAGCGGGCAGAAGTTCTACGACCGCCTGCGGTACGCCACCGCCTACCGCGAGACCGTCGTCATCGACCAGGTGCCGGTCTCCGAGGACGGCGTGCTGGCCACCGGGGCCTCCTACACGCTCTCCGCCCGGCGCCTGTCGCACCCGGTGGAGTCCTTCGGCTACCGCCTCACCGAACCCGACGGCCGCCGGATACTGCCCGCGCTGCTCGCGCGGCACGGCATCAAGGGCCCCGACGTGGGCCGGATCCAGCGCGAGGGCGTGCTCGGCGGCGTCACGCTGGAGGACGTCAGCGAGCCCCGGCCCGGGCAGAGCTTCGCGTTCGTGATGGACACCCGGCTGTGCGACGGGGTGTACGGCCTCGCCGAGGGCTGCGACATGCTCGTCATCGAGTCCACCTTCCTGGACGAGGACCAGCACCTCGCCGAGGAGCACGGGCACCTGAGCGCGGGCCAGGCCGCCCGCGTGGCCCGGGACGCGGGCGTGCGGCACCTGGTGCTCACCCACTTCTCGCAGCGCTACACCGACCCCGACGCGTTCGAGCTCCAGGCCCGCGCCGCGGGCTTCGAGGGCGAACTGACGATCGCCGCGGACCTGGCCCGGGTGCCCCTGCCCAAACGCCGCTGAGGCAGCGCTGCGGGACGGCCGTCGCACCCGTGGCGCGCACCACGCGCCGTACGCGACCGCCGACTTCCGGCTGTGATGTGGGACACACTGGGTTTGGCCCGGCGCCGCGCGGGCAGAGCCGGGAGCTCGCCACCGAACCGGGGAGGACACCGTGACCAGTCGGAACACCAGAGGCAGCCGCCCGACCGCACCCCACGGCGCCGCCCGCGCCGCCGGGGCGGTGGACCCGCTCGGCCCGCTGCGCGCGCCCCAGGACCCGGACTGCGACGTGTTCCTGACCGGCACGGTCTTCCTCGACATCATCTTCACCGGTCTCGACTCGGCACCCGTGCGCGGTACGGAGTCCTGGGCGCGCGGTATGGGACAGAGCCCCGGCGGCGTCGCCAACATGGCCACCGCCCTGGCCCGCCTCGGTCTGCACACCTCCCTCGCGGCCGCCTTCGGCGACGACCACTACGGCGCCTACTGCTGGGACGTACTGGAGCAGGACGAGGGCATCGACCTGTCGATGTCGCGGACCGTCCCCGGCTGGCACAGCCCGGTGACGATCTCCATGGCGTACGAGGGGGAGCGCACCATGGTCAGCCACGGCCACGAGGCGCCGCCGCCCGCCGGCCCCGGCCCCTTCCCCGCCTGCCCGCCGCGCGCCCGGGCCGCCGTGGCCTCGCTGGTCCCCGGCCGCCGCGAGGAGTGGGTGGCCGACGCCGCCCGCCGCGGCTCCCACGTCTTCGCGGACGTCGGCTGGGACGAGAGCGGCCGCTGGGACCTGGGCGCACTGGACCTGGAGCACTGCGAGGCGTTCCTGCCGAACGCCGGCGAGGCCATGCGCTACACCCGCACCGACTGCCCGCGCGCCGCCGCCCGCGCCCTGGCCGACCTGGTCCCGATCGCGGTGGTCACCCTCGGCCCGGAGGGCTCGTACGCCGTGGACGGCCGCACCGGGGAGACCGCCGAGGTCCCCGGCATCGAGGTGGAGGCCCTGGACCCGACCGGCGCCGGCGACGTCTTCGTGGCGGGCTTCGTCACCGGCACCCTGGCCGGCTGGCCGCTCGCCGACCGGCTCGCCTTCGCGGGCCTGACGGCCGCCCTCTCGGTCCAGGAGTTCGGCGGCTCCCTCTCCGCACCGGGCTGGGCGGAGGTCGCCCACTGGTGGCGCTCCCTGGGCGAGCGGCCGGCCCGCTACGGCTTCCTGGACGAGCTGATCCCGCCGGAGAGCGCCCCGGGGCCGCGCCGCCGGGCGGTCCCGACCATCGGCTTCCGGCACTCCGCGTAGCCGCCGGTAAATCCCCTCGGGAACACCCCGGGCGCGTCGTACGCTTGGTATTCCAAGAGGTTCTCGATCGGCGAGACCCCGCTACAGGAGGTATGTGCAGGCCAGAGAGCCGGCCCATGACTCAGACACCCACAGCCCAGATCCGCTCCCGGCGCCCCGACGGCGCGGGGGAACCTACAGTGCCGGGGCAGGCGCGAGCCCACTTCACCGTTCCGGCCAAGCACCCGATGGTGATGGTGCTCGGTTCGGGTGACGCCCTGCTGCGCGTGATCGAGAAGGCCTTCCCCGAGGCCGACATCCACGTACGGGGAAACCAGGTCAGTGCGGTCGGGGAGGCCAAGGAAGTCGCCCTGATCCAGCGCCTGTTCGACGAGATGATGCTGGTGCTCCGCACCGGACAGCCGATGACGGAGGACGCAGTGGAACGCTCGATCGCCATGCTCAAGGCGAGCGAGAACGGCAATGGACCGGACGAGACGCCCGCCGAGGTGCTCACCCAGAACATCCTCTCCAGCCGCGGCCGCACCATCCGCCCCAAGACCCTCAACCAGAAGCGGTACGTCGACGCGATCGACAAGCACACGATCGTCTTCGGCATCGGCCCCGCCGGTACCGGCAAGACCTACCTCGCCATGGCCAAGGCGGTCCAGGCCCTGCAGTCCAAGCAGGTCAGCCGAATCATCCTGACCCGGCCCGCCGTCGAGGCGGGTGAGCGGCTCGGCTTCCTGCCCGGCACGCTCTACGAGAAGATCGACCCGTACCTGCGGCCGCTGTACGACGCGCTGCACGACATGCTCGACCCCGATTCGATCCCGCGGCTCATGGCGGCCGGCACCATCGAGGTGGCGCCGCTGGCCTACATGCGAGGCCGGACGCTCAACGACGCGTTCATCATCCTCGACGAGGCGCAGAACACGAATCCCGAGCAGATGAAGATGTTCCTGACCCGCCTGGGCTTCGATTCGAAGATCGTCATCACCGGTGACGTGACCCAGGTCGACCTCCCCGGCGGCACCAAATCGGGTCTGCGCCAGGTCCGCGAGATCCTCGACGGCGTCGAGGACGTGCATTTCTCGCTGCTGACCTCCCAGGATGTCGTCCGGCACAAGCTCGTCGGCCGTATCGTCGACGCGTACGAGCAGTACGACAGCCGAAACGGGAAGTAGAGCCGAAGAGCACCATGTCGATCGACGTCAACAACGAGTCCGGAACCGAGGTCGACGAGCAGGCGATCCTCGACATCGCCCGCTACGCGCTCACCCGGATGCGGATCCACCCGTTGTCCGAGCTGTCCGTCATCGTCATCGACGCCGAGGCGATGGAGCAGCTCCACATGCAGTGGATGGACCTGCCCGGACCCACCGACGTCATGTCCTTCCCGATGGACGAGCTCCGTCCGCCGGCCAAGGACGACGAGGAGCCCCCGCAGGGGCTCCTCGGCGACATCGTGCTCTGCCCCGAGGTCGCCAAGAAGCAGGGCGAGGACGCGCCGACGCAGCACTCCATGGACGAGGAGCTCCAGCTTCTGACCGTCCACGGGGTGCTGCACCTGCTCGGGTACGACCACGAGGAGCCGGACGAGAAGGCCGAGATGTTCGGCCTCCAGGCGGCCATCGTGGACGGCTGGCGCGCCGAGCGCGGCATGACCGGACCCTCCCCGGCCCCGACCGTCTCGTGACCACCCCCCAGCTGATCACCGGAGCGGTACTGCTGGTCGTGGTGGCCTGGCTGGCGGCCTGCGCCGAGGCGGGCATCGCCCGCGTCTCCGGCTTCCGCGCCGAGCAGGCCGTCCGCGAGGGCCGGCGCGGCAGCGCCAAGCTGCTCCAGGTGGCCTCCGACCCCACCCGCTACCTCAATGTGGCGCTGCTGGTCCGCGTCACGTGCGAAATGGCGGCGGGCGTGCTCGTCACGTACGTCTGCCTGGACGCCCTCGGCGACAACTGGAAGGCGCTGCTGGTCGCCATCGCCGTCATGGTGCTGGTGTCCTTCGTCGCGGTGGGCGTCTCCCCGCGTACGATCGGCCGCCAGCACCCGCTGAACACCGCGACCGCCGCCGCGTATGTCCTGCTGCCGCTGGCCCGGGTCATGGGCCCGATCCCGCAGCTGCTGATCCTCATCGGCAACGCGCTCACCCCGGGCAAGGGCTTCCGCAAGGGCCCGTTCGCCTCCGAGGCCGAGCTGCGCGCGATGGTGGACCTGGCGGAGAAGGAGTCGCTGATCGAGGACGAGGAGCGCCGCATGGTGCACCAGGTCTTCGAGCTCGGCGACACCCTCGTACGCGAGGTGATGGTGCCGCGCACCGACCTGATCTGCATCGAGCGGTACAAGACGGTCCGTCAGGCGACCACGCTCGCCCTGCGGTCGGGCTTCTCTCGCATCCCGGTGACCGGCGAGAACGAGGACGACATCGTCGGGATCGTGTACCTGAAGGACCTGGTCCGCAAGACGCACGTCAACCGCGAGGCCGAGTCCGACCTGGTCACCACCGCCATGCGCCCGGCGGTCTTCGTCCCCGACACCAAGAACGCCGGTGATCTGCTGCGCGAGATGCAGCAGGTGCGCAACCACGTCGCCGTCGTCATCGACGAGTACGGCGGCACGGCCGGCATCGTCACCATCGAGGACATTCTCGAGGAGATCGTCGGCGAGATCACCGATGAGTACGATCGCGAATTGCCGCCCGTCGAGGAACTCGGCGCGGACACCTACCGGGTGACGGCCCGTCTCGACATCACCGACCTCGGCGAGCTCTTCGGGATCGAGGACTTCGACGACGAGGACGTCGAGACGGTCGGCGGTCTGCTGGCCAAGGCGCTGGGCCGGGTGCCCATCGCGGGCGCCTCGGCCCTGGTGGACCTGCCCGACGGCCGTTCGCTGCGGCTGACGGCCGAATCCCCGGCCGGCCGCCGGAACAAGATCGTGACCGTACTGGCGGAGCCGCTGCCGGCGGATCCCGCTGTCGGGGAGGGCGCCGCGCCATGACCCCGGCCGAGCTGCGCGCGTTCTGTCTGGGCTTCAACGCCGCGGTGGAGGAGTTCCCCTTCACCCCGGAGACCTCGGTGTTCAAGGTGCTGGGCAAGGTGTTCGCGCTCAGCGCCCTGGACGCGACGCCGCTGAAGGTCAACCTCAAGTGCGAACCGGAGCTGGCCGTCCGGCTGCGCGCCGACCACGAGGCGATCGTGCCGGGCTGGCACATGAACAAGCGGCACTGGAACACGGTGACGGTGGACGGCCTGCCCGACGCCATGGTGCGCGAGCTCGTCGAGGACTCCTACGACCTCGTCGTGGCCGGGCTGCCGCGCGCGGAGCGGCTGCGGCTGGACCGGCCGTGACCGGCTGAAGGCCCCCGGGGGCCCCGAGGTCACGATGTCGCAGGGCGTTCGGATCACGGGATTTCTTTACCTTACGCTTAGCTTTGCTTCTGCCAAGCAAGATCCGTCCAGTGGCTGCCCCCTGCCCTGAAACGGAAGATCCACAGACCCGGGGGGACGCCGGGGGGCGTCGGGAAGAACAGGGGGATGGAGGGGAGAGCGCCTCGGCGGGGCCGTTGCACGGCTCCGCCGAGGCGCTCCATATGCTTGCGGCCATGACCGACAGCACCGGGCTCGGCCCCGAGGACAGCAAGATCATCACGCTGGCGCGCAGCGCCCGGGCCCGCAACGGCGTCCCCGAGGGTGCGGCCGTCCGGGACGAGACCGGCCGTACCTACGTCGCCGGCACCGTCGAGCTGGACTCCCTCAAGCTCAGCGCCCTGCAGACCGCCGTCGCGATGGCCGTGGCCAGCGGCGCCCAGTCGCTGGAGGCCGCCGCCGTCGTCACGGCCGCCGACGCCCCGGCCGCCGCCGACCGCGCCGCCGTACGCGACCTCGGCGGCCCGGACACCCCGGTCCTGCTCGCGGGCCCCGACGGCACCCTGAAGTCGACCACCCCGGCGGGCTGACGCCCCTGGTTCAGGCCGTGCCGGCCGTCGCGGCGGGCGCGGCGGGGTCCCCGGCCGGGCGGCGGCGCCGGATCACCATCGCCATCAGCGCCGCCACCGCGCACAGCGCGCCCGACGCGTACCAGACCAGGTCGTAGGAGCCGAACGCGTCCCGGGCCAGCCCGCCCAGGAAGGCGACCAGGGCCGCCCCCACCTGGTGCGAGGCCAGCACCCAGCCGAACACGATGGCGCTGTCCTCGCCGTAGAACTCCCGGCACAGCGCGATGGTCGGCGGCACGGTCGCCACCCAGTCCAGCCCGTAGAAGACGATGAAGAACACCATCGGCGGGTGGACGGTGGGCGCCAGCAGCATCGGCAGGAAGAGCAGCGAGACGCCGCGCAGCGCGTAGTACACCGCCAGCAGCCGGCGGGCCTCGAAGCGGTCGGTGAACCAGCCCGAGGCGATGGTCCCGACGACATCGAAGACCCCGACCACCGCCAGCAGCCCGGCGGCCGCCGTGATCGGCATGCCGTGGTCGTGCGCGGCGGGCACGAAGTGCGTCCTGATCACCCCGTTCGTCGAGGCACCGCAGATCGCGAAGGTCCCGGCCAGCAGCCAGAACGGTCCGGTGCGGGCCGCCCGGAACAGCACGGCCAGCGCCCGCCGCGCCGCGCCCGGCACGGGCGCCGGCTTCGGGGCGTACGCGCCCCCGTACGGCGCGAGGCCGACGTCCGCCGGATGGTCGCGCAGCAGCAGCCACACGAACGGCACCACCGCCAGCGCCGCGAGCGAGACCGTCACCGCCGCCGGACGCCAGCCGTGCTCCTGCACCAGCCACGACAGCAGCGGCAGGAAGACCAGCTGGCCCGAGGCGCCGGCCGCGGTCAGGACGCCGGTGACCAGACCGCGCCGGGCCGTGAACCAGCGGTTGGTGACGGTCGCGGCGAACGCCAGCGCCATCGAACCGCTGCCCAGGCCCACCAGCACGCCCCAGAACAGCACCAGCTGCCACGACGCGGTCATCCACACCGTGGCCACCGAGCCGCCGGCGATCACCGTCAGCGCGGCGGCGACGACCCGGCGGATGCCGAAACGGTCCATCAGCGCGGCCGCGAACGGCGCGGTGAGCCCGTACAGCGCGAGATTGACGGAGAGGGCGAAGCCGACCGTGGCCCGCGACCAGTGGAACTCCTCATGCAGCGGCTCGATCAGCAGCCCGGGCAGCGAGGCGAAGGCGGCCGCGCCGACGATCGTCACGAAGGCCACGGCCGCGACGAACCAGGCGCGGTGGATCCGGCCGGGGCGGCGCGGGGCACAGGCGCCGGTGCCGGTGCCGGTGCCGGTGCTCGTACCGGCACTCGGGCCGGTGCTGGGTCCGGTGCTGGGGGTGGGGGCTGTCTGCGTCACGCCGACAGCTTCCACGGGCGGGGCGCAGCCGCTCCAGTGGCCTGAATGACATCCTTCGCTACGATCGGGACATGGCCGCTTCCGTCGCGCACCGCGTGGTCGTCCTCGCCCTGCCCGGACTGCTCCCCTTCGAGCTGGGCATCCCGCACCGGATCTTCGGCCGCGCCAAGGACGCCGAGGGCCGGCCCCTGTACGAGATCCTCACCTGCGGCCTCGCCCCCGGCGCGGTGCAGACCGACGCCGACTTCGCCGTCGCCGTCACCCACGGCCCCGACCTGCTCGCCACGGCCGACACGGTGGTGGTCCCCGCCTCGTACGAGCTCGGGCCGGTCCACGAGGAGGGCCGGCTGACCGAGGCCCTCGCCGCCGCCCTCGCCCACATCCGGCCGGGGACCCGGCTCGTGTCCATCTGCACCGGCAGCTACGTCCTGGCCGCCGCCGGCTACCTCGACGGCCGCCGCGCCACCACCCACTGGGCCTCCGCCGAGCACTTCCAGCGGCTCTTCCCGGCGGTCCGGGTCGACCCCGACGTGCTGTACACCGACGACGGGGACGTGCTGACCTCGGCGGGCGTCGCCGCGGGCATCGACCTCTGTCTGCACATCGTGCGCCGCGACCACGGGGCGACGGTGGCCAACGACGTGGCCCGGCGCACCGTCGTACCGCCCCACCGGGACGGCGGGCAGGCCCAGTTCATCGAGCGCCCGGTGCCGCGGGCGCAGCAGCCCGGGACCACGTCGGCGCGGGCCTGGGTGCTGGACCGGCTGCACGAGCCGCTGAGCCTGACCGACCTGGCCCGCCAGGAGGCGGTGTCGGTACGGACGTTCACGCGCCGGTTCCGTGAGGAGTCCGGGGTCAGCCCGGGGCAGTGGATCGTGGCGCAGCGGGTGGAACGGGCGCGGCAGCTGCTGGAGGCCACCGACCTGCCGATGGAGCGGGTGGCGCGGGAGGCGGGGTTCGGTACGGCGCAGTCGATGCGCAAGCACGTGCGGGCGGCGCTGGGGGTGAGCCCGACGGCGTACCGGCGGACGTTCCGGGACGCCGCCAGTACCTGATGGACCATCAGTCGGCGGCGGGTGTGCGCATTGACTTCTGACGCCCCCGGTCTGTCAATGGCCGCCTGGGGGGTGGGCAGTGGCCACAGGAGTACGCAACCGGAGGCGGGCGGCGGCGCTGGGGCTCGCCGTGCTCACGGCGGCCGCGCTCGGCGTACCGGCGGCGGGTGCGGAGCCGGCGGCCGAGCCGCCGGTGGCCGGGCCGGTGGCCGGTACGCCGACCGGGCCCGGGGACGCGGTGGCCGTGGCGATGCGCTGCGGGCCGCCCGCGGAGGCCGGGGCGGCGCCGGTCGCGGGCACGGGTGACGGCACGGGTGACGGCCCGGTCGCGGGCACGGGTGCGGTACGGCTCACCGTCAGCGATCCGCGGCCGCGGGCCGGTGACACGGTCACCGTCACGTACGAGGTGGCGAGGACCGTGGTGGCGGGGCCGGCGGCCGGGGAGCTCATGGCCGGCACGGTCGTCCTGGGCGGCGCGCAGACGGGCACGGTGACCGTGACCGGGATCCGCGGCGAGGACCCGGAGGCGGGGACGGCGGCCGGGGCCGAGGTGCCGCCGCTGACGATGACCGGCATGTTCACCGTGACCGCGCCGGGCCCGGTCACCCTGACCCCGGGGGACCACGTCCTGCACACCACACCGTGCACGCTGGACGACGCGCCGGTCGCGGCCCGCCTCGACACGACGCCCCTGCCGATGGCCAACCTGCGCTCGGTGTCCCTGGCCGCGCCTTCCGGCCTGCCGGGGGAGAAGGTCACGGTGAGGGGCGTCGGCTTCGTGCCGGGGGCGGCGGTCACCGTGACGGGCCGGGCGGGCGAGGCGCCGACCGCGGACCGGGCGACGGCGACGGCGGACGGCGCGGGCGGGTTCACGGCGGAGCTGGCGGTCACGGACCGGGGCACGACGGGGATCGTGGCGCACGAGGGCACGGAGTGGGCGCCGGGACGGTCGTCGGGGGTGGCGGCGTACGCGGTGATGGTGCCGGCGCCGGTGCCGGTCCCTCTGCCGGTCCTTCCTCCCGCTCCCGCGCCGACGGCCGGAGCCGGGACGGGCACGCTCTCGATGGCCCAGACCGGTGCGCAGATCACGCTGGGCGCGGTCGCGAACGGCGCGGGCGGCGGCGCGGCGGGCCGGATCGGCACGGTCACGGTGACCGACACCCGGACCGGCGGTGGCCGGGCCGGGTGGACGCTGACCGGGAAGGTCACGGTGTTCACGGGGCGCGGCGGCAAACCGTTGCAGGGGGCGCGGTTGGTGTGGCGGCCGTCGTGCGCGGGCTGCGCCGCCGGGCCGTCCGGGGCGGTCGGCGTGGACGGCGCCGTCCTGGCGACCGGGCCCGCGGGCGGGGGGCGGGCCACCGTGGACGCCACGGTCACGCTGGAGGTGCCGCCGTACACCGCGACGGGTGCGTACACGGCGGTCCTGACACTGACCCTGTCGTGAGCCGCGCCCCGGGGCCCGAGGAAGCGGGGACTCCGCCCCAGACCCCATCCGTGCGCTCACACGCAGCGCGGGCTGGACGTACCCCCGGTGGCTCACCCCGTGCCGCCGGGCACCTCACGCAGCCCCGCCGGCGTTCGAGGCGCGGAGGGCCCGGAAGGGGGTGTGGTGGCGGCTGGTCGGCGCAAGGGGCCGCATCGGGGAGAATGGCCCGTATGAGCGATCGTTCCCCCGAGCCCACCGCCCCGCACCGTGCGGGCTTCGCCTGCTTCGTCGGCCGCCCCAACGCCGGCAAGTCGACCCTGACCAACGCACTCGTGGGCACGAAGGTCGCGATCACCTCCAACCGGCCGCAGACCACCCGCCACACGGTCCGCGGCATCGTGCACCGCCCGGACGCCCAGCTGGTGCTGGTCGACACGCCCGGCCTGCACAAGCCGCGCACCTTGCTGGGCGAGCGGCTCAACGACGTCGTGCGCACCACCTGGGCCGAGGTCGACGTGATCGGCTTCTGCCTGCCCGCCGACCAGAAGCTCGGCCCCGGTGACAAGTTCATCGCCAAGGAGCTCGCGGGCATCAAGAAGACGCCCAAGATCGCCATCGTCACCAAGACCGACCTGGTCGACTCCAAGACGCTCGCCGAGCAGCTGATCGCGATCCAGCAGCTGGCGCAGGAGCTCGGTTTCGAGTGGGCCGAGATCGTCCCCGTCTCGGCGGTCGGCGACAGCCAGGTCCAGCTGGTGGCCGATCTGATCGCCCCGCTGCTGCCGGAGAGCCCGCCGCTGTACCCGGAGGGCGACCTCACGGACGAGCCCGAGATGGTCATGGTGGCCGAGCTGATCCGCGAGGCCGCGCTGGAAGGCGTCCGCGACGAGCTGCCGCACTCCATCGCGGTCGTCGTCGAGGAGATGCTGCCGCGCGAGAACCGTCCGGCGGACAAGCCGCTGCTGGACATCCACGCGAACGTCTACATCGAGCGCCCCAGCCAGAAGGGCATCATCATCGGCCCGAAGGGCTCCCGCCTGAAGGAGGTGGGCATGAAGTCGCGCAAGCACATCGAGGCCCTCCTCGGTACGCCGGTCTTCCTGGACCTCCACGTGAAGGTCGCCAAGGACTGGCAGCGCGACCCCAAGCAGCTGCGCAAGCTCGGCTTCTGAGACCGGACGGGCCCGGCGGCGCGGGGCCCGTCGGCCCGTCGGCCCGCCGCCTCAGCCCAGGCGGCGGATCTTCAGCGCGTTGTCCAGCCGGACGCCGGGGCGGCCGTCCGGCGCCGGCTGCACCCGCTCGTGCTCCGCGCACACCTGGACCTCCCAGTCCCCCTCCGGCAGGTCCAGGTCCGCAAGGACCTCCTCGGCCGTGGGGAAGGTGATGTCGGGGCGCGGGTTCTCCTCCCACGACGGCCAGCCCGCGTGGCCGACGATCAGCAGGGTGCCGCCGGGGGCCACGGCCGCGGCCGCCGTACGCAGGATCCGCTCGCGCGGCATGTCACCGGGCGAGTGCAGGAAGCAGGCCGAGACCAGGTCGTAGTGCCCGGCGGGGAAGGACGCGCCCAGGTCGTGGCGCTCGAAGGCGATGCGGTCCGCGACCCCCGCCCCGGCGGCGTGCTCGGCCGCCCGTTCCAGGGCGACGGCGGAGATGTCCGTCCCCGTCACCTGCCAGCCGGTCCGGGCCAGCCAGACGGAGTCCGCGCCCTCCCCGCAGCCCAGGTCGAGGGCCCGCCCGGCGGGCAGCCCCTCGACCTCGCGGACCAGGGCGGCGTTCGCCTTCCCGCTCCAGATCCGGTCGCTCTCGCGGTAGCGCTCGTCCCAGAACTCCTGCTCCGACCGGTCGGCGGTGGCCCGGGTGCCGTGCTGCCGGGCGTGGTCGTGCTCGTGTTCGCTCATGCGCGGTGTCCCTCTTGTCCCGGTGTCTCGACGGGCGGTGACACCGGCGATGCTCCGCCGCGCACGAGCAGGGGGAAAACTTCGTTGCCGGTTCGGCAACGGCAACGGCAACGGCAACCCGCCCGCGGCGCACGGCCGCGAGGAGCCCGACCTACTGCGCCGGCTCCGCGATCAGTGCCGTCGCGACCCGGCGGAAGCCCACCCGCCCGTAGATCCGGGCCACGTCCTCGTCGCCCGCCGACAGGAACACCGTCTTCGCCCCGCTCGCGAGCGCGTCGGCCACCAGCGCCGCCGTGACGCCGAGGGCCAGCCCCTGACGGCGCGCCGCCGGGAGGGTGCCCACGGCCACCACCTCGGCCACGTCGCCCACCGGGTTGTACTGGCCGGAGCACAGCACCACCCCGTCGCGCACCGCGACCGCCGCGGCGGTCCGCCCCGACGCCAGCATCGTCGACACGTGCGCCCGCCGGGACTCCGTCGAGGGGTCGGTCACCGTGGTCTCCAGCTCGGCCGGGCCCGCCTCGCCCAGCGCCGTGCCCGGTGCCGCGAAGGCCAGCATCGGTACGGCCACCGCCTGCAGCAGCAGCGGGTCCTCCGCGCCGAGGTGCCGGACCTCAGGGTGCGGCGCCGGGAGCTCGGCCGCGGGGTCGAGCACCATCAGCGGGTGTGCATGAACATGCAGTCCGGCCGCCTCGACCGCGGCGCGCAGGGAGGGAGTGGTTTCGGCCACCCATTCGAAGGCCTGGGGCACGTTCAGCTCGCGCTGGCGTTCCAGGACCCGGTTCACCTCCGCCACCGTGACGTCACCGGCCGGGCCGTCGAGCGTAGGGCGGGCGTAGTACGGCCAGCCCTCGCCCTCCTGGACGAACAGGGTCAGCGGGCCGAAGTCCTCGGCCCGCGCCCCGCCCACGCGCGGCACGGTGTCGTAGTAGCGCTCAAGGTCATCAAGAAGGGTCATCGGGCCATCCAAACAAAGAAGCCCAGCTCAGGCACCCTCTTTGAGGACCTTGGAGATCAACTGCCGCTGGGCCCCCGACAGGTGCGGCTCGTGGACGGACACCGTGCGCCCGTCGACCGTGATCCGGTACGAGAAACCGTCCCGCACCCGGTCGCCGGGCCGGCCCTCCGCCGCCGGCCCCGGCCGCAGCGCCAGCTGGGCCAGCGCCCGCCACTCCTCCTCGTCCGGCCGGCCGGAGGTGTCCACCTCGGCCTGTCGCTCGATGCCCGCGAAACCGCCCGTCCGCACCACGTGAATCCGCATGGCCCCCTGTCTACCCGTCCCGGCCCGCCGCCGCGCGCACTCGCGCTATTCGGTGGGCACGCCCACCGACGACCAGGCCTTGAGGAGCGCCTGGTGCTCCGCGCCGCCGTCCCCGAACCGGGTCACCGCCGCCGCCACCGACAGCCGCGCGAAGTCCTTGAACGTGGCGTTCGTGCGCAGCTCGCCGCCGGTGAGGGTGTCGTACCAGATCTGCCCGGCCCGCTCCCAGGCCTTGCCGCCGAGGTCGGTGGCCAGCAGGTAGAAGGCGTGGTTGGGGATGCCGGAGTTGATGTGGACGCCGCCGTTGTCGCGGGAGGTGTTGACGTAGTCGTCCATGGTCGCCGGCTGCGGGTCCTTGCCGAGCTCGTCGTCGTCGTACGCCGTGCCCGGCGCCTTCATCGAGCGCAGCGCCACCCCGGTGACGTTCGGGCCGAGCAGCCCGGCGCCGATCAGCCAGTCGGCCTGGTCGGCGGTCTGGTCGAGGGTGTACTGCTTGATCAGGGAGCCGAAGACGTCGGACATCGACTCGTTGAGCGCGCCGGCCTGCTTGTAGTACTCCAGGTTGGCGGTGTACTGCGTGACACCGTGCGCCAGCTCGTGCCCGATGATGTCGACGGACACGGTGAAGTCGAGGAACAGGTCGCCGTCGCCGTCGCCGAAGACCATCTGGCGGCCGTCCCAGAAGGCGTTGTTGTACTGCTCGCCGTAGTGGACGGTGGCGTCCAGGGCCAGGCCCGCGTCGTCGATCGAGCGGCGCCCGAAGGCCTTCAGGAACAGCTCGAACGTCGCGCCGAGACCGGCGTACGCGCGGTTGACGGTGGCGTCCTTGTGCGGCTCGCTGCCCTCGCCGCGCACCTTGGTCCCGGGCAGCCGGGTGCGGTGCTGGGCGTCGTAGATGGTGCGCTCGGGCTGGTCGGGGGCCGGTACGGAGCCGAGGGCGGCCGGGGTGATGCCCCGGACGGTGGTGATCCGGCGCCGGGTGCGCTGGAGGGAGTCGTGCTCCAGGGTGCGCTGGGCGATGTCGGCGCGGGCGGTGTTCCCGGACTGCGCGATCTTGTCCAGCAGGTGGGGCGGCACGATCGTGCAGAAGACGGGGTGGAGGGTCCGGGCGTGGGGGGCGGTGGCATCCATAGACCGGAAATGTGGCAGTGCGTCATGACGGTGTCACTAGCTGCGACCATGATTCATTCGACTGTCTGAAAGGTGTCACGCTGGAGTTGACGGATCCCCCGGAGCTCGGGGCGAGGGATGCGGCATAGCTCACAAACAGCACAAAACGGACACTCGGATCTTGCATACTGAAACAGGTCCGCGCATCACGGCGCGGCTCGGCTAGGCTGCGGCACATCATGCGTTTCGGGCTGCTTCTCCTTAGCTGCCGCGGCGAGGGTCTGTAGTCGTAGGCCGACCCCCTCCCCGCGGAGTCCGGTGTTGCGCCGTCTCACCGAACCGAGGCAGTGCGACCAGTCGGCCGCAGAA
Source organism: Streptomyces sp. NPDC090022 (assembly GCF_044748145.1). NCBI lineage: Bacteria > Bacillati > Actinomycetota > Actinomycetes > Kitasatosporales > Streptomycetaceae > Streptomyces > Streptomyces sp. NPDC090022. Next base: position 177,210 of record NZ_JBIVFN010000005.1, read on the forward strand.
GCGAACCACGCGCGGATACGCGAGGAGCCCAACGCCATGAGCCAGACCTTCGGTCGCCCCACGCCCATCACCAACGCGACCCACACCCAGAAGCCCTCCGGGATGCCGATCCACAAGTACGGCGTGTACGAGCAGGTGGACATCCCGGACCGCACCTGGCCGGACAAGCGGATCACCCGGGCCCCCCGCTGGCTGTCCACCGACCTGCGCGACGGCAACCAGGCCCTGATCGACCCGATGAGCCCCGCCCGCAAGCGCGAGATGTTCGACCTGCTGGTGCGCATGGGCTACAAGGAGATCGAGGTCGGCTTCCCCTCCTCCGGCGACACCGACTTCAACTTCGTCCGCTCGATCATCGAAGAGGGCGCGATCCCGGACGACGTCACCATCTCCGTACTGACCCAGGCTCGCGAGGACCTGATCGAGCGCACGGTCGAGTCGCTGCGCGGCGCCAGGCGCGCCACCGTGCACATGTACAACGCGACCGCCCCGACCTTCCGCCGGGTCGTCTTCCGCGGCTCCAAGGAGCAGATCAAGCAGATCGCCGTCGACGGCACCCGCCTGGTCATGGAGTACGCCGAGAAGATCCTGGGCGACGAGACGGTCTTCGGCTACCAGTACAGCCCCGAGATCTTCACCGACACCGAGCTGGACTTCGCCCTGGAGGTCTGCGAGGCCGTCTGCGACGTCTGGCAGCCCGAGGCCGGCCGCGAGATCATCCTGAACCTGCCCGCCACCGTGGAGCGCTCCACGCCCTCCACACACGCGGACCGCTTCGAGTGGATGTCCCGGAACCTGACCCGCCGCGAGCACATCTGCCTGTCCGTGCACCCGCACAACGACCGTGGCACGGCGGTCGCGGCGGCCGAGCTGGCCCTCATGGCCGGCGCCGACCGCATCGAGGGCTGCCTGTTCGGCCAGGGCGAGCGCACCGGCAACGTCGACCTGGTGACCCTGGGCATGAACCTGTTCTCCCAGGGCGTCGACCCGCAGATCGACTTCTCGCAGATCGACGAGATCCGCCGGACGAGCGAGTACTGCAACCAGATGGAGGTCCACCCGCGCCACCCCTACGCGGGCGACCTGGTCTACACCGCCTTCTCCGGCTCCCACCAGGACGCCATCAAGAAGGGCTTCGACGCCATGGAGGCCGACGCGGCCGCCGCCGGCAAGAGCGTGGACGACATCGAGTGGGCGGTCCCGTACCTGCCGATCGACCCGAAGGACGTCGGCCGCTCCTACGAGGCGGTCATCCGCGTCAACTCGCAGTCCGGCAAGGGCGGTATCGCGTACGTCCTGAAGAACGACCACAAGCTGGACCTGCCGCGCCGGATGCAGATCGAGTTCTCGAAGATCATCCAGGCGAAGACGGACGCCGAGGGCGGCGAGGTCACGCCGAAGGCGATCTGGGACGTGTTCGCCGACGAGTACCTGCCCAACCCGGAGAACCCGTGGGGCCGCATCCAGCTGCGCTCCGGCTCGACGGCCACCGACAAGGACGGCACGGACACCCTGACCGTCGAGGCGGTCGTGGACGGCGCGGACGCCGTCCTGACGGGTACCGGCAACGGCCCGATCTCGGCCTTCTTCGACGCGCTGGCCGGCATCGGGGTCGACGCCCGCCTGCTGGACTACACGGAGCACACGATGAGCGAGGGCGCGTCCGCGCAGGCCGCCTCGTACATCGAGTGCGCGATCGACGGCCGGGTGCTGTGGGGCATCGGCATCGACGCCAACACCACGCGCGCGTCGCTGAAGGCGGTCATCTCGGCGGTGAACCGGGCGGGGCGCTGAGCGGCCACGCCGTCGTCGTGACGGGCCCCGTTCCCTCCGGCCGGAGGGAACGGGGCCCGTTCGTGTCCGGGGACGGGGCCGGTTCGTATACGGGGGTTCAGCGGGCGAGGTAGCCGCCGTCCACGGGAAGCACCGCGCCGGTGATGAAGGACGCCGCGTCCGAGGCCAGGAAGGCGATCGCCCGCGCCACCTCCGCCGGCTCGCCGAGCCGGCCCATCGGGTGCAGGTCCGTGATCTCCGCCAGGTACTCGGGGCCGCCCGGCTCGTCCCGCAACGCCCGCACGCGCTCGGTACGGATCGTGCCGGGCGCGACCGCGTTCACGCGGATCCCGCGGGCGGCCCACTCCACCGCGAGGTGCTTGGTGAGGCCCGTGGCCACGAACTTCGCCGGCCCGTACGCCGCCTGGCGGGCCTGGCCGGCCATACCGGAGATGGAGGACACCAGGACCAGCGCCCCGCCGGCGGGGTCCTGCGCGGTCATCGCCTCGATGGCGTACTTGCAGGTGAGGAACATCCCCCTGCCGTCCACCGCCATCACCCGGTCCCAGTCGGCGGGCGAGGTCTGCGTGACGTCCGAAAGGGGGAGCAGACCGGCGTTCGCCACGGCGACGTCAAGGCGGCCGTACACCCGGACGGCCGTGTCGACCATCGCCCGATGGGAGTCCGGATCGGAGACGTCACCGGTCACGATCTCGATGCCGAGGCCGTCCTCGGCCAGCTCGGTACGGAGGGCGGCCAGGCCCTGCGCGTTGATGTCGGCCGCGGTGACCCGGGCCCCTTCGCGGGCCAGCAGCACGGCGGTGGCGCGGCCGATGCCGCTCGCGGCGCCGGTGACCAGACACGACTCGTTGTTCACGGGAGCAGAGGGTAGGGGGCGCGGGGGAGCATGAGGGGCGCACTTCGGCCAAGTGCGTGCGCCGCCAGATGTTGTCCTGTCACACGGCTGACGCATCCTCACCGATGTGGCTAACATCACGCCAACCCGGCGAAGCTGTCGTGGGTTTGGGGTGACGGAGGTTCGACGTGCTGCCAGCTCGAGGTGGGACCGGCCGGAAAGTCATGGTCTGGGGCATTCGTACCACCTGGAACACCGTGGGCGACGGGGAGTTCTTCTGCCCGGCCTGCGGGGGCGACCGCAACTACCGCAGGCGCACCGGACGCCGCCGGTTCACCGTCCTCGGGGTGCCGCTGCTCCCGCGCGGGGCGATCGGCCCGGTCGTCGAGTGCGGGGCGTGCCGGGACCGCTTCGACACCGAGGTCCTGGACCACCCGACGACCACGCGCCTGTCGGCGATGCTGCGCGACGCCGTGCACACGGTGACGCTGGCGGTGCTGGCGGCGGGCGGGACGGCGTCCCGCTCGGCGCTGGAGGCGGCGGTGGCGTCCGTACGGGCGGCGGGCTTCCAGGACTGCTCGGAGGAGCAGCTGGAGAGCCTGGTCGCGGCGCTGACCGTGGAGGAGGGCCGCCTGCCGGGTCTCTACGACGGACCGGAGTGCTGCGGGGCGGCCCTGTCGATCGAGCTCCACGAGGCCCTCGAACCACTGGCCCCGCACCTGGCGGCGGTGGGCCGCGAGTCGCTGCTCCTGCAGGGCGCGCGCATCGCCCTGGCGGACGGCCCGTACACGCCGGCCGAGCGCGAGGTCCTGGCGACGGTGGGCGCGGCGCTCCGGCTGGACAGCGACGAGGTGGCCCGCCTGCTGGCGGGGGTCTGGCTGCGGTGACCCCGCCCCCCCGGACGGTGGGGGAACCGGTCCCGGCCGTCTCGACGTGGTCGGCCGGGGCGGCGGAAAACCGTCCGAAGCGCCCGCCGCGCACGTAACGATCCGGCCTCGGGAGCGGTTCTCGGCCAGGTTCGGACGCTGTGGAGGCATGGAGTCCGGGTGCGGGTGTCCACCCCTCGGACAGCCGCGGCGGGGTGTCGGATGTGCTGGGGGCGGCAGTGGTCGGGCGATCGCGCCTGGTCAGCGCCGCCCCCTTCGTCATCGCGCGGCGTGAGCCGCCCTTCCGGCGGCCGCTGCGCTTACCCCGGCGATCCGCACTCCCGCCACTGGCGGAACCTCCAGAAACTCGCCGTCGAGTCTTCAACAATTTGTGGAAGTCGACGATATCTGTGAGGCCTCCCACAGGCGTTCAATTCCGGTCACACGACGAGACGCCGCCGGTAACACAGCGGGGCTTCGATTCACGTGAACGCACTGACAACCCTGGCGGAAAACGGGATGACGACCCACTCCGGCCAGGGATAACCAGATCTCCTCTCACTTACCTACCTTGAAGGGCTAGGCAGAGATGGCACGTGTCGCCGCCCGGCTTTCCGCGAACGGAGAGCAGAGCACGCACCCGGTCGACGAGGTGCTCCCCCTTCCCAAGCTCGCCCTCTACGGCTTCCAGCACGTCCTCGCGTTCTACGCGGGCGCGGTGATCGTGCCGATCATCGTCGGCGGCGCCCTGGGGCTCAGCAAGGCCGAGCTGGTCTACCTGATCAACGCGGACCTCTTCACCTGCGGTATCGCCTCGATCATCCAGGCCCTCGGCATCGGCCGGATCGGCGCGCGCCTGCCCCTGATCCAGGGCGTCACCTTCACCGCCGTGTCGCCGATGATCGCCATGGGTCTCGGCGCGGGCGGCGGCACCGCCGCGCTGCTGGTCATCTACGGCGCCGTCATCACCGCAGGGATAGCGACCTTCGCCTTCGCCTGGCTGCCCGCCAAGGCGTTCCGGGCCGTGATGCGGATCTTCCCGCCCGTCGTGACCGGCACGGTCATCACCGTCCTCGGCATCGTCCTGATCCCCGTCGGCCTCAACGACGCGGCCGGGGGCCTGGGCAGCCCGGACTTCGGTGACCCGAAGAACTTCGCGTACGCCGGCGGCACGATGCTCTTCATCCTCGTGCTGATGAAGCTCGGCCGCCCCTTCCTGTCCTCCATCGCGATCCTGCTCGGACTCGTCGGCGGCACCGCGGTCGCCTTCCTGCTCGGCGACGCCTCGTTCGGCGATGTCGGCGAGGCGGACTGGATCGGCGTCACCACGCCCTTCCACTTCGGGATGCCGAAGTTCGAGTGGTTCCCGATCGTGCTCATGCTGATCGTCATGCTGATCACGATGGTCGAGACGACCGGTGACACCTACGCCGTCGGCGACATCGTCGGCAAGGAGGTCGACAGCGAGACCGTCGCCCGCGCCCTGCGCGCCGACGGCGCCGCCACCGCGCTGGGCGGTGTCCTGAACTCCTTCCCGTACGTGGCTTTCGCCGAGAACGTCGGTCTGGTCCGGATGACCAAGGTCAAGAGCCGGTTCGTGGTCGTCGCCGCCGGTGTGTTCATGATCGTCCTGGGTCTGCTGCCGAAGGCCGCGGCGGCCGTCGCCTCCGTCCCGCACGCGGTGCTCGGTGGCGCGGCCACCGTGATGTTCGGGATGGTGGCCCTGGCCGGTATCCAGACGCTGGCCAAGGTCGACCTCAAGGAGGAGAGGAACGCGCTGGTCGTCGCGGTCTCGCTGGCCGCGGCCCTGCTTCCCGCCACCGTGCCGGTCTTCTTCAAGGACCACATGGACGCCGACCTCTCCTCGCTGCTGAACAGCGGTGTGACGCTGGGCGCCGCGGCGGCGATCATCCTGAACCTGATCTTCAACGGGCCGGCCAAGGACGACGCCCGGGCCGCGGTCCTCGACGGACCGGCGGCCGTACCCCCGCAGACCGGCAAGGCCGACAGCAAGCCCAACCCCAACCCCAAGGGCGACGCCGGTGCCGACGCCGTCGAGGGCGAGCCGACGCCCGCCTCCTGAGCCTCCCAAGGGGTGACGGCCCCCCATCCGGTACCAGCGACCGGGTGGGGGGCCGTCGCTGTCCCCGGGAGCGGCGACAATGGGGCCATGAGTCTGTTCCGCGACGACGGCATCGTGCTGCGCACCCAGAAGCTGGGTGAGGCGGACCGCATCATCACGCTCCTGACCCGCGGCCACGGGCGGGTGCGCGCGGTGGCGCGCGGGGTGCGGCGTACGAAGTCCAAGTTCGGCGCCGGGCTGGAACCTTTCTCCCATGCCGACGTGCAGTTCTTCGCCCGCGGCAGCGACCTGGTCGGGCGCAGCCTCCCGCTGTGCACCCAGACCGAGATCATCTCCCCGTACGGCAACGGCATCGTCACCGACTACGCCCGCTACACCGCCGGCACCGCGATGCTGGAGACCGCCGAGCGGTTCACCGAGAACGAGGGCGAGCCGGCCGTCCAGCAGTACCTGCTGCTGGTGGGCGCGCTGCGCACGCTGGCGCGCGGTGAGCACGAGCCGCACCTCATCCTGGACGCCTTCCTGCTGCGCTCCCTGGCCGTCAACGGCTACGCGCCCAGCTTCGAGGACTGCGCGAAGTGCGGGATCCACGGCCCCAACCGGCACTTCTCCGTCGCCGCGGGCGGGGTCGTATGCGGGGACTGCCGGGTGCCCGGCAGCGTCGTACCCTCGTCGGAGGCCATCGCCCTGCTCAGCGCCCTGCTGACGGGAGACTGGGCCCACGCGGACGCGTGCGAGGCGCGCCACGTGCGGGAGGGGAGCGGGCTGGTTTCCGCCTACTTGCACTGGCATCTGGAGCGCGGGCTACGCTCCCTGCGTTACGTCGAGAAATAGGAGCTGGGCACATGGCACGACGCGGGATCCTGGGACGCCGCCGCGACGACTACAAGCTTCCCGAGCCGCACCCGTCCGGTGAGCGCCCGCCGAAGATCCCGAGCGACCTGGTCCCGAACCACGTCGCGGTGGTCATGGACGGCAACGGCCGCTGGGCCAAGGAGCGCGGTCTGCCCCGCACCGAGGGTCACAAGGTCGGCGAGGGCGTCGTGCTCGACGTGCTCAAGGGCTGTCTGGAGATGGGCGTCAAGAACCTCTCGCTGTACGCCTTCTCGACGGAGAACTGGAAGCGCTCGCCCGACGAGGTGCGCTTCCTGATGAACTTCAACCGTGACGTCATCCGGCGCCGCCGCGACGAGATGAACGAGCTGGGCATCCGGATCCGCTGGGTCGGGCGGATGCCGAAGATGTGGAAGTCGGTCGTCCAGGAGCTCCAGGTCGCCCAGGAGCAGACCGTCGGCAACGACGCGATGACCCTGTACTTCTGCGTCAACTACGGTGGCCGTGCGGAGATCGCGGACGCGGCGCAGGCCATCGCCCGCGACGTGGCGGCCGGCCGGCTGGACCCGTCGAAGGTCAACGAGAAGACCTTCGCGAAGTACATGTACTACCCGGACATGCCGGACGTGGACCTGTTCCTGCGCCCCAGCGGCGAGATGCGGACCTCCAACTACCTGCTCTGGCAGAGCGCGTACGCCGAGATGGTCTTCCAGGACGTGCTGTGGCCGGACTTCGACCGCCGCGACCTGTGGCGGGCCTGCCTGGAGTACGCGCAGCGCGACCGCCGCTTCGGCGGAGCGGTGCCCAACGAGGTCCCCGGCCAGGCGACCGGTTCCTGACCGGTACGTCGGGCACTGCCCCGCCCCGCCCCAGTTCCTGACGGGCGGGGCAGGCACAGGGGTCCTGACCTGCGCCGTAGGCTTCACCCATGACTTCGGGTGGGGAACACACGATGACGGGCCGCAGCGTCGAACTCGTCTACCGGACCACGGCCGCCGACGTGGCGGCGGCGCTGCGCACCCGGGCGGGCCACACGCCCGCCGGGCGCCGGCAGCGGCTGAGACTGACGGTGCTGGGGGTGGTGATGCCGATGCTCACGGCGCTGCTGGCGCAGTCGGAGGGGGCGTTCGCCGCCCCCGTCGTCGTCTGCGGACTGGTGACCCTGGTGGTGTGGGCCCTCATGGGGTTCGGTCCCGAGCTGCAGGCCCGGGCGCTGGCCCCGGCCCTGGCCGGCGCCGGGGAGACCCGGACCCTCGTGGACGACTCGGGCCTGTGCATCGCCACCGCGGGCACGCGGACCCGGATCGCGTGGTCGGCGCAGCCGGCGTACGTCGAGACCGATGACCTGTTCCTGATGCTCAGCGACGATCCCCGCGGCGTGCGGATGACCATCCTGCCCAAGCGGGGCGCGCCGGACGCGGCGGACGTGGAGCAGCTGCGCACCCTGCTGTACCGGAACCTGAAGAGGCTCTAGGGCAGGCCCTAGGGGTTTTCCGCCGGCGCCGGCGGAGGTCAGCCCGCCGCCGCGCAGTCCGCGCAGGTGCCGAAGATCTCCATGGTGTGGGCGACGCTCACGAAGCCGTGCTCGGCGGCGATCGAGTCGGCCCACTTCTCGACGGCCGGGCCCTCCACCTCCACGGCCTTGCCGCACGTGCGGCAGACCAGGTGGTGGTGGTGCTCGCCGGTCGAGCAGCGCCGGTAGACGGCCTCGCCGTCGCTGGTGCGCAGTACGTCGACCTCGCCGGCGTCGGCGAGGGACTGGAGGGTGCGGTAGACGGTGGTCAGGCCCACGGAGTCGCCGCGATGCTTGAGCATGTCGTGCAGCTCCTGGGCGCTGCGGAACTCGTCCACCTCGTCCAGAGCCGCCGCCACGGCGGCACGCTGCCGGGTGGATCGCCCTCGTACTGGCGCGGTATTCATCTCGCCAGGCGCAGTCGCCACCGGTTCCTCCTCATTTCGGGGCCCGGGTCGGGCCTTGGGGCCATTGTGCCAGGACCCTAGACCCTCACATCGTCCTGCGTGCAGACCTCCTCGGCGGCGAGCGCGGCGCGTGCACGCCTTCTGGCCAGGGGCGCGGCCAGGGCGGTCGTCGCGAGGAAGACCGCGATGGCGATCAGCACGATCGTGGCGCCCGAGGGCACGTCGATGTAGTAGGTGACGGCGGTGCCGCCGAGCGAGACGCCCAGGCCGATGCCGATGGCCACGCCGAGGGTGGTGGCGAAGCCGCGGGTCATGCGCTGGGCGGCCGCGACGGGGATCACCATCATGGCGCTGACCAGCAGCAGGCCGACGATGCGCATCGCGACGGTGACGGTGACGGCGGCGGTGACGGCCATCAGCAGGTTCAGGGCGCGCACCGGCAGACCGGTGACCTTGGCGAATTCCTCGTCCTGGCAGACGGCGAAGAGCTGGCGGCGCAGGCCGATGGTGACGGCGACGACGAAGGCGGTGAGGATCAGCATCGCGGTGACGTCCTCGGCGGCGACCGTCGTGATCGAGCCGAACATCGCGCTGAGCAGGTTGGTCGTGGATCCGCCCGGCGCCAGGTTGATGATCATCACACCGCCGGCCAGGCCGCCGTAGAAGAGCATCGCGAGGGCGACGTCGCCGCTGGTCTTCCCGCGCGAGCGGATGAGCTCCATGCCGACGGCGCCGAGGACGGCGACCAGGGTGGCCATCCACACCGGGCTGGTGTTGAGCAGGAAGCCGAGGGCGACGCCGGTCATGGCGACGTGGCCGAGGCCGTCGCCCATGACGGCCTGGCGGCGCTGGACGAGGTAGGTGCCGATGGCGGGCGCGGCGATGCCCACGAGGCCGGCGGCGATGAGGGCCCGCTGCATGAAGGCGGTGGTCAGGATGTCCATCAGCTCAGCAGTCCCGTCCGGAGCGGCTCGGCGTCGTGCGCCGCGTGGGGGTGTACGTGGTCGTGGCCGGGCAGGGCGTGCTGGCCCACGGCCTCCGGGGGCGGTCCGTCGTGCACCACGCAGCCGTCGCGCAGCACCACCGCGCGGCTGATCAGCGGCTCCAGCGGACCGAGTTCGTGCAGGACGAGCAGGACGGTGGACCCGGCCCGGACCTGCTCGCGCAGGGCGCGCGCCAGGACCTCCTGGTTGGCGAGGTCCACGCCCGCCATCGGCTCGTCCATGATCAGGAGTTCGGGTTCGACGGCGAGCGCGCGGGCGATCAGGACCCGCTGGTGCTGGCCGCCGGAGAGGGCGTCCACGGAGGCGTCGGCGTGGGAGTCCATGTCGACGAGGGCCAGCGCGCGGTCGACGGCGGCCCGGTCGGCCTTGCGGAGCAGGCCGAAGCGGCTGCGGGCGAGCCGGCCGGCGGAGACGACCTCGCGGACGGTGGCGGGGACGCCGCTGGCGGCGGTGGTGCGCTGGGGGACGTACCCGATGCGCGACCAGGCACGGAAGCGCTTGAACTCCGTACCGAAGAGGGACAGCTCGCCGCTGCTCAGCGGGACCTGGCCGACCACCGACCGGACGGCGGTGGACTTGCCGGAGCCGTTGGCACCGAGCAGCGCGACGACCTCACCGCGGTGCACGGTGAGGTCGATCCCGCGCAGCACGGGGCGCGAGCCGAGCGAGGCCGAGGCCCCGCGCAGGGATATGACGGGCTGGTCCGCGGCCGCTTCGGGCTTGGACTGCATGGCGCGCGCCTCCGTTGCTACTGCCATTACGGGGTACCGAGGGCCTTCTGGAGGTTCTTGAGGTTGGACCGCATGACCTCGAAGTAGTCGGTGCCCTGGGACTTGTCGGTGATCCCCTCGAGCGGGTCGAGGACATCGGTCTTCAGGCCCGTGTCGGCCGCGAGGGTCTTGGCGGTCTTGTCGCTGGCCAGGGTCTCGAAGAACACGGTGGAGACATTCTCCTTCTTCGCGACGGTCTGGAGCTCCTTCATGCGCGCCGGGCTCGGCTCGGACTCGGGGTCGACGCCGGAGATGCCCTCCTGGTCGAGGCCGTAGCGCTCGGCGAGGTAGCCGAAGGCGGAGTGGGTCGTGATGAAGGTCTTGGTGGTGGTGTTCTTCAGGCCGTCCTTGAACTCGGTGTCCAGCGCGGTCAGCTTGGTCAGGAGTTCGTCGGTGTTCTTCTTGTAGTCCGCCGCGTGGCCGGGGTCGGCCTTCTCCAGGGCCGCGCCCACGCCCTTGGCGATCTCCGCGTACTTGACCGGGTCGAGCCAGACGTGCGGGTCCTGGCCGGCCTCGCCGTGGCCGTGGCCCTCCTCGGAGTGGCCTTCCTCGGAATGGCCTTCCTCGGCACCGTGGTCGTGGTCGTGGCCACCGCCGCCGTGCGTTTCGAGGCGGGTGAGGGCGGCGGCGTCGACGACGGTCTTCACGCCGGACTGGGCGACGGCCTTGTCGACGGCGGGCTGGAGGCTCTTGAGGTAGAGGACCACGTCGGACTCGCCGAGCGCGGCGGTCTGCTTGGGGGAGATCTCCAGGTCGTGCGGTTCCACGCCCGGCTTGGTCAGGGTGGCGACCGTGACGTGGTCCTTGCCTATCTGTTCGGCGAGGAACTGCAGCGGGTAGAACGACGCCGTGACGGCGAGCTTGCCGTCCTGGCTTCCGCCGGCGGCGGTCGCTCCGGAGCAGGCGGTCAGGGCCGTGGCGCCGAGGGCGACGGCTCCGGTGAGGGCGGCAGCGGGTATGAGGCGTCGTATGTTCATGACATCCATTTTCATCAAAGATGGAAACGGTTGTCAAAAATCCTGGTGGGGGCCTGTGGACGGGGAACCGATTTGAAAGGGAGGGTGCGGGCGCCGGTAACCTGAGGCATTCGCGTTCGTCCTCGTAATGAAGAGAGCATCGTGGCCGCCGACAAGATCGACACCATCGTCAGCCTGAGCAAGCGCCGTGGCTTCGTTTTCCCGTGCAGTGAGATCTACGGCGGCTCCAAGGCCGCCTGGGACTACGGCCCGCTCGGTGTCGAGCTCAAGGAGAACATCAAGCGCCAGTGGTGGAAGGCGATGGTCACCGGGCGTGAGGACATCGTCGGTATCGACTCCTCCGTGATCCTGGCCCCCGAGGTGTGGGTGGCCTCCGGTCACGTCGCGACCTTCTCCGACCCGCTCACCGAGTGCACCTCCTGCCACAAGCGCCACCGCGCCGACCACCTGGAGGAGGCCTACGAGGCCAAGCACGGCCGCCTGCCCGAGAACGGCCTGGCGGACGTCAACTGCCCCAACTGCGGTGTGAAGGGCCAGTTCACCGAGCCCAAGCAGTTCTCCGGCATGCTGGAGACCCACCTCGGCCCGACCCAGGACACCGGTTCCAAGGCGTACCTGCGTCCCGAGACCGCCCAGGGCATCTTCACCAACTTCGCCGTGGTCCAGCAGACCTCCCGCAGGAAGCCGCCCTTCGGCATCGCGCAGATGGGCAAGTCCTTCCGCAACGAGATCACGCCCGGCAACTTCATCTTCCGCACCCGCGAGTTCGAGCAGATGGAGATGGAGTTCTTCGTCAAGCCGGGCGAGGACGAGCAGTGGCAGGAGTACTGGATGCAGGAGCGGTGGAACTGGTACCGCGACCTCGGCATCCGCGAGGAGAACATCCGCTGGTACGAGCACCCGAAGGAGAAGCTGTCCCACTACTCGAAGCGCACCGCCGACATCGAGTACCGCTTCAACTTCGGTGGCAGTGAGTTCTCCGAGCTCGAGGGTGTGGCCAACCGCACCGACTACGACCTCAAGGCCCACTCCGCCGCCTCCGGCCACGACCTCACGTTCTTCGACCAGGAGGCCGGGGAGCGCTACACCCCTTACGTCATCGAGCCGGCGGCCGGTGTGAACCGCGCCATGCTCGCCTTCATGCTCGACGCGTACAACGAGGACGAGGCCCCCAACGCCAAGGGCGTCATGGAGAAGCGCACCGTGATGCGCCTCGACCCGCGCCTGGCCCCGGTCAAGGTCGCCGTGCTGCCGCTGTCCCGCAACGAGAAGCTGTCGCCGAAGGCCAAGGGCCTCGCGGCCGACCTGCGCAAGAACTGGAACATCGAGTTCGACGACGCGGGCGCCATCGGCCGCCGCTACCGCCGCCAGGACGAGATCGGTACGCCGTTCTGCGTCACCGTCGACTTCGACACCCTGGACGACAACGCGGTGACCGTGCGCGAGCGCGACACCATGAAGCAGGAGCGTGTCTCCCTGGACCAGATCCAGGCCTACCTCGGCGCCCGCCTGCTGGGCTGCTAGGTCCTGAGAGGATCCCGTCCGGCCGCCCCGACGGCGGCGGACACGACGGTGGCCCGGTGCGCGAGACGCGCACCGGGCCACCGGTCGTTCGCGGCGGTTCCGCCGCTCAGGCGCGCAGGCCCCGGATCACCAGGGCGGTGACGGCCTCGAACTCCGCGGCGATCGTCGGCGAGGTCCACTCCGGCGCGTACTGCGGGTCATGGAAGCGGCCGGTCGCGTCGAAGACCGCACGGGCGGCCGCCGGGACGTCGGGCGCGGCCAGGGTGCCGGCGCCGACCCCCTCCTCGATGATCCGCGCCAGCTGGGCGATCAGCTCGTTCAGATGCGCGTCGACCACGCCGCTGTTCTCGGCGAGCAGCACCGAGTACGTGGCGAACAGCTCCGGCTCGTCGCCCGCCTTGGCCCGCTTGGCCTCGAACAGCGCCTCCAGCCAGGCCTCCAGCCGGGACGGCGCCGGCTGGTCGGCGGCTCCGGCGATCTCCGCCAGCCGGTCCGCGGTCCTGCCCAGCCAGCGGTCGGTGACCGCCTCGCGCAGTGCGGCCTTCGACGGGAAGTGCCGGTAGACGCTGCCATGGCTGACCCCCAGGGCCCGTGCCACGTCCACCACGGTGGCCTTGGCCGGGCCGAAGCGGCGCAGCACCTCCTCGGTCGTCTCGAGGATGCGCTCGGGGGTCAGGGGTTCGGCGGCAGCGGGTGGCATGGGTACGACCGTACCGTCAGCTCAGTGCTCGCTGTCGAGGTGGGCCATCTGCGCCGCCGGGTAGCGCTCGCCGGCCACGGCGTCCGCCGGGACCGCCGCCTCGACGGCCGCGAGGTCCTCCGCGCTCAGGGACACGTCCAGGGCGCCGAGCGCCTCGGCCAGCCGGTCCCGGCGGCGGGCGCCGACGAGCGGCACGATGTCCTCACCGCGCGAGAGCACCCAGGCGATGGCGATCTGGGCGACCGAGGCGCCCTTGTCCTCGGCGACCTTGCGCAGCGCCTCGACCAGGTCCAGGTTGCGGGAGAGGTTCTCGCCCTGGAAGCGCGGGCTCATGCCGCGGAAGTCGCCCGGGGCCAGCTGCCGGTCCCGGCTGAAGTGGCCGCTGATCAGGCCGCGCGAGAGCACGCCGTACGCCGTGACGCCGATGCCGAGCTCGCGGGCGGTGGGCAGGATCTCCGCCTCGATGCCGCGCGAGATCAGGGAGTACTCGATCTGCAGGTCCGCGATGGGGGTGACCGCGGCGGCCCGGCGCAGGGTGTCCGCGCCGACCTCGGACAGGCCGACGTGGCGGACGTGCCCGGCCTGGACGGCCTCGGCGATCGCGCCGACGGTCTCCTCGATCGGGACGTCCGGGTCGACGCGGGCGATCCGGTAGATGTCGATGTGGTCCCGGCCGAGCCGCTGGAGGGAATAGGCCAGGAAGTTCCGCACGGCGTCGGGGCGGCCGTCGTACCCGCTGAAGCCGCCCTCGACCGTGCGCAGCGCGCCGAACTTCACGCTGGTCAGCGCCCGGTCGCGCAGGGCCGCGGGCGCGGTCCGCAGCGCCTCGTCGATCAGCAGCTCGTTGTGCCCCATGCCGTAGAAGTCGCCCGTGTCGAGCAGGGTGACGCCGGCGTCGAGGGCCGCGTGGATGGTGGCGATGGACTCGGCGCGGTCGGCCTCCCCGTAGAGGGCGGACATGCCCATGCAGCCCAGGCCCAGCGGGAAGACGGAGGGGCCGGTGCTGCCGAGGGTGCGGTGCGGGCGGGGCTGTGCGGGGGTGTGGGGGTGCGTCGTCATGCCACCAACCATGACATGACCGATGACAGATTTCAATATCTGTCATCGGTCATGTGGAAGGCTGTGGACAACGCGTGCGCGGGGTTCGGGAAGGGCCGCCGGTCACCGGCCCGGCGCCACCGCCGCGCCGGGGCCGCTCTCGGGGGCCGGCTCCAGTTCGCGGGCGGTGCGCTCGGCCGTCGCCCGGGCCCAGGCGCCCGTGGTGAGCAGCCCCAGGACCAGCACCAGGGCGCCGGAGACGGTGATGATCCACCAGGCCGGGCCGGCCGCCTCGGTGAACTCGTGGCCCCGCGCCAGCCCGGCCGCCAGGACCGAACCGATCACCGCCACCCCCAGGGTGCCGCCGGTCTGCCGGCTGGTGGCGGCGACGGCCGCCGCGACGCCCGCCTGGGAACGCGGCATGCCCGAGACCGCCGTATTGGTGATCGGCGAGTTGACCATGCCGAAGCCCAGTCCGAACAGCAGGAACGCGGCGAGCATCAGGGCGTTCGAGCGCTCCGCCGCGAAGGCGGCGAACAGCAGCCCGCTGCCGCCCATCCCCAGCCCCGCCACCACCAGCGGCAGCCGCGGCCCGCGGGAGGCCACCAGGCGCCCGGACAGCGGCGCGATCAGGCAGGTCACCAGCGCCAGCGGGAGCATCCACAGGCCGGCGTGCAGGGCGTCCAGCCCCCGTACGTCCTGGAGGTAGAGGGTGGTCAGGAAGAGCATCCCGGACAGCCCGGCGAACGCGCTGATCGCGATGACCGTCGCGCCGCTGAACGGGGCGCTGCGGAAGAACCGCGGGTCGATCAGCGGATCGGTCCGGCGCGGCTCGTACACCAGGATCCCCGCGAAGGAGATCACCGCGACCGCCGCGCACCCCACGACCAGCGCGCTGTCCAGCCCCGCCGACGGCGCCTCGATGATCCCGTAGGTGATGGACCCCAGCAGGGCCATGATCAGCAGCTGGCCCACCGGATCCGGCCGGCGCGGCCGCGGGGCCCGCGACTCCGGGACGTAGCGCACGGTCAGCGCGAGCGCGACGAGCCCGATCGGCAGGTTGAGCCAGAAGATGGACCGCCAGCCCACCGTATCCACGAGCACGCCGCCGACGAGCGGGCCGGCCGCCATCGAGATGCCCGCCACACCGCCCCACACGCCGATCGCCCTGGCCCGCTCGGCCGGATCGGTGAAGGTGTTGGCGATGATCGACATGGCGACCGGGTTCAGCATGGCCGCGCCCACCGCCTGGACGGCCCGGAAGGTGATGAGCCATCCGATGTCCGGGGCCAGGGAG
Source organism: Streptomyces sp. NPDC090022 (assembly GCF_044748145.1). Classification (NCBI taxonomy): domain Bacteria; kingdom Bacillati; phylum Actinomycetota; class Actinomycetes; order Kitasatosporales; family Streptomycetaceae; genus Streptomyces; species Streptomyces sp. NPDC090022. The sequence goes on from NZ_JBIVFN010000005.1 coordinate 192,852, forward strand.
CACAGCAGCGAGCCGGCCATGAACAGGACCAGGCCGGCCAGGAACACCTTGCGGCGGCCGATCCGGTCGGCGGTGGAGCCGGCCAGCATCAGGAGGGACGCCATCACCAGGGTGTAGGCGTCGATGGTCCACTGCATGCCCGAGACGGGGGCGTGCAGTTCGCGCCGCATCTGCGGCAGGGCAACGTTCAGGACGGTGTTGTCGAGGCTGACGATCAGCAGGCTCATGCAGCAGATCGCCAGGACGAGCATGCGCCGCCGGGGACTCACCTCGTGCATGCCGCCGATAGTACGGAGACCTGATCACCGCGGCATGCGGGAGAATGGGGGGATGACCACGCTCCCTGACGCCCTCGCGATCGGCCCGCACACCGTGCGGCCGCCGGTGGTGCTCGCGCCCATGGCCGGCATCACCAATGCCCCGTTCCGCACCCTGTGCCGTGAGTTCAGCGGCGGCAAGGGGCTGTTCGTGAGCGAGATGATCACGACGCGCGCCCTGGTCGAGCGCAATGAGAAGACCATGCAGCTGATCCACTTCGACGCGACCGAGACGCCCCGGTCGATCCAGCTGTACGGGGTGGATCCCGCGACGGTCGGCAAGGCCGTCCGGATGATCGTCGAGGAGGACCTCGCCGATCACATCGACCTGAACTTCGGCTGCCCGGTCCCCAAGGTCACCCGAAAGGGCGGCGGCTCGGCCCTGCCCTACAAGCGCCACCTGCTGCGGGCGATCCTCAAGGAGGCCGTGGCCGGGGCCGGCGACCTGCCGGTGACGATGAAGATGCGCAAGGGCATCGACGACGACCACCTCACCTACCTGGACGCGGGCCGGATCGCGGTCGAGGAGGGCGTCACCGCCATCGCGCTGCACGGGCGCACCACCGCCCAGCACTACGGCGGCACCGCCGACTGGGAGGCCATCGCCCGGCTCAAGGAGCACGTGCCGGAGATCCCGGTGCTCGGCAACGGCGACATCTGGTGCGCCGAGGACGCGCTGCGGATGGTCCGCGAGACCGGCTGCGACGGCGTGGTGGTCGGCCGCGGCTGCCTGGGGCGCCCGTGGCTGTTCAACGACCTGGTGGCGGCCTTCGAGGGGCGTACGGAGGACTACGCGGCGCCCGGGCTGCGCGAGGTCGCCGGCGTGATGCTGCGCCACGCGACGCTGCTGGGCGAGTGGATCGGCGACGAGGCGCGCGGGGTGATCGACTTCCGTAAGCACGTGGCCTGGTACCTCAAGGGCTTCTCGGTCGGTTCCGAGATGCGCAAGAAGCTGGCGGTCACCTCCTCCCTGGCCGAGCTGGACGCTCATCTGAGCGAGCTTGATCTGGACCAGCCCTGGCCCGAGGGCGCGGACGGTCCGCGCGGCCGGACGTCCGGAAACAACCGGGTTGTCCTCCCGGATGGCTGGCTGAAGGATCCGTACGACTGCGCCGGGGTGAGCGAGGACGCCGAGCTGGACACGTCCGGAGGCTGAGAAAACGACCCACGGGACCCCCTCGGACGGCGTGAGATACGCCACGCATGGGTGGGGTTGCGCTCAGATGAGCATGAACATCACGGGTAAGACTTCCAAAGGGTGGCACTGGGTGCCACCCTTTGTGTGTTCAAGACTTGAACGCAAATGTATCGATGATCGCTCATCCGAGCGTGATCATGCGACAGGAGCGCATGCTCGCTTCGGCTTGTGAAGGCTCTTCGGAGCTTTTGGCTACCAGTGAGTTACTTTCGATCCATGGGCGCATGGGTGGTTACGGCCATGTGTCGGCCAAGTGGACGTACCCAGAAGCCTTCGATCTGGGTATGTTCCTGGCCGTCAGGGCAGCCACCGAGTCCTCGAGGAGTCGAGACCCGTGTCGGAAAACAAAGATCAGAAGTTCGTCTACGACTTCACTGAGGGCAACCGCGACCTCAAGGACCTTCTCGGCGGCAAGGGTGCCAACCTCGCCGAGATGACCAACCTGGGTCTGCCGGTCCCTCCCGGCTTCACCATCACCACCGAGGCCTGCAAGGTCTACCTGGAGAGCGGCGAGGCCCCGGCCGCGCTGCGCGACGAGGTCAGCGCCCACCTGGACGCCCTCGAGAAGAAGATGGGCAAGAAGCTCGGCCAGTCCGACGACCCGCTCCTGGTCTCCGTCCGCTCCGGCGCCAAGTTCTCGATGCCCGGCATGATGGACACCGTCCTCAACATCGGTCTCTCCGACGCCTCCGTCACCGGCCTCGCCTCCCAGGCCGGCAACGAGCGCTTCGCCTGGGACTCCTACCGCCGCCTGGTCCAGATGTTCGGCAAGACCGTCCTGGGCATCGACGGCGAGCTCTTCGAGGAGGCCCTCGACGAGGCCAAGGCCGCCAAGAAGGTCAGCGTCGACACCGACCTCGACGCCGCCGACCTGAAGAAGCTGGTCACCCGCTTCAAGAAGATCGTCGCCGAGCAGGCCGGCCGCGAGTTCCCGCAGGACGCCCGCGAGCAGCTCGACCTCGCCGTCGAGGCCGTCTTCAACTCCTGGAACACCGACCGCGCCAAGCTCTACCGCCGCCAGGAGCGCATCCCCGGCGACCTGGGCACGGCCGTCAACATCTGCTCCATGGTCTTCGGCAACCTCGGCCCCGACTCCGGCACCGGCGTCGCCTTCACCCGCGACCCCGCCAGCGGCCACCAGGGCGTCTACGGCGACTACCTGCAGAACGCGCAGGGCGAGGACGTCGTCGCGGGCATCCGCAACACGGTCCCGCTCGCCGATCTGGAGCAGCTGGACAAGAAGTCCTACGACCAGCTCATGAGCATCATGGAGACGCTCGAGACGCACTACAAGGACCTGTGCGACATCGAGTTCACCATCGAGCGCGGCCAGCTGTGGATGCTCCAGACCCGCGTCGGCAAGCGCACCGCCGGCGCCGCCTTCCGCATCGCCACCCAGCTCGTCGACCAGGGCCTGATCGACGAGGCCGAGGCCCTCCAGCGGGTCAACGGCGCCCAGCTCGCGCAGCTGATGTTCCCCCGCTTCGACGAGTCCGCCCAGGTCACCCGGATCGGCCGCGGCATCGCCGCCTCCCCGGGCGCGGCGGTCGGCAAGGCCGTCTTCGACTCCTACACGGCCGTCAAGTGGTCCCGCTCCGGCGAGAAGGTCATCCTGATCCGCCGCGAGACCAACCCCGACGACCTGGACGGCATGATCGCCGCCGAGGGCATCCTGACCTCCCGCGGCGGCAAGACCTCGCACGCGGCCGTCGTCGCCCGCGGCATGGGCAAGACCTGCGTCTGCGGCGCCGAGGAGCTCGAGGTCGACACCAAGCGCCGCCGGATGACCACCAAGGACGGGCAGGTCATCGAGGAGGGCGACGTCGTCTCCATCGACGGCTCCACCGGCAAGGTGTACCTCGGCGAGGTACCCGTCGTACCGTCCCCGGTCGTCGAGTACTTCGAGGGCCGGATGCACGCGGGCGCCGACGACGCCGACGAGCTCGTCGCCGCCGTCCACCGGGTCATGGCCTACGCCGACCGCGTGCGCCGGCTGCGGGTGCGCGCCAACGCCGACAACGCCGAGGACGCGCTGCGCGCCCGCCGGTTCGGCGCCCAGGGCATCGGCCTGTGCCGCACCGAGCACATGTTCCTCGGTGAGCGCCGCGAGATGGTCGAGCGCCTGATCCTCGCCGACACCGACGGCGAGCGCGAGGAGGCACTCAGTGCCCTCCTGCCGCTCCAGAAGAAGGACTTCGTCGAGCTCTTCGAGGCGATGGACGGCCTGCCCGTCACCGTCCGTCTGCTGGACCCGCCGCTGCACGAGTTCCTGCCCGACATCACCGAGCTGTCGGTGCGCGTCGCCCTCGCAGAGTCCCGCAAGGACGCCAACGAGAACGACCTGCGCCTGCTCCAGGCCGTGCACAAGCTGCACGAGCAGAACCCGATGCTGGGTCTGCGCGGCGTCCGCCTCGGCCTGGTCATCCCCGGCCTGTTCGCCATGCAGGTCCGTGCCATCGCCGAGGCCGCGGCCGAGCGTGCCAACGCCAAGGGCGACCCGCGGGTCGAGATCATGATCCCGCTCGTGGGCACCGTCCAGGAGCTGGAGATCGTCCGCGAGGAGGCCGACCAGGTCATCGCCGAGGTGGAGGCCGCGACCGGCACGAACCTGAAGCTGTCCATCGGCACGATGATCGAGCTGCCCCGCGCCGCGCTGACCGCCGGCCAGATCGCCGAGGCCGCGCAGTTCTTCTCCTTCGGTACGAACGACCTGACCCAGACCGTCTGGGGCTTCTCCCGCGACGACGTCGAGGCCAGCTTCTTCACCGCGTACCTGGAGAAGGGCATCTTCGGGGTCTCGCCCTTCGAGACCATCGACAAGGACGGCGTCGGCTCGCTGGTCCGCAGCGCCGTCCAGGCCGGCCGGGCCACCCGCCCGGACCTGAAGCTGGGCGTCTGCGGCGAGCACGGCGGCGACCCGGAGTCGGTGCACTTCTTCCACGAGGTGGGCCTCGACTACGTCTCCTGCTCGCCGTTCCGGATCCCGGTGGCGCGTCTGGAGGCCGGCCGCGCCGCCGCCGAGGCAAAGGGCTCCGACAGCCGCTGACCCTTACAGCGCCCCACTGACCGCGTCCGCCCCCGGGTTCCCTGACTCCCGAGGGCGGACGCGCAATTTTTGTTGTTCAACAAATCTTTACGGCAGCAGGCGGCGGACGGATCCCCACCCGTCCACCGCCTGCTGTCAATCTGCCGGGCACGTCGGCGCTTCCCGGGGCGACCGACCGCCAGGCCCCGCAAAGCCCCCCACGGCCTTCGCGGAGCGTTTCGGTCGCACCGGAGTGTGCTCGGCGGAGTACAGGATTTCGGTTGTCACGCCCCTGCCGAAAGGGGTTTCAACTGTGGCCGAAAGGGCGTGGTGACGTCGTGTGACGGCGTGCATACTCATGGGGCGGGGGGATTGCGGTTGCACAGGTGGGGGTTCGGTGCTGCGTATCCATTTCACTGGAGTGGACCTGGCACGCGTACGGATGGCAGGGCGTCCCGATGCGTTGTGGGAAACGATTCTTAGTTTTCACCGTTTAAGAGACCGGCGTGACGCCCGGTTGTTCGGTGAATGGCGTACTGAAACGCGGAGCCGGTTGAATACTGAAACACGGCTCCTAGGTGCGCTCATACCGAGTCGTGGCTATTTCCCCGATTTTCTGACTCCTGTGGAGGGGCAGTACGGGTGGGACGTCGGCCTCGACGCGTTGCGCGGGATACGCGCGGAGCGGTTGCGGCGCGAGTTGTCCTTGGTGGGCGGTGGCGCGCCGCCGACGCCGCGGCTGCGGGAGTTCGCCGACGGCGGGCCCCGGCAGCTGCCACGGCTGCTGGCGGAGCTGCGCGGTTACCACCGGGCGGCCGTGGAGCCGTACTGGACGCACATACAGGCCCAGATCGAGGCGGAGCGGGCCGCGCGCGGCCGGGCGCTGCTCGACGGCGGCGCGGACGAGCTGCTGGCCTCGCTGCCGCCGATGCTGCGCTGGCGGGCGCCGGTCCTGGAGTGCGACTACCCGGTCGACCGCGACGTGCGGCTGCGCGGGCGCGGGCTGCTGCTCCAGCCGTCGTTCTTCTGCCGGCGCACCGCCGTGACGCTGCACGACCCGCAGCTGCCGCCGGTGCTGGTCTATCCGGCGGCGGCGCACCTGGCCTCCGCGCCCACCGGCCCGGAGGCGATCCGTCCGGCCCTGCTGGAGGACCACCGCCAGCGCACCCTCGGCAAGCTGGTCGGCCACACCCGCTCGGTGGTCCTGCGGGCCATCGGGGACGGGGCGACCACCAGCGAGCTGGCCCGCCGCGCCGGGGTCTCGCTGGCCTCCGCGAGCCAGCACGCGTGCGTGATGCGCGAGGCGGGCCTGGTGACCACCCTGCGCCGGGGCAACGCGGTGCTCCACACGGTCACCCCGCTGGGCGCGGCCCTCCTCAAGGGCGGGGCCGTGGCCTCGTAGGCCCGCGCGCGGCGACGGACCGCGCCCCCGCCCCCGGCATGGGGACGGGGGCGCGGCCCGCGTCCGGTGCTCAGGTACGGAAGGGGCCGGTCACCTCGTAGGTGATGCCGGCCGTCGAGCTGCCGCTCGTACCGCGCTGGCTGGAGAAGTACAGGCGGTTGCCGGCGGGGGAGAAGGCCGGGCCGGTGATCTCCGACGAGGACTGGCCGGTGATCCGCAGGAACGGCGCGACCACGTCGTCCGGGGTGATCACGCAGATCTCCATGGTGCCGCCGTCCTCGGCGATGTACAGGTCGCCGTAGGAGGAGCCGGTGACGTTGTCCACACCGGTCAGCGGGGCCCCGCCGGAGACGAGCGAGTCGTCGTAGGCCAGCTCGTAGGTGTTGTTCGCCAGGTTGAGCTGCCAGACCCGGTTGTCGCCCTTGGTGGTGAACCAGACCGTGTCGTCGGCGTAGTGGCAGCCCTCGCCGCCGTTGAACTTCTTCGCGCCCGAGACCTGGCTGCGGGTGGCGGTCGGCGAGCCGTCCGGGTCGGGCACGTTCACCCAGGTGAAGGAGCCCGAGGTGGCCGTGCCGGCCTTGAGGACCTGGAGGGTGCCGGAGGAGAGGTTGCCCCAGGTGGCGGGCACGAAGCGGTAGAAGCAGCCGCTGGACTCGTCCTCGGTCAGGTAGATGACCTTGCGGACCGGGTCGGCCGCCGCCGCCTCGTGCTTGAAGCGGCCCATCGCGGGGCGCCGGACGGCCGCCATGATGCCGTACGGGTCGGTCTCGTAGACGTAGCCGCGGCTGACCTCCTCGCAGGAGAGCCAGGTGTTCCACGGGGTCTTGCCGCCCGCGCAGTTCTGCCGGGTGCCGCCGAGGATGCGGTACGCGCCGGTGATCGTGCCGGCGGAGTCGAACTTCACGGCGCTCGCGCCGCCGGAGGGGTCGATCTCCGAGTTGGACACGTAGATCCAGCCCTGGCCGTCGGCGAAGCACGCGCCGCCGTCGGGCGCGCTGTGCCACGTGTACGCGGTGCCGCTGACGGTCTGCCCGGAGCGGGCGATGACACGGCTGGTGAAGCCGCTGGGGAGCATGATGCCGTTCGCGTCCGCCGCCCCCAGCGCCCCGTAGGGGCCGGGGCCGGGCTGCGCCGGCGCTGCGTAGGCCGCGCCGTGCATCAGCGTGCCGCCGAAGGCGGCGGCCGACGTGCCGATGGCGGCACCACGCAGGAAGGTACGACGTTCCACGGTCACTCCAGTGGGAGGTGGGCCCCGCGGGCCGGCCGGCCCGTGAGGTCGCGCGCGTCGAGGAACCTAGGAGTCCAGAGTTGACTGGACATCAACACCTCATGACGCACGAGCGACCGGTGCGCGGTCAATTCCCCGGCGGCGACTTCAGTGTTCCCGGCCGAGCCGCCGCCGTGGGGGACGAACCCGGCATGCGGGCAGTCTTCCGGATATTTCGCCCAGGGGTGGAGCCGGCACCCACCTGCTCGGCTCCTTCGTCACCCGGATCGCCCCGCCCGCCGCCCCGCGGCTCCGTCCACCCGCCTGACCTGCGGTTCCTATCCCGCCGGTGATTTTTTCGAAGAAATCTCGCGGGGAGCGATGAGTTTCCCCGGCTCCCACGGTCCACCTCTCGACAGCGCACACCGCGCGGGACGAGAGAGAAGAGAGACACCGAGATGTCCGCCACCATGATCTTCGTGAACCTGCCCGTCAAGGACCTGGACGCCAGCAAGGCCTTCTGGATCGAGCTCGGCTACTCCTTCAACGAGCAGTTCACCGACGAGACCGCCGCCTCGCTCGTCATCAGCGACACGATCTACGCGATGCTGCTGACCGAGGCCAAGTTCAAGGAGTTCACCCACAAGTCCATCACCGACACCGCCACCAGCACCGAGGTGCTGCTGTGCCTGAGCAACGAGAGCCGCGAGGCCGTCGACGCCCTCGTCGACAAGGCCGTGGCCGCCGGCGGCACCGAGCCGCGCCCGGCGATGGACCTCGGCTTCATCTACAACCGCACCTTCGAGGACCTCGACGGCCACACCTGGGAGATCATGTGGATGGACCCGGCCGCCGTCCAGGGCTGAGCCGGCCGGGCACCTCGCACGGGGTCAGGCGGACGTCGCGGCGGTCCGGACGGGGTACGTACGGACCGCCACCCCCTCGTCGTCCAGGCACTGCCCCGACTCCAGGTCGAAACGCTGCTTGAGCAGCGGCGACGCCACGAACGGACGCCCCTGCGCACAGCCGATCAGGCCGCGCGAGAGCACGTGCGCACCGGTGAAGGGATCCCGGTTGCTGATCGCGTACGGGCGGCCCGCGCGGTCGACGAAGACCGCCGCCTGGCTGCCGTCGGGCAGCAGGGCCGCCACGCCCCGCCCGGGGATGATCGCGGACAGTTCGCACACCGTCAGCCAGCCCTCGGCCACGCGCAGTTCCACGGTCATCGGGTGCCTCCCAGGGGTTCGAGGGTCAGGACGGTCAGGTCGGGCTTGACCTGCTCGCGCTCGGCGACGAACTTCACGGTCGGATCGGGGGCGCCGGGCGCGTTGACGAAGGACACGAAGCGGCGCAGCCGGTCCGGGTCCTGGAGGGTCTCGGCCCACTCGTCGCGGTAGTGGGCCACGTGGTCGGCCATCAGGGACTCCAGCTCCGCGCACAGCCCGAGCGAGTCGTGGACGACCACGTCGCGCAGGTGGTCCAGGCCGCCCTCCAGCCGCTCCAGCCAGGCGGAGGTCCGCTCCAGCCGGTCGGCGGTACGGATGTAGAACATCAGGAACCGGTCGATGAGCCGGATCAGCTCGGCGTCCGAGAGGTCCTGGGCCAGCAGGTCCGCGTGGCGCGGGGTGGCCCCGCCGTTCCCGCCGACGTACAGGTTCCAGCCACTCGCGGTGGCGATCACGCCGAAGTCCTTGCTCTGCGCCTCCGCGCACTCGCGGACACAGCCCGACACCGCCGACTTCAGCTTGTGCGGGGCGCGCAGGCCCCGGTAGCGCAGCTCCAGGTCGATGGCCATCCGTACGCTGTCCTGGACGCCGTAGCGGCACCAGGTCTGCCCCACGCAGGACTTCACCGTGCGCAGCGCCTTGCCGTACGCGTGCCCGGACTCGAAGCCGGCGTCGACCAGGCGGGCCCAGATCTGCGGGAGCTGGTCCACGCGGGCCCCGAAGAGGTCGATGCGCTGCCCGCCGGTGATCTTCGTGTAGAGGCCGAAGTCCCGGGCCACCTCGCCGATCACGATGAGCCGGTCGGGGGTGATCTCCCCGCCGGGGATCCGCGGGACGACCGAATACGAGCCGTTGCGCTGGAGGTTGGCGAGGAAGTGGTCGTTGGTGTCCTGCAGGGCGGCCTGCTCGCCGGCCAGGACGTAGCCGGGGGCGCCGATGGTCGGGGCGAGCGAGGCGATGATCGAGCCGACGGCGGGCTTGCAGACCTCGCAGCCGTCGCCGCCGCGCGCGCCCTCGCGGCCGTGGCTGTCCAGCAGCTGCTCGTACGAGGCCAGCCGCAGGGTGCGGACGATCTCGTAGAGCTCGGCGCGGGTGTACGGGAAGCAGCCGCAGAGCCCCTTGTCGGTGGCGGCCGGCAGCAGCTGGCCGATCACCTTCAGGCAGCCGCCGCAGCCGGTGCCCGCCTTGGTGCACTTCTTGACCTCGGGGACGGTGGTGCAGGCGGTGATGGCCTTCTTGGTGACGTTGTGGCAGGAGCAGATCACCGCGTCGTCGGGGAGGGAGGCCGGCCCCAGGGAGACGGACCCGCCGGCGCCGGCCGGCAGCACCAGCTGCTCGGGGGCGGCGGGCGGGACGCTGCCGGTGAGCGGGCGCAGCAGGCCGTACGCGTCGGCGTCGCCGACCAGGACCCCGCCGAGCAGCACCCCGTCGGGGGCGACGACCAGCTTCTTGTAGACCCCCGAGCGGGAGTCGGAGTAGACGACGTCCAGGCAGCCCTCGGTGGTGCCGTGGGCGTCGCCGAAGGACGCCACGTCCACGCCGAGCAGCTTGAGCTTGGTGGACAGGTCGGCGCCGGTGAACTCCGCCTCCCGGCCCAGGAGGTCGTCGGCGGCGGTCTCGGCCATCTCGTAGCCGGGGGCGACCAGCCCGTAGACGCGGCCGTCGACGGCCAGCGCGCACTCGCCGATCGCGTAGACGTGCGGGTCGGAGGTGCGGCAGCGGGCGTCGACGGCGATACCGCCGCGCTCGCCGACGGTCAGGCCCGCGTCCCGGGCGAGCTGGTCGCGGGGGCGGACGCCGGCGGAGAAGACCACCATCTCGGTGGGGACGGTGGAGCCGTCGGACAGCAGCATTCCGGCCACCGAGCCGTCCGGCCCGGTCACGACCTCCTGGGTGCCGACCCCGGTGTGGACGGTCAGGCCCATCGACTCGATGGTGCGCAGCAGGGCCGCGCCGCCGCCCTCGTCGACCTGGACGGGCATCAGGCGGGGGGCGAACTCCACGATCCGGGTGGCCAGGCCCAGCCCCTGGAGCGCGCCGGCGGCCTCCAGGCCGAGCAGCCCGCCCCCGACGACCGCGCCCTGCGTGCGGCCCTTGGCGTACTCCTCGATGGCCAGCAGGTCCTCGATGGTGCGGTAGACGAAGCAGCCCGGGGCGTCCTTGCCGGGCACCGGCGGGACGAAGGGGTAGCTGCCGGTCGCCAGGACCAGGACGTCGTACGGGAAGACCTGGCCGGAGCGGGCGGTGACCGTACGGGCCTCGCGGTCGATGCCGACGGCCGGGTCGCCGAGGTGCATCGCGATGCCGTGGGCGTCCAGGAACCCCTCGGGGGTCAGGGAGAGGTCCTCGGCGCTGCTGCCGGAGAAGTACGAGGTGAGGTGGACGCGGTCGTAGGCCGGGCGGGGCTCCTCGCAGAGCACGGTGATCCGGTGCGTGGCCGTCACGCCTCGCTCGGCGAGCGCCTCCAGGTAGCGCTGGCCGACCATGCCGTGACCGACGAGGACGAGCGCGGGCCGGTGCGGGGGGTTGCTCATGATCAGGAGCCTCCGTCGTCGGTGAACAGGTGGAACAGTCCGTCGGTGGGGAGCAGGGCCTCGTCGCCCTCCCAGGTACGGGCGAGCGCGCCCACGGTGGCGAGCTCGCCGAGCAGGACGCCGCCGACCAGGCGGTCGCCGCGGACGACGACCTTGCGGTAGGTGCGGCGGGTGGCGTCGGCCAGGCGGACCACGTCGTCGCCCGGGCGCGGGGTGGTCTCGCCGAAGGCGGCGAGGTCGAGGGGGCGCCCGTCGGGGCTCCCGGTGGGGAGGGTGAGCCGGGTCAGGGCGCGGGTGCCGGCGTAGCGGGCGGCCGGCCGGCCCAGGAGTACGTCGGCGAGGACGTCGGCCTGCTCCAGGGCGGGCCCGGCCAGGCCGTACGTCCGCCCGGCGTGCTCGGCGCAGTCGCCGATGGCGTGGATGCGCGGGTCGGAGGTGCGCAGCCGGTCGTCGACGAGGATGCCCGTGCCGAGGTCCAGCCCGGCGGCCTGGGCGAGCCCGACGCGCGGCCGGACACCGCAGGCGAGCACGACCAGGTCGGCGTCGAGCCGGTAGCCGTCGGCGAGCTCGACACCGGTGACCGCCCGGGGCACGGGGGCGCCGCGGTGGCGGGCGCCGGGGGGTCGGCGGGCGGGGGCGGACGGGGGGTGCGGGGACTCCGGGGGCTCCGGGGACTTCATGGGCTCCGGGGGCTCCGAGGGCTCCCGGGACTCCAGGGGCCGAGTGGACTCCGGGGACTCCAGGGGCTCCGGGGACTGCGGGAGCAGCGGCGCGCGGTACGGGGTCAGTGCGGGGGCGACGGGGGTGGTGGTCAGGCCGCGGACGCGGCACTCGGTGTGGATCTCGACACCGAGGCCGCTCAGGTGGGCGTGGAGCAGCGCGGACGCGTCCTCGTCCAGCTGGCGCTCCATCAGGCGGGCGCCCTGCTGGGCGATCACCACGCTCGCCGCGCCGCCGCCGCGGGCGGCCAGCGCGCGGGCGGCCGAGACCCCGAGGAGACCACCACCGACGACCACCACCCGCGCCCCGGGCCGGCGCGCGAGCGCCTCGGACAGGGCCAGGCAGTCGTCCATGGTCCGGAACGGGTGGACCCCGTCCGGGAGTTCCCGCCCGCCCGGCTCGAACAGCCCGCGCAGCGGCGGCAGCACCGGGTTGGACCCGGTCGCCAGCACCAGGGTGTCGTACGGCTCGGCGCTGCCGTCGTCGCAGTGCACCATCCGTTCGGCCCGGTCCACCCGCACCGCCCGCACCCCGCGCCGCAGCGCGGGCCCGGGGTCGGGCAGCGCGGCGACCTCGGCCGGGTACCGGCCCGCGAGCACCTCGGCCAGCAGGACGCGGTTGTACGGGGCGTGCCCCTCCTCGCCCAGGACGGTCACCGTCACCGGAGCCGGGGCGAGGCGCTGGGCGAGGCGCAGGCCGGCGAGGCCGCCGCCGATCACCACCACACGCTGTTGCGAGGTCATGGCACGAGCGTGCGGTCCCGCTGTTTCCCGGCCGCATCGTCGTTGTTACCCGGACGGAACGCTGACCTCCTCCCGCCCGCGCGGGGCCTGTGAGCGCACCCCGGCCACGCCCGCAGGGCCACGGCATTAAGGCCTGCCCAGGCCTTGCTCAAGGGCGCCTTAAGGATCTTCAGCGGCAGGTGTCCGGCACCTAGCGTGGCGGCATGCGAGATACGGCGGGGCGGGTCAAGGGTGCGGTGCTGGGCGGGACCGGTGCGGTCACCCTGCTGTGGGCGGCGCAGGTGCGCCCCTCCGCGCGGCTCGACGCGCTGTTCGCCACCGGCGCCCACCTCACCGGCCTGCTCGCCGGGTACGGCGTCCTCGTCATGCTCTTCCTGATGGCCCGGGTGCCGGCCGTGGAGCACGGGGTCGGCGCCGACCGCCTCGCCCGGTGGCACGCCGCCGGCGGCCGGCCCGTCCTGCTGCTGTGCGCCGCCCACGGGCTCCTCGCCCTGCTCGGGTACGCCGTCCACCACGGCGTGGACGTCCTGTCCGCCGGGCGCGAGCTGCTCGGCTACCCCGCGCTGGCCGCCGCCTCCGCCGGCGCCGTCCTGCTGGCCGCCGTGGGGGTCGCCTCCGCCCGCGCCGTACGCCGCCGGATCTCCCACGAGACCTGGCGCGGGATCCACCTGACGGTGTACCTGGCCGCCGCCCTCGGCTTCGTCCACCAGCTCGCGGGCCCCGATCTGGCCCCGGTTGCCTGGCTCTGGGCCTTCGCGCACACCGTGGTCGCCGTCCTGCTCCTCTGGTACCGCGCGGTGGTCCCCGTACGGCAGGCCCTGCGGCACGGCCTGCGGGTCGCCGAGGTGCGGGCCGAGGGGCCCGGGGTGGTCTCGGTGGTCGTATACGGGGCGCACCTGGCCGAACTGCGTGCCGAACCGGGCCAGTTCCTGCGCTGGCGGTTTCTCCAGCGCCGGCTGTGGCACACGGCCCTGCCGTTCTCGCTGTCCGCGCCGGTACGGGACGACACCCTGCGGATCACCGTCAAGGCGCTCGGCGGGCACACCCGGCGCATCCGCCGGCTGCGCCCGGGGACCCGGGTCGTCGCCACCGGCCCGTTCGGCGCGCTGACCGCCGCCCGCCGGACCCGGCCCAAGGTGCTGCTGATCGCGGGCGGGGTCGGCATCACCCCGCTGCGCGCGCTGTTCGAGACGCTGCCCGGCGGGCCCGGGGACCTGACCCTGCTGTACCGGGCCGGAGCCGCCGAGCACCTGGTGCTGCGTACGGAGCTGGAGGCCATCGCGGCCGAGCGGCGGGCCGGGCTGCACTACCTGCTGGGGCCGTCGGACGCCGCGTACGACCCGCTGGCCCCGCAGGCGCTGCGGGCGCTGGTCCCGGACCTGGCCGAGCACGACGTGTACCTGTGCGGGCCGCCGGGGATGGCCGGGGCCACGACGGCCGCGCTGCTGCGGGCCGGGGTACCGGCCGGACGTATCCATTCCGAATGTTTCAGCTTCTGAGAGGCCGGCCCCTCATGCGCCATCCGCTGCACGTGGCCCTCGCCGTGGCCGTGGACCCGCCCGCCGAGCCGCCCGCCGAACCGCCCGCCGAGCCGCCCGCCGCGCGACCCGTCGCCGTGCCGGCCGCGCGACCCGTCGCCGTGCCGGCCGCGCGACCCGTCGCCGCGCCGGCCGCGCGACCCGTCGGCGTGCCCGCCGCGCGATCCGCTGGCGCGCCCGGCCCCGGCGGGCGGCACCGCAGGCCCGTGGCGCGGCCGTGGGTCCGGGCGGCCGCCGTACCGCCGGGGCGGCGGCTCGCGGCCGGGCTCGGGCTGGCCGGCGCACTGGCCGCCACTGTCCTGACGGCTGCCCTGGAACCGGCGGCTCCGGTGGCCCCGGACCGGGTACCGGCCCGGGAAAGCTCAAACCTTGCGCAAGAAACCCGGGATTGATGGCCTCTGCACCCATGTGATCCATAGGGTCGGGGCCGTGCCTGACATATCGACGACCATGATCATCGTGCTGTGCGTGGCCGCCGCGGCCGCCGGCTGGATCGACGCGGTGGTGGGCGGCGGCGGCCTGCTGCTCCTGCCCGCCCTGATGCTGGGTCTGCCCGGCCACGTCCCGCTGACGCACGCGCTGGGCACCAACAAGGCGGTGGCCATCGTCGGTACGACGGGCGCAGCCGTCACCTTCGCCCGCAAGGCGCCCGTCGACGTGCGGACCGCGGCCCGGATCGGGCTGGCCGCGATGGCGGGCGCGGCGGGCGGCGCGCTGCTGGCCGGGGTGTTCAGCAAGGACACCATGCGCCCGCTGATCATGGTGGTGCTGCTGCTGGTCGCCGGCTTCGTGCTGTTCCGCCCCTCCTTCGGCTCCGTCCCGTCGGCCGGGCCGGTCGGCCCCGGCCGGGTCGCCGCCGCGATCGGCCTGGCAGGCCTCGGCATCGGCTTCTACGACGGCCTGATCGGCCCCGGCACCGGCACCTTCCTGGTCCTGGCGCTGACCGCGCTGCTCCACCTGGACCTGCTGACCGCCTCCGCCACCGCCAAGATCGTCAACGTGGGCACCAACCTGGGCGCGCTCGCCGTATTCGCCGCCCGCGGCGAGGTGATGTGGCAGCTGGCGGCGCTGATGGCGGTGTTCAACCTGGCCGGTGGCATGGCGGGGGCGAAGATGGCCCTGAAGAAGGGCAGCGGATTCGTGCGCGCGGTCCTGTTGACGGTGGTCGCGGCGCTGGTGGTCAAGCTGGGCCTGGAGCAGTGGGCGTGAGGCGCTGCGGCGAGCACGGCGGCGACGAGGGCAGCGACTACGGCTGCGACGGTGGCCCGTACGTGCCCGTGAGGTGGGCGAACACCACCACGTTGGCCGCGTAGCCGGTGCGCGGGGACCAGCGGCCGCCGCACGTGATCACCCGCAGTTCGGCGCGCGGGGCGGGCCCGTAGACCAGCCGGTCCGGGAACCGGGCGGTGTCGTACGCCTCGACCGCGTGGACGGTGAAGACGGCCGTACGCCCGTCCTCGCGCGGGATCTCGACGGTGGCCCCGCGGCGCAGCGCGCCCAGCCGGTAGAAGACGGCCGGGCCGCTGGCGTGGTCGACGTGACCGGCGACGATGGCGGTACCGAGGGCTCCGGGAGTGGTGCCGTCGCGGTACCAGCCGGCGAGGGCGCGGCGGGTGGGCGGGGGCACGTCCAGGCGGCCCTCGGCGTTCAGGCCCAGACCGGTCAGCGGGGCGTCGACCTCGATGGCCGGGATCCGGATCCGGGTGGGCCGGGAGCCCGCCAGCGGGGCGGCGTCCTTCCCGGGCCCTCCGGTGCGGCCGGGCCGCCCGGTCGCCCCGTCGGCGCCGGCCGTCCCGGCCGTCCCGTCCGTCCCGTCGGTTCCCTCCGTCCCGTGCGTGCCGCCGGTCCCGTTCGGGCGGCCCAGGGCTTCGGAGGCCGGGGGCAGGGGCGGCCGGACGCGCTCGGCGGAGCCGCTGGTGACCAGCCAGACGCCGACGCAGACGGCGAGCGCCAGCAGGCCGACGCGGCCGGATCTCCCGGACGCGGCGCTCATGGGCACCCCCTGGTCGGTGGAGATGGCCGTCGCCCGGCCCCGCGAACGGGGGGGACCTCGCGGGGCGGGCGACGGGGGGCGGTACCGGTGACGGACCGCGGCCGGGGCCGCGGTGGGCGCCCGTCAGCCCCGCGTGCCGCTCGCCCGGCGACGCAGGAGCCAGGTACCGCCGACGGCGGTGGCGGCCAGCACTGCCGCACCCGCCGCGATCTTGGTGGGATCGGCGGTGGTCATCGCCGCGCCGCCCACTCCCGTGTTCACGTGGCCGTGCGGGCCGCGTTCGGTGACGACCAGGTCGCCGGTGGCGAACTTGCCGTTGGCGCAGGTCGCGCCGATGCCGTAGGTGCCGGGGGGCAGGCTGTGGCCGACGTGGAACTGGCCCACGACCACCTCCTTGCGCGGGCCCGGAGCCAGCCGGAACCGGCCCCCGCCGACCGTGGTCGCATCGCCGTCCGCGTGACTGCCGGAACCGCAGGCGGTGGTGTTGACCGTGACGGTGGTGCCGGGCGCCGCCGACTTGGGCCAGACCTCCAGCGGGGCGAAGTCGCCCGCCGAGAAGACGCCGACGCCGGTGCCGAGGTCCGCCGCCGCCACCGCGCCCGCGACCGGGCCGGCGAATGCGGCGGCGGTCAGCACGGAGGCGGTGAGCAGATGGGCGGTACGGCGGCGCATGGTGGCTCCTGCGGATCCTGAACGACGGACGCGGGGTCGTGTTTCCGAGGTAAACCGGCGTCGGCCGCCCGCGCTTGTCGAGGCGGTCGGCGGGCCCCGGGCCGGGGCCTGCGTGCAGGAACGTTTTGGCACGTCAGCGCCACCGCCGAGCCATCCGGGTCCCCCCTGCCCGTCCGGGTGACGGGGCCCCCACCGCCCGGGCCGCCGCGCGTCAGGCCGCGGGCAGGACGACCTCGGCCAGGGCCCCGCCGCCGGGGGCGTCGGCCAGGGTCACGCGGGCGCCGATGACCTGGGCCTGGCCCAGGGCGATCGTCAGGCCCAGCCCCGTGCCCTGACCGCGTTCGGCGGCGCCGGTCAGGAACCGCCGCGGGCCCTCGGCCAGCAGGGTGGCGGGGTACCCGGGCCCGTGGTCGCGGACGCTCACCCGGGTGCCGCGGACCGTGACCTCCACCGGGTCGCCGCCGTGCCGCCGGGCGTTGGCCAGCAGGTTGGCCAGGATCCGCTCCAGGCGGCGCGCGTCGGTCCGTACGGCCGTGCCGGTCCGCGCACCCGTCAGGTGCGCGGTCACGCCCGAGCGCTGGACGATCGAGGCGACCAGCGGGCCCAGCCGGTGGACGTCCAGGGCCGGTTCCTCGCAGCGCGCGTCCAGCCGGGCGACCTCCAGCAGGTCCTCGGTCAGCGTGCGCAGCGCGGCCACCCGGTCCCGTACGAGCTCGGTCGGCCGCCCCTCGGGCAGTAGTTCGGCGGCGGTGTGCAGGCCGGTCAGCGGGGTGCGCAGCTCGTGCGCGACATCGGCCGTGAAGCGCTGCTCGGCCTCCAGCCGCCGTTGCAGGCTGGCCGCCATGGTGTCCACGGCACTCGAGAGCTGGGCCACCTCGTCCCGGGTCCCGGGTGCCCCCGAGGGGCCGATCCGGGCGTCGAGTTCCCCCGCGCTGATCCGCCGCGCGGTCTCGGCGGCGCGGCGCAGGTCCCGGCTGAGCCGGCCGGCGATCAGCGAGCCGCCGACCGCCGCGAGCGCCACGACGCCGGCGCCGTAGGCGATCAGCTGCTGGTCCAGCTCGGCGAGGTCCTCCGCCTCCTCCTTCAGCGACTGGCGCACCGACAGCACGTGCGTGCCGCCGATCGGCCGGGCCGCCCACACGGCCGGGTCGGGTCCGGTCAGCTGGAGGTACGTGATGCGCCGGCCCGCGAGCGCGGCGGCGCGCAGCTCCTCGGGCGCCCGGGTGCAGTCGATCTGCGCGTCGGTCTCGCCGATCTTGCCGGGATCGAGCTGGCCGGTCAGCTCGTACACCTGGCGGACCCGGATCAGCTGGTTGACGGCGGTCTCACGGGCGGCCTCCGCCACCTGGCGGACCCGGGCCTCGTGGATGAGCAGGCCGATGGTGAGCGCGACGAGCGAGCAGCCGCCCGCCAGCAGGACGGAGATCTTCCAGCGCAGCCCCGGGGCGGACAGCAGCCGCCGGCAGCGGACCAGGACCGGCCTCACCGGGGGGCTCCGACGGGGGGCCGGGGCGTCGCCGACGGAGCGGCGGGCGGTCGCGCACCGGCGGGCGGTTGCGTACCGGCGGTACCGGACGGCGCCGCACCGGCTGACGGCGCCGTACCGGCCGGCGGCGCGGTACCGGCGCCCGACGGGCCCGGGGGCGGGATGCTCGGCGGAACGCCGGGCGCGACCGGCTTCTCGTCGTGGTCCTTGCCCGGCGCCGGCTTGCGGTAGCGCTTCTCGTCCTGCACGACGGTCATCCGGTCGCCGTCCCAGCGGTAGCGGACGGCGTGCTCGACGCTGTCCTGCGCGGCGGTGCGCACCACCAGGTCGCGGCCGAGCGCCTCCACGGCCATCCGGGCGCCCGCCGTCAGCAGGATCGGGTAGACCTTGCCCTCGCGCGCCGTGTACGCCGCCAGCACGGTGCGGCCGCTCTCGGTGTCCGCGGCGACGATCAGTTCGGGGTGCCCGTCGCCGGTGAGGTCCTGGTACACCGGCGGCCGCAGCCCCGCCCGGCCGGGCGCCTGGATCCAGCCCTGGGCGGCGTACGGCTTCATCCGCTGGTCGGCGCGGACGACGTCGAGCACGTCGACGCCGTCGTCGCCGAAGCCGCCCGCCGGGATCTCGGGCGCGCCCTTCAACGGCAGGGGCGGCGCCTCGCGCGTGGCCGCCGGGGCCCCGGGCGAGGTCGGTGAGGTCTCGGACCAGGCGGGCCACAGCGGATCGGGGGACGGCTGGGCCGCCACCGGTGGCGCGGGCTCGCCCGCGTCCAGCCCGCCGGGTGCGGCGCAGCCGCCGGCGGCGAGCGCGAGGGCGCCCGTGAGGACGTACACGGGACCGGCGAGGGCGCGGCGGGGGAGTCTGAACATGGCATACCGACGGTAGGAGGCGACCTTCACGGGCACCGGGAGGTTGTGTAACAGCGGTGCGTACGGTGGTCCCGGAGCCGTCACCCGGGACCTTCGACCCGGCCGAACGCCCTTTTCGGACCACTTCGTACCGTTCTATGCGAGAGGGAATCCCGTGACATCGGTCGATCGGCCAGAGATTCCAGAGATCCCAGCGATCCCAGAGATCCTCACCGTCCTGACGACCGTCGACGCGGCCGAGGCCGCGACGGCCCTGGCGCACGGCGCGGTGGCGGCCCGCCTGGCCGCGTGCGCGCAGGTCGGCGCACCGGTCACCTCGGTCTACCGCTGGCAGGGCGCGGTGGAGACGGCCCAGGAGTGGCAGGTGCTGTTCAAGACCACGGCGGCCCGCTACCCGGACCTGGAGGCCTGGCTGATCCGGGAACATCCCTACGACACCCCGGAGATCATCGCCACCGCCGTGGTGCGCGGCGGCGCCGACTACCTGGCGTGGGTCGCGGCGGAGGTCGCCGGATGAGCCCGCTGCCCTTCTTCGTGTACGGCACCCTGCGCCCCGGCGAGTACAACCACGCCCTGTTCCTGCGCGGCCGCACCATGGCCGAGGAGCCCGCCCGGCTCCCGGACGCGGCCCTGTACGACGGGCCGGGCTACCCGTACGCCGTCGACCACCCCGGCACGGAGATCGTCGGCGACCTGGTGACCCCGGCGGCCGTCGGGTACGGCGAGGTCCTCGCGGAACTGGACCGGCTGGAGGAGTACCACGGCCCCGACCGCCCGCTGAACGTCTACGACCGGCTGGCCCGTACCGTCCTGCGCGCCGACGGCACCCCGGTGCTGGCCTGGGTGTACCTGGCCGCGCCCCTGCTGGCCCGGCGGCTGTCCGAGACGGGCACCCGCATACCCGGCGGCGACTGGCTGGCCCGCCACCCGCAGCCGGGCGACCCGGACAGCCCCTAGCGTCCCTCGGCCCCGGACCGACCGGCTCCCAGCGTCCCTCGGCCCCGGACCGACCGGCTCCCAGCGTCCCTCGGCCCCGGACCGACCGGCTCCCAGCGCCCTCCGGCCCCGGACCGACCGGTTTCCTAGAGCCCCTCGGCGCCCCGGTTGCGCAGGCGCTGGCCGTACTGCTGGAGCACCCACAGCTCCTCCTGCACCGCCGCCAGCTGCTCCGCCGGGGCGTGGGAGCCCAGCCGGGCCATGGTGCCCTGCACCTCGTGGACCCGGCGGTCGACGGCGCGCAGCCGGACCTGGACCAGCTGGACGCCCGCGTAGACCTCGTCCACCGACTTGGCGTGGATGGCCTCCACCGCCAGCTCGGTGACCAGGGCGCGGACCGTGTCGTTGGGCGCGGCGTCGCGGACCCGGGCCAGGTAGTCCTCGCCGCCGAGCGCGGCGCCGCCCGCGTCCTGGATCGCCTGGCGGACCGTCGCGTAGGGCGGCGCCGTGAACTCGTCCACGCCGTACGCGTCGAAGGCCGGCGAGACCAGCTCGGGCCGCTGCAGCGCCAGCTTGAGCAGCTCGCGCTCGGTGCGGTGGGCGGGGCTGCGCAGGTTCAGCGCGGGGCCGGCCGGCCCTCGGGCGGGCACCGCCTCGTACGCCGGACCGCCGCGCCCGGGACCGCCGCGCCCCGGACCGCCCTGCTGCGGCCGGCCGCCGCCACCGCCGCCGCCCGCGCGCTCGCGGGCCCAGCGGGCCAGCTGCGCGACCCGCTTGACCACGAACTGCTCGTCGCGGATGCCGAGCATGCCGGCCAGCTGGACCGCCGACTCGTGCTGGATCGCGATGTTCTTGATGTTCGCCACGACCGGCGCGGCCTCGTCCAGCGCGGCCGCCCGGCCCGCCGGGTTCTCCAGGTTGTGCCGGGCCACGATGTGCCGCAGCGCGAACTCGAACAGCGGCGTGCGCGAGTCCACCAGGGAGGCCACGGCGCCGTCGCCCTCCGCCAGCCGCAGCTCGCACGGGTCCATCCCGCCCGGTGTGATGGCGATGGAGGTCTCGGCGGCGAACTTCTGGTCGTCCTCGAAGGCACGCAGCGCGGCCTTCTGCCCGGCCGCGTCCCCGTCGAAGGTGAAGATCACCTCGGCGGTCGCGTTGTCCATCAGCAGCCGGCGCAGGATCTTGATGTGGTCGCCGCCGAAGGCCGTGCCACAGGTGGCGATGGCGGTGGTGACCCCGGCCAGGTGGCAGGCCATCACATCGGTGTAGCCCTCGACCACGACCGCCCGCG
The DNA here is from genome assembly GCF_044748145.1 of Streptomyces sp. NPDC090022. Taxonomy (NCBI): domain Bacteria; kingdom Bacillati; phylum Actinomycetota; class Actinomycetes; order Kitasatosporales; family Streptomycetaceae; genus Streptomyces; species Streptomyces sp. NPDC090022. The sequence goes on from NZ_JBIVFN010000005.1 coordinate 214,006, forward strand.
AGGTCTTCGCGATCTCCTTCTTGGCCAGGTCGATGCCGTACAGCACCTGGCCCTTCTTGTAGATCGCGGTCTCGGGCGTGTTCAGGTACTTCGGCCCGTTGTCGTCCTCGCGCAGCTTGCGGGCGCCGAAGCCGACCACCTCGCCGGTGATGTCGCGGATCGGCCACATCAGACGGCCGCGGAAGCGGTCGATGGGCTTGCCGCTGCGGCTGTCCTGGGCCAGCCCGGACAGGATCAGCTCCTTGTCGCTGAAGCCCTTGCCGCGCAGGAACCGGGTCAGGTGGTCCCAGCCGGCCGGGCTGTAGCCGACGCCGAAGTGCGCGGCCGCCGCCTGGTCGAACCCGCGCTCGGCGAGGAACTTCCGGCCGATCTCCGCCTCGGGGCTCTCCAGCTGGTCGACGTAGAACTGCGCGGCGGCCTTGTGGGCCTCGACCAGGCGGATGCGCTCCCCGCGGCCGCTGGTGCCGGCGGTGTAGCCGCCCTCCTCGTAGCGCAGGGTGATGCCGGCCTGGCCGGCGAGCCGCTCCACCGCCTCCGAGAAGGAGAGGTGGTCGATCTTCATGATGAAGTCGAGGGTGTCCCCGCCCGCCTGGCAGCCGAAGCAGTGGTACAGCCCCTTGCTGGGGCTCACCTGGAACGACGGGGACTTCTCGTCGTGGAAGGGGCACAGGCCCTTGAGGTTGCCGCCGCCCGCGTTGCGCAGCTGGAGGTATTCGGACACGACGGCGTCGATCGGGACCGCGTCCCGGACCGCCTTCACATCGTCGTCGTTGATCCTGCCTGCCACGCGTGAATTCTACGGCCGGTCTCCGACAACCGGTGTCAGGCCCCCTCCTCCGCCACCAGCGACGACAGCGGAACGGACGGGTCCGCGAGCGCGTCGGGGTCCGGGGCGGCGGCCGCCTTGATCAGTGCCTGGATCGGGTCGGTGACGTCCCACACGTTGACGTTCATCCCGGCCAGCACCCGGCCCTCGGAGAGCCAGAAGGCGATGAACTCCCGCTTGGCCACGTCCCCGCGGACCAGCACCTGGTCGTACGTGCCGGCCGGCGCGTAGCCGGAGTACTCCATCCCCACGTCGTACTGGTCCGAGAAGAAGTACGGGATCCGGTCGTACGACACCTCCTGGCCCAGCATCGCCCGGGCCGCCGCCGGGCCGCCGTTGAGGGCGTTGGCCCAGTGCTCCACGCGCAGCCGGGTGCCCAGCACCGGGTGGTGGGCGGCGGCCACGTCGCCCACCGCGAAGACGTCCGGGTCCGAGGTGCGCAGCGACGCGTCGACGGCGATGCCCCCGCCGTGCTCGCGGTCGACCAGCGCCAGCCCCGAGGTCTCGGCGAGCGCGGTGCGCGGGGCGGCGCCGATCGCGGCGAGCACGGCGTGCGCCGGGTGCTCCTCGCCGTCGTCGGTGCGCACCGCCAGCACCATGCCGTCCTGCCCCTTGATCTCGGTGAGCCGGGCCCCGAAGTGGAACCGGACCCCGTGCCCGGCGTGCAGCTCGCGGAAGAAGTCGCCGAGCTCGGGGCCGAGCACCGCGTGCAGCGGCGTGGGCTCCGGCTCGATCACGGTGACCTCGGCGCCGTACCCGCGGGCGGCCGCCGCGACCTCCAGGCCGATCCAGCCGGCGCCCGCGATCAGCAGGTGGCCGTTGTCCCGGCCGAGGGTGGCCAGGACCCCCTTGAGGCGTTCGGCGTGGGCGAGCCGGCGCAGGTGGTGCACCCCGGCCAGGCCGGTGCCCGGGATCTCCAGGCGGCGCGGCTCGGCCCCGGTGGCCAGCAGCACCTTGTCGTAGTGCAGCACCGTCCCGTCCCCGAGGACGACCTTCCTGGCCTCGCGGTCCAGCTGGACGGCGGGCTGGCCCAGGTGCAGCTCGATGTCGGCGCGGGCGTACCAGGACGGCTCGTGCACGAAGACGCTGTCGCGCTGCTCCTTGCCGGTCAGGTAGCCCTTCGACAGCGGCGGGCGTTCGTAAGGGTGGTCCCGCTCGTCGCCGACCAGGATGACCCGGCCGGTGAAGCCCTCGGACCTCAGCGTCTCGGCCGCTTTCGCGCCGGCCAGCCCCGCGCCGACGATGACGAACGTCCGGTGTGCGTCGACCACCTGATGCCTCCTCATAAACTCTGCGCCACATGCGAGCACATGCGAGCGTCCCGCACCGAGCCTGCCGCGTGAAGGGGCCGTGGCCCGATCGCCTCACCCCCCGGCGCGTCGGGAGCGCCGGGTGAGACGTGCGTGCAACGAGCGTGCCGACGCGTCCGTGAGCGAGGCGATCTGGTCGATGACCGCGCGCTTTCGCGCCCGGTCGTCCGGCGCCGCGTCGAAGATCGCCCGGAACTGGGGGTCCAGACCCTCGGGGGCGCGGGCCAGCAGCGCCTCCGCGAGTTCGGCCAGGACGATGCGCTGGTCGGCGCGGAGCCGCTCCTGCTCGTCGCGCTGCATGACGTACAGGTCGGCCACGGCCTTGAGGACCGCGCACTCGTTGCGCGCCGCGCGCGGGACGACCAGCTCGGCCGCGTAGCGGGTCAGCCGGCCCGATCCGTACGCCTCGCGGGTGGCGCCCTCGGCGGCCAGGCAGAACCGGCCGATCAGCTGGCTGGTGGCGTCCTTGAGCCGGGCCTGGGCGACGGCCGAGCCGTCGTACCCGTGCGGCCACCACTCCTCGTCCAGCAGCCGGTCCAGGGCCTCGCGCAGCTCCTCGGGATCGGTGTCGGCCGGGACGTAGCGGCCGATGGCGACCCGCCAGATCTCGGCCCGCTCGGGCTCGGCCAGCAGCAGGTTGGGGTCGACGTGGGCGGCGTGCAGGCCGTCCTCGAAGTCGTGCACGGAGTAGGCCACGTCGTCGGCCCAGTCCATCACCTGCGCCTCGAAGCACTTGCGGTCGGCGGGCGCGCCGGCCCGCAGCCACGCGAAGACCGGCAGGTCGTCGTCGTACGCCCCGAACTTCACCGAGCCGGGGTCGGTGGGGTGGCCGCCGCGCGCCCACGGGTACTTCGTGGCGGCGTCCAGGCTGGCGCGGGTGAGGTTGAGGCCGACGCTGACCGGCTCACCGGTGCGCGGGTCGGGCACGAACCGCTTGGGTTCCAGGCGCGTGAGCAGCCGCAGCGACTGGGCGTTGCCCTCGAAGCCGCCGCAGTCCCTGGCGACGGCGTTGAGCACCTCCTCGCCGTTGTGCCCGAACGGCGGGTGGCCCATGTCGTGGGCCAGACAGGCCGTCTCGACCAGGTCGGGGTCGCAGCCGAGGGCCGCGCCGAGCTCCCGGCCGACCTGGGCGCACTCCAGGGAGTGGGTGAGCCGGGTGCGGGGGCTGGCGTCCCAGTCGTAGGAACGGGTGCCGGGGGTGACCACCTGCGTCTTGCCGGCGAGGCGGCGCAGCGCGCCGGAGTGCAGCACGCGGGCGCGGTCGCGCTGGAAGGCGGTCCGGCCGGGCCGTTTGTCGGGCTCGGCGGCCCAGCGCTCGGTGTCGGCCGGATCGTACGAAGGAGTGGATGCGGTGCCTTCCATGCAAAGACGTTAACCGGAAGGACCGACAAACCGGGATCAGGCGGTGACGAGTTCCGGCCGGAACACGGTGCGGGGGCGGGCCAGGGATCGGGTGGCGGTGTCGTAGCGGTGCAGCACCAGCCGGGCGAGCGCCGGGTGGTCGCCGAGCGGGGCGGCGGCCAGGGCGGGCGCGGCGGCGGCCGTCTGGGCGGCGAACCGGCCCGGTGCGGCGAAGTACGAGGCCACGGCGATCCGGTGGTGGCCGCGGGCGGCCAGGGCCCGGACGGCCTCGGGCGCGGTGGGCGCGGCGGACGAGGCGTAGGCGGGCAGCACGGGCACGCCGTCGAGGCGCTCGGAGAGCAGGGCGGCGGTGCGGCGGGCATCGGCGGCGGACTGCGGGTCGCGCGAACCCGCCCCGGCGAGCACGACGGCGGTGCCGGGGGTCCAGCCGGCCTCCTCCAGCCGGTCGCGCAGGGCCTCGACGAGGAGCGGGTGCGGGCCGAGCGGGGCGGCGACGGCGACCCGCAGATGGCGGGCGCGGGCGGCGGCCGAGGGGAGGTCACGTTTGACGTGATACCCGCGGCCGAGCAGGAGCGGGACGAGGACGGCCTCGCCGCGCAGGGCCTCCAGGGTGTCGTCGAGCAGCGGGGCGTTCAGCTCGATGTGGCCGAGCCGTACGTCGAGACGGGGCCGCAGCTCGCGGACCCGGTCGAGGAGGGCGTGGGCGGTGTGCAGGGCGCGGGGGTCGCGGCTGCCGTGCGCGACGGCGACGAGAGAGGGCTGCGGCATGGGCGGGCTCCGGGTGGGCGCAGGCTGCTCAGCTGACTGCCCAGCTGGATGGTGATGCGGCTGAGCAGTTCGGCCGCGCTGCCGAGGGGGAGGGGCATGGACACGGGAGGCTGCACCGGCTCCGTCATGAACCGATCCTGACGGCCGCAGATTGCGGGGCCGTTGCGCGGGGGTGACGGGTGTTTACCGGGACCTCACCCGCTCGTTCGTACGGGTGACAGGTCTGCGACGCAGGGCCGTCCGGGAACTGGGGACGGTGGCCGGTTCGTCCAACCGTGCGAACGAGGTGCGAGGCGAGGGGGGACCGGTCATGAAGCTGCGGGGACGCGGAGGGCTGCCGGGACGGGGCGGGCTGCCGGGACTGCGCGGGCTGCCGGGACTGCGCGGGCGGCGGGGACACAGCGGGTTGCCCGGACCCGGTGGGCTGCCGGGGCCGGGAGCTCCGCGGGGACTGCGCGGGCTGCGGGACATCCGGGTCCGGCGCCGTGCCGTCCAGGCCGTGATGCTGGCCTGCGTGCTGGCGCTGCTGCCCTCGGCGTGGACGCACGCCGAGGCGGCCGACCGGCTGCGCACCACCGCGACCGCCCCGGCGACGGAGGTCGCGGTGGTCTTCGGCGCGGGCCTGTGGAACGGGCGGCCCACCCCGTACCTGGCCCGCAGACTGGACGCCGCCGCCGAGCTCTACCGCACCGGCAAGGTCAAGGTCGTGCTGGTGACCGGGGACAACAGCCGCGACGACTACGACGAACCCGGCTCGATGCGCGGCTACCTGCGCGAGCACGGGGTGCCGGACGAGCGGATCGTCAGCGACCACGCGGGCTTCGACACCTGGGACTCCTGCGTACGGGCCAAGGAGATCTTCGGCGTCGAGCGGGCCGTGCTGATCAGCCAGGGCTTCCACATACGCCGCGCCGTCGCCCTGTGCCGGGCGGCGGGCCTGGAGGTCCACGGCGTGGGCGTCGACGACGAGCACGACGCGACCTGGTACTACGGCGGCGCGCGCGAGGTCCTCGCGGCCGGCAAGGCGGCCCTGGACGCGACGTTCAAGCCGCGGCCGCACTTCCTGGGGCCCAAGGAGGAAGGGGTGTCGCGGGCCCTTCGGGCTCTGGCACACTGACGCGGCCCGAGGTATGACGATTAGTCATACCGCTCGTCATGCCGCCGGGGTCAGGGATCCCGATGTGTGCCGATGAGTGCTGATGAGTACAGAGGTGGTGCAGCCGTGGCTGTGGTTGATCTGAGCGGCAAGGTCGTCGTCATCACGGGGGGCGCGCGCGGGCTCGGCGCGGCCGCCGCGCAGGCCGTCGTCGACGGCGGCGGCACGGTGCTGATCACCGACGTGCTGGAGGAGGAGGGCGCCGCCACGGCGGCGAAGCTCGGGGACGCCGCGCACTTCCTGCGGCACGACGTGACCAGCGAGGCCGACTGGGAGACGGTCCTGGCGTACGCGGTCGACACCTTCGGCCGGCTCGACGGGCTCGTCAACAACGCCGGGATAGCCACCGGCCAGTTCCTCGAGCACGAGAGCGTCGAGCACTTCCGCCGCGTCGTGGAGATCAACCTGGTCGGCGTCTTCATCGGCATCAAGGCCGCCGCGGCGCACCTGCGGGCCGGCGGGGGCGGCTCCATCGTCAACATCTCCTCCGCCGCCGGCCTCACCGGCCTCCCGCTGACCGCCGGGTACGGCGCCTCCAAGTGGGGCGTGCGCGGCCTGTCGAAGATCGGCGCGGTGGAGCTCGCCGAGGCGCGGATCCGCGTCAACTCCGTGCACCCCGGCATGACGCTCACCCCCATGACGGCACCGGTCGGCATCCAGGCGGGCGAGGGCAACTTCCCGGGCGCCCCCCTGGGCCGGGTCGGCGCCCCCGAGGAGATCGCCGCCGCCGTCGCCTTCCTGCTCTGCGACGCCTCCTCTTACATGACGGGCGCCGAGCTCGCCGTGGACGGCGGCTGGACCGCCGGCCCCACGGTCCGCGCCCTCACGGGCCGGTGACCCGGGCCGGGAGGGCGCGCATGCAGGCCCGTAACGCGGGACGGCAGCAGGCGTAACACCGCCGTCGCATGCTGGCGGACATGCACACCACCGCCACGCACTGCCCGTACTGCGCCCTGCAATGCGGCATGAACCTGCGCCCCGCACCGGACGGCCGGGCCGTGACGGTGGAGGAGCGCACCGACTTCCCCGTCAACCGGGGGGCCCTGTGCGGCAAGGGCCGCACCGCTCCGGCCGTGCTCTCCTCCCGGGTGCGCCTGACCCAGCCGCTGATCCGCACCCACGCCGGGCGGCTGGAGCCGGCCACCTGGGAGGAGGCCCTGGACGCCGTCGCGGCGGGCCTGGCCCGCACCCGCCGCGACCACGGGCCGGACGCGGTCGGCGTCTTCGGCGGCGGCGGCCTCACCAACGAGAAGGCCTACGCCCTGGGCAAGTTCGCCCGCGTCGTCCTCGGCACCTCGCAGATCGACTACAACGGCCGGTTCTGCATGTCCTCGGCCGCCGCCGCCCACCAGCGCGCCTTCGGCCTCGACCGCGGGCTGCCCTTCCCGCTGGAGGACATCCCGCGCACCGGCTGCGTGATCCTCGTCGGCTCCAACCCGGCCGAGACCATGCCGCCGGCCCTGCGCTACCTCACCGAACTGAAGGAGAACGGCGGCACGCTGATCGTCGTCGACCCGCGGCGCACCCGTACGGCCGAACACGCCGACCTGCACCTGGCCCCCCGCCCCGGCACCGACCTGGCCCTCGCCCTCGGCCTGCTGCACCTGGTCGTCGCCGAGGGCCGCACCGACGAGGCGTTCATCGAGGCCCGCACCACCGGCTGGCCCGAGGCCCGCGCCGCCGCCATGGCCCACTGGCCCGAACTGGTCGAGCGGATCACCGGGGTCCCGGTGCCCGCCCTGCGCGAGGCGGTCCGGCTCTTCTGCGCCCCCGGGTCGGCGATGGTCCTCACCGCCCGCGGCCCGGAACAGCAGTCCAAGGGCACCGACACCGTCGGCGCCTGGATCAACCTGTGCCTGGCCACCGGCCGCGCCGGCCGCCCGCACTCCGGGTACGGCTGCCTGACCGGCCAGGGCAACGGGCAGGGCGGCCGCGAGCACGGCCAGAAGGCCGACCAGCTGCCGGGCTACCGCAAGCTCACCGACCCCGCCGCCCGCGCCCACGTCGCCGGCGTCTGGGGCGTCGACCCCGACTCCCTGCCCGGCCCCGGCCGCAGCGCCTACGAACTCCTCGACGCCCTCGGCGGCGAGGTCCGGGCCCTGCTCCTGATGGGCTCCAACCCCGTGGTCTCCGCCCCCCGCGCCGCCCACATCGAGTCCCGTATCCGCTCCCTGGACTTCCTCGCCGTCGCCGACGTCGTCCTCTCCGAGACCGCGGCGCTGGCCGACGTGGTCCTGCCGGTCACCCAGTGGGCCGAGGAGTCCGGCACCACCACCAACCTCGAAGGACGGGTGATCCTGCGCCGGCGGGCACTGAGCCCGCCGCCCGGCGTCCGCGGCGACCTCGACGTCCTGCACGGCCTCGCCCACCGCCTCGGCGTGGAGAAGGGCTTCCCGGCCGACCCGGAAGAGGTCTTCGAGGAGCTGCGCCGCGCTTCCGCCGGCGGCCCGGCCGACTACTCCGGCATCTCCTGGCGCCGGATCGCCGACGAGGACGGCGTCTTCTGGCCCTGCCCCGAGGGGGAGGCGGGCACCCCCAGGCTGTTCCTGGACCGGTTCGCCACCGACGACGGCCGGGCCCGCTTCGTGCCCGTCAGCCACCGCGACGCCGCCGAACTCCCCGACGCCGACTACCCGATCCTCCTCACCACCGGCCGGGTGGTCGCGCAGTACCAGTCCGGCGCCCAGACCCGCCGCGTCGACGAGCTCAACGCCGCCGCGCCGGGCCCCTTCGTCGAGCTCCACCCCCGGCTCGCCGCGCGCCTCGGCGTCACCGAGGGCCGTCCGCTGGCGGTGGTCTCCCGCCGGGGCCGCGCCGTCGCCCCTGCCCGGATCACCGACGCCATCCGCGCCGACACCGTCTTCATGCCCTTCCACTGGCCGGGCGAGGGCCGCGCGAACACCCTCACCAACCCGGCCCTGGACCCGGTCTCCCGGATGCCCGAGTTCAAGATCTGCGCCGTACGCGTGGAGCCGGCCGAGGCCTGAAACCGCCGGCGCACATCCGTACGAGGTGCTTCGAGCGGCCGGGCGGCGGGTAACCATCCGGTCACGCAGCGGACTCAGAAAGTGCTCGCACGCCCCTCGTGGCGGCGATGTGTCGTACCCCACACTGAGTTGCGGTGCCTGAGTCCTCGGAGCCCTGGAGGTCGCCCCCGTGCAGACCCAGACCCTGACCGTGACCCTGACCGAGACCGCCGACGAGCCCGTGCCCGCGCCCGTGGCCGAGGCCGACCCCGAGGTCGAGGCCGTGGACGACGAAGCCGAGCCGCTGGAGCTCATCGAGAAGGTGCCGGATCAGCGGCGGCGGGCGGAGACCGGAGGCGGAGGGGGTCCCTCCGCCGACTTGTTCCGCCAGTACCTGCGCGAGATAGGCAGGATCCCCCTCCTCACCGCGGTGGAGGAGGTGGATCTGGCCCGCCGGGTGGAGGCCGGGCTGTTCGCCGAGGAGAAGCTCACCTCCGCCTCCGACCTGGACTCCCAGCTCGCCCTCGACCTCGACAAGCTCGTCGTCATGGGCCGGATGGCCAAGCGCCGGCTCATCGAGGCCAACCTGCGGCTGGTGGTCTCCGTCGCCAAGCGGTACGTCGGGCGCGGGCTGACCATGCTCGACCTCGTCCAGGAGGGCAACCTCGGGCTGATCCGGGCGGTCGAGAAGTTCGACTACGCCCGCGGCTACAAGTTCTCGACGTACGCGACCTGGTGGATACGGCAGGCCATGTCCCGCGCGCTGGCCGACCAGGCCCGCACGATCCGGGTGCCGGTGCATGTCGTCGAACTGATCAACCGGGTCGTGCGGGTGCAGCGGCGCATGCTCCAGGAGCGCGGCTACGAACCCACCGCCGAAGAGGTCGCCGTCCACCTGGAGCTGACGCCCGAGCGGGTCAGCGAGGTGCTCCGGCTCGCCCAGGAACCGGTCTCCCTGCACGCGCCCGTCGGCGAGGAGGACGACGTCGCCCTCGGGGACCTGATCGAGGACGGGGACGCGGCCTCACCGGTGGAGTCGGCCGCCTTCTTCCTGCTGCGCGAACACCTCGAAGCCGTGCTCTCCACCCTCGGCGAGCGCGAGCGCAAGGTCGTCCAGCTGCGGTACGGGCTGGCGGACGGCCGGCCCCGGACCCTGGAGGAGATAGGACGCATCTTCGGCGTGACGCGCGAGCGGATCCGCCAGATCGAGTCCAAGACCCTCAACAAACTGCGCGACCACGCCTTCGCCGACCAGCTGCGCGGCTACCTCGACTGAGGGACGGGCCGCGGCCGCACCGGGCCCGGGAACGGTGCGGGGGCGCCGCGCGACGCGACGCCCCCACCTCCGACGGCCGCCGGTATCCGCCACCGGCCGCCCGATCAGTCGACCTCGGCCACCGCCTGCGCGAACTGCGCCGCGTACAGCCGCGCGTACGCGCCCTGCGCCAGCAGCAGCTCCTCGTGCGTGCCCTGCTCCACGATCGAGCCGTTCTCCATCACCAGGATCACGTCCGCGTCGCGGATCGTGGACAGCCGGTGCGCGATCACGAAGGACGTCCGGCCGTGCGCCAGGCGCGCCATCGCCTTCTGGATCAGCACCTCGGTACGGGTGTCCACCGAGCTCGTCGCCTCGTCCAGCACCAGGATCACCGGGTCGGACAGGAACGCCCGCGCGATGGTGATCAGCTGCTTCTCGCCGGCGCTGACGCCCGCGCCCTCGTCGTCCAGCACGGTGTCGTAGCCGTCCGGCAGGGTACGGATGAACCGGTCCGCGTGCGCGGCCCTCGCCGCCTCCTCGATCTCGGCCCGCGTCACCTCGCGCGCCGCGCCGTACGCGATGTTCTCCGCGATGGTGCCGCCGAACAGCCAGGTGTCCTGGAGCACCATGCCGATGCCCGAACGCAGCTCCTCGCGCGTCATCTTCGCGATGTCCACGCCGTCCAGCGCGATCCGGCCGCCCGTCACCTCGTAGAACCGCATCAGCAGGTTGACCAGCGTGGTCTTGCCCGCGCCCGTCGGGCCCACGATCGCGACCGTCTGGCCCGGCTCGACCGCCAGCGACAGGTCCTCGATCAGCGGCTTGTCCACCTCGTAGCGGAACGCCACCTTCTCCAGGGAGACCGCGCCCTTCAGCTGCTCCGGGCGCTCCGGGACCTCGGTGTCCGGCTCCTGCTCCTCGGCGTCCAGCAGCTCGTAGACCCGCTCCGCCGACGCGACACCGGACTGCACCAGGTTCGCCATCGAGGCGACCTGCGACAGCGGCATCGAGAACTGCCGCGAGTACTGGATGAACGCCTGCACGTCACCGATCGACAGCGAGCCCGAGGCCACCTTCAGCCCGCCGACGACCGCCACCAGCACGTAGTTGATGTTCGACATGAAGAACATCACCGGCTGCATGACACCGCTGACGAACTGCGCCTTGAAGGAAGCCCGGAACAGCGCCTCGTTCTGCTCGGCGAAGACCTGCGCGGACTCCTGCTGCCGGCCGAAGACCTTCACCAGGCTGTGGCCCGAGTACATCTCCTCGATATGCGCGTTCAGCGTGCCCGTGGTCTTCCACTGCTCCACGAACTGCGGCTGCGACTTCTTGCCGATCTTCGCGGCCACGACGATCGAGACGGGCACGGTCACCAGCGCGACCAGCGCCAGCACCGGCGAGATCCAGAACATCATGGCCAGCACGCCGACGATCGTCAGCAGCGAGTTCAGCAGCTGGCCCATCGTCTGCTGGAGCGTCTGCCCGATGTTGTCGATGTCGTTCGTGGCCCGGCTGAGCACCTCGCCGCGCTTCTGCCGGTCGAAGTACGACAGCGGCAGCCGCGACAGCTTCGCCTGGAGCTCCTCGCGCATCCGGTACACGGTGCCGTTCATCACGTGGTTCGACAGCCGCGTCGCGACCAGCATCAGCAGACCCGCGACCGTGAAGACCACCGTCGCCCAGATCGCCATCATGCCGACCGCGCCGAAGTCGATGCCCTCGCCCGGCGTGAAGTCCGTGCCCGACAGCATGTCCGCCATGCCGTCCTCGCCCTTGGCGCGCAGCCCCTCCAGGGCCTGCTCCTTGGTGATCCCGGCCGGCATCTGCCGGCCCACGATCCCCGCGAAGACCAGGTCGGTCGCCGCGCCCAGGATCTTGGGGCCGACCACCGCGGCCGCGACGCTGCCGACCACGGCCACGACCATGCCCCACAGCTTGAGCCGGTCGTGCGCCAGCTGGCGCAGCAGCCGCTTGCCGGACCCCTTGAAGTCCAGGGACTGCTGGCCAGGCCCCATCATCATCCGTCCACCGGGCCCGCTCATGCGGCCTCCGCCTCCGTCAGCTGGGAGAGCACGATCTCCCGGTAGGTCTCATTGCCGGCCATCAGCTCGTGGTGGCGGCCCTCGCCGACCACCTGGCCCTCGTCGAGGACGATGATCCGGTCGGCGTCCCGGATGGTCGACACCCGCTGGGCGACGATCACCACGGTCGCGTCCTCGGTCTCCTGCGCCAGCGCCGAGCGCAGCGCCGCGTCGGTGGCGTAGTCCAGGGCCGAGAAGGAGTCGTCGAAGAGGTAGATCTCCGGGCGCTGCACCAGCGTGCGGGCGATCGCCAGCCGCTGGCGCTGGCCGCCGGAGACGTTCGTGCCGCCCTGGGTGATGGGCGCGTCCAGACCGCCGTCCAGCGCGGAGACGAACTCCTTGGCCTGCGCCACCTCCAGCGCCCGCCACAGCTCCTCGTCGCTCGCGTCGGGCCGCCCGTACCGCAGGTTGGAGGCGACCGTCCCGGAGAACAGGTACGGCTTCTGCGGCACCATGCCGACCGTCCTGGCCAGCAGCTGCGGATCGATGCGCCGTACGTCCTCGCCGTCGACCAGCACCTCGCCGCCCGTCGCGTCGAACAGCCGCGGTACGAGCCCCAGCAGCGTGGACTTGCCGCTGCCCGTGGAGCCGATCACCGCGGTCGTCTCGCCGGGCCGGGCCACCAGGTCCACCCCGCGCAGCACCGGCGCCTCGGCACCCGGGTAGCGGAAGTCGGCGCCGCGCAGCTCCAGCTGCCCGCGCCGGTCCAGCGTCCGCACCGGGTCGGCCGGCGGGACCACGCTGGACTCGGTGTCCAGGACCTCCTGGATGCGCTCGGCGCAGACCTCGGCGCGCGGCACCATCATGAACATGAACGTGGCCATCATCACGGCCATCACGATCTGCATCAGGTAGGCGAGGAACGCCGTCAGCTGGCCGATCTCCATGCCGCCGCTGTCGATGCGCATCGCGCCGAACCAGACGACGGCCACGCTGGACACGTTGATCACGACGATGACGGTCGGGAACATCAGCGCCAGCAGCTTGCCGGCGGCCAGCGAGACGTCCGTCAGCTCGCCGTTGGCCTTGGCGAACCGATCCTTCTCGTAGTCGTCCCGCACGAACGCCCGGATCACGCGGTTGCCGGTGATCTGCTCGCGCAGCACCCGGTTGACGGTGTCCAGACGGTCCTGCATCTGCCGGAACAGCGGCCGCGTCCGCATCACGATCGCGCCGACCGACAGGCCGAGCACGGGCACGACCGCCAGCAGCACGCCGGAGAGCTTCACATCGAGCGAGAGCGCCATGAGGATGCCGCCGACGCACATGATCGGCGCCGACACCATCAGGGTGAACGTCATCAGGACCAGCATCTGGACCTGCTGCACGTCGTTCGTGGTCCGGGTGATCAGCGACGGTGCGCCGAACTGGCCGAGCTCCCGGGACGAGAAGCTCTGCACCCGGTCGAAGATCGACGCCCGCATGTCGCGGCCGACGGCGGCGGCCGTGTGGGCGCCGTAGTAGACGGCGCCGACGTTGCACACCAGCTGCACGAGCGAGACGCCGAGCATCAGCGCGCCGAACGTCAGGATGTAGCCGGTGTCGCCGTTGACGACACCGGTGTCGATGATGTCGGCGTTCAGGGTGGGCAGGTACAGCGAAGCACTGGTCTGCAGCAGTTGGAGCAGCACCAGCAGGGCGATGGGTTTCCGGTACGGGCGCAGATGCGTCCGCATGAGTCGTATGAGCACGCGCAGGCTCCGGGTCGGCACAGGTCGGGGGTCACCCCATCTTCGGCCAACCCCGAGACCGATCCCCACCGTTTTTCGCAAAGGCGGGACAAAAGGAGGAACCGCCGTGCCCCACCGCCGTAGGACCGGGCCCTGAGACCGGCCTGGGACCAGCCCCTGAGACCGGCCTGGGACCAGCCCCTGAGACCGGCCTCAGGGGCAGGTCCCTGAGACCGGCCCCGGGACCACTGCTGCCGGTCAGCTGTGGAAGGCCCCGGGGTGGATCTGCTCCCGCGTGGCCACGTACTGCTGGCGCACCGCCCGCCAGGCCGGCAGCTCCTCGTCCGGCTCGAAGACCTGCGCCGCGGCCGCCGGCCACATCGGCGGGGTGTGCGGGGCCAGCGTGCCCTGCGCCACGCCCAGCGCCCACGCCGCCTGCCGGGCCGCGCCCAGCGCCGCGTAGTCCGCGGGAGCCGGTACGACGATCTGCGTACCGAAGAGCCCGGGCGCCGCCGCCTGGACGGCCGGCAGCTCGGCCGCCGCGCCCAGCAGGAACACCCGCCGGATCTCCACGCCCCGCGTGCGCAGCACGTCGAGGGCGTCGACCAGCCCGCACAGCATGCCCTCGAACGCCGCCCTCGCCAGGTGCTCGGGCTTCATCGAGTCCCGCCGCAGCCCGGACAGGGTCCCGGCGGTGTGCGGCAGGTTCGGGGTCCGCTCGCCCTCCAGGTACGGCAGCAGCACCAGACCGTGGGCCCCCGGCGTCGACTTCAGCGCCAGCGCGCTCAGCCCCTCCAGGTCGGTGCCCAGCAGCTCGGCGGTCCCGCGCAGCGCCCGTACGGCGTTGGAGGTGTTCACCACCGGCAGGTGCATGCCGGCGGCGTCCGCCAGCGAGGTGATCAGACCGGCCGGCTCGGACAGCGCCTCGTGGTGCACGGCCATCACCGACCCCGATGCGCCGAGCGAGACCACCGCGTCACCGGGGCCGACCCCCAGCCCGAGGGCGGCGGCCATGGTCTCGCCGGTACCCGCCGAGATCAGCAGCCCCTCCGGCGTGGTCCCGGCCGCGTCGGCCGGACCGAGCACCTCCGGCAGCACCGCCCGGTGTCCCAGCGCCAGCTCCACCAGGTCGGGGCGGTACGCGCCGGTCGCCGCCGACCACCAGCCGGTGCCCGAGGCGCCGCCGCGGTCGGTGGTGCGCCGGGCGGGCCGGCCCAGCAGCTGCCAGACCAGCCAGTCGTGCGGCGACATCAGCACGGCGATCCGGCGGGCCGCCTCCGGCTCGTGACGGGCCAGCCACGCCAGCTTCGTGATCGGCTGCGCGGACTGCGGAACGCTGCCGACCGCCTCCGTCCAGGCGTGCCGCCCGCCGAGCTGCTCGGTCAGGTCGGCGGCCGCGACCTGACCGCGCTTGTCGTTGCCGACCAGGGCCGGCCGCACCAGGGCGCCCTGGGCGTCCAGCGGCAGCAGACCGTGCTGCTGCGCGGAGACGCCGATGGCCTGCACGCCTTCGAGGAGCCCGGCCCCGGCCGCCTCGCCGAGCGAGAGCAGCCAGGCCTGCGGGTCCGTCTCGTAGGGGTTCGTCTCACCGCCGGGCTGTGGATGCGGTGCGTACCCCTGGCGCAGCACGGCGCCCGTGTCCGTGTCGCAGACGACGATACGAGTGAAGGCGGAAGAGCTGTCCAGCCCGGCGACTATCCCCATGCGGAGAATTCTGCCGCACCCGGGGCCGCTCTAGGTGTTGCTGGTGCCCCAGTCGTCCTCGGCCCCCTGCCCGCGCTCGCGCAGCGACCGCACGTGCTGGGCCACGGAGGCGGGGACGGCGTCCCCGACCTTCGCGCTGACGGCCGCGAAGGCCTTGCCCGCGTACTGCCGGCCGGTGTGGCCGGCGGTCTCCGCGGCGTTGCGCACCGCGGGGTTCTGGACGAAGCCGCGGGCGCTCTTCTTCATCTGCTCGTAGCGCTCCCGCCCCGCGGCCGTGCCCAGCACGTACCCGAGGGCCACTCCGGCCAGGAACGTGACCTTGTAGCGCATGGCTGCCACCCTTCGCTGTGTCGGTGCCCGGCCTGCCTGTCGATACCGATTGGCGGAGCACCCCCCTGCTTGCGCTAATCTATGTCTCGCAGCGGACACCCGCCCCCCGGCAAGGCCGGAGGAGGGCCTGTTCGGTGCAACGCAGCAATCCCCTGTAGCTCAATTGGCAGAGCAGCCGGCTGTTAACCGGCAGGTTACTGGTTCGAGTCCAGTCGGGGGAGCGCGATCCCCTGTAGCTCAATTGGCAGAGCATTCGGCTGTTAACCGGAGGGTTGCTGGTTCGAGTCCAGCCGGGGGAGCAACGAAGAAGAGGACCCTGGTGGGTCCTCTTCTTTTTTGCCCTCCGACGGAACCGGACAGCCCTCAGAGCGGTCTCTCTGGGCAGGCGTAGCCGATCACGCGAGGCATCCGGAGCAGGAGATCGTATGAGCGGCTATGCTGCGGCAGACGGCGCGCACACATGTACGCGCCACGCCGCAGAGGGGCGGTAGCTCAGCCGGTTAGAGCAGCGGACTCATAATCCGTCGGCCGTGGGTTCGAGTCCCACCCGCCCCACCGCAGAGCTGGTCAGCAGAATCGTTTCGGCCAGCAGACCCGGTGCCCCGCCCGGACTTCCCGGGACCGGGGCACCTCGTCGTTCCGGGCCTCGTGCGTGAGCGATGACGCTGTTGCCGGTGGCACCCCTTGCTGACGCGTGTCGACCGTATTCTGGGAGGCGACGGGAAGGAGCCGCCGATGGGCGTCGAGGCGATCATGCACACCGAGTTCCCCGAGGGTTACACGGTCTTCTTCGGTGCCGACGGGAAGGTGATCATGACCCCGCAGAGCCTGGAGCACTCCAGCACGATCCGCTCCATGCAGATCGACACGCTCGCTCTGGGACGTCATGCGAAGGTGACCTCCGATGTGTACCTCGACTTCCCGGCCGACGAGAACTCCGCCCCCGACCTCGCGATCCTGCGCGAAGACGCGCAGAAGCAGGGCAAGCGCTACAGCTTCGAGGACGTCCTGCTGATCGCGGAGGTGGTGTCGGTCTCCTCGGCGCGCAAGGACTACGACGACTGCACCGCCAAGTACGGCCGCTACGGCATCCCCGTCTACCTTGTGGTGGACCCGTACGCGGCGGAGGTCGTCGTCCACACCCAGCCGAGCGGAACCGGCTACATCGCGGCGCACACGCACAAGTACGGCACCGGCAAGCTGCCCATCGATCTGGCCGACGGGCGGACCTTCACCCTCGACCTGGACGAGCTGCCCCGGCCCGAGCCGGAGACCGGCGCGCGCTGACGAGCCGGCTGCTGGTGGCCGGAACAAGCCCGCGCCGGCGACGAACCCGCCGAGGACGGTGTCGAGCCGCCCGAGCCGCCGCAACCGCCGGGTTCCACCGGGGCCAGGCGGCACAGCACACAAGTCGACAGCCCAAGAGCACGCGACGCCCGGTCGACCACGGCCGACCGGGCGTCTTCACGTTGTGTCCGCGCGTACGCTCCTTCCTCACCCGATGGCGGTGAAGGTGTTCCAGTCCTCCTCGTCGACCCCTGCCTCCCACAGCGCGCTGGTGGTCCCGCCCCGTACCAGGTGCAGGGAGCCGTCGTTGCGGGAGAGGTAGAAGTCGGGGATGCCGTCACCACTGACGTCGGTGGTGCCCCGGACGAGCGGCCAGGTGGCCCGGCCCCATCCGGTGGTGCCGTACGTCTGGTCGCCGCCGCCGTCGGAGGCGGCGGCGGTGGCGAGGGAGGCCAGGTCGACCCCGCCGCCCGCGGCGGGCTTGCCCTTCCGCAGAGCCAGGCCGCGGCCGGCGGTGGCGTCGTCGCGGAACAGCAGGTCGGGGATCTTGTCCCCGCTGATGTCCCGGACCCCGATGATGTCGCGCCCGGTCCAGCTGGTGGCGGACATCAGTCTGGCCTGGGTGAAGCTGACGCCGGTGTAGCCGGTGAAGGCCCAGAAGGCGTCGCCGGCGCGGGCGAAGGCGTCGGGCAGGCCGTCGCCGGTGACGTCCTCGGTGGTGACGAGCTGGGTCAGGGTGGCCGGGTCGGGCGAGCCGGCCGGGAGCAGGACTTCCATGCGGCGGCTGATGTCGAAGCGGCCGTTGCCGTCGCCGGGGTAGACGTACAGCTTGCCGTCGGGCATCCGGGCGAGCAGGTCGGTGAGGCCGTCGCCGGGGAGCCAGTCGGTGCTGTGGCTGATGAGTGCCGTCTTGCCGGTGGCCTGGTCCTTCCAGTATCCGGCCGGTGCGGGGGCGCCGGCGTCGGTGGCGGCGGGCATCCAGGCGTCGATGTCGCCGATGGTGTCGCCCGGGTAGACCCGCAGGTTGCCGTCCTTGTCGATGGCGAGGACGTCGGCGAGCTGGTCGCCGGTGACGTCGCCGGTCCCGTCGAGGCCTGCCTTGGGGCGTACGTAGAAGAGGTAGGCCGTGTGTGTGGAGACGTTGCCGGCCTTGCTGACCGTACGCGCGTACAGGACGTTCGGGCCTGCCTGGCCGGGGGTGACGTCGATGACGGCGTTGCCGGCGGCGTCCGGGGTGGCCTTCATCCCGTAACCGGGCTGGTTCAGGCTCCACTGGAACTCCTTGATGTCCTCCACCTTGTAGCCGTTGGCGGAGATGGTGGCCTTGCCCGGGCCGAGGGTGTTCTTGCTCCATTCGGCGCCGTCGGGGCCGGGGGCGGGGAAGTCCTCGGACTTCACCAGCGGGGTGCTGGGTGCGGTGTGGTCGACGGTGAAGGCGCACCACTTGCCCACCCCGCCGGGCCCGTCGGCCGGCCCGCCGGCCGACCACTGTTCTTCGCCGTCGATCGCCCAGGCGGCCCAGGCGTAGGTCTTGCCCGCCTGGAAGGTGCTCCAGCCGATCGCGGGGGTGGTTGCGACGCCGTCGGAGTTCGTCTCCAGCTGATCGCTGTAGTAGGCGACGTTGGCGCCGTTGCCGGCTTCCCAGACCTTGATGGCCAGCCGCTTGAGGTTGCCGTCCTGGTCGGCGCTCTTGGCCTGGAACTGCAGGTCGGTCTTGCCGATGAGCGGGTACGGGGCGTCGGTGACGCAGGTGCCGCCGGGGAAGCTGGTCATGTTGGCCCGGACCGGGGTGTCCGGAGGCCGGTTGAATTCGATCTCGATGTAGGGGGCGTTCTCACCGTTGGCGAGGAACTTCTTCCACGAGTTCGTATCCCCTTCGTTCTGTGCCCGCAGCCCGAAGGTGATGGCTCCCCAGCCCTGCGCGGCGCCCTTGTCGACGGCCTTTTTCACGTCTACTGCGACCCAGTTGTCGGGGCATCCCTTGGGTTCGTTGCCGTGCGCCACAGAGGTGCTCGTCACCCAATTGCTCCAGAACGAACTGTTGTTGGTGTTGCTCCAGGAACTTGAGCTGTCGACATAGGGCGTCTGGTAGATGTCCAGACCGCTGGGGGTGCAGCTCCAGGAATGGGTTTCCAGGCCTCTGAGGGTCGCCGAATGGGCGGTTATTCCGTGGAGCTTGCTGTCGAAGTCGAAATTGAAGACGGACCGGGCGGTGCCGTAGGTCTGGGTCTCGTAGCCGACCCGGGCTTCGGAGGTGCCGCTGGCGCCGTTGTAGTTCTGCCCGTTGAAGAAGCTGGAGGACGGCTCGTTCTTGTAGAGCAGCGTCCAGCTGTGCTTGCGGCTCTTGAAGGACGGGTCGATGAAGACGGGGTACACGGTGTCGGCACCGCTCAGCAGGCCGTTGTTCGGTGTCACCGTGAGGAGGTTGTCGGCGGCCAGCGTGGCGGTGGCCGCCGCCATGTGCGCGCCTTCCGCTCCGGCGAGGCCGGGAAGGGCGAGGGTGGGGTGTATGTCGGCGCCCGGGAGCGGGGCGGTCGGCTGCTCGCCGGTGGCCGGGCCCCTCTTGGCGGCGGAGTCCCACATCAGCGGAGTCGGGGCGCCGACCACCTCCGTACCCGCGCTGTCGCGGGCACTGAGGGCATGCGAGGCGCCATCGAGGTGGAAGGTCAGGTCGGATGAGCCCAGGCGGTAGTTCAGCTGTCCCAGGAGGGGGTCCTCCGCCGCCTTCTTGTCCTTGACGATCAGCAGGTGGGAGTAACCGCCGTCCTGCGCGGTCATCAGCAGGTCGATGCCGGGGCGGACGTTCTCGTACAGCGCCCGGGGCCCGGCGACGACGGGCTCGGGAAGCGGTCCGGGCCAGCTGACCGACACCTCATGGCCGTCGGTGGTGAGCCGTACAAGCTCGGTCCACGCCGGCGGAATGGGAGCGTCCGTCGCGAGACTGACCCGAGTCACCGTACGCGAGGCGCGCTGACCGTTGGTGCTGGTCCCGGCGCCGGATCCGGCGCCAGAGGCGGCTGACGCCTTGCCGCCTGCGCTGAAGACGATCTTGCCGTTGACGGCCTTGGGGGCGAAGCCGCCGTCCACTCTGGCCAGGTCGGTGTCGATGGGCTTCCACTGGTCGCCCACCTTGGCCCGGATGGCGCCGCTGTATACATGGGCCTTGAACCGGCCGTTCGGCAGCGCCCAGACCGTGGTGTTCGCGCTGCGCTCCGCGGTGACCTCGACGTCCTTGCCGGACGCCTTCGCGCGCTTCTTGGCCTCGGCGGCGCCGATGCCGACCCCGCCTCCCGCGTGCGCCTTCGGGTCCGGCTCCGCGCCGGTGTCAGCCAGCTGCACGCCCAGGGGCACTGCGACGGCGACGGCCAGCAGGGCGGCCAGTGCACCCATGACGCGGCGCCGCTTGCGCGAGCGATAGGGCCGTGCGGCAACAGCCTTTTCCGTGGCGGTCATTGGCGGACTTTCGTCCGTGGACTCGCTGACAGTCATGGCAGTTCTTCTCCCCCCTCGGGCGGTACGACACCGCGCCCTCGGTACTAGCGGTAGACCGGCGGCAGTGGCCGGAACAAAGACGAGTTCTCCCCACTCGCCTCCGCGCATAAATGTGCGAGGCGAGCATGAACCATGTCTTGCCGCAGGTCACGCATATTGACCGTGCACGGACAAGCGGAATGACTGCCTCCGACCTATTTATCCTGCATTTATTCGAGCGAAGTGATCAAAGCCACATTGCTTGGTCGCCTATGGATTTTCTGGTCGAGTTGGCCACAGAATCAGCTGGCAATTTGTCAGTTCCCTGCCGTCGGTCTGCCTTGGATGCGACGACGGCAGAGCGTGGGGGGTCCACATGCCGCCGTTCCCGGCGCATCATTTCCGCCTGCCCAGAAATGGGAAAGAACGGGTGGCGCGTACACGCCTGGCCCGGCGTACCGGAGTCACGTTGTCAGCCGTGCTGATGGCGACTCTGCTGCCCGCCCAGGCCTGGGCCGCACCGCCCGGCGGCCGCAACAGCATCCAGCTGCCCGCACTTCAGAAGGACGCGAAGGTCGAGCTGGACAAGGCGGCAGCGGCACAGCTGGAGGACTGGAGCGGCGGAGCCCCCACGGAGCCCGCGCCGTACACGGCGAAGGAGGAGATACCGCCACCGGCCGGTTCCGCGAGCGTCGCGCTGAGCGGTGACCAGCTGGTCCAGGCGGGGTCTCTTCCGGTCAGTCTCGGCAAGGCCGCCGCGACTGCGGAGAACCCGACGCCGCCGGACCCTTCGGGTACGTGGTCGGTGGCCGTCGAGTCGCGGGCCACCACGGAGGCGGTCGGCGTCGACGGCGCGATCATCAAGGTCACGCCGCCGGAGGGTGCCTCGACGCCGGTGGAGGTGCACCTGGACTACAGCAAGTTCGAGGACCTCTACGGCACGGAATGGGCATCGCGCCTGCAGCTGAAGCAGCGTCCCGAGTGCTTCCTGACCACCCCGGACCTCCCCGAGTGCGCGGTGGCCAAGGACATCCCCACCGTCAACGAGGGCCACGCTGTCCACGCCACGGTCGACCCGGCCACGGCCCCGGGGCAGGGCCTGCGGACCATGGCGGTCGGCGGCACCACCTCCGTGGTGACCGCGGAAGACTCCGGCGCCGGCCCGGGCGGTACGTACAAGGCCACGTCGCTGGCGCCTTCCGGCAGCTGGACGGCCGGCGGCAGCGGTGGCGGATTTTCGTGGAGCTACCCGCTGACGCTCCCCGCTCCGCCGAACGGCCCGTCCCCCAAGATCGCCTTCTCGTATTCCTCGCAGGCCGTCGACGGCAAGACTTCCGTCGCCAACAGCCAGGCGTCTTGGATCGGCGACGGCTGGGACTACGAGCCCGGCTACATCGAGCGGCGCTACCGCTCCTGCTCGGAAGACCGCAAGGCGACGCCGGGCGCGCCGAACAACGACAACGACACGGACAAGAAGAAGGGTGACCTGTGCTGGGCCGGTGACAACGTGGTGATGTCGCTGGGCGGCAGCACCACCGAGCTGGTGCGCGATGCCGCGACCGGCCGGTGGGTGCCGGCTTCCGACGACGGGTCCCGCATCGAGCGCAAGACGGACGCCGCGCTGGGCAACGGTGCGAAGGACGGCGAGTACTGGGTCGTCACCACCCGGGACGGCACCCGCTACCACTTCGGACTCCACGACGTGGACGGCGGCGGCAGCCGCCCGGTGACCAACTCGGTCTTCACCGTGCCCGTCTTCGGCAACCACCCCGGTGAGCCCTGCCACCAGTCCGCCTACGCCGCCTCCTCCTGCACCCAGGGCTGGCGGTGGAACCTCGACTACGTCGAGGACGTCAACGGCAACGCCATGGTCGTCGACTGGAGCAAGGAGACCAATCACTACGCCAAGAACGGCAAGACCACGGAGAAGGTCCCCTACGTCCGCGGCGGCTACCCCACCGGTGTCAGCTACGGCCTGCGCGCCGGCAACCTGAACGGGGCTCCGGCAGCCAAGGTGGAGTTCGCCGTAAAGGAGCGCTGCTTCCCGACGGCGACCACGGGCTGCGCGGAGGCCGATTTCGAGGCGAACCAGTTCCTGAAGAAGCAGCCCTGGTGGGACACCCCCGCCACGCTGCACTGCAAGGCAGACGTGAAGGAGTGCGACAAGGGCGCGCCGACCTTCTGGACGCGCAAGCGCCTGGAGACGGTCACGACGTACGCCCAGCGCACCGAAGGCTCCACCGGCCTGTCCAAGGTCGACCAGTGGACGTTGAAGCAGTCCTTCCCCACGCAGCGCACCGATTCCCACCCGCCGCTGTGGCTGGACTCGATCATCCGCACCGGTTACGGAACCACGCTCGACGCGGCGGGCCAGCAGCTCGGTACCTCTCTTCCGCCGGTGATCTTTGAGGCCAACGCGAAGGACATGCCCAACCGCGTGGCCAAGGGTCTCGACGCCAAGGCCGACCCCATCCCCGACTTCGACCGTCTGCGCGTGGAGACCATCCGCACCGAGACCGGCGGCGAAATCGCCGTCACCTACTCCGCGCCCTGCGCCGTCGGCACCATCACCACCAAGCCGGAGGAGAACGGCACCCGCTGCTACCCCGTCCGCTGGTCCCCTGACGGGGACGTGCAGACACCGCCGATCGAGTGGTTCAACAAGTACGTCGTCGACAAGGTCACGGAGAAGGACCGCGTCGCACGCCAGCCCGACGTCACGACCACCTACACGTACGAGGGCAAGCCCGCCTGGGCCAAGGACACCGACGAGTTCACCAAGCCCGAGCTCCGTACGTACAACCAGTGGCGCGGCTACGAATCCGTCCTGGTGAACAAGGGCGTCACCGCCAACACGGGCACGCCCGAAGCCACCGAGGAGTCCCAGACCCGCACCCGCTACTTCCGCGGCATGTCGGGGGACGCCGGACGCGCTGAGATCACCGTCAAGGACTCCACCGGCACCGAAACCCTCGGCAAGGACCTGCCCCAGTACCAGGGCAGGGTCGCAGAAACGATCACCTACACCAAGGCGGGCGGCAGCGTCGTCGCACGCGAGCTGAGCTGGCCCTGGGAGAGCAAGAAGACGGCCTCCCGGCCCCGCGACGGCACCACCGCGCTGGAGGCGTACCCCAGCGGCACCGCCCGCACGGACAAGATCCAGACAGTCAGCGGCGGCGGCACCCGCATCGTCCGGTCCCTCACCGCCTTCGACGAGACCTACGCCCTGCCGAAGTCGGCCCAAGTCGAGACCCATACTCCCAACGGGACCGGCGGGTGGACCGTCGCGGACCAGGTCTGCGCCCTCACCCAGTACGTCCACAACACGGACAAGCACATCATCGGCCTTGCCCAGCAGGTCACCACCACGGCCGGCGACTGCACCCAGGCCACGTCCGGTGCCCCGCTGATCTCCAACACCCGCACCTCCTTCGACGCGCCCAACGCCTTCGGCGTCGCGCCGGTGAAGGGGCTGCCGTACCAGATTGACACCAACGACGCGGCCGGCACCGGCTGGGTCACGACCACCCGGATCGAGTACGACGAGCTGGGCCGTTCCACCAAGGTTCACGACGCGGCGGGCAACACCACAGCTACCGCCTTCAGCCCGGCCACCGGCCCCGCATTCGCCACCACGGTGACCAACCCGCTCGGGCACACGGCAACGACCAAAAGCGACCCGGGCCGCGGCACCGTCCTCGAAGTCACGGACGCCAACGGCCGCAAGGCGAGCACGGGCTATGACCACTTCGGCCGTGCCACTGCGGCCTGGACACCGTCCCAGAAGCCGGCCACCGACAAGCCCGCCTACACCTTCAGCTACCAGATCTCCGAGCACCAGCCGCCAGTAGTCACCACCGGCGTCCTGCGGGACAACGGCACCTACCAGGACTCGGTCGCGATCTACGACGGCCTGCTCCGCCCGTTCCAGACCCAGAAGGAAGCCCTGGGCGGCGGCCGCCTGATCACCGACACCCTCTACAGCGCCAACGGCACCGTCCGAGAAACCCGCAACAACTACCTCGCAGAGGGCGAGCCGGAGAACAAGCCCTTCGTCCCGCTGACCGTCGTCCCCAACTCCACCAAGGCCGCCTACGACGGCCTGGGCCGCCCCACACGCGTGACCACCCTCCACGCGGGCACGCCCCAGCACTCCAGCATCACCCAGTACGAGGGCGACTGGACCCTGACCCGCTCGGCCGTCTCACCGGCGGGCTCGAACCCGCTCCCGGGCAGCCGCGCCGCCAAGACCTGGACCGACGCGGCGGGCCGTACCACCCTCATCCAGCACGCCACGGCGACCGACCTCACCACGTGGAACGACACCACGTACGCGTACGACCTCCGCGGCAAGCTGACCAAGGTCACCGACACGGCCGGCAACAACTGGACGTACAGCTACGACGCCCGGGGCCGCAAGACCGGCTCCAGCGACCCGGACATGGGCACGGCCGCGATCGGCTACAACAACCTCGACCAGCAGGTCTGGACCGAGAACGCGGCCGGCGAGAAGACGTTCACCTATTACGACAAGCTCGGGCGCAAGACGTCCGAGCACGAGAACGACTGGAACGGCCCGCTGGCGGCCACCTGGACCTACGACACCCTGCCGGGCGCCAAGGGCCAGCCCGCGTCCTCGACACGCCACACCAACGGCATGGCCATCACGACCGAGGTCACCGGCTATGACACCGAGTACCGCCCGACCGGATCCAAGATCACCATTCCGGACACGGCGGCAACCAAGGGCCTGGCGGGCACCTACACCTACAGCACCGCCTACACCCCCACCGGCAAGGTCCAGTCGACGACGCTCCCGGGCACCCCGGGCGGCCTCGCCGCCGAACGGCTGGTGACCCGCTACAACGCCGAGGGTATGCCGACCACCCTGTCCGGCCTGTCCTGGTACACGGCGGACACGGTCTACAGCCCGTTCGGAGAAGTCCTGCAAACAGCCTCGGGCAAGGCCCCGAACCGCGTCTGGAGCAGCAACTTCCGCGACCCGAACACCGGCCGTCTCACTCAATCCATCACCGACCGGGAGACGGCCAGCCCGGACACCCGGATCAGCGCACTCTCCTACACCTACAACACGGCCGGCAGTATCACGGCGGTCACCGACACCCAGCCGGGCGGGCGGGTCGACCGGCAGTGCTACACCTACGACCCGATGGGCCAGCTCACCCAGGCCTGGACCGGCAAGACGTGCGCCGGCCCGGTCGAGGCCGACGTCACCCCCGGCCCGGACGGCGACGGCTACTGGCAGAGCTACACCTTCGACGCGATCGGCAACCGCAAGACGCTGACCGACCACGACCTGGCCGACCAGGCCCACAACGACACGTTCACCTACACGTACGGTGTGACCGCCAGCGGTGGCACCCAGCCGCCGATCACGACCAAGCCGCACGCCCTGACCAAGGTCGACTCCGTCGTCAGGAAGCCGGGCTCCACGGTCGCCTCCCAGTCCACCTATACCTACGACAGCTCGGGCAACACCACCGGGCGCACCATCGGCGGCGACACACAGACCCTGGAGTGGGACCGCCGCAACAGGCTCACCTCCGCGACGAGCCCCGGCATCGGCGCGGTGCCCATCCAGGGCCTGTCCGGCAAGTGCCTCGACCTCGACAACGGCCTGGTCGCCGACGGCACGCCGATCCAGCTCGTGTCCTGCAACGCCTCCAAGGCCCAGCAGTGGCGCCTGACCGAGGACACCCTCCGCTTCCGGGACAAGTGCGTCACCAACCAGAACGGCGCCCTTCGCCTGGTCGCGTGCAACGGCGGTCCGGAACAGAAGTTCACCTACCGCGCCGGCGACAAGTCCCTCCACCACCCGGCGACCAACCAGTGTGTCGACGTCCCCGCGTGGAACGACACCGACGGCACCGACCTGGGCCTGTGGACCTGCAACGCCCAGGCCAACCAGCAGTGGAGCTTCAGCCACACCACCACCTACCTGTACGACTCCTCCGGCAACCGCCTGATCGAGGACACCGGCAGCACCCGCACCCTCTACCTCGGTGAAACCACCGTCACCGTCAACACGGCCGGCCAGCCCCTGGACGCCACCCGCTCCTACGCCGGCCCGGGCGGCCCGACCACGGTCCGCCAGACCCTCGGCAAGAACACCGGCCACAAACTGACCGTCCAGCTCGCCGACCACCACAACACGGCGACCACGTCGGTCGAGCAGTCCGACGGCCAGCCCCTCATCCGCCGCAAGTTCGACCCGTACGGCAACCCTCGCGGCGCCGAACCCACCACCTGGTCGGGCAACCGCACCTACCTCGGCGTGGGCGTCGCCGACGCCTCCACCGACCTCACCCACATCGGTGCCCGCGAATACGACCCCACCACCGGCCGCTTCATCTCCGTCGACCCGATCCTCGACATCACAGACCCGCTCCAGATGAACGGGTACACCTACGCCAACGCCAACCCCGTCAACAACTCCGACCCCAGCGGCCTGAAGTACTTCGAAGGCGGAAACGACGACCCGGGCTTCGAGGCCGCTCCCGAAAAGGTCGTCGAAGTCGCCACCAGGCGCCAGAACCGTCGCAACAACATCGCCGCCGACACCCGGAACTCATACCAGCGCGCGATCGAACGGGACTTGCACCCCACGCGCAACAAGCCCCTCCGCACCAGGGAAACCCACGGGGCAGAATACGCCCGGATGCATGTCGACTACGACCCGACAAGCGGCAGCGTCGTCAAGCAGATCGCCTGGAAAATGTGGCTCGTCGGAGCCTCCGAGGAAGAGCTTGAATATCTCAAGCTCCGGCCCTGCGACTTCCTCGAATGCTACGGACCGGCTGACGCCCTGGTTACTGGCAAACTGATCGACTCCCCCATCTACGACGCACCCACCTCACAGGCATTCGGAGAATCCTTCGCCGCCGGCGTCGGCGCCCGCGCAGGGGCTGGCGCAAAGGGGCCCAAGAGTGTGCGCCCCTGCAACAGCTTCGTGCCGGGCACGCACGTGTTGCTGGCAGACGGGACCTCCAAGCCCATCGAAGAGCTGGAACCCGGAGACGATGTCGTAGCCACCGACCCCGAGACCGGCGAAACAGCCGTCAAGGACGTAACAGCGACAATCACCGGCCAGGGCGAGAAGGACCTGATCGACGTCACCATCGACCTCGACAGCGACGCCGGCACCGCAACAGCCACAGTCACAGCGACCAACGGCCATCCCTTCTGGGTCCCCGAACTCAACGAGTGGGTCGACGCAGCCGACCTGCGTCCCGGCACCCAGCTACTCACCGAGACCGGCACGCACGTGCAGGTTGCGGAAATCAAGCGCTGGACCCTACCGGCAACGGTTCATAACCTCACGATCGACGACCTCCACACGTACTATGTGCTGGCGGGCCAGACTCCGGTACTCGTTCACAATTCGACACCGTGCCCTACCGCCATCAATCTTGGTCCGCGTCCCGCTGGCGTCGGTGACGATTGGGTAGGGCGGGGTGCTGATAACGGAAAGGGAATTGTGTGGCAGAAGCCTGGGTCGACCGGAAATGCTGACATGGTTCGTGTGATGGATGCGACCGGCAGGTACCCGAATGGCTACGTGCGTTTCCACAACAAGAGTGGTCAGCCGATCGGACTCAACGGGAAACCCGGCTCGAAAGCTGATACGCATATCCCGATGAATCCTGATGGAACTTATCCACTTCCGGCGGGGTGGTAGGCGTGAATCTGAACCTTCAGGGTCAAGCAGTTACCCGTGTCTGCTTTGATGCGGCTCTCACAGTCCTGACTAGCGGGGATTACGAGCTGCGCGTCGAGACCGAGGCGGTTCTTCAGGTCTCGTCCGGGGATCATGTGTCTTTCGATCCAGAATCTCCGGATGTTGTGACCCCCCATCTCGTTCGGCTGGCCCGTGACGTAATTACCGAGGCCGAGGCGGGAAGCGCCGGGGATCTCGTGATCGAATTTGAAAGCGGCTCGAAGCTGACCGTCCGGCCGGATGGCGATTATGAGGCGTGGGGGCTTGTCGGGCCGAAGGGGCAGCGAGTGACTTGCATGCCGGGAGGGGAGATTGCAGTGTGGAGTGGGGAGTGATGCTCGGCGGTAGCCGGAAATCCTGACCTCCACACCGCACCTCCTGGTGTGCGC
This sequence comes from Streptomyces sp. NPDC090022, assembly GCF_044748145.1. Classification (NCBI taxonomy): domain Bacteria; kingdom Bacillati; phylum Actinomycetota; class Actinomycetes; order Kitasatosporales; family Streptomycetaceae; genus Streptomyces; species Streptomyces sp. NPDC090022. The sequence continues at coordinate 242,325 of NZ_JBIVFN010000005.1, forward strand.
AAGAGCAAATTTGTGGCCCCGCCGGGAAGCTCCCGGCGGGGCCACAGAGGCGTCTGACGGCAGTAGTTGACGGCAACGTCAGTGGACGGTGGCTCCGCACAGCGGCGGGTCGTCGCCGTCGTCGTGGGGCGACTCGTCGTTGGCAGGCCCGTCCAGGGCGGTACTGAGGGTGTCGATGGCGTCGCGTTGGAGGCGGAGCCTTACGTGGGCGTAGACGGTGGCGGTGACCCCGATGTGAGCGTGGCCGAGGAGTTCCTTGATCACGACGAGTTCGACGCCCTGTTCCAGGAGCAGGGTCGCTGCCGAATGGCGGAGGTCGTGGAAGCGGATGCGGCGGAGGCCGGCCTTACGGAGGAGCGTGGTGAAGGCGCGGGTGAGGTTTGTCGGGTCGATCGGTCCGCCCTGCACCGTGGTGAACACGTGCCCGCTGCGCTGCCACGCGATGCCTGCTGCCGCGCGCTCGCGCTGCTGCTGTTCGTGGTGGAGCTTCAGCGACTGGAGGCAGCGGGCGGGGAGGGCGATGCGGCGCTCGGAAGCCCGGGTCTTGGTGGGCAGCGTGGTGAGCCCGCCTGCGGTGGTGCGCTGCAAGGTTCGGCGGATTGCGGCGGTGCCCGCGCCGAGGTCAAGGTCTTCCCAGCGCAGACCGAGGAGTTCTCCCTTGCGGAGTCCGGTGTGGAGGGCGAGTTCGAACAGCGCGTGCAGCCGGTGGCCCTGGGCGGTGGTAAGGAGCTGGCGGGCTTCGTCGGCGGTGAGGGGTTCGAAACGTCGGGGCCGTGGGGTGCCGGTGCGGACGTTGCGGGCGACATTGCGGGGAATCTCTTCCTCGCGCACGGCGTGCTCCAGGGCGGACTTGAGCACAGAGTGGATGTAGGTGAGCGTCAGCGGGGAGAGCTGCTTGTTGCAGCACTGGCCGGCGGCGCAGCAGTGGGGGTGGTCGCGCCTGGCGTCGATGCCGCACACGCAGCACTGGCAGGTGGTGCGGAGCTGGTTGAGCCAGGTGCGGACATCCTTGGCAGTGAGCTTGGTGAGCTTCTTCTTGCCGAGGCCGGGGATCAGGTACCGGTGGACGCAGGCGGTGTAGCGGGTGTGGGTGTTCTCGCGGAGGTGGTGGACGGCGACGTTCTCCAGCCAGTACGTCAGGTACGCGGCCACGCTGCCCTGCGCGGACGGGACGGGGAGGCCGCGGTTGCTGGCGGCGATCTTCTCGGTGAGCTTGGCCAGGGCGTCCTTGCGGGTGGTGCCGTAGACGCGGATGCGCTTGCGGGTGTTGCCGGGGGCGAGGACGTATCCGGCGGCTTCCCAGCGGCCGTCCTTGCGCTGGTAGACGGTGCTGTCGCCGTTGGCGCGGACGCGGCGGGAGGCGGGGGTGTCTCGGGACGTGGTCATCAGGCGGCGGCTTCCTGGTCGAGGCGGGTGCGGATGAAGTCGGTCAGGGCGTGGGCGGGTATGCGGCGGGCGCGGCCGAGGGTGATCGAGGCGAGCTGCCGGGTGCGGAGCAAGTCGTAGACGGCGGAACGGCCGAGCTGGAGGCGGGCCATGACCTGGGGAACCGTCAGCAGTTCCGTGCCGGCGGTCACGCGACGGCCCCCGCCCGGACAGCACTGGTCAGCCGATCGGTGGAGTGACCCACCGGGTGACCGGCGCGGTCACCGGAGCGCTTCGAGCGTCGGGTTCGGGTCGGTTGCTCGGGTCGGGTCCGCCGCTTCGCGGCCAGGAGGTCGGCGAGGTGTTCGAGTTCGGGCAGGAGGCCGGTTCCGGCGTACTGTCAGTGGGAGATGACCAGCGTCGTGTCCGAGCCGTCGGGCCGTGCGGCGATGTCGCGGTGACCGGGACGGTGACCTGTGGAATGACCGTGACCGGGTCGGTGACCGGCTGCCAGGTCAGTGGGGTGTCCGGCGCGGTCACTGACCGGAGTGCCGTCCGTCTGTTCGGTCTGCGTCCCACCCTTGGCTGGGGTCTGAGGCTCAGGTCGGCCGGTTCGCCAGGCGGTGCGTTCGGCGCGGAGGTGGGCGAGGGTGGTGGAGTAGTGGCGGGTGCGGGTGGAGAAGTGGCCTCGGAAGCCGAGCATGTGGGCCCATTGGCGCAGGCGTAGGTGGGCGTGCCGTCGTTTGGTGGCGAGGTGCCAGGCGCTGTGGATCATGCGGCGGGCGTGGTCGGTGATGTCGTACTTGTGCAGCTCGGCGAGGAAGCGGAGGCGGCGGTCGAGGGTGCCGGTGGTGGTCTCGGCGCCCTTGGTGGCGTACTTGGCGATGTAGGCGGCGACGTGCCGATCGGTGACCGGACCGTCGCCGGTGAAGTCCATGCTGCGGATCGGCCGGACGTCGATCTGCCGCCCGAACCGGAACACCGACGGCCCGCCCCGGCCGGTCTCCCAGGGCCTGGGCGCGTCTTCGGCGGACGGCTGCGGCTGACCTGCGTGGTGGACGCGGGTGCGTGTGGCGGCGGCGCGGACGGCGTGGTCGAGGAGCTGGGTGGTGGCCCAGGCGGGCGGGGTACTGGCGGGACCGGTGGGTCCGTCGAGGCGGATGACGGCGTGGAAGTGGACCTGGCCCCGTTTCTGGTACTCGGCGACCTTGGCGTAGGAGAGCGTGGCGTGGTGCCGCAGGGTGCGCTGGGTGAGTCCGGCGGCTTTGGCGATCTCGCGGCGTAGGTGGGTGGTGAAGCGTGCCCACAGGGCCGGGGCGTGGGCGTTCCACAGGACCGCGCTGGCGTAGTCGTAGCGGTCGGGGTCGAGTGGGGTGCCGAGGAGCGGGTCGTTGTCGGGGTGGGTGTGGCCGCAGTGGCAGCGGCCGGTGTCGGGCTGGTTGTGGACGGGGCCGAAGCCGGGTGCGGTGAGGGTGGCGAAGATGCGGGGGTGGGCTGCGACGCTGGTGGGGACGGTCTTGCCGCCGCGAAGTCCTGCGGTGATGAGCTGGTAGGTGTCGTAGCGGTAGACGGCGGAGCAGGCGGGGCAGCGAGTGGCGCGGCGGTTGCCGCAGCGGACCAGCAGTTCGCCCGCCGGGAGTCGGCCGGAGTCGAAGTGGTCGAGGACTTCGCCGGTCGCGCTGTCGAGTCGGGTTCGGTGCCCGGTGAGGCGGATCGGGTGCGCGCAACCGCCGAGCGTGCTGATCTGTCGTGCGAGGGGTGCGAGTTGGCCGGTGGCGGCGAGCTTCGCCAGCCTGGCGGTGAGCCTGGCGCGGTGCTCCAGCGTCGACCGCCCCGCCGCGAAGCGGTGACGTTCGCCGGGCAGGTCGGCGTCGTGAAGGCTGGCGACGGGCGCGAGGCGGCGGGAGCGGTTGGGGGGTACGGGAGTTGGAGCTGTGCGGGCATGCGGAACGGGGCCTTTCGGCGGGAGCGCGGAAGCGGTACTGCGCGGGGTGGCGTGGGCAGGCCGAAGTGATCGGCTCACAGGGGAACGGGGCGCCTCGAAGGTGGACGCGGGGGCCGGACCAGTGGGGGCTTGGTCGGCGGGGCGCGGTGGTGATCACCGGCGGTGCGTGACGTTGACATCGCCCCACGGGCGCCTCCGGCGGGGAGTGAGTTCCCGGCCGCCCGTGGCAGACCGACCCCGCCCGACCCGGTCCCGCGCCCCAGACTGGGCGACGCATCAGCCCGGCTGTACGCTGCCTCTCCCGCTCGGGCCCGCCCCCGCCGGAAGAAGCCGACCCGCCGCCGCTCCGGCCGTTGCCGCTGGTTTGCGGCACCGCCGCCGCAGCAGGATGAGGGGGCTATTGGGGCGTGCGACGCCGGAGTGGCAGATCGCGGCGACGGCACACGACCTGAACTACGAAGCCGCGCTCTCACACCCCGTGCCATATATCATCGGCGCTATGGACGGCGGGCGCCACTCGATCGAGATCGAGCCGGAGGTACGGCTGTGGCTGGAGAACATTCCCGCCCATCACTACAAGCAGGCCGAACGCATCGCCGACCTGCTCGCCGAGCAGCCCACCACGCTCGACGAACCACACTCCCGCCATCTGGGCGGCAAGCTCCGCGAGCTGCGCTTCCGCCTCGGCGATGCCCATCAGCGGATCACCTACTGGCTGGCGCCCGGCCGACGTGTCGTGCTGCTCACCGTGCTCCGCAAGACCAAGCTGCGCGAGCAGGCCGAAGTGGACCGCGCCCACGCCGCACAGCGCTTGTGCGAGGCAGAGCATGAAGCCGCCGCCGAGCACGATCTCTACAGCCGCAACCTCAAGGAGAACCGATGAACCACTGCGAATGGAGGACCCGTCGCCACCGCCAGCTGCTGGGCGAGCACCTGGACGCCGACCCCGAGTACGACCGGGTCTACGAAGAGGCCGGTCTCGCCATGACGTTGGGCAAGGCCGTCTACGACCGGCGTAAGCAGCTGGGTCTGAGTGAGGCCGACCTCGCCGAGCGCATGCACGTCGACGTCGATGACATCGAAGGCATCGAGACGGCCACCGAGCTGCCGCCCATCGCGGTCATCATGCGCCTGGCCCGCGCACTGGACCTCACGGTGGATGTGCACCTCGCCGGCGGAGACGAGCCCACCGTCACCATCGTCGCCCCAGCGGCCTGAGGCGGGGAGGAACCATGCAGGACCCGCCTTCCGCGCTCGCCCGCGAGCTCGGGCAACTCGTCCACGACCGGCGTATCGAGCTCGGGTTGTCCCAGGCCGAGCTGGCCGAGCGGTGCGGGATGAAGCAGCCGCAGATCTCCCGCTTCGAAGGCGGCGGGACCGTGCCCACGCTTCCCCTCCTGCGCCGCCTGGCTCAGGCTCTCGGCGCCGACCTGACCATCAGCCTCACCCCGCACGACAAAGCCGCTTGACACGCATTCGGAATTCCTGGAATTCCCCAGGCGGTATAGACCACTGACGGCAGTAGTGACGGCAACACTTGCGGACTTCAGTGCACACGCACGGACGTGGAACGGCTGTCAAACCGGAGGCTGACCAGCGAAGTTGCAGCTGACGGCGACCCCGCTCGCACACGTACTATGTGCTGGCAGGGGCGACGCCGGTCCTGGTTCACAATGATGGCGGCGAGCCTGTCACCGATGACTTCAACCAGGCGCGGAATCAGGCTCTGGATTGGCTGAGGTCTCGCGGATTCAATGCTGAAAAAGTGACGCTGGGTAAGTTCGGTACGATCAAAGGTAAGCCCGTCGGCATGCAGACGGCTAACGGCAAGGCGGGGTTCCGGATCGAATTCGATGATCGAAGTGGGGCTCGCATTAACGTGTGGGCAGGCAAGGAGAAGGGTCCGCACGTCCAGTTCAATGCCACTGAGGCGACCGTGACGAAGCTTCAGGGTTTGCACGGATGTGGTCGATAGGGGAATGGCTTGTCTGGTGATTATTGGGAAGAAGAGGTATTTTCCGTGCCGCCTCTAGCTGCCCTGAGGAAAACAAGTGCGTCAGATGCATTCGATTGGTTGGGGCTCCATTTCTCTTTTGTGGGAGGGAAGATCGATTGGCGTCGCGCGGGTGGGAGGCATAAGCATTGGAGAATCGACGACGAGCAGTTGCTCGCGGCGAGTGCATCCAGGGAAATCTGTGCACGAATCAGGCCAGGCTCTGCAGTCGAACATGTGGGAGACGGTCTTTCGCCCTATGGTGTGCGTTTTACTGGTGGTGAGGCCGATTCGGTTACGGCTGCACTTCTTGAGGTGCCGGAGCATCACTACTTCCTCGCAGAGGATCGAGCGTGGATTGTGGTGGTCTCCTTCGAAGGTGACTTGGATGTTTTGGATCGATTCGGCGCTTAGAGCTCGTAACACGATCTTGTTGAACGTTCCTGGTCGGCCGTGACCGGTGTGACGATTCGGCCGTTCGGGAGGGTGTGACTACCCGGCCGTGGATCGTGGACGATGACTTGTGGGCGCTGGTCGAGCCGTTGCTGCCGCCCTGGCCCGGGCGGTCGCCGGTGCCACGGCCGGTGCCGGACCGGCTGTGCCTCCAGGGCATCCTGCATGTGCTGCACAACGACATCGCCTGGCAACTGTTGCCCCTGGAGCTCGGGTTCGGCTCCGGACAGACCTGCTGGCGGCGACTGGACCGCTGGCAGAAGGCCGGCGTCTTCGACCGGCTGCACCGGGTCCTGCTCGCCGAGCTGAACGCGGCCGGCGAACTGGACTGGTCAAGAGCGTGCGTCGACGGTTCCCATGTCCGCGCGAAAAAGGGGGAGCCGACACCGGGCCGTCGCCGGTCGACCGGCGCAAGACGGGCAGCAAGCACTACCTGATCTGCGACGGACGCGGCACCCCGCTGAAGGTCATCACCACCGCGGCCAACGTCAACGACGTCACCCAGACCCTCGCCCTGGTCGACGGCATCCCGCCTGTCGCCGGACGCCCCGGCCGCCCGCGACGGCGTCCCGAAGCCTTGCTCGGCGACAAGGGATACGACTGTGACCCCACCGCCGCGAGCTGCGCAAGCGCCGGATGCTGCCGGTTATCTCCCGCAGGGGCGCCCCGAACATCCAGGGCATGGGCAAGCTCCGCTACGTCGTCGACCAGACCTTCGCCCTGCTCCACCCGTTCAAACGCCTCGCCGTCCGCTGGGAACGCCGCACCGAACTCCACGACGCCTTCGTCTCCCTCGCCTGCAGCCTCATCTGCTGGAGACGCCTCAAGAAGGCCCGGGCATGATCCTGTTACGAGCTCAGAAGATGGAACCGTGATTCAGTGGAGATCAGCGTCGGCTTCTGGTGGAGCAACGGTAGATATCCAACCTGGCAGCGGTGGAAAAGCATTGAAGGTTCACTTGCCATGATCGACAGGCATATTTTTGCTGACGTATTGATCGAAGGGCTGGACGATTGGGTTCCAATTGATCAGCTCATCTGGGTAGCACGGGAAGGAGTGAAGGGTCTCCCGTGGAAGGAATTCTTTTCCGAGCTGCTGCATTTCTTGCTCGAAAATAACCTGATCCAGATTGGTGAACTTGCCGAAGAGGGATTCTCGCCCTGGGCGGGGGAGTCTGGCGAGGTCGTCCAGTTGGTACTTGATGACCTTGAGCGCCTTTCCTGGGAACCCAAGCTAGGCAGCCGCGCCTGGATCGCCAATACGGAAGCGGGCAATGAAGTCGCACGGTCGCTGATCGACTGCTAGCGCCCAGCCTCGAACTGAGGGCGGGCGTGTTCTCGGGGCATGTGCGACAAGTTCGGCGTCCGTGGCCTCGGAGCAGGGCTCGCCGCAAACAGTCTTCGAATTCGAATCTGAAGCCCCACTGGCTTTGACTGGCGGGGCTTCAGTGAGCCTTTTCCAACCTCAGGTGAACTTGCGCCACCCGAGGATCGAGGCCCTTAGTTCCGACCGGAATGTCGTAAGCCCGGCCCATACCCGTGGCAACCGGTATCAACGGTTATGTGGTGTACATGAACAGAGCAGGTCAATCAGTCAGCCCCCTAACTGGACAGGCGGTCAGCAGGGCTGACCCTTACAATCACATCCGGATCCCATGATCTCGATAAATGATCTCGTCCATGCCGGGTCGTATCCGGAATTTCTCGGCTCGGTTGAAGTGGATCCCCTACGAGAAGCGGACGTGCTGCAAGAGGCGCAGTTGCTCGACTCTCAGGTGTGTCACTTGACCTCCACGGCGGCTCTTCTCTTCGAACTGCGCACCTCCTTGCAGTTTGAAGTGGGAAATCTGCGCTGCTTGTGGTCCGGGGTCTGCGCTCGTTCGACTGGAAATCTCCCACAAGGCAATTTTCTCTCGCGGCGCTGACGGTAGCATCCAGCGCTGCTGACCGGTTGGGCGATTTTTATCGTGCGAGATTCAATTTCTTTCCGGAGGCTTGCCTTGCGGTGGCGGGTGATCTGGCGGAGTTTTACGTCCTCGAAGTGGAAGGAATTGGCGACGTGCCACCCGACTATTCGAGTGGGGACCTGAAAAAGGTTCAAGGCGCCTTGCCGTCTTGGTCCTCCGCGTGCAGCCTGCTTCAGGCGTCAACTTCGCGCTTGAGGTGGCAACGCGGGATTCATCAAAACGACTTCGATGCTCCCGCTGGCGAATCGAAGCCCCGTCAGGCGTAATCTGGCGGGGCTTCGCTGGTGTTTGATGGCAGTAGTCGACGGCAGCAGGAAGTCCTCGATACCGTCGACGCGGTGGCAGATCCGGGCGGACAGGTTGGTGCGTTACGGCGGTGGTGAGCACGTCGGCGGAGGGCTTCTGGGCGAGCAGCCACAGCCGGATGCCGAACTTGGCGCCCTGGCCGGCGATGGCCAGCAGCGCGGCCTCGAAGCGTTCGCGGGCCTTGCGGCCCGGTGGCGGGTGTAGTTCGCCACCTCGTCGATCACCCCGAGCAGCAGCGGCAGCTCGGGGCTGAACTCGGTGATGCGGTCGGTGCGACCGGACCAGAACAGCAGCTCCCGGCGCTGCATCTCCTTGCGGACCCAGCGCAGGATCTCGTCGGCTCGTCGGGGTGGATGGCGTCGGAGACCTTGCAGGCGGTACGCCACCAGGGCGCGACCGCGCCGAGGTCGGGGTCGATCATGATCAGCCGTACGTCCCGCGTGAGGGATGCGTAGGCGAGGAGGGTGTTGACGGTGATCGACTTGCCGGAGCGGGTGTTGCCGGCGATGAGGGCGTGGGCGGGGTAGGCGAGGTTGAGCACGATGGGGGTGCCGTTCTCATCCCGACCGAGAAGCACGTCATCGGTGGGGACGAACTCCGCCGGTCGGCAGACGGGGGCGCCATCCGGGCAGAGCCTTTCACGGGAATGTGACACCGCCGTTCCGCGATTACGACGACTTCCCGGCCCTGCTGCGACAAATCCGCGACTGGATCGCCGCCGACCCGGAATCCGCTCGCAGGCTCGACCTGGGAGCCCACCACTTTGAGCTCGTCGCCGGACTCTGCGACTCCCCGGTCACTGACGTGATCGACGAGTATTTCGACGACAGCGACTCAGGGACGATCAGGGTCGTTGCGGCGATTCTGTCCAAAGCCCCCGGACGCTCGTCTGGGAGCTGGTTTCGTACGCCGCTGCCCAAGTGGCGCGGACCGCCACGGAGACACCAGTCTGAACAAGTTGAGGAGTGCTCTGTGCGCCTCCAACATCAGCGGAATGCGCTCCGGGACACCCGGACAGCCCTACCCCGAGGATGTCGAGCAGCGCGCGAAGCGACTGGGCTGGCCGACGGATGCGCCAGGGGCAGTGCTGAGGAACAGTTCTACCGTGATCTCGCGGTCTCCGCCCTGCACCGTATACAGCAGGAGACGGACGAGCTCCCTCCGGACGGCCGGCCTTGGTGAGGGCCGGATGCGCGGCCGCTGATAGCTGTAGGTGCTCGGGCCCGAGGCGCGATGCTCGGAGGCACGGCACTACGCAACGTAACTGTCCGCAGTGGGTGAACAGGGGCCGGGGCGTGGGGACCCATAGCAACTGCGCAGTGATTCGGTGCAGCTGGCGGGCAGAGTTCTCCGGGGCTCAGCGTGTGCGATAGGAGCGTGGGAGCCGGAGGGAGCGGTGTGGCGAACGCCTAACGGCCCCCGGCGGAGCCGGATCGATTTGCGCGGGGTCGACTGAGCCCGTCCGGGTAACTTGCTTGCGCGCGGTGGGCCGCAGGCGCGGGAACGATCGCACCTGCGGCTTCTGCGTTCCGTGTCGCAGCGCGTCACGACCTCTCGGTCTCGTCCGCCAGGTGGCGCAGTACGTCGCCCAGGTCCTGGCGGCGGGCGTACGCCGCGCGTTGGCGGTGGGCGCCGGAGCCGTCGCGGAGCAGGGAGGACAGGGTCCGCGCCGCGTGGTCCAGGTCGCCGGAGGCCGCCAGTTCCGGGGCCACCAGGTCCAGCAGGGCCTCGGCGAGGTCGGCCGCCGGGAGTTCGGCGCCGGTGAACGGGTCCAGGCCGAAGCCCTCCAGGCCGTCGTGGGCCGCCCGCCAGCGCGCCAGGCGCAGTACGTCGTCCCGTACGGCCGGGTCCGGGCGGTGGTCGGCCAGCTCCCGCAGGGCGGTGGCCACCAGGGCGCGGACCAGCTCGGCCTGCAGGACGGCGGTGTCGATGTCCGCCGACATGTCCGGGGCCCGGAACTCCAGCGTGGGCCAGCGCCCGGACGGGCGGAGGTCCCAGTAGACCATCTTGGTGTCCAGCGCGGCCCCCGAGCCGAGCAGGATCTGCACCGAGCGCCGGTAGTGGGCGGTGGAGCCGAAATGCGGCGGGAGGCCGGCCGAGGGCCATGACGACCAGGCCATCGCGCGCCAGCTGGCATGGCCGGTGTCACGGCCGTTCCAGAAGGGCGAGTTGGCCGCCAGCGCGATCAGCGTGGGCAGCCAGGGCCTGACCCGGTTGGACACGGCCACCGCCGTGTCCACGTCGAGGGTGCCGACGTGCACGTGCCGCCCGCAGCTGACGAGCGTGTCGGTGAGCGCGCCGAAGCGCCGGTGCTGCTCGCGCTGGCGCGGCTCGTCGTCCGTCAGGTGCAGCGGGCCCTCCACCGCCACGACGGGCGAGGGGCTGGCCAGCAGCCGGCAGCCGTGTGCGCGGGCGGCCTGGGCGAGGGTGCGCCGCAGCGCGGCGAGCTCCGCGCGCAGGCCCGTCGAGGAGGCGGCGACCGGAGTGGAGATCTCCACCTGGTAGCGGGTGCCCTCGGCGTGCAGCTGGTGCGGCTGGCCCTCCGCGGTGGCCAGGACGAGCGGGGCGGCCGGGACGACCTTGTAGGTGCGCGCGTCGACGAGCAGGAACTCCTCTTCGACGCCGAGGGTGAGAGGTACCGTCCCGGTCCGGCCCAGGGTTCCGAGCGTGCGCAGATTGTTGCTCGCGGTGCCTTTGCCAGGTTCGATCACTACGCCTCCCTGGACATACGAGTCGTTTCATCATGAGCTGAACAAGAGGCGAGAAGCGCACGTCGATTCGGTCAAATCTCCTGTGGATGTGGCGAGTTAGCGGCCGGGTGAGTCGGGCGCGCGGACCCCGGGGACCTGGTGGTGCGGGAGTTCCTGGTGCGGCGCGGATCCGGTTGGGCCGTCCGGATTGCGAACGGGTGTTCGCGTATCGGATTCGGCCGGTTACCATCCGCTGTGACCCCGATGTCCTCGCAGCAGACGCAGCCACCACCCGAAGACGGCGCGGAAGGAACGGCAGCCGGCCGCGGTGCCGGAGCAGGGTTACCCGTCGGTGCCGGAGCGGGCGCACCCGTCGGCGCCGGTGACCGGCAGGACGTGCGGCGGCGGTTGTTCGCCGACCTCACCCCGCTGCGCACGTCGCCCGACTAGCGGCGGCTGTGGGTCGGCAACACCATCTCCTGGATGGGGCAGGCGATGACCGCCCTCGCGGTCTCGCTCCAGGTCTACGACATCACCCGGTCCAGCTTCGCCGTCGGCCTCGTGGGGCTCTTCTCCCTCGTCCCGCTCGTCGTCTTCGGGCTCTACGGCGGCGCCATCGCCGACACCGTCGACCGCCGCAAGCTCGGCCTCTACAGCTCCGCGGGCGCCGCCGTCCTCTCCGTCGCGCTGGCCGCGGCCGCGCTGCTGGACTACCACCGCGTCTGGTTCCTGTACGCGGTGGTCGCCCTCCAGTCGGTCTGCGGAGCCCTCAACTCGCCCGCCCGTTCGGCCATGATCCCCCGGCTGCTGCCGCCCGAGCAGCTGCCCGCCGCCAACGCGCTCACCTCCCTGACCACCACCTCCGGCGCCACCGTCGGCCCGATGCTCGGCGGTCTGATCGCGGGCCTGTGGGGCTACCAGGCGGCGTACCTCATCGACGCGGTCGCCTTCTCCGCCGCCCTGTACGCGATGTGGCGGCTGCCGTCGATGCGGCCCGAGCGCGCGGAGGGCAGGCGCGGGCGCGCCTCGGTGCTGGACGGGCTGCGGTTCCTGGGCACCCGGCCCAACGTCCGCATGACCTTCTTCTCCGACATGTGCGCGATGGTGCTGGCCCACCCCAGGGCGCTGTTCCCGGCGATCGCCGTGCTCTGGTACGGCGGTGACGCCAGGACGGTGGGGCTGCTGGTGGCCGCCCCGGCCGTCGGGGCGCTGCTGGGCGGGCTGTTCTCCGGCTGGCAGGGCCGGATCCGCCGGCACGGGCTGGCGATCCTGCTGTCGGTGGCGGCGTGGGGGCTGGCCGTCGCCGTGTTCGGGCTCACCCGCAACCTCTGGCTCGGCCTGTTCTTCCTCGCCCTCGCCGGCTGGTCGGACACCGTCTCGATGGTGTTCCGCACCACCATGCTCCAGGCGGCCACCCCCGACGAGATGCGCGGCCGGCTCCAGGGCGTGTTCATCGTGGTCGTCGCCGGTGGCCCCCGGCTCGGCGACTTCCTCGCCGGGACCGCGGCCGACCTCACCTCACCGGCCGTCGCGATCACGGGCGGCGGACTGGCCTGCGTGGCCGCGCTCGCGCTGCTGGCCGTGCGCTGGCCCGCCTTCGCGCGGTACGACGCCCGCTCGCCGCAGGCCTGAGCCCGGCGCCGGCGTGAGCCGCGCGGGGGAGCGAGCCGCGCGAGGGCGGGTGAGTGGTGGCCGCCGTACGCGGGACGGGTGTCCGTTCGCGAAGGGGCCGGGTCCCGGCCGTGGCGCCGGCCGCGCCCTCCCGTGACGCACTGCCGGACAGGCCCCGTCGGCTACGCCTGCCAGAGAGCGGTCCGGCGGTGGCGGTACGGGGCGATGTCCGCGTACGCCACCGCCGCGGCCGCCGGTACGCCGGGCCGGGGGTGCGCCGTACGCAGCACCCGGCGCAGGTCGTCCCGGACCCGGCGGCGGGCCCGGCCCTCGCCCTCGGCGGCCCAGCGGGCCACGGAGGGGTCGCACGTGAAGCGGGCCAGGGAGCGGATCGCGACGCGGCGCGTGACGCGTGCCGGCCGGGGCCGGTGGCCCGCCGACGCGGCGGTGGCCCGGCAGCGGGCGCTGTGGCGCAGGTCGCGCAGGGTGAGCTCGTGCAGGGGCAGCCCGGGCCGGTGTTCCGCCGCGGGCAGGTCGAACCAGCCGCGCGCCGGCGCCCGGCGGGAACGGATGTGGTGTGCGGTGCGTGACAAGGTCGGTGTGCCTTCCGGTCAGCGCCGCCGGGTGGTTCCCGGCGGTACCTACCGGAAGGCGAAGGGACCGCTTCCGCGTGCACTGGTTCTGCGCGGACCGCTCACGTCGTCGCCGTCCCCGCCCGGGGAACGACGCCGCGGGCCACGCCCAGGCCGACGAGGTCCTGGGGGCGCAGCCGCAACTGGTCGGCGGTGGCCGGGGCGTCCCGCGGCTCGCGCTTGAGGATCGCGGCCGCCAGCTCGGGCGCGATCACGGAGAAGTAGCTGTCGGGGGTGACCCACGTGTTGCCCGGCGCGGCCAGCGCCAGCGCGCCGCCCGAACCGCCCTCGCCGATGACCAGCGTGGTCACGGGCACGGTGGCCGCCGCCACCGCCGCGAAGGTGTCCGCGATCGCCGCGCCGGCCCCCGCCCGCTCGGCGGCCGCGTCGTTGGCCGCGCCCGGGGTGTCGACGAGCGTCAGCACCGGTATGCCCAGCCGGTCCGCGAGCCGGATCAGCCGGGCGGCGGTGCGGTAGCCGGCGGGGCGGGTCGCGGTCCCGCACTGGGCGGCGTACGCGATGCTGCGCCCGGCGCGCAGCCCGAACCCGCACAGCATGCCGGGATCGGTCCCGCCGGCCCGGTCGCCGTGGAGCGGCAGCCGCTGCTCGAAGTACGCGTCCAGGTACGCCCCGGCCCGCGGCCGCGCCGGGTGGCGCGCCTGGCGTACGGCGTCCCAGCCGGTCGCCGGCGGGCCGTCCGGTACGCCGCCCAGCGCGGCCGGGGGGTCGGCGGGCCCGTCCGCCGGCACGGCCAGCAGGTGCAGCCAGGTACCCAGGGTGGCCGGCAGGGCGTCGGGCGGGACGACGGCGTCCACGTGCCCGGCGGCGAACTGTCCCTCGGCGGTGTACGCCGCCGGGTCCGCGTCGGCGGGCCGTACCCGGGAGCCGGCGAAGCCGACCTGCGCGCCCGGCAGGGCGAGGACCACGTCCGCGCCCGCGCCGAGGGTGGCCCAGCCGCCGCCGGTGGTGGGGTCGCGGAGCACGGCGATCTGGGGCAGCCCGGCGGCGCGCGTCAGGGCGGACTGGCGGGCCACGCGCTGGAGTTGTGTCAGCGCGAGCATGCCCTCCTGCATCCGGGAGCCGCCGGTGGCGATGAGCGAGACGAGGGGCAGCCGGTGGGCGCGGGCGTGGCTGTACGCCGCTTCCAGCCGGTCGCCGGTGCGCTCGCCGAGGGAGCCGCCGAGGAAGCCGAACTCGAAGGAGACCAGCACGGTTTCGCGGCCGCCGACTCCGGCGGTGCCGGTGACGACGGACTCCTCCTCGCCGGTGCGTGCGGTCGCCCGGGCGCGGGAGTCGTCGTAGCCGGCCCAGGCGAGCGGCCCGTCGGGGGCGGACGCGCGGGGCGGCACGGGGAGTTCGCGGAAGCTGCCGGGGTCGGCGACGGAGGCGATGGCCGCGCGGGCCGAGAGGCGGGTCACGGCTTCAGCCTATGTGGTCAGGGGAGGGGGATGGCGATCTTTACGGCATACGCGGCGACCAGACCGTAGCCGAGCCGGAACGTCCAGGCGCGGGTGGTGGCGGAGATCCGGTGGCCGGCGAAGGAGCCGACGGCGACGAGGAGTTGCTGCCAGGCGAGGCTCGCGAACAGCACCCCGCCGAGGAACGCCCCAGCCGCACCGCCCCCGCCGAGGGCCGCACCCTGGGCGGTGGTGAGGGCGGCGAAGTAGAGGGCGGTGGTGGGATTCACGGCGGTGAGCGCGGCGTACCGCCCGAACGTCCGCACGGCCCTCGCGTCGTCCGCCCTCGTGCCGTCCGCGCCCGTGTCGCCCGCCCTCGTGTCGTCCGCCCTCGTGCCGTGCGCCCTCGTGCCGTGCGCCCCCGTGCCGTCCGTCCTCGTCCCCGTTGCTTCCCCCGCCGTGCTTCCCACCGCTCCCGCCCCGGCGCCGGGGCGACCGGCCACGGGACGGGCGCTGCCGCGGTGGGTCCACAGGCCGTGGCCGGCGAGGGCCAGCAGGATCGCGGCGGACAGCAGGCGGATCCACGCCTCGACCGGGGTGACGTGGGAGGCGACCCACGGGCCCAGCGCGGTGGCCAGGGCGGCGTAGCCGAGGTCGACCGCCGCGATGCCCGCCGCGGCGGCGACCGCCGCGCGGCGCGAGCGGATCGCCTCCTGGATCAGGAGCACGCTCATCGCGCCCATGGGCATCGCCACGCCCAGGCCGGCCGCGGCGCCCGACAGGGCCGGAGTCAGGAGTTCTGTCATGGGGGGAGGGTCCCCGGGCGTGGGTGCGAAGGGCGCGCCGATATCGGCCGGCGCTGCGACAATCGCGGTATGGACCGCCTCGACAGGGACATCCTCGGCCTCTTGCAGCAGGATGCGCGGATCTCGTACCGCGACCTCGGCGCCCGTGTCGGCCTCAGCGCCAACGCCGCCGCCGACCGGGTGCGCCGGATGCGGCGCGACGGGGTGATCCGCGCCTTCACCACCGTCGTCGACCCCGCCGCCGACACCCGCGGCGGCCTGGTCGTCTTCATCGACGTCACGCTGCGCCTGGACACGACCAACGAGGAGTTCGAGCGGCGCGTCACCGAGCTGCCCGGGATCGCCGAGGTCGTCCACGTCACCGGCGCGCACGACTACCTCGTACGAGCCCGCGCCGCCGATCCCGCCGCCCTCGACGACCTGCTGCGCCGGCTCAAACGGGAGGCCGGCGTCGCCCAGTCGAACACCCGGATCGCCCTGCGCGCCGCCGGCCCGGTCCCCTAGGACCGTCCGGCCACGGCACTAGAGCGCGGACTCCCACTCCAGCGTCGTCCCCCGTGTCCCCGCCGCCGTGCGTCCGTCGTCCGTCACCGTCAGCCGCACCCGGGAGCGGTCCGCGTCCACGACCACCTCGATCGCCGTGACCTGCGGCCGCCGGTGCGCCGCCGCGAGTGCGCCGCGCAGGGCGGCCAGCAGCCGGTCCGCCACGGCGTCCGTGACCAGCGCGTCCACCGCGCCCGCGAAGTGCACCGACGGCTGGAAGCCCAGCGGTACGCTCGCGCCCGCCGTCTCCCGCAGCACCCGCCCCCGGAACGTCGTCGGCGCGTCGGTCGGCGGCTGCTGAAGCGCGAAGATGGCCGTCCGTACCTCCTGGATCGTGGAGTCGAGCTCGTCGACGGCCCGCCCCAGCTCGTCGCCCACGCCGTCCCCGGACGGCGCCACCGCCGCACGCCGGCGGGTGCTCTCCAGCATCATCTCCGTCGCGAACAGCCGCTGGACGACCAGATCGTGCAGGTCACGGGCGATCCGGTCGCGGTCCTCGTAGACGGCGAGCTGCTCGCGGTCGTGCTGCGCGTCCGCCAGGACGAGCGCCAGCGCGGCCTGGGAGGCGAACTGCGAGGCCAGCAGCCGGTCCACCGCGTCGTACGGCTTCCCGCCCCGGTGGCGCGGCAGCGCCAGCGTGCCGATCAGCTGCCCCCCGCTCTGCAGCGGCAGCATCATGCTCGGCCCGAACCGCTCGCGCACGTGCGTCGTCATCCGCGGGTCGGTCGCCGAGTCCTCGACGAACACCGGCTCCCCGGTGAGCAGCTGCTCCAGTACGGCGCTGCCCGGCGCGATGGCGGTCCCCACCAGATCGCCGGGGTCGTCCTGCGTCGAGGCGGCGACGATCTCCATCCCGCCCTCGGGCGTCGGCTGGAGCACCACCCCGGCGGCGGCGTCCGCCAGCAGCCGGGCCCGCTCCGCCACGCACATCAGCGCGTCCGCCGCCGGCTGACCGGTCAGCAGGGTCGTGGTGACGGCGGCCGCGCCCTCGATCCAGCGCTCCCGGCGGCGGGCCGTCTCGTACAGCCGGGCGTTGCCGATCGCTATCCCCGCCTGCGCGGCCAGCACCCGCAGCAGCGCCAGGTCCTCGTCGGTGAAGGGGCCGCCGCCCCGCTTCTCGGCGAGGTAGAGGTTGCCGAACACCTCGGTGTGCACGTGGACCGGCACCCCGAGGAAGGTGTGCATCTCCGGGTGGCCGGGCGGGAGGCCCGCCGACCGGGGGTCGTCGGCGATCTCGTCGACCAGCAGTGGACGCGGGTCGCGGATCAGTGTGCCCGGCAGGCCCGAGCGGGCGTCGGGCAGGCGGGGGATGCGGGCCCGCTCCTCGTCGCTGAGCCCGCTGGTGAACAGCTCGGTCAGCCGGACGCGCTCGGGGTCGATGACCCCGAGCGCGCCGTACCGCGCCGCGCACAGCTCGGTCGCCGAGTCGACGATCTGCTGGAGGGTGGTGCGCAGCTCAAGCTCCGAGCCGACGCCGAGCACCGCCTCCAGCAGCACCGGCAGCCGGGGCCGCGGGTACCGCTCCGCCGGGTCGGAGGCCGGGTCGGATGCCGCGTCGGATGCCGGGTCGGACGCCTCGGACGCCGGGCCGGACGCCGGGTCCGGCGCCGTCATCCGGCCAGTGGGTTCAGAACCATCGGGGCGATCTTCCCTTCCAGCATCGCGCCGAGGCCCAGCACGGCGCACACGTCGGGCCGTTCCGCGATGTGCACGGGCATTCCGGTCGCGTCGCGCAGCATCTGGTCCAGCCCCGGCAGCAGGGCGCTGCCTCCCACCATCATGATCCCCGTGTCCGTGAGGTCGGCGACCAGGTCCGGCGGGCAGTCCCGCAGCACCTTGCCGATGCCGTCGAGCACGGCGGTCAGCGGGGTGTGGATGGCGTCGCGCACCGCCGCCGTGTCCACGTGGACGGAGCGGGCCAGGCCGGTGGCCACGTCGCGGCCGTGGATCAGGGTGGAGGCCGGCCCGTCCGGGGTGATGCCGTTGCCGTGCAGGGCCAGCTGGAGCGGGCGTACCGCCTGGCTCGGCAGCATCAGCTCGTGCGCGTGGCGCAGGTGCTGGACGACCGCGTGGTCGATGGCCTCGCCGCCGACCGGCACCCGCTCGGCGGTGACGATCGAGCCGAGCGAGAGCACCGCCACCTGCGTGGCCGCCGCCCCGCACACCATGATCATGGTCGCGGTCGGCTGCTCCACCGGCAGACCGCAGCCGACGGCCGCCGCGATCAGGGTGTCGACCAGCTCGACCCGCCGCGCGCCGAGCCCGACCAGGGTCTCCACGGCGGCCCGCTGGGCCAGCGGGTCGGCGTCGTGCGGGGTGCAGGCGGCCGCGCGCAGCCGTGGCTTGCGGCGCAGGGCGCGCCGCAGCTTCTCGCCGAGGAGGTGGCGCAGCATGCGGGTGGCCATGTCGATGTCGACGACGGTTCCGCCGGAGACGGGGCGGACCACCCGGATGTAGTCGGGGGTACGGCCGGTCATCCGCTCGGCGAAGGAGCCGACGGCGATGAGCGCGCCGGTCCGTGTGTTGATCGCGGCGACGCTCGGTTCGTCGACCACGAGGCCGGCTCCCTTGACGTACACGCGGGTCCGGGCCGCACCCAGGTCGACGGCGACGTGGCAGCGGCGCAGCTGCTCAAGACTGACGGTCATGGCAGATCCTCCCGGGAGCGCTGGCGCAAGAAGACCGGCGGTCTGCTCGGTCACATCTCGAATCCTCCGGGGCGAAGGGGGGATACCGCCCGTTGGGTTGCTCCGGCCGGGGGTGCTGCACAGGGGTGGTTTTCTGTACCGACAGGCCCGACCATGCCCCCACCACCCGCGCTACTCGTGCGTAACAAGGTAAGGGGGACCCGATGCTGACGGCCCGCCAGAGATGGCTCGCGCTGCTCGTGCTCTGCGCCGCGCTGCTCGCGCCGCTGCCCGCCGATGCCGCGGAGCGGACCGCTGACCAGCGGCTTGTGCGCAATCCGGTGATATTCGTGCACGGTTACAACGCCGATCCCGGCGTCTGGGGGTCGCTGCGCGAGGACCTGCGGGCCTCGGGGTACGCCGACTCCGAGCTCTTCTCGTGGGGTTACGACACCCACCGGTCCGTCAACGAGGTGCTGGCCGGGCGGCTCGCCGCCTACGTCGAGGAGGTCCGCGCCCGGACCGGCGCGGCCCGGGTCGACATCGTCGCGCACTCCTTCGGATCGCTCGTCAGCCGCTGGTACGTCAAGTTCGGCGGCGGGACGGCCACGGTCGAGCGCTGGGTGTCGCTGGCCGGACCGAACCACGGCACGTCCACGGCCTGGGCGTGCGCGCTGTGGGACCAGGCGTGCCGTGACATGACCCCGGGCTCCTACGTCCAGCGGAACCTCGCGTCCGGCGACGAGACCCCGGGCGCGGTCCGGTACGCCACGTTCTGGTCGCACTGCGACGAGATCGTCAACCCCGACGACAGCGTCCCGCTGACCGGCGCGACGAACACCGGCGTCGGCTGCCTGGAACACAACGACCTGCTCGGGGACGACGCCACCTCGGCCGGGGTGCGCGCCTTCCTGGCCGCTCAGGGGTGAGCAGGAGCGGTCCGCTCCCCCTCAGGGGTGAGGCGGAGCGGTCCGCTCCACGCGCTGGAGCAGGCCGTACGTGAACTCCGCCACGTACGCCCCGTCCGCCCCGCCCGCCCCGGTGAACGCCAGCCGCCAGCGGGTGGGGGCCGTGCCCTCCATGGGCCGTACGGGCGCGAAGGCGCGCGCCACCTCGTCCACGGTCGCCTCCCACGGCCGCAGGTCGGCCGGGCCGGCCAGGACGGGGCCGGGCAGGCCGGGGGCGCGCACCAGCCACTCGTTCCACACCGCCCCGTCCGGCGCGGCCAGCACCTCGAAGCGCAGGGAGGGCCACAGGGACAGCGGCCACAGGTGGGCCTCGCAGGACAGGTCCCCGATGGTGCGGGGCTCGGTCCGTTCCGCCGGGCCCAGGACCGAGCGGTAGCGGGCGAGGGCCCCGCGGGAGCGGGGCGAGCGGACCATGGCCTGCCAGCGCTTGTTCGCCTCGCGCTGGTCGGCGAGCGAGGCGCCGAGCCGGCCGCGCGCCTGGTCGGCGAGGTCGGGGCAGAAGTCGGCCATGCGGCGCAGGAGGACCAGCTGGAAGGCGTCCCGGCCGAAGGCGCCGGAGGCTGTGGCTGTCATGGAATACACACTTCCACACAGGATCCTTACACCCCCGCGATACGGATGTGGCCGAACATTGCATAGCCTGCGGGCGCCATGGACTACTGCCACGCCTGCCACAGGCACCTCAACGGCGCACTCGCATGCGCCGGGTGCGGGACTCCGGCCGAGTACCTGACCGCCGCGGCGCCCGCCCCGGCGGCGTCCGCCGGGGCCGGGGCCGGGGCCGGGGCCGGGTCCGCCGGGCCGGTCGCCGGCGTCTCGCCGTACGCCCCGGGGGCGGTGCCGTACGCCGGATCCGGGCCGGATTCCGGCGCCTCGCCGTACGCCCGGCCGGCGTACGAGGACGTGACCGGGCCCGCGCCCGGGTCCCCGGCGGGGGTCGTCGAGGACGGGTCCACCCTGGACGGGTCCACGTCGGGCGGGTACGAGCACGCGGGCGACGACGCGCTCGTCGTGCTGGCCGCGCCGCATTCCGGCCGGCCGGGTGCGCGGCGCGGCGGCCGGGGCGCGAGCGGGCGCCGGCGGCGCCGCCGTACGGCGATGACCGCGGGCCTGGGGCTGCTGCTGGCGGCGCTCGGTTCGTTCGCGCTGGCGCGGCTGACGGCGGAGGCGCCGGCCGGCGACCGGGCGTCGACCGTGATGCTCACCGACGACACCCCGCCCGACCAGGGGCCGGCGCCGGGGGTGCCGACCGCGGCGCCCACGCTGGGCCAGGCCCCGACGAAGAGCGCGGGGACGGCCGCACCGGTCAAGGCGACCGGGACTGCGGGGGCGACGCGTTCGCCCGGGGCGTCGGCGTCGTCCGCGACCACGGGCCCCTCGCAGAGCGCCGCGCCGACCGGCCCGGGGCCGACGGCGTCCGCAGGACCCACCTCCGGCCCCACGGGTCCGGGTACGCGACCGCCGGGGAACCCGGCGCCCCCGCCGGTCTCACCGACGCCGACGCCCACGGCCACGCCGCCCAAGCCGTGCGGCTTCTTCGACAAGCTCTTCGGCCTGTGCTGACCCACCGCTGACCCCCGCCGCCGCCCCGCGGCGGCCGGGTCAGCCCAGCATGCGTCGCAGCAGGTCCCGCAGGACCGCGCGCTCCGCCGCCGACAGTCCGGCCAGCGGCTCGCGGGCGAAGTCCAGCGACTCGCGGAGCCGGTCGGCGGTCTGCCGCCCCGCCTCCGTCGCGGCCGCCAGCTTGACCCGGCGGTCCGCCGGATCCGGCTGGCGCGCCACCAGACCGCGGGCCTCCAGCCGGTCCACGATGCCGGTGATGTTCGAGGGCTCGCACTTCAGCTTCTGCGCGATCCGGCGCATCGGCATCGGCTCCAGGGTGAGCAGCGCGAGCACCCTGGCCTGCGCGCCGGTCAGCTGGTGGCTGGCCGCGGCCTGCTCGTACTCCTGGTGGTAGCGGGCCACGACGTCGCCGATGAGCTCGACGACCTCGAGGGTCAGGGGGTCGGTAGGGCGACTGGGCATGGAACCAGCGTACCCATTTACTTGACAACATGAAATATCTAGTCGCATGGTTGTTTCAGGTCGTGAAGTAATTTCCCCCCTCAGGAGCCCTCCCATGTCACAGATCCCCGCCGTCAGCCGTGAATGGCACCTGGTCGCCCGCCCGCAGGGCTGGCCCGTCGCCACGGACTTCGCCCTGCGCGAGGTGCCCGTCGAGGCCCCGGCGCCCGGCCGGATCCTGGTCCGCAACCTCCACATGTCCGTGGACCCGTACATGCGCGGCCGGATGAACGACACGAAGTCCTACATCCCGCCCTTCCAGCTCGACCGGCCGATGGACGGCGGCGCGGTCGGCGAGATCGTCGCCTCCGCCGCCGAGGGCTTCGAGGCCGGCGACCACGTGCTGCACGGCCTGGGCTGGCGCGAGTACGCCGACGTCGACGCGCAGCACGCCACCAAGGTGGACGCCTCGCTCGCACCCCTCTCCGCGTACCTCGGCGTGCTCGGGATGCCGGGCCTGACGGCCTACGCGGGCCTGTTCGAGACCGCCTCCTTCAAGGAGGGCGACGCCGTCTTCGTCTCCGGCGCCGCCGGCGCGGTCGGCAGCCTCGTGGGCCAGTTCGCGCGGATCAAGGGCGCCTCGCGCGTCATCGGCTCGGCCGGCTCGGACGAGAAGGTCAAGCTGCTCACCGAGAAGTACGGCTTCGACGCCGCCTTCAACTACAAGAACGGCCCCGTCGCCGAGCAGCTGAGGAACGCCGCGCCGGAGGGCATCGACGTCTACTTCGACAACGTCGGAGGCGACCACCTCGAAGCCGCCATCGGCGCGCTCAACGTGCACGGCCGTGCCACCCTGTGCGGTGCCATCGCCGGGTACAACGACACCGAGCCGGCCCCCGGCCCGCGCAACCTCATGGCGGTCATCGGCAAGCGGCTGCGCCTGCAGGGCATCCTCGTCGGCGACCACTACGGGATGCAGGAGAAGTTCGTCGCGGACGTGGCCGGCTGGCTGCGCTCCGGCGAGCTGACGTACGACGAGACGGTCGTCGAGGGGATCGGACGCGGAGCCGAGGCGTTCCTCGGACTGCTGCGCGGTGACAACACCGGAAAGATGATCGTTTCTTTCACCCGCTAGGCTCACCTCAGACCGTCGCGATCGTGGGCGCGAGTCGCGGCGACAACCAGGAGGATCCAGCTACATGTCCATCCAGCAGTCCGACGTGCTCTACACCGCTGTCGCCACCGCCGAGAACGGCCGTGACGGCCGCGTCGCCACCGACGACGGGCAGCTCGACGTCGTCGTGAACCCGCCGAAGGAGATGGGCGGCAGCGGTGCCGGCACCAACCCGGAGCAGCTGTTCGCCGCCGGCTACAGCGCCTGCTTCCAGGGCGCGCTCGGTGTCGTGGCCCGCAACGAGAAGGCCGACATCTCCGGCTCCACCGTGACCGCGGAGGTCGGCATCGGCAAGAACGGCGACGGCTTCGGCATCATCGTCAAGATCTCCGCCGTGATCCCGAACGTGGACGCCGCCACCGCCAAGGACCTGATCGAGAAGGCCCACCAGGTCTGCCCGTACTCCAAGGCGACCCGCGGCAACATCACGGTCGAGCTGGCCGTCTGATCCGGCTCGCGCCTGACACGAGGCCGCACCCCGTCACGGGGTGCGGCCTTCGTCGTACGCCCCCTCTAAGCTGGGCCGTATGAGCGATCTTGCGGGGGGATTCCGCTACCTGATGTCCGGCCAGCGCTGGGTCATGCGGCACGGCCGCTGGTTCGGCTTCGGCCTGCTGCCCGGCCTGGTCACGCTGGTGCTGTACGTGGGCGCGCTGATCGGCCTCGGCTACGGCGCCGACGACCTGGTCGGCTGGGCGACGCCGTTCGCCTCCGACTGGTCCTCGCCCTGGCTGGGGCTCTTCCGCGGTTTCCTGACCGCCCTGTTCATCGGCCTCGGCCTGTTCGTCGCGGTGATCACCTTCACCGCCGTGACCCTGCTGATCGGTGAGCCTTTCTACGAGTCGCTGTCCGAGCAGGTCGACCGCAGCGAGGGCGGCGAGGTGCCCGAGTCCGGGCTGTCGCTGGCCAAGGAGCTGTGGATCTCTGCCCGGGACAGTGCCCGGCTGCTGGTCCGCGTGCTCGCGTACGGCATCCTGCTCTTCGCCCTCGGCTTCATTCCGGTGATCGGCCAGACCGTCGTCCCGGTGATCGGGTTCTGCGTCACGGGCTACTTCCTGACCCGGGAACTGACCTCGGTGGCCCTGATGCGCCGCCGCGTCGAGCTGCGCGAGCAGCTGGCGATGCTGCGGGCCCGCCGCGGGCTGGCGCTGGGCTTCGGCGTCCCGCTGGCGCTGGCCTTCCTGGTCCCGCTGGTCGCGGTGTTCCTGATGCCGGGCGCGGTGGCCGGCGCCACGCTGATGGTCCGCGACCTGACGGGCGAGTCCGCCGGGTCCCCGGAGGCCTCCGGCGAGCCCGGCCCCTCCGGTCCGGCCGCCGCCGGGTACGAGCCCCCGGCGCCCGTATCCCCGGCGGCCGGCTTCGGCCCGCCGCCGGCGGGCTACTAGCGTCCGGCGCCGGTGCCGGCCGCGACGGGCTGCTGCCGGGCGCCGGTGCGCAGCAGCCCGATCATGCCCGCCCCGACGTCCCCGGCCCCGTCCCCGGCCCCGTCCCCGGCCCCGTCCCCGTCCGCGGACCGGGCCGCCAGCAGGCGTTCCATCAGCCGGAAGTACGGCGTGATCAGCTCGGCCGTGACCCCCTGTTCCTCGGCCGTGCGGAGCAGGGTGGCGGTGCCCGCCACCTGCATCGCCAGGTTCGAGTCCGCGTCGGATCCGGCCGCCGTATCCGGGCCGGCGGACAGCTGCCCGGCGGCCCCGGCCGCGAACACCGGGGCCATGGCGCCCAGCCACTCGGTCAGCAGCGGCCCCAGGGACCCGGGATCGATGTCCTCGCCGGCGATCAGCGCGTACGCGTGCGTCATCCCGCCGAACAGCCCGTACATCGCGCTCAGCAGCGCCACGTCGTAGAGGGCCGCGAACCCGGCGTCCGTCCCCACGAAACGGGCCCCGGCCGGCACCTCCAGGACACCGCGGTGGTCCTCGAAGGCCTCCGCCGAGCCGCTGTACAGGACGTAGCCGCCGGACTGCGGCACGCCGATCATCGGCGGTACGGCCATGATCCCGCCGTCCAGGAACCGGGCGCCGCGCGCCCGCGCCCACTGCGCCCGCGCGCGCCCCTCGGCCGGGGTGCCGGTGGTCAGGTTCACGACGTCCTTGCCGGTCAGGTCGACGCCGTCGAGGGCGGCCCCGACGGAGGCGTCGTCCAGCAGGCACAGCACCACGAGGTCGCCCGCCGCCACCGCCTCGGCGGGGCTCGCGGCGACGGCCGCGCCTGCCGCGGCCAGGGCGTCGGCCTTCGCGGCCGTACGGTTCCAGACGGTCAGCGGGTGGCCGGCGGCGAGCCAGGCGCGGGCGAGGGCGGTACCCATGGCACCGAGCCCCAGCAGGCTGACGCGGGTGTCGTCGTTCTTCACGTTCTCGAAGTTCTCCACGTGCTCTGTCATGCCCCTTAGCCTTGGATCAGGGCACAAGAGGATCAAGTACGCACTTCGAAGTGGGTGCTTACCCCGGTGTGAGTGTGCAGGTCAGAAGGGGGTACGGATGTCGGCGACCAGCAGGCCCGGATCAAGCCACTGCGGGATCGACGCGGCCATGGGCGTGATCAACGGCAAGTGGAAGGTGCTCATCCTGTGGGCCCTGACCGAGCGGCGCCGGTGCCGCTTCGGCGAGCTGCGCCGCATGATCCCCGGCGTCACGGAGAAGGTCCTCTCCGCGCAGCTGCGCGAACTGGAGGCCGACGGCATCCTCCACCGTGAGGTTTTCGACGAGGTCCCGCCCCGTGTCGAGTACTCCCTGACCCCGCTCGGCGACGAACTGAACGAGGCCCTGGCCCCCCTCGGCGCCTGGGGCCGGCACTACGTCGCCGGCCCGTCCCAGGGGAATCCGCCGCCCACGCGTTAGGCGGCGGAGCCGACCTCGGCCACCACCACCGACGGGGTGCGGTCGTCCGCCTCCGCCAGGAGGGCGCCGCCGGGGGACCAGATCGCGGATCCGCCGCAGCCCGTCCAGGCGCCGGCCGGGCCGACGTGGTTGGCGAGGACGACGTACAGCCCGTGGTCCCTGGCGATGGCCGGGTGGACGGTGGCCCGCTCCCGGACGCCGTCGCCCGTCCCGTACAGGGAGCTGGCCACCTGGACCCGGCAGCCGTCGGCCGCCCCGCGCGCGGCGAGGTCGGGGAAGTGGTTGTCGTAGCAGATGGCCAAGGACAGCCGCAGCCCGCCGAGTTCGCAGCGCCCGTCGCTCCCGCCCGCCCCGAAGACGTCCTGTTCCTGCTGGTAGAGGTGCTGCTTGAGGTACGTCGTCAGCAGCCGGCCCCGCGCGTCGAAGACCAGGGAGGCGATCGCCGGGCGCGGACCGTCCGTGCGCAGGGCGCAGTTGACCACGCTCGCGATGCCTGCCGAGCGCACCGGGTCCAGCCGGGGATCCTCGGCGTCCACCCACAGGCCGGGGTCGGCGGCGATCGCCTCCGGTTCGTAGCCGGTGAGGACCAGCTCGGGGAAGACCACCAGCTCCGCCCCCAGGTCACGGGCCTGCCCGGCCAGGGCGGCGGCCCGGGCGGCGTTGCCGGGGACATCGGCGGGTATGCAGGTCAGCTGGGCCGCGGCGATCTTCATACGGTCAGGATGCCAGCCCGCCGTACCCCCCTACGCGATGCCGACGGTGTACGCCGCGCGGTAGCCGGAGCCGTCGGGGGCCAGGGCCAGCGTCATGGAGCGGCCGCTGGCGCGGTACCGGTCGTCGCGCTCGTTGGGGTGCTGGGGGGCCTTGCGGCGGGCGTACGGGTCGCGCGCGTACACCCCCAGCAGCAGGTCCTCGGGGAAGAAGAACTGCGAGGTGACCGTCGAGCGCCGGTCGGGGCGGACCTTGAAGTGGATGTGCGGCGCCAGCCCCGCGTACCAGCCGGGCACGATCGTGCGGAACACGCACCGGCCCGTCCGGTCGGTGACCTGGGTGCCGCGCAGGTAGGTGTGCTTGCCCTCCGAGTACTCGCCGGCCGCGTCGGCGTGCCACACGTCGATCGCCGCGTCGGCCAGCGGCCGGCAGCCCGCCGAGACGCGGACCACCGTCAGGTCCAGCCGCAGCGGCACCCCGCCCTGCCCCTCGGTGATGTCGGAGCGGTTCCGCTTCAGGTCGAGGTAGTACGGGCCCTCGCTCGCCTGCGTCGTCAGCACGCAGCCCGGGGTGCTGCCGCCCGGTGTCTGCTGCCCGGCGGCCCCGCGGACCTCCGTACGGCCGCTGCCGCACGCCGTGCCCAGCGCGGCGATGCCGGCCGATCCGGCGGCCAGCAGAACCGCCCGCCGGCTGGTCCGGGAGGTGTCGTTGTCCGTCATGCGAACCTCTCACGCGTCGCGCCCGGGGCCCTCACGCGCGGCGGGGCCGCCCACCGCGCCCACCGTGCCGCACCCCGCCGCCCCGGCCCGCGACCGACACGGGACCCGCCGCCGCCGTCACCGGGACGGGCCCACGCCCGCCGCTGCTCAGTGCTCGGGTCCCCGCAGCAGCGTCAGGAACGCGCGGAAGGCGCCCGGCATGTCCACCGACTCCGGCGCGAGCAGCCACTGGTACTGCAGCCCGTCCATCACCGCCACCAGCAGCGGAGCCGCCGCCTCCGGGGTGAGCCCCGACGGCAGCCGGTCGCCGAACTCGGCCCGCAGCACCGCCCCCATCTCGGCGCGCACCTGCGCGTACCGTTCCGTGAAGAACTCCCGGGCCGGATGACCGTCCGTCACGCTCTCGCCGAGCAGCGCCGAGAAGGTCTGCACGATCCCCGGGCGCATCGCGTTGTAGTCCACCAGCGACGCCAGCAGGTCCAGGCGCCACTGCTCGGCCGAGGTGCGCGGGCCGCCTCCGGTGTCCCAGCGGTCGCGTTCCTCCAGGACCGCGACCAGGAGCGCCTCCTTGGTCGGGAAGTAGTGCAGCAGGCCCTGCTGGGTCAGGCCCACCCGCTCGGCGACCGCGCCCAGGGAGGCGCCCCGGTAACCGCGCTCGGCGATCACCTCGACCGCGGCCCGCAGGATCTCCCCGCGCCGCTCCTCGCTCTTGGCCCTGGCCATCGCCCCGGTATCCCTTCCCGTTCGTCCGCCGGACCGTCCCCGTCCGTCCTGGTACGCCCCGGTCCATCCGGTCCGTCCTGGTCGGCACGCGGCCCACACCCTGCGGCCTGTCCCCGCCAGCAGGACCGTACGCCATCATTAGATCACGAAAACATTACGAACCCTACCGATCTACAGGTAGGAGGTTCACCATGGGGGCACCCCGCACCGCACTCGACGAGGAGGCAGGCCGTGACCGGCGACGCCCTCAACCCCGATCAGGTCCGTGAGCACGTGGTGGAAGCCGCGCTCGGCAAGCTCGACCTGGACACCAAGACCCGGCTGCTCGCCGGACAGGACATGTGGAGCCTTCCCGCGATCCCCGAGATCGGCCTGGAGTCCCTCGTGATGTCCGACGGCCCCATCGGCGTCCGCGGCGTCCGCTGGACCGCCGACGACCCGTCCGTCGCACTTCCCTCCCCGACCGCGCTCGCCGCCGCCTGGGACCCCGCGCTCGCCCGCCGGGCCGGCCGGCTGCTCGCCCAGGAGGCCCGCCGCAAGGGCGTCCACGTCCTGCTGGCCCCCACCGTCAACCTGCACCGCACCCCGCTGGGCGGCCGCCACTTCGAGTGCTACTCCGAGGACCCCTTCCTCACGGGGCAGGTCGGCACCGGCTACGTCCAGGGCGTCCAGGACGGCGGCGTCGGCACCACCGTCAAGCACTTCGTGGGCAACGACGCCGAGACCGAGCGCTTCACGGTCGACAACGTCATCGCCCCGCGCCCGCTGCGCGAGCTGTACCTGGCGCCCTTCGAGGCCATCGTCGCCCATGCCCACCCCTGGGGCATCATGACGGCGTACAACCGGATCAACGGCACCACGATGACCGAGCACCGCCACCTCGTGAACGAGGTCCTGCGCGGCGAGTGGGGCTTCGACGGCTACAACGTCTCCGACTGGATGGCCGCCCGCTCCACCACCGGCGACATCGAGGGCGGCCTCGACGTCGCCATGCCCGGCCCGCAGACCGTCTACGGCGACGCGCTCGCCGAGGCCGTCCGTGCCGGCGAGGTCGCCGAATCCCTCGTCGACGACGCCGTGCGCCACGTGCTGCGCCTGGCCGCCCGCGTCGGCGTCCTCGAAGGCGCCCCGGCCGCCGTCACCGAGGTCCCGGCCGCCCTCGACGGCCAGGCCCTGGCCCGCGAGATCGCCGCCCGCGGCTTCGTCCTGGTCCGCAACACCGACGGCGCCCTCCCGCTGGACGCCTCCGCCGGCCGTACGGTCGCCCTGATCGGCGCCGCCGCCCGCGACGCCCGCATCCTCGGCGGCGGCTCCGCCACCGTCTTCCCCGAGCGGGTGGTCTCCCCGTACGACGGCCTCGCCGCGGCCCTGCCCGAGGGCGCCCTGACCTACGCCGTCGGCGCCGACCCCAGCGAGGAACCCGGCACCGCCGACAAGGGCTTCGCGCTGCGCGCGGTCTGCCGCGACGCCTCCGGCGCCGTCCTCGGCGAGGGCAGCCTGCCGTCGGGCCAGGTCCAGTGGATCGGCGACGACCTTCCTCCCGGCGCCACCTACGAGACCATGGCGTCCATCGAGGTCACCGGCACCTTCACCCCGCGCGAGAGCGGCGAGCACGTCTTCGGCACCCGGGGTCTGGGCGGCTTCACCCTCACCGTCGGTGGCGCGCGGGTCTGGGAGGGCGTCCAGGAGATGGGCGACGAGGCCGACCCCTTCGAGGCCTTCTTCGGCGCCCCCAGCGAGCGCGGCCGGGTCGCCCTCAGGGCCGGCGAGCCGGTCGAGGTGTCCCTGACCTACCAGGTGCCCGACATGACCGCCATGCCGCTGAAGGCGATCATGTTCTCGCTGCTCCACCTCGGCCCGCGGCGCGACCCCGACGCGCTCATCGCCGAGGCCGTCGCGGCCGCCCGCGGCGCCGACACCGCCGTCGTGGTCGTCGCCACCACCGAGCGCGTGGAGTCCGAGGGCTTCGACCGCACGGACCTGCGCCTGCCCGGCCGCCAGGACGACCTCGTCCGGGCCGTCGCCGCCGTCAACCCGAACACCGTGGTCGTCGTCAACGCCGGCTCCCCGGTGGAGCTGCCGTGGCGCGAGGAGGTGGCCGCGGTCCTGCTCACCTGGTTCCCCGGGCAGGAGGGCGGGGCGGCGCTGGCCGACGTCCTGCTGGGCGCCGCCGAGCCCGGCGGGCGGCTGCCCACCACGTGGCCCGCCGCCTTCGCCGACGCGCCGGTCACCGAGGCCGTTCCCACCGACGGCCGACTGGAGTACGGCGAGGGCGTCTTCATCGGCTACCGGGCCTACGAGAAGCACGGCGTCACGCCCGCCTTCCCCTTCGGGCACGGCCTCGGCTACACCGACTGGGCGTACGAGTCCCTGGAGGTGACCGACGGCACCGCGCGGGTCCGCGTCCGCAACACCGGGACCCGCCCGGGCCGCGAGACCGTCCAGGTCTACCTGGCCCCCGTCGAGGACTCCGTGGAGCGCCCCGCCGCCTGGCTGGCCGGCTTCGCCTCCGTCGAGGCGGGCCCCGGCGAGAGCGTCGAGGTGGAGATTCCCCTGCCCGCCCGTGCGTTCGAGATCTGGGACGAGGAGGCGTACGGCTGGCGGCGGATCGGCGGCGCCTACGAGGTCCGCGCGAGCCGTTCGTACGCCGACACGCGGCTCACGGAGACCCTCGCCGTCTGATATGGCTGAAAATCACCCATGAGCCGGACCGGGGGCGGCTCCTGACGGCCGCCCCCGGTCCCCCTGCCCGGGGCCACCCCTACCGCTCGCTCTCCGGGCCGGCCGGCTGCGGCGGCGGGGTCGCCGACGTCACCTGGCGGTGCGCCAGCTCCGCGAGCCGCGCCTGCCCGTTCTTGCCCGGGTGGAACCAGTCCCACCGGCTCAACTGCTCGGTCGTGAAGGGGTACTGGAAGACCGCGCCCCCGTCGTAGCGGCACAGCCTGTCCTTCGCGCACACCTCGCGCAGCACCTCGTTGTACGCCACCACGCGCGCCCGGACCTGCTCGCGCCGCGCCGTGGCCCCCGCCGAGACCGACTCGGCGTCCGCCAGCATCGACTGACAGATGCCCAGCTTCCAGATCTGCCGCCCGACCGGGCTGTCCTTGCCCTGCGCCCACAGCCGCTGCAGGTCGGGCACGCTGGAGACGTACACCTGGGACTTGGGCGAGGCCGTCCGCAGCCCGGCCATCGCCTGCTCGAACCCGGCCCTGAAATCCGCCACCGGCGTCATCGACGAAGCGGTGGGCCGGCAGGCGTCGTTCGAGCCCACCATCACCGTGACCAGGTCGGGACGGTGCTGCGCCGCCGCGGTCAGCTGTCCGGGCAGGTCCGCCATCCGCGCACCCGTGACCGCGTAGTTCCAGCTGGCGGCCGGGGCCTGCGCCGCGCCGAGCAGCCGGCTCGCCAGCGACTGCACCTCGGGGTCGTTCCCGGTGGCCCAGGACGCCTCGGGACAGTCGGCCAGAACCGAACAGGCATCGAAACCACGGGTGATGGAGTCACCCACAGCGGCGATGGAGGACGGCGCGGTGTTCCAGCGCGGCACCAGGCGCGCCGCGGCCTGGGCCCCGCGCTCCCCGCCCGGCCCGGAATCCTCCGCGGAGCAGCCGCCCAACGCCCCGACCAGCACAACTGCCGCCGTGCCCGCGCCCGCGAGGGCGCGCGGCGCACGACGGCGCGGACCGGTGGTGCGCATGGCGTGGATCCCTCCCTTGTCGCCTGCCGCCCGCGGGGGGCGTCCTGCTGAGTGAAAGCTCTGTGTTTACGGGCCTGGGAGTGACCGTACGTCACACCCGGACCCCTGGCGCACGGTAGCTTTTTCCCGTGGCGTTTCGGCCGCAGGTCCCGTGGCGCAATGTCCGATCCTTTCCGGTAAATTACATCACGTCACATAGTGTCCGTTTTCAGGAGTTTCATTCCCGACCTCGTCCCCACACTGGAGGTCCCGGTGACGACACGTGGAGTTCTGTACGTGCACTCCGCACCGCGCGCGCTCTGCCCGCATGTGGAGTGGGCGGTCGCGGGCGTGCTCGGGGTGCGGGTGAACCTCGACTGGATCAGGCAGCCCGCCTCCCCGGGCACCTGGAGAGCGGAGTTCTCCTGGCAGGCCGAGGCGGGCACCGCCTCCAAGCTGGCCTCCGCCCTGCGCGGCTGGCACCTGCTGCGCTTCGAGGTCACCGCCGAGCCCTGCCCCACCGCCGAGGGGGAGCGCTACAGCTCCACCCCCGAACTCGGCATCTTCCACGCCGTCACCGGAATGCACGGCGACATCCTGGTCCCCGAGGACCGGCTGCGCGCGGCGCTGGCCCGGTCCGCGCGCGGCGAGACCGACCTGGAGGCGGAGATCGCCAAGCTGCTCGGCAAGCCCTGGGACGACGAGCTGGAACCCTTCCGCTACGCCGGCGAGGGCGCGCCCGTGCGCTGGCTCCACCAGGTCGTCTGAGCGCGGCCGTACGCACCGCCGCACCCGCACCCGCACCCGTAGACGTACGACAAGGCCCACCCGGACGCGCCGGGTGGGCCTTGTCGTACGTACGGATCAGACGCTGCGGAAGGCCAGCGTCACGTTGTGGCCGCCGAAACCGAACGAGTTGTTGATCGCGGCGATCGTGCCCTCGGCGGGCAGCGCACGCGGCTCGCCGCGCACGATGTCGGCGTCGATGTCCTCGTCCAGCTCGTCCACGTTGATGGTCGGCGGGGCCGTCCGGTGGTAGAGCGCCAGCACGGTCGCGACGGTCTCGATACCGCCCGCGCCGCCCAGCAGGTGACCGGTCATCGACTTGGTGGCGGAGATCGCCACGTGGTCGAGGTCGTCGCCCAGGACCTTGCGCAGCGCCTTCAGCTCGGCGGTGTCGCCCTGCGGGGTCGAGGTCGCGTGCGCGTTGAGGTGGACCACCTCGGCCGGCTTCAGACCCGTGTTGTCCAGCAGGTTCTGCACCGCGGCCGCGACACCGCGACCGGTCGGCTCGGGCTGCGCGATGTGGTGGGAGTCGGCCGACAGGCCCTGGCCCAGCACCTCGCAGTAGACCCGGGCGCCCCGCGCGGCGGCGTGCTCGGCGGACTCCAGGACCACGACGCCCGCGCCCTCGCCGAGCACGAAGCCGTCCCGGCCCTTGTCGTAGGGGCGCGAGGCCTTCTCGGGCTCGTCGTTGTTCTTGGACATCGCCATCATGTTGGCGAACGCGGCGATCGGCAGCGGGTGGATCGCCGCCTCGGTGCCGCCCGCGACGACCACGTCGGCGCGGCCGGTACGGATCATCTCGACGGCGTAGCCGATGGCCTCGGCGCCCGACGCACAGGCGCTGACCGGGGTGTGCACGCCCGCCTGGGCGTTCACCTCCAGGCCGACGTTGGCCGACGGGCCGTTGGGCATGAGCATGGGGACGGTGTGCGGGGAGACCCGGCGCACACCCTTTTCCTTCAGTACGTCGTACTGGTCGAGCAGCGTGGTGACACCACCGATACCGGAGGCGATCACGGTGCCCAGTCGCTCCGGGGCGATGGAGCTGTCCTCGCCCGCCGGAGCGGTGTAGCCGGCGTCGGCCCACGCCTCACGGGCCGCGATCAGCGCGAACTGCGCCGAGCGGTCCAGACGGCGGGCCAGCGGCCGGGGCAGGACCTCGGCCGGGTCGACCGCCGCGGGGGCGGCGATGCGGACCGGCAGCTCGGCGAAGCGCTCGCCTTCCAGGGGCTTCACTCCGGAACGACCGGCGAGCAGACCTTCCCAGGTCGAAGCGCTGTCGCCACCCAGCGGAGTGGTTGCGCCGATACCGGTGACGACCACGGTGCGATTGGTCGGGCTCACAGGAATTCTTTCTCCACAAATAGAGGGTGCGAAATTGTCACGGCGCCACCGCCGGGTGGCGACAAACGCTCGTCAGACTCAGGCCTGGTGCTTCAGGATGTAGTTGGCGGCGTCGCCAACGGTCTTGAGGTTCTTGACGTCCTCGTCCGGGATCTTGACGTCGAAGCGCTCTTCGGCTGCGACGACGACCTCGACCATGGACAGGGAGTCGACGTCCAGGTCGTCGGTGAAGGACTTGTCGAGCTCGACGTCCTCGGTCGGGATGCCGGCGATCTCGTTGACGATCTCCGCGAGACCTTCGACGATCTCTTCCAGGGTGGCGGCCATGTGGCGCTCCTTCGATAGCTATCTGGTGGATCAGGGTGGTTCAGGGTGGTTCAGGGAGGGATGTGGATCCCGGGCCCTAGGGGAGGGTAACGACCGTCGCGGCGTAGACGAGTCCCGCCCCGAAGCCGATGACGAGCGCGGTGTCGCCGCTCTTCGCCGCTCCGGTCGCCAGGAGCCGCTCCATGGCGAGCGGGATCGAGGCGGCCGAGGTGTTGCCGGTGGTCTCCACGTCCCGGGCGACCGTGACGTGCTCCGGCAGCTTCAGAGTCTTCACCATCGAGTCGATGATCCGCATGTTGGCCTGGTGCGGAATGAAGACGTCCAGGTCCTCCGCGGTGATCCCGGCCGCGTCGAGCGCCTGCTGGGCCACCTTGGCCATCTCGAAGACGGCCCAGCGGAACACCGCCTGGCCCTCCTGCGTGATGGCCGGGAACTTCTCGCCGCCGTCCTTGCCGAGGTACTGGTCCCACGGCACGGTCTGCTTGATGGTCTCCGACTTGTCGCCCTCCGAACCCCACACCGTGGGGCCGATGGCCGGCTCGTCCGAGGGCCCGACGACCACGGCGCCGGCGCCGTCACCGAACAGGAAGGCCGTCGCGCGGTCCTCCAGGTCGGTCAGGTCCGAGAGCCGCTCCACGCCGATGACCAGCACGTACTGCGCGGAACCTTCGACGACCAGGCCCTTGGCCAGCGTCAGGCCGTAGCCGAAGCCGGCGCAGCCCGCGGAGATGTCGAACGCGGCGGGCTTGCCCGCGCCGATCCGGTCGGCGATCTCGGTCGCGACGGCCGGGGTCTGCTTGAAGTGCGAGACCGTCGAGACGATCACGGCACCGATCTGCTCGGGGGAGATCCCGGCGTCCGCCAGGGCCTTGCCCGAGGCCTCCACCGACATCGCGGCCACCGTCTCCTCCGGGGAGGCCCAGTGGCGGGTGGCGATGCCGGAGCGGGACCGGATCCACTCGTCGGACGAGTCGATCGTCTCGAGGATGACCTCGTTGGGTACGACACGCGTCGGGCGGTAGCCGCCGACGCCGAGGATGCGCGCGTACGGGGAGCCCTTGGCAGGCTTGATCTTCGACATGCTGTGTGGGCTCCTTCTCTCAGGCCGCGTGCTCGGCGATGAGCGCCGCGGCCTTCTCGAGATCGTCCGGGGTCTTCAGGGCCACCGACGGCACGCCCTTGAGGGCACGCTTGGCCAGGCCCGTCAGCGTGCCGCCGGGGCACAGCTCGACGATCCCCGTGACGCCCAGCTCACCGAAGGTCTCCATGCACAGGTCCCAGCGGACCGGGTTGGCGACCTGGCCGACCAGACGGGCGACGACATCGGCGCCCGAGGTGACGACCTGGCCGTCCTTGTTGGAGACGTACGCCAGCGCGGGGTCGGCCACGGCGAGGGCGCTCGCGGCCTCCTCCAGCGTGGCGACCGCCGGGGCCATGTGGTGGGTGTGGAAGGCGCCCGCGACCTTGAGGGAAACGACCTTCATGGAACCTTCGGGCTTCTCGGCCTCCAGGGCAGCCAGCTGCTCCATGGTGCCGGCGGCCACGATCTGGCCCGCCCCGTTGATGTTGGCCGGGGTCAGCCCCAGCTTCTCCAGGTGCGCGACGACCACGTCCTGGTCACCGCCGAGGACCGCGGACATGCCGGTCTCGGTGACGGCGGCCGCCTCGGCCATGGCGAGCCCCCGGCGGCGGACGAGCGAGAGCGCGTCCATCTCGGAGAGCACACCGGCGTACGCGGCGGCGGTGATCTCACCGACGCTGTGGCCGGCGACCGCACCGAAGCCGGTCTGCAGGGCGGAGGCCGACAGCAGGCCGGCGGCCACCAGCAGCGGCTGGGCGACGGCCGTGTCGCGGATCTCGTCCGCGTCGGCCTTCGTGCCGTAGTGGGCAAGGTCGAGCTCGATGGCGTCCGACCACGCGGCGACGCGGTCGGCGGCGCCGGGGAGGTCGAGCCAGGGGGTCAGGAAGCCGGGCGTCTGAGCGCCTTGGCCGGGAGCGACGAGTACGAGCACCCTCACACTCTCTCTTGTGTTCGGTCCACGCCGCCCGTGGGGACAGGGACGAAGAACCGTCGGGGTAATTGTTGATGTCCGACAAAAGTCTAGGACTGCTGGTCGCCGTCGGCCAGACGCCCGAGAATGAGCGCGATCCGCAAGGTGAATGCCGAACGGACATCAGACGGTGACCAGCCGGTGACGTCGGTCACACGTCGGAGCCGGTAGCGCACCGTGTTCGGGTGCACGAACAGCATCCGAGCTGCGCCTTCGAGACTGCTCGCCTGTTCGAGGTACACGCTCAGCGTCTCCAGCAGGGCGGAGCCCGCCTCCTCCAGCGGTCTGTAGATCTCCTCCACCAGCTGTTCGCGTGCCGAAGGGTCGGAGGCGATGGCGCGCTCCGGCAGGAGATCATCCGCCAGTACCGGCCGCGGTGCGTCCTGCCACGCCGAGCAGGCCTTCAGACCGGCCGCCGCGGCCTGCGCGGACCGGGTCGCCGCCATCAGGTCCGGCACCACCGGACCGGCCACCACCGGACCCGAGGCGAACGGCCCGATCAGGGACTTCGCGACCTGGAGCGGATTGTCGCTGCCACCCGCGATCACGACGAGGCGGTCGCCGAGCACCCCGGTCAGGACCTGGAGCTTGTGGTGCCGGGCGGCCCGCCGGATCGCCTCGACCGTCAGCTCGCTGTCCCCGTCCGGGGCGGTGCCCAGCACCACGCACACGTGGTCGGGCGAGTTCCAGCCCAGCGCCGCCGCCCGGGACAGCGCGCCCTCGTCGGCCTCCCCGGACAGCACCGCGTTGACGACCAGCGACTCCAGGCGGGCGTCCCACGCGCCGCGTGCCTCGGCGGCCTGCGCGTACACCTGCGCGGTGGCGAAGGCGATCTCCCGGGCGTAGACGAGCAGGGCCTCGCGCAGGATCGACTCGTCGCCGGGCGCGGCCACCTCCTCGATGGCCGCCTCCATGACCTCGATGGTCGTACGGACCATCTCGACGGTCTGGCGCAGCGTGATCGCCCGCGTCAGCTCGCGCGGGGCGGTGCCGAAGACGTCGGTCGAGATCGCCTGCGGGGTCTCGGGGTGCCGGAACCACTCGGTGAACGCGGCGATACCGGCCTGGGCGACCAGACCGATCCAGGACCGGTTCTCCGGGGGCATCGCCCGGTACCACGGCAGCGTCTCGTCCATGCGGGCGATCGCGTTCGCGGCGAGCCGTCCGGAGGATTTCTCCAGGCGGCGCAGCGTCGCGGTATGCGGATGGGCGGGTTGCGCGTGATGCGCCGGGGAAAGCTCACGTTCGGGTTCGGGCACGGGACAAGACTGCCTTATCCGGACGCCCGGGCCGAGTCCCGGGTCTACCGTGACCCCCATGATTGATGTACGCCGAGGCGCCGACCGCTATCCGGGCGGGGACGCGACGGCCGGGATCACGACCCGCCACGCGTTCTCCTTCGGGAACTTCTACGACCCCGACAACGTGCGCTTCGGGCCCGTTCTGGCCTGCAACGAGGAGGTCCTGGAGCCGGGGGCCGGTTTCGAGGAGCACGCGCACAGCCACACCGAGATCGTCACCTGGGTGGTGGAGGGCGAACTCACGCACAAGGACACCACCGGGCACGCGAGCGTGGTGCGCGCCGGGGAGCTCCAGCACTTCAGCAGCGGGGCCGGGGCGCGGCACGTGGAGCGCAACGACGCCACCGTGCGGCTGAGCTTCCTGCAGATGTGGCTGGCGCCGCTGCTGCCGGGCGGCGAGCCCGCGTACACGGCGGTGCCGGGCGTCGCCGACGGCACGCCGTACCCGGTCCCGGCGGCGGGCGCGGTGCTGCACGTGCGCCGCCCGGGTGCGGGCGAGCGGGTCGCCGTACCGGACGCGCCGATGGTCTACCTGCACGTGGTGCGGGGGGACCTGCGCCTGGACGGCGTGGAGCTCGGGCCCGGGGACGCGGCGCGGATCACCGGCGAGAGCGGCCTGGAGATCGTGGCGGGATCCCCGGGCGAGCTGCTGCTGTGGGAACTGGAGGTATAGACCTGCGGTGGTCGCCTAGCGGGCCGCGAGTTCCTAGCGGGCCGCGAGTTCGGCGAGGACCGCGTCGGTGAACGGGGGCCAGGCCTCGACGGCCCACGGGCCGAAGGCGCGGTCGGTCAGGGCCACGCAGGCGGCGCGGGCGTCCGGGTCCACCCACAGGAAGGTGCCGGACTGGCCGAAGTGGCCGAAGGTGCGGGGCGAGGATCCGGCGCCGGTCCAGTGCGGGGACTTGCCGTCGCGGATCTCGAAGCCCAGGCCCCAGTCGTTGGGGGACTGGTGCCCGTACCCCGGCAGGACGCCCTTCAGGCCCGGGTGGACCACGGACGTGGCGGCGGCGACGGTACGGACGTCCAGCAGCCGGGGGGCCTGCAGCTCGGCGGCGAAGCGCACCAGGTCGGCGACGGTGGAGACGCCGTCCTTGGCGGGCGAGCCCTCCAGGGTGGTCGCGGTCATCCCCAGCGGCTCGCAGACCGCCTGGTACAGGTACTCGGCGAACGGGATGCCGGTGGCCTTGGTGATGTGGTCGCCCAGCACCTCGAACCCGGCGTTGGAGTACAGCCGGCGCTGCCCGGCCGGAGCCATCTGGCGGTGCTCGTCGAAGGCCAGGCCGCTGGTGTGCGCGAGCAGGTGACGGACCGTGGAACCCTCGGGGCCGGCCGGCTCGTCGAGCTCGATCGCCCCCTCCTCGTACGCGACGAGGGCGGCGTACGCGGCGAGCGGCTTGGTGACCGAGGCGAGCGGGAAGCGGTGGTCGACCGGACCGTGCGTTCCGGCGACGGTGCCGTCCGCCCGGACGACGGCGGCCGCCGCGTTCGGCACCGGCCAGTTCTCGATGATCCGCAGGCTCTCCATGCCGCTGAGCCTACTTGCTTGGAGTGCACTCCAGGGTTTTAGCGTGTGGGTCATGAGCCTGA
The DNA here is from genome assembly GCF_044748145.1 of Streptomyces sp. NPDC090022. NCBI lineage: Bacteria > Bacillati > Actinomycetota > Actinomycetes > Kitasatosporales > Streptomycetaceae > Streptomyces > Streptomyces sp. NPDC090022. The sequence goes on from NZ_JBIVFN010000005.1 coordinate 280,867, forward strand.
CGCGGACGACGCGGTACACGATCAGCGAGGTCGAGGCCCGGACCGGTCTGACCCAGCACACGTTGCGCTGGTACGAGCGGATCGGCCTGATGCCCCACGTGGACCGCTCGCACTCCGGGCAGCGGCGGTTCACCGACAAGGACCTCGACTGGCTGGCCTTCGTGGGCAAGCTCCGCGCCACCGGGATGTCGGTGGCGGACATGGTCCGGTACGCGGAGCTGGTCCGCGCCGGTGAGCACACCTTCGACCAGCGGCGGGAGCTGCTGGAACAGACGCGGCACGAGGTGGCAGCGCGGATCGCGGAGCTGACGGACGCGCTGGCCGTACTGGACTACAAGATCGGCATCTACGGCGGAAAGGCAACGCAGAAATGACCCCTTCGGAAACCCATTCAGGAACCACTTCGGGGACCGGACCGGAGCTGGGCCTCCAGGGTCTGGGCTGCATGGGCATCAGCGAGTTCTACGGCGCCACCGACGAGGCGGCGGCGCGGGACACGCTGGAGGCGGCGCTGGAGGCGGGCGTCAGGCTGTTCGACACGGCGGACGTCTACGGGCGCGGGCGCAACGAGGAGTTCCTGGCGCCGTTCCTGGCGGCGCACCGGGACGAGGTCACGCTGGCGACGAAGTTCGGCATCGAGCGCAACGACGACCCGCACTACCGCGGGACCCGCAATGACCGGGCGTACGTCCGGCAGGCGGTGGAGGGCAGCCTGAAGCGGCTGGGCGTGGACGTGATCGACCTCTACTACATGCACCGGCGGGATCCGGGGGTGCCGCTGGCCGAGTCGGTCGGCGCGATGGCGGAGCTGGTGGCGGAGGGCAAGGTCCGTCACCTGGGGCTGAGCGAGGTCACCGGCGCGGAGCTGCGCGAGGCGTGCGCGGTGCACCCGATCGCGGCGCTGCAGTCGGAGTGGTCGCTGTTCAGCCGGGACGTGGAGCGCAGCGCGGTGGGCGCGGCGGCGGAGCTGGGGGTGGCCTTCGTGCCGTACTCGCCGCTCGGGCGGGGCTTCCTGACGGGGGCGTTCGCGGACGCCGGCGCTGAGCTGCCGGCCGACGACTACCGCCGCTTCCAGCCGCGGTTCACCGGGGACAACGCGAGGGCCAACGCGGAGCTGCTGGCCCCGCTCCGCGAGGTCGCGGCGGCGCACGGGGCGACGGCGGCGCAGATCGCGCTGGCGTGGGTGCACGGGCGGGCGTCGGTGCACGGGCTGACGGTGGTGCCGATTCCGGGGACGCGACGGCGGTCACGGCTGGCGGAGAACGTGGCGGCGGCCGCGATCCGGCTGACCCCGGCCGAACTGGCCCTGCTGGAACCGCTGGCCTCCCTCGTCGCGGGCGACCGCTACCCCGACATGACCTTCACGTCGGTCGCGCGCGAACGCTGACCTGCGGAACCCTGCGCCTCAAACGCCGGCGGGGCTGGGATGGGGTGCCCTGCGGCGCTGGATGGTCACCCGGGGGGCTGTCCCCGTACGTGCGCTTCGCGCCCGTGCGCTCAAACGCCGCGCAGGCTTCTCATGCCCCACCGGGCACCTGATTCGGCCCCGCCGGCGTGTGAGGCGCGGGGGCGGAGCCTTCGGGGCGGGCGGCGTCAGGCGTCGGCCGTGAAGCGGTCGCGGAGGGTGGTGTACTCGGCGTCCGTCAGCAGCCCCGCGCCGTGCAGCTCCGCCAGGTGCCGCAGGCGGTCCGAGGTGTCCTCGCGCCCCGGCCCCGGTCCCGCCGCCACGGGGGTGCGGCGGCGGATCGCCGCCAGGACCGCCGCCGCGAACGGCAGCGACTCGTGCACCGCCCCGTTGCCCATCCCGAACACCACCGCCGCCGGATCCTGGTCCGCCGGCACCGGCACCGCGCCCCGGTCCGCTCCGCCCCGCTCCGCACCGCCCCCGTCCCGCAGCACCAGCCGCAGGTGGCCCCCCGGCCCCTCCGGCGAGTGCCACTCCACGTCCGAGATGTCCGCCAGCGGATAAGTGCGGTCGCCCGACTTCCACTTGGTGCTCGACGCCCCGGTCCGCGACCAGCGGAAGGTCACCGCCCCCGCCTCGAAGGTGGCGCGCGCGTCGTACGCCTTCAGCTGCAGCGGCGGCTGCGGCACCTCGACCAGGAAGCGCTCCGCGGGCTCGTCCGTCAGCCGGGCCTCCAGCGCCTCGGCCAGCGACTGCGCCCGCGCCGCCCGCTCGCCCGGCAGCACCAGGCGGTACGGATCGCACACATCCCTCAGCTGCCCCGCGGCCACCTCGGCCAGCGGGTCCGCGCCCGGCCTCGGCTCGGCGCGCAGTACCACCGTGTCCCGCTTCCCCGCGGTCACGCTCAGCCCGGCCAACGCCTCGTACGGGATGCGGCGCTGCCCCAGTGCGGACCACAGCCGCGGCGTACGTATGCCCCGTTCGAAGCGGATGAGCACCGAGTCCGAGTCGAACTCCCAGACGGCATGATTTCCGGCCAGTACGTCACCCATGCGGGCCATCGTAAGGGAGCCGGCACGCGTCGTCCCCGCCCGCGCACACCACCGAACCGTACGAACCGGTTCCGATTTTGGCGAAGTTGTCCACCGACTGGGTCCCTGGCTCGAAATAGCCGGTGTGGTTCTTCGCCCCGGCGGCCGACAGCCGGCGTGCCCCGAAGGCCTGCGCGACGGGGTCCGCCCCGTGGCCGACGCCGCCGACCTCCAGGTGCGGGACGTCCTCGATCCAGTCGTCCTCGGCCCGCGTCGCCCACACCCGCGCCGCCGTGCCCAGGCCGGTCACGTTCGGCGCGCGCATGCCGGGGCTGCCGGCCACCACGATGTCGGTCACCCGGTCCGGCAGCCGGCGTGCGGCCACGCCGCACACCACGGAGCCGTAGCTGTGGCAGAACAGGGCCACCGTGGCATCGCCCGGCAGCGCCGCCGCCAGCGACTCCAGGCGGACGGACCCGTCCACCGCCATGCGGCCGGTGGCCGCGTCCATGCCCACCCCGGCCGGGGTGGTGTAGTCGGCCCACGCGATCACGGCGGTCGGTGTCCTCGGGTCCTGCGCGCGCTCGGCGGCGTACAGCGACTCGGCCATCCCCACCGGCGCGCTGTAGTGGCGCTGGGTCCGCTCGAAGGTCAGCAGGTCGGTGTCGACGCCGGGGACGATGACCGAGACCCGCTGCGCGCGGTCGAGGTCGCCGAAGACCTCGGCGGCGCGGCCGTTGCCGGTCGGGTCGAAGGCGAGGATCTGCCGGCCGGGTTCGGCGAGCGAGGCCAGGCGGTGCGAGAGCCGGCCGGCCTCGGTGCGGTCGGCGGGCGCCAGCCGTACGTCCTCGGAGCGCAGCGCGGCCACGCGCTCGGCCTGCGCCAGGGCCCGCCGGTTGGCCCGGTAGCGCAGCTGCGCGGGGGCCCCGTCGAGGTTGCCGACCACCAGCGGGTGGGTGTCGGCCAGGTACGCCTGCTCCGTCTCGCCGAGGCCGGCGAAGAAGCGCGCGACGGTCCGTACGGGGGAGTCGGCGGGCGGCAGCGCCCGGCCGCCCGGGCGGTCGGCGGCCCACGCGGCGAGCGCGGGGACGCGCGGGGAGACCTCTTCGTCGGGCCGGTGCACCGCGGTCCAGCCGGTGGTGGCGAGCATGACGAACACCACGACGAGCGCGAGGTAGGCGCGCAGCGTGGTGGGCGAGGGGGGAGCGGTGGGGAGGGCGGGGCCGGGCACGTTCACTGGGAAACAGCGTAAGAGAGCTCCGGCGGCCGTGGTGCGCCGGGTGACCGGGGTCACCGCCGACCGGGTCACCCCCGGAGCGGACGCCCTGTCAGCGCCAGTCGGCGGCCAGAGCCGGGCTGATCTGGTCGAGGTAACTCTCCGTCATGCGGCGGATCGCCTCGACGCTGGTGTCGTCGCCCTGTCCCCACAGCCGTCCGGTGACACGCATCACACCCGAGAAGGCGGCGACGGCGACCCTCGGGCGCGGGTCGGTGTCGACGTCGAGGCCCTCGCGCTCGGCGATCAGCGCCGCGATCCGCTCCTCCAGCTCGGTGGAGCGGCGCAGGTGCACGGCGAGCAGGGCCGGGGTGGACTCGATCAGCTGGTAGGTGCGCATGTAGAGGTCGACGGGGACGACCTCGCTGATGGCCTCGCCGAGGGTGTCCCAGGAATCCCGGACGGCGTTGCGCATGGCCAGCAGGGGTCCCTCGGCGGCCGGGCGGGCCCGCAGCGCGGCCACGAAGTGGCTCTCGACGAGGTCCTGGACGGCGAAGGCGACCTCTTCCTTGTTCGCGAAGTAGCGGAAGAAGGTGCGCTGGGAGACGTCGACGGCCTCGGTGATCTCGTCGACGGTCGTCCGCTCGTACCCCTGCTCGGCGAAGAGGAGCAGCGCGGCGCGCAGCAGCGCGTCGCGGGTGCGCCGCTTCTTGCGTTCGCGCAGGCCCGCCGGGGCCGCCTGCGCGGGCTGCTGGTCGGTGATCAACCGCGGGTCCTCTCGGGTGCGTATCTGACGCTGAGTGAGCGGTCAGGGTACCTGTGACCGACGTGACAGTGACTGCCCCGTTGAGCCGTTTGTGAACTGTCAGTCGCTGTCACTAGCCTGGCGGCATGACGAGTCAGATCACCCTCGACGACCGGGTGCCCGCCAAGGGGCCCGCCCCCGGACCGGCATCCTCCGGACTGCGCGGTCACCCCTGGTTGACGCTCTTCGCCGTGGCGATCGGCGTCATGATGGTCACCCTCGACGGCACCATCGTGGCCGTCGCCAACCCCGCGATCACCGCGGACCTCGGCGCCACGCTCGCCGAGGTGCAGTGGATCACCAACGGCTACCTGCTGGCCCTCGCCGTCTCCCTGATCACCGCCGGCAAGCTCGGCGACCGGTTCGGCCACCGCCAGACCTTCCTCATAGGCATCGCAGGCTTCGCGGTCTCCTCGGCCGCGATCGGCTTCTCCACCAGCGTCGAGCTCGTGATCGGCTTCCGCGTGGCGCAGGGCCTGTTCGGCGCGCTGCTGATGCCCGCCGCGCTCGGCCTGCTGCGCGCCACCTTCCCCGCCGAGAAGCTCAACATGGCCATCGGCATCTGGGGCATGGTCATCGGCGCCTCCACCGCCGCCGGCCCGATCGTCGGCGGCCTGCTCGTCGAGCACGTCAACTGGCAGTCCGTCTTCTTCATCAACATCCCCGTCGGTGTGATCGCGCTCGTCTTCGGCCTGGTGATCCTGCTCGACCACCGCGCGGAGAACGCCCCGCGCTCCTTCGACCTGCTGGGCATCGTGCTGCTGTCGGCGGCGATGTTCTCCCTGATCTGGGCGCTCATCAAGGCCGCCGAGTGGGGCTGGGGCGACACCAAGACGCTGCTCTTCCTGGGCGCGTCCGTGCTCTGCTTCGCGCTCTTCGCCTTCTGGGAGACGCGCGTGGCCGAACCGCTCATCCCGCTCGGCATGTTCCGCTCGCTGCCGCTGTCCGCCGGCACCGTGCTGATGGTGCTGATGGCCTTCGCCTTCATGGGCGGACTGTTCTTCGTCACCTTCTACCTGCAGAACGTCCACGGCATGAGCCCGGTCGACAGCGGCCTGCACCTGCTGCCGCTCACCGGAATGATGATCGTCGGCTCGCCGCTCGCCGGCGCCGCCATCACCAAGATCGGCCCGCGGGTCCCCCTGGTGCTGGGCATGGTCGCCACCGCCGTCGCCTGCTTCGGAATGGCCCGGCTCACCCCGGACACCGGCACCCTGACCATGTCGCTGTGGTTCGCCCTGCTGGGCCTGGGGCTCGCGCCCGTCATGGTCGGCGCCACCGAGGTCATCGTCGGCAACGCCCCGCTGGAGCTCTCCGGCGTCGCCGGCGGCCTCCAGCAGGCCGCCATGCAGGTCGGCGGCAGCCTGGGCACCGCGGTGCTGGGCGCCGTCATGGCCGGCACGGTCACCGACACGTTCGGGGACAAGTGGGCGGCCGCGCAGCTGCCGCCGCTCGCCCCCGAGCAGCTGGCGTCGGCCGAGTCCGCCGTCACGGTCGGCGTGGCTCCGGTCGACCCGGCCATGCCGCCGGAGATGGCCGCGGCCGTCACCCAGGTGGCGCACCAGACCTTCGTCGACGGCATGAGCACGGCCTTCACCGTCGCCGGCGTCGTCGCGGTGCTCGCCGCGGTCGTCGCGGGCTTCACCAAGCGCGGTGCGAACGCGGAGGCGGGCGCGGGCGCGGCCCACATCTGACGGCTCGCGGCCCCCGGCCGCGGCACGCCTCCGGAGGCGTCAATTCCGTACGTACGACAGCCCCGTCGGCCCCTGCCGGCGGGGCTGTCCCCTATCCGGGTGATCCCGTCCCGGCGATCTTCCACCCGCTTGTCGCCGCAGGTCAGCGTGGTCTCGTCCACCGATTCGAACCACTCGGGAGCTGATCGACATGCGTACCACCCACGCCTTCCTCGCCGCCGCCGCGCTGACCCTGACCGCGCTGCTGCCCGCCGCCCCCGGGGCGCACGCCGCCCCGCAGCCGCTCGGGCCGTGCGCGACCGGGCAGCTGTGCCTGTGGGCGAAACCCGATTTCCGCGGCACCCGGCAGGTCCATGAGCTGAGCACGGTGGCCGTGGACTCCTGCGTTCCGCTGCCCGAGGGCACCAGCGCGCAGTCCCTCGCCAACCGCACCGGGCGGCCGGTGACCACCTTCCAGTCGGCGGTGTGCGAGGAGACCGGGGAGTTCCAGACCTACCCGGGCGACGGCGTCTGGCTGCCCCAGTCGCCCTACCAGGTCCGCGCCTTCAAGGTCCGGGAGAGTTAGGGGATGCCCGGCGGGGCCCGGCCGAACCGCCGGGCCCGCTCGCCACGCTGGAACATCGCGGAACGGCGCGAAAACGCTCTACGAGGTCGCCAGGTACTCCCGGGCTGCGCGGACCGCCTCCGCCGGGGTCCGCCGCGCCATCAGCACGCACAGCGTGTACGCGGCGTCGTCCAGCTCCTGCAGGGCCTGCTCGCCCCCGCCCTCGGCGGCCGCCCGGCAGTCGAGGTACCGGCCGAGCACCTCGCCCGCGTACCCCCGGTCGGGTGACAGCTGCAGGGCCGGCTCCGCGACGTCCGGCCCGCCCGTGACGGAGTTCCGTGCCCGCGCCCCTTCGACCGCCGCCCGCAGCGCCCGGCCGACCCGCCCGGGGACCGGCGCTCCGGGCGTACGGGTGACCAGCACCCGGGCCACGTCCTGGACGCCCGCCCCGGTGGCCGCCGCGGCGGCGGTCAGGATCCGGCGCGCGGTACGGGCCGTGCACGGCGTCAGGGCCATCAGCATGCCCACGGCCATCGCGACACCGGCGTCCGCGCCCGCCGGCGCCTGCGGAGCCCCGGATCGCGCGGTGGCGGGAGGGGTGACGGGAAACGTCATGGGCTCTCCTTCGAAGAAACCCCCGCCCATTCAAACACCACGCCCGGTGACCGGCACCTCACGCTTCGCCGGACGCGGACGCGGGCGCGGACGCGGGCGTCGGCACGGTGGCGGGCGGGGCGCCGCCGCCCAGCCGGGACACCTCGGCGCGCAGCGCCCGTACCTCCGTCTGGAGGTCCCGGATGGCCGCCAGCTGGAGCCGTTCCACGTGGTCGTCGCGCTCGAAGCGGGCGATGAACCAGGCGGCGATGTTGGCGGTCACCACACCCAGCAGGGCGATCCCGGACAGCATCAGGCCGACGGCCAGGACCCGGCCCAGGCCCGTGGTGGGGGAGTGGTCGCCGTACCCCACCGTCGTCATGGTGGTGAACGACCACCACACCGCGTCGCCCAGGTTCTTGATGTTGCCGTCCGGCGCGTCGCGCTCCACGCTCAGCACCGCCAGCGAGCCGAACATCATCAGCCCCACCACGGCCCCGGCGACGTACGTCGTCAGCCGTACCTGCGGAGCCATCCGGGCCCGCCGGCCCACCAGCAGCAGGGTGGCGACCAGCCGCAGCAGCCGCAGCGGCTGCACCAGCGGCAGCACCACGGCCGCCAGGTCCAGCCAGTGCGTGCGCACGAAGTGCCGGCGGTCGGCCGCCAGGCCGAGGCGGATCAGGTAGTCGGCGGCGAAGGCCCCCCACACCACCCACTCCGCGTAGGTGCAGGCCCGGTGCACGGCCGGGCTCGCGTCGGGCACGACGATCGGCACGGCGTAGGCGGCGGCGAAGGCCACGGCGAGCACCAGCAGCGGGGTCTGCGTACGGCGCTCCCACCGTGCCTGGCGGGAGGGTTCCTTCATGCCCAGCATCGTAAAGAACGAGTAAGGGCGCCGGGACGGGTGTCCCGGCGCCCATGCTCGTACGGCCCGCGCGCGCCTCGGCTAGGCGTCGCCGCCCGCCGCGCCCGGGTCGGCGGCGGCCACGTCGAGCAGCTGGTAGCGGTCGACGGCCTGCTTCAGCACCGAGCGGTCGATCCGGCCCTCCTTGGCGAGCTCGGTGAGCACCGCCAGGACCACCGACTGCGCGTCGATGTGGAAGAACCGGCGGGCCGCGCCACGGGTGTCGGCGAAGCCGAAGCCGTCCGCGCCCAGCGAGGTGTACGCCCCCGGCACCCAACGGGAGATCTGGTCCGGAACCGACCGCATCCAGTCGGACACCGCCACGAACGGGCCCTCGGCGCCCGACAGCTTCCGCGTCACGTACGGGACGCGCTGGTCCTCCTCCGGGTGGAGCAGGTTGTGCTCCTCCACGGCGACGGCCTCGCGCCGCAGCTCGTTCCAGGAGGTGGCCGACCAGACGTCCGCCCGGACGTTCCAGTCCGCCGCCAGGATCCGCTGGGCCTCCAGGGCCCACGGCACCGCCACGCCCGAGGCCATGATCTGCGCCGGGATGACGCCGGTCTGGCCCGCCGACACCCGGTGGATGCCCTTGAGGATGCCGTCCACGTCCACGTCGGCCGGCTCGGCCGGGTGCTGGATCGGCTCGTTGTAGACGGTCAGGTAGTAGAAGACGTCCTCGGCCTCCGGCCCGTACATCCGCCGCAGACCGTCCTGGACGATGTGCGCGATCTCGTAGCCGTACGCCGGGTCGTACGCGACGCAGCCCGGGTTCGTCGACGCCAGCAGCTGGGAGTGGCCGTCCGCGTGCTGGAGCCCCTCACCCGTCAGGGTGGTCCGGCCGGCGGTCGCGCCGAGCACGAAGCCGCGCGCCAGCTGGTCGGCCATCTGCCAGAACTGGTCACCCGTGCGCTGGAACCCGAACATCGAGTAGAAGACGTAGACCGGGATCAGCGGTTCGCCGTGCGTCGCGTACGCCGAACCCGCCGCGATCAGCGAGGCCGTGCAGCCCGCCTCCGAGATGCCGTCGTGCAGCATCTGGCCGGTCGGCGACTCCTTGTACGCGAGCAGCAGCTCGCGGTCGACCGCCTCGTACTGCTGGCCCAGCGGGTTGTAGATCTTGGCGCTCGGGAAGAAGGCGTCCATGCCGAAGGTGCGGTACTCGTCGGGCGCGATCAGCACGAAGCGCTTGCCGATCTCCTTGTCCCGCATCAGGTCCTTCAGGATGCGGACGAAGGCCATCGTGGTCGCGATCGACTGCTGGCCCGAGCCCTTCTTGGCGGCCGCGTACGCCGCGTCGTCCGGCAGCTGGAGCGGCTTGGCACGCACCACACGGGTCGGCACGTAGCCGCCGAGCCCGCTGCGGCGGTCGTGCATGTACTGGATCTCCTCGGAGTTCCGGCCCGGGTGGTAGTACGGCGGCAGGCCGCTCTCCAGCTGCGCGTCCGTGATCGGGATGTGCAGGCGGTCGCGGAAGCCCTTGAGGTCGTCGACCGTCAGCTTCTTCATCTGGTGGGTCGCGTTGCGGCCCTCGAAGTTCGGCCCCAGCGTCCAGCCCTTGATCGTGTGCGCCAGGATCACCGTCGGCTGGCCCTTGTGGGCCTTGGCCGCCGCGTACGCCGCGTAGATCTTCTTGTGGTCGTGGCCGCCGCGGCCCAGGTGGAGCAGCTGCTGGTCGGTCATGTTGTCGACCATCGCGCGCAGCCGGTGGTCGTCGCCGAAGAAGTGCTCACGGATGTACGCACCCGTCTCGGTGGCGTACGTCTGGAACTGGCCGTCCGGCGTCGAGTTCATCTTGTTGACGAGGATGCCGTCGCGGTCCTGCGCCAGCAGCGGGTCCCAGGAGCGGTCCCAGATCAGCTTGATGACGTTCCAGCCGGCCCCGCGGAAGACCGACTCCAGCTCCTGGATGATCTTGCCGTTGCCGCGCACCGGGCCGTCGAGGCGCTGCAGGTTGCAGTTCACGACGAAGGTCAGGTTGTCCAGGCCCTCGCGGGCGGCGAGCGTGAGCTGGCCCAGCGACTCCGGTTCGTCCATCTCGCCGTCACCGAGGTACGCCCACACGTGTGACGCGGAGGTGTCCGCGATCCCGCGCGCCTCCATGTACCGGTTCATCCGCGCCTGGTAGATCGCCCCGATCGGGCCGAGGCCCATCGAGACGGTCGGGAACTCCCAGAAGTCCGGCATCAGGCGCGGGTGCGGGTAGCTGGACAGGCCGTACGGCGCCTTCGACCGCTCCTGGCGGAAGGCGTCGAGCTGCTGCTCGGAGAGCCGGTCCAGGAGGTAGGCGCGGGCGTAGACACCGGGGGAGGCGTGCCCCTGGAAGAAGATCTGGTCCCCGCCGTCGCCCTCGTCCTTGCCCCGGAAGAAGTGGTTGAAGCCCACGTCGTAGAGGGAGGCGGAGGAGGCGAACGTCGCGATGTGGCCGCCGACGCCGATCCCGGGGCGCTGGGCGCGCGAGACCATCACGGCCGCGTTCCAGCGGGTGGCGTTGAGGACCTTGCGCTCGATCTCCTCGTTGCCGGGGAAGAACGGCTCGTCCTTGGTGGCGATCGTGTTGACGTAGTCCGAGCTGCGCATCTCGGGGACGGCCACGCGCTTCTCGCGGGCCCGCTCGATCAGCCGCAGCATCAGGTAGCGGGCGCGCTCCCGGCCCCGCTCGTCGACGGCGGCGTCAAGGGAGTCGAGCCACTCCTGGGTCTCCTCGGGATCGAAGTCCGGGACCTGGCTCGGAAGGCCGCCAATGATGATCGGGTTGCGATCGGATGCGGAAGCCACGCTGTTCCTTCACTGTCGGGGGGAGTCGTGCCTTGGATCACACCGGCTCCCATCGTGTACCGCCGACCGGGAATCGTCATCTTTACCGTGGGGTAACCCCTGGCGAGTTCCAGCCACCCTGGATCGTTCACGGGACGCTCCGGACAGATCGCAACCTTACGCCCAGCCCCCGGGCGGGTCCGTAAGACCGTTCGTCCCCCGACGGGGTACGAAAGTCCTCCGGAGCTGCCGAATATCCTGGAATGGTGTGGCATGGACCATGGGAGATGCGGCGCGCTGGTGTCAGGAGTTGCGTCGAGACGGCCCCAAACGTCACTGTTTCGACGGTCTCGACCGCCGGGTACTTGCGCGATCCGCCGCTCCCGTGTGGACTACGCCCAATGCTGCGCGTACGCGCGCGGCCCGAAGACATTCACCGAACACGAGCAGGAGGCACCCCGTGAGCGCGACCGCGGACCACGCGGAGAGCAACCTGGCCACCCGGCTGGGTTTCCAGTCCGAACAGGTGGTCCAGGAGATCGGCTACGACGACGATGTCGATCAGGATTTCCGTGAACTGGTCGAAGAACTCATCGGTAATGATCTTGTCGATGAGGAATACGACGACGTGGCCGACGCGGTACTGCTGTGGTTCCGCGACGAGGACGGTGACCTGACCGACACCCTGGTCGACGCCACCGAACTGGTCGAGGACAGCTCGCTGATCCTGCTGCTGACCCCCAAGACCGGCCGGCCCGGTTACGTGGAGGCCAGCGACATCAGCGAGGCCGCCCAGACGGCGGGCCTGTCGCAGACCAAGAGCGTCAGCGTGGGCAAGGAGTGGAACGCCAGCCGCCTGATGACACCCAAGGCCGCCAAGTCCAAGCGCTGAGCCGCGCGCCGTCCATGCGCTGAGCCGCGCGCCGCGGCCGAGCGGACGACGAACCCCGCCGACCCCGAGGGTCGGCGGGGTTTCTGCGTACCCGCCGGGCGGGCGGGATTTCTGCGTGCCCGCCGGGTGCCCCGGACACCGGCCGCGGGCCGCAGGCCCTAGGCTGGGCCCACCCGAACAGCCCAGCGAGAGGGATACGAGAGATGGCGATCGAGGTCGGCACCAAGGCCCCGGACTTCGAGCTCAAGGACAACCACGGCCGCGCCGTGCGCCTTTCCGACTTCCGTGGCGAGAAGAACGTCGTTCTGCTGTTCTACCCCTTCGCCTTCACCGGTGTGTGCACCGGCGAGCTCTGCGAGCTGCGCGACCAGCTGCCGCGCTTCCAGAACGACGACGTCCAGCTGCTGGCCGTCTCCAACGACTCCGTGCCGACCCTGCGCGTGTTCGGCGAGCAGGAGGGGCTGGAGTACCCGCTGCTGTCGGACTTCTGGCCGCACGGCGAGACCTCCCGCGCCTACGGCGTCTTCGACGAGGAGAAGGGCTGCGCGGTCCGCGGCACCTTCGTCATCGACAAGGACGGCATCGTGCGCTGGACCGTGGTCAACGGCCTGCCCGACGCCCGCGACGTGAACGACTACGTCAAGGCGCTCGACAGCCTGTAGGCCGCACCGGGCCGCGATCCGGCCCTGTTCCGGTGACGGGATCTTGTGAATGGGACGCCTGTGGGCGGGAACCCGTCACTAGGATCGAAACGTTGATCTGACAGCAACCGCACGACGGGGCCCCGCCCCACCCGAGAACCCCAATGGAGGACCCGTGGGAGTCAGCCTCAGCAAGGGCGGCAACGTCTCGCTGACCAAGGCCGCCCCCAACCTGACGGCGGTCATCGTCGGTCTGGGCTGGGACGCTCGCACCACCACCGGCGTCGACTTCGACCTCGATGCCAGTGCCCTGCTCACCAACGACCAGGGCAAGGTTGCCAGCGACGGCAACTTCGTCTTCTTCAACAACCTCAAGAGCCCCGACGGTTCCGTCGAGCACACCGGTGACAACCTCACCGGTGAGGGCGAGGGCGACGACGAGCAGATCAAGGTCAACCTGGCCGGCGTACCCGCCGACGTCCAGAAGATCGTCTTCCCGGTCTCCATCTACGAGGCCGAGAGCCGCCAGCAGAGCTTCGGCCAGGTCCGCAACGCCTACATCCGCGTCGTGAACCAGGCCGACAACACGGAGCTGGCCCGCTACGACCTCTCCGAGGACGCCTCGACCGAGACCGCGATGGTCTTCGGCGAGCTCTACCGCAATGGTGCGGAGTGGAAGTTCCGCGCCATCGGCCAGGGCTACGCCTCGGGCCTGCGCGGCATCGCCCAGGACTTCGGCGTCAACGTCTGAGCCTGCCTGCTGTTCACCCGTCCGGCGCCGTGCACTGATCTGTGTACGGCGCCGGACGTGCTTGCCATGCTTGCGACACCACCACGTCGTCCGGGGAGGACCACAACATGGGCGTCACACTCGCCAAGGGGGGCAACGTCTCCCTCTCCAAGGCCGCACCGAACCTGACCCGGGTTCTGGTCGGCCTCGGCTGGGATGCGCGCTCCACCACGGGGGCCGACTTCGACCTCGACGCCAGCGCGCTGATGTGCAGCGGCGGCCGCGTGCTCGGGGACGACTACTTCGTCTTCTACAACAACCTGAAGAGCCCCGAGGGCGCCGTCGAACACACGGGGGACAACCTCACCGGCGAGGGTGACGGCGACGACGAATCGATTCTCATCGACCTCACCAAGGTCCCGCTCCAGGTCGACAAGATCGTTTTCCCTGTCTCGATCCACGAGGCGGATTCCCGCCGCCAGAGCTTCGGCCAGGTCAGCAACGCCTTCATCCGCGTCGTGAACCAGGCGGACGGCCAGGAACTGGCCCGCTACGACCTCTCCGAGGACGCCTCCAGCGAGACCGCGATGATCTTCGGTGAGGTCTACCGGTACGGGGGCGAATGGAAGTTCCGGGCCGTGGGACAGGGGTACGCGTCGGGCCTGAGGGGCATCGCTCTAGACTTCGGGGTCAACGTTTCGTAAAGCCTTACCAGACGCATGGGGTGCCAGGTGCCAGTGGTTCTGAAAACCTTCGGCTGGTCGTTCGCCATCACGGCGCTCGGCCTTGCCTTTGCCGCGTGGCAGTGGGGGTGGGAGGCGTTCGGGGTCGTACTGATCCTGTCGATCCTCGAAATCTCGCTGTCGTTCGACAACGCGGTCGTCAATGCCGGAATCCTGAAGAAGATGAACGCCTTCTGGCAGAAGATCTTCCTCACCGTCGGCATCCTGATCGCCGTCTTCGGAATGCGGCTGGTCTTCCCGGTGGCGATCGTCGCCATCAGTGCCAAGGTCGGCCCCATCGAGGCCATCGAACTGGCACTGGACAATCCCGACCAGTACGAGGCCCTGGTCACCGACGCCCACCCGGCCATCGCGGCCTTCGGTGGCATGTTCCTGTTGATGATCTTCCTCGACTTCATCTTCGAGGAGCGCGAACACAAGTGGCTGGCCTGGCTGGAGCGCCCGCTGGCCAAGCTCGGCAAGGTCGACATGCTGTCGGTCTGCATCGCCCTGATCGCGCTGCTGGTCTCCGCGATGACCTTCGCGACCCAGGCCCACACCAGCACCGGCCACGCGGACAAGTCCGCCACCGTGCTGCTCGCCGGCGTCGCCGGCCTGATCACGTACCTCATCGTCGGCGGCCTGTCCTCGTACTTCGAGAACAAGCTGGAGGAGGAAGAGGAGCGCGAGCACGAGGAGGAGGAGAAGGCCAAGGCGGAGGGCAAGCCCGTCTCCGCCGTCGGCCTGGCCGGCAAGGCCGCGTTCTTCCTCTTCCTCTACCTCGAGGTCCTCGACGCCTCCTTCTCCTTCGACGGGGTCATCGGCGCCTTCGCCATCACCAACCACATCTTCTGGATGGCGCTCGGCCTCGGCATCGGCGCCATGTACGTCCGTTCGCTCACGGTCTACCTGGTCCGCCAGGGCACCCTGGACGACTACGTCTACCTGGAGCACGGCGCCCACTACGCGATCGGCGCGCTCGCCGTCATCCTGCTGATCACCATCCAGTACGAGATCAGCGAGCTGATCACCGGCCTCATCGGCGTGGTGCTGATCGCGGGCTCGTTCTGGTCCTCGGTGCGCCGCAACAAGCGCCTGGAACTGGAGGAGTCCGCCACCGCCAAGGCATGAGCCGGGCGGTAACGCGGGAACGCTCCATGCGGGGCGGGACGCCGGTCCACGGACCGGCGTCCCGCCCCGCTTCCACATGTATCGGTCCTGGGGGGTATTCATGGGTTTCTTCGACGGTCTGAGGGGCGCCCGGGCGGCGCAGTTCCAGTCGGGCAACGCGTCGTCCAACGCGATCGAACTGACCAAACGACAGCCGACGGTGTCGCTCACCAAACAGGGCGCGGTCACCGGCAACCTGCGCGTGAACCTGTCCTGGCGGATGCGCACCTCCGACATCGGCGGCCGGTCCCGCCAGAGCGGCCGGCTGCTGCGCCACCCGTCCAAACTGTTCAAACCCGAGATCGTCCAGGCCCATACGCAGGGCATGGTCAACGTCGACCTCGACATCGGCTGCCTGTACGAGCTGACCGACGGCTCGCGGGGCGTCGTACAGCCGCTGGGCAACCTGCTCGGCGACATCAACAGCCCGCCGTACGTCAAGCTCAGCGGCGACGACCGGTTCGGGGCGCCGTCCGGCGAGACGATCTTCGTCAACCTCGATCACGCCGAGGAGATCAAGCGGCTGCTGGTCTTCGTCTACATCTACGACCAGACGCCGGCCTTCGACCGTACGCACGCCCTGGTCACCCTGTACCCGATCACCGGGCCGCGGATCGAGATCGCCCTCGACGAACGGCATCCGCAGGCGCGCAGCTGCGCCGTGGTGTCCCTGGAGAACATCAAGGGCGAGCTGATCGTGCGCCGCGAGGTGAAGTTCGTGTACGGCTTCCAGGCCGAGCTGGACCGGCTGTACGGCTGGGGCCTGCAGTGGGGCCGGGGCTACAAGAGCACCAAGGCGTGATGATGCCGTGATCCGCCCGGCCCCGGCCCCGGTCCCGGCCCCCGGCCCTGGCCACCCGGCCCCGTGGCCGGGCGGTGGCTCAGCGGCGCAGGAACTGCGGACCCTGCACCGGCAGCCGGAACGAGGGGTCACCGCCCTGCCCGACCGGCTGCGGATAGCCGTACGCGGGCTGCACGGGCGGCGGAGCCTGCGTGGGCGGGGCCGGCGGCACCGGCGGCGCCGTACGGGGCGTGGGCGGTGCCAGGGCCTCCGTCCGGTCCAGGGCCGCGGTCCGGCCGTCGTCGGGGGCCGGCGCGCTCTCGTCCACCGAGATGCCGTGGTCGGTCGCCAGCCCCACCAGGCCGTCCGAGTAGCCCTCGGCGACCGCGCGGAACTTCCAGCCCTCCCCGCGGCGGTACAGCTCGCCGCAGATCAGCGCCGTCTCCGCGCCCGTCTCGGGGCGTACGTCGAAGTAGGCGAGCGGCTCGGCGCCGCCCTCGACCGTGGCGTCGTAGAGCAGGATCCTGAGGTCCCGGACCCGCTCGAAGGGCTCGTCCTCGGCGGAGGCGACCACCAGGACCCGGTCCACCTGCGCGGTGACCGAGGCGAGGTCGGCCTGCACCGCGTCGGTGATCGCGTCCCCGATCCGCTTCTTGCCCAGCCGCCAGACCGCCCCCGAGGGGTGCCGGGGCTGGTTGTAGAAGACGAAGTCCTCGTCCGAACGCACCCGGCCGTCCGGGCCCACGAGCAGCGCGGAGGCGTCCACGTCCGGCACCCGGGGGCCGTCGGTCCAGCGCAGCACCGCCCTGACGGCGGCGGCCCTCACCGGGATGTTCGAGCCCTTCTGCATCGCGTGCGTCATGCCCGTCATCCTGCCCTCCCGGAGCGGAGCGGGACAATGCGGCCCCCCGGTAGACATGGCACGGGCCTTGTCGCCTGCCCGACGTCGTGGGCAAGGTGCAAGGGGGTTACCTGAATTTCATGTGCGCGGGGAACTCTCGCATCACGATCGTACGTACTATTACCGGCCATGCCAGATGCGCCGCCGAGGCAGTACGGGGGAAGCACATGCGTCATTTCGGGCATCTAGCGCCCGCGGTTCGCAAGAACCTCTTCCACCAGGAGCCGGCCGAGTTCACGGCCGGCTCGCCCGCCCGCCTGCTCGCGGCGGCCCTGGGCGCCACGCTCTACAGCCCTGCCACCCGGCCGCACCTGGCCGCCGACATCCTCAAGCAGGCCCGCCGCGGTGTCGTGTCCATGGTGCTCTGCCTGGAGGATTCGATCAGCGACGCCGAGGTCGGCGCCGCCGAGGAGAACCTGATCCGGCAGTTCGCCGAGCTCGATGCCGGGGGCGCGGAGCTGCCGCTGCTCTTCGTGCGGGTGCGCGAGCCCGAGCAGATACCGGACCTCGTCGAACGGCTCGGCGGCTCGGTGCGGCACTTGGCCGGTTTCGTACTACCCAAATTCACCGAGGGCCGGGGCGAGGCCTTCCTCGACGCCGTCATCGAGGCGGAGAAGCGCGCGGACGGCCGCCGGCTGTACGCGATGCCGGTCCTGGAGTCCCCGGAGCTGCTGCACCTGGAGACGCGCACCGAGACCCTCACCGGGATCTCGCGCACCGTCAACGAGCACCGCGAGCGGGTGCTGGCGCTGCGGCTGGGCGTCACCGACTTCTGCTCGGCGTACGGGCTGCGGCGCACGCCCGACATGACCGCGTACGACATCCAGATCGTCGCGGGCGTGATCGCGGACGTGGTCAACGTGCTCAGCCGCGCCGACGGCACCGGCTTCACCGTGACCGGCCCGGTCTGGGAGTACTTCCGCCACCAGCAGCGGCTGTTCAAGCCGCAGCTGCGCCGCAGCCCCTTCCTGGAGGAGGGCGCGGAGGAACTGCGCACCACCTTGATCGAGCACGACCTCGACGGGCTGCTGCGCGAGATCGAGCTCGACCGCGCCAACGGGCTGCTCGGCAAGACGTGCATCCACCCGGCGCACGTCACGCCCGTGCACGCGCTGTCGGTGGTCTCGCACGAGGAGTTCAGCGACGCCCAGGACATCCTGCGGCCGGAGCGGGGCGGCGGCGGAGTCATGCGGTCCGCCTATACGAACAAGATGAACGAGGTGAAGCCCCACCGGGCCTGGGCCGAGCGCACGATGCTGCGCGCCGAGGCCTTCGGTGTGGCGAACGAGGAGGTCGGCTTCGTCGACCTCCTGACGGCCGGGCTCCAGGTCTGAGACGGCCGTTGACGACGACGAGAGGCAAGACGATCGACGCGGTGTGGTCGGGGACGTGGGTCACCTCCCGCCTGGGCATCCGGCTCCTGGACCGGCCGGCGCCCCCGGCGGCGGACGAGACCGAGCGGGCAGCCGAGCCGGGCGGTGCGCGGACGCGGGTGACGGATCTGCTCGGACTCGCGCTGCGGCGCAATCCGAAGCGGGCCCACCTGCTGGTGTCGCAGGTGCTGGGCAAGCACGTGCCGCAGTCCCCGGAGGTCGTGTACGGCGCCGGGTACGGGCTCGGGCAGCGGGTCCGGGAGCTGCTCGGCGCCGCCGCGCACCACGCCGTCGTGCTCGGGTACGCCGAGACCGCGACCGGCCTCGGGCACTGCGTCGCCGACGGGCTCGGCGGTGCCCCCTACCTGCACTCCACCCGTCGTCCGGTGCCCGGCCTCACGCCGGCCGGCGGCTTCGAGGAGTCCCACTCCCACGCCACCTCGCACCTGCTCCTTCCCGAGGAACCGGCGCTGCTGGCGGGCAGCGGCCCGCTGGTGCTGGTCGACGACGAGTTCTCCACCGGGAACACCGTCCTCAACACCATCCGCGATCTGCACGCCCGCCACCCCCGCGGCCACTACGTCGTGGTCGCCCTCGTCGACATGCGCTCCCCGGCCGACCGGGACCGCCTCGACGCCTTCGCCGCCGCCCTCGGCGCCCGCGTCGACCTGATCGCGCTGGCCTCCGGCATGGTCGAGCTGCCCGAGGGCGTCCTGGCCACGGGGCAGGCCCTGGTCGAGGAGTACGAGGCGAGGACGCCCGCCGAAGCCACCGGCACCGCCCCGGACCCGGCCTCCGCCCCGGACCCGGCTCCCGCTCCCGCTCCCGTGGAGCGGGTCGCCCTCGGCTGGCCGGCCGGCGTGCCCGACGGTGGCCGGCACGGCTTCACGCCCGGCCACCGCGCCGCCCTGGAGCAGGCCCTGCCGGGCCTGGCCGGGCAGCTGGCCTGCGCCCTGGGCCCGCGCCCCGGCCGCGTCCTGGTCCTCGGCAACGAGGAGCTGATGTACGCCCCGCTGCGCCTGGCGAAGGCGCTGGAGGAGACCGGGCACGCGGCCGAGGTCCGTTTCTCGACCACCACCCGCTCGCCCGTCCTGGCCGTCGACGACCCCGGCTACGCCATCCGCACCCGCCTGGTCTTCCCGGCCCACGACACTCCGGCCGACGGCCCCGGCGACCGCTACGCCTACAACGTCGCCGGCGCCGGCTTCGACACCGTCGTCGCGGTCGTCGACTCGGCCGGCGACACCGCCGAGCTGCGCAGCGGCCTGCTGGAGCGCCTCGCCCGGCACACCGGCCGCGTCCTGCTCGCGGTCGTCCCCTCGTACATGCCTCCCGTGCCCCCCGCCCGCCCGGAGGTCCCCGCACGCCCCGCATCCGACGTACCGGACGCATCCGACCGGCAGGAGCCGATCATGCTGCCCGAGCTGCCCGAGCTCCCCGAGCCCCTCCGCGGTCCGGCCTTCTCCTCCTACGCCGCCGACGACGTCGGCTGGCTCCTCCAGGACCTCTCCGGCGTCGAGCTGGAGGCGCCCACCGAGGAGCGCGAGGAGGCCATCCAGGCGGGCGGCGCGCACTACGCCGAGTCCCTGCCCGTCGAGTACCAGCCCAGCGCCGCCTACCAGCAGCTCTACCAGAGCGCCCTGACCGCCTCCGCGGCCCGCGTCGCCCGCGCCGTCGGCACCGTCACCGAGACCGTCCTCGCCGAGCGCTCCCCGCGCCCGGTCCTGGTCTCCCTGGCCCGCGCCGGCACCCCCGTCGGCGTCCTGATGCGCCGCTGGGCCCAGCGGCGGCACGGCCTGGACCTGCCGCACTACGCCGTCTCCATCGTGCGCGGGCGCGGTATCGACGCCAACGCGCTGCGCTGGCTGGCCGCCCACCACGACCCGGCCGACGTCGTGTTCGTCGACGGCTGGACCGGCAAGGGCGCCATCACCCGCGAACTGCGCGAGGCCCTGGCCGGCTTCCCCGGCTTCGACCCGGACATCGTCGTCCTCGCCGACCCCGGCGGCTGCGTCGCCACGTACGGCACCCGCGAGGACTTCCTGATCCCCTCCGCCTGCCTCAACTCCACCGTGTCCGGACTCATATCCCGTACGGTGCTCAGGTCCGACCTGGTCGGCCCGTCCGACTTCCACGGGGCGAAGTTCTACCGCGAGCTGTCCCCCGCCGACGTCTCCGTCGACTTCGTCGACACCGTCGCCGCCTGCTTCCCCGAGGTCTTCGAGGCCGTGGACGCCGAGGTCAAGGAGCTCCTGGCGGCCGACCGCAGCCCCACCTGGGAGGGCTGGGCGGCCGTGGAACGCATCAGCGAGGAGTACGGCATCCACGACGTCAACCTGGTCAAGCCCGGTGTCGGCGAGACCACCCGGGTGCTGCTGCGCCGGGTGCCGTGGAAGGTCCTGGCCCAGCGCGGTGCCGGGGCCGACCTGGACCACGTACGGCTGCTCGCCGAGCAGCGCGGGGTGCCGGTCGAAGAGGTGGACGGCCTGCCGTACACGTGTGTCGGACTCATCCACCCCCGCTTCACGCGCGGCGCGACCGGCGCCGACGGAAAGGCTGTGGCCTCCAAGTGACCGTCCTCGTAGCCAGCGATCTCGACCGCACGCTCATCTACTCGTCGGCGGCCCTCGGGCTGACGATGCCGGACCCGGTGGCCCCGCGGCTGCTGTGCGTCGAGATCCACGAGAGCAAACCCCTGTCCTTCATGACGGAGAGCGCGGCCGCCCTGCTGGCCGAGCTGGCCGCCTCCCCGGAGGTGGTCTTCGTCCCCACCACGACCCGCACGCGCAAGCAGTACCAGCGCATCCGCTTCCCCGGCCCGCCGGCCCGGTACGCGATCTGCGCCAACGGCGGACAGCTGCTGGTCGACGGCGCCCCGGACCGCGACTGGCGGCGCACGGTGGCGCGGCGGCTCGCGGCGGAGTGCGCCCCGCTGGAGGAGGTCCACCAGCACCTGCTGGCCGTGGCCGACCCGGCGTGGCTGCGCAAGGCGCGGGTGGCCGAGGACCTCTTCACGTACCTGGTGGTGGAGAGGGCCCTGCTGCCCGCGGAGTGGATCAAGCAGCTGGAGGAGTGGGCCGGGGAGCGCGGCTGGGCGGTCTCCCTCCAGGGCCGCAAGATCTACGCCGTCCCGCGGCCGCTGACCAAGAGTGCGGCCATGCGCGAGGTGGCCCGCCGTACGGGCGCCTCCCACACCCTCGCGGCGGGCGATTCGCTGCTGGACGCGGACCTGCTGCTCGCGGCCGACGAGGCCTGGCGGCCGGGGCACGGCGAGCTGGCCGACGCCGGCTGGCACGGCGGGCCGGGCGTGCGGGCGCTGGCGGAGACCGGAGCGCTGGCGGGTGAGGAAATCATCCGCGCATTCGGCCGGGCGGTTGCCAGACTGGGCGCATGACCAAGGGAAACAGCACCAAGATCACGGATGAGCTCTACGCCTACGTGCTGGCGCACAATCCGCCGCTGGACGAACACCAGCAGCGGCTGGTGGAGGTGACGTACGCGACGTTCCCGGACTCGGCCGGGATGCAGTCGGCGCACGAGCAGGGCCCGCTGCTGGCCTTCCTCGTCCGGCTGACCGGTGCCCGGCAGATCGTGGAGGTCGGCACCTTCACCGGCTTCTCCACGCTGTCGATGGCGCAGGCGCTGCCGGCGGACGGCCGGATCATCGCCTGCGACGTCTCCGAGGAGTGGACGGCGTACGGCCGCGAGGCCTGGGCGGCGGCGGGCGTCGCCGACCGCATCGACCTGCGGATCGCGCCGGCGCTGGAGACCCTCAAGGCCCTGCCGCCGCAGGAGCACATCGACATGGCGTACATCGACGCGGACAAGGAGAGCCAGATCGCCTACTGGGAGGAGCTGGTGCCGCGGCTGCGTCCGGGCGGGCTGATCGTCACCGACAACACTCTCTTCCACGGCAGCGTCCTCGACCCCACGCCGAGCGCCTCGGGCGCCGGCGTACAGGCGTACAACGAACACGTGGCGGCCGACACGCGGATGGAGTCGGTGCTGCTGGCCATCTCGGACGGCCTCACCCTCTCGCGCAAGCGCTGACGCCGCGGCCGCCCCGCCGACCGCTCGGTCAGCCGCAGGCCCCGCCGCCGCAGCACCCGCCGCCCGCGGGTGCCGCGGCGGCGCGGGAGGGCGCGGCCGAGGACCCGCCGACGGCGACGGCGGAGAGGAGCTTCACGGTGTCGGTGTGCCCGGCGGGGCAGTCGGCGGGCGCGGACGACTCGGCCATGGGCCGGCTGACCTCAAAGGTGTCGTCGCAGGTCCGGCAGCGGAATTCGTAACGAGGCATGCGCACAGGCTAAGGCCGTCGGCGGGGCGGGACCAGCCTCAGCGGCCTCAAGGCCGATGGGCGGTGCGTGCCCGCTCCTCACGGGCGGCCTGCTCGGGGTGGCGGGCCCGCCAGTACGGATTGTCGTGCGGCAGGGCGCTGCCGACCCGCCCGTACATGCCGAACCACATCAGCATCACGCCGACGACGAAGCTGAACAGCACGTTCTGGATCTCGAACGCCAGGAAGTTGAGCCCGGTGTCGAGCAGGGCCAGGTTCACGAACCCGCTCGCGATGAACAGCACGCCCAGCACGATGTTCAGCGTCGAGGCGAACGTCCCGCCGATGATCATCCCGGCGAACAGCAGCAGCCCGACGCAGATCGACAGCATGCTCAGCGCGCCGTTGGTGTTCAGGGCGAGCACGGTGTCGCCGCCGGTGTCGAAGAATCCGATCCGGTGGGTGAGCCCCAGGACCCCGAACGCGACCAGCAGCAGGCCCGTCAGTCCGGCGCCGACCCGGTAGATCTTGCTGAGCCTGTGATCGGTGGGCAGGTGCTCGTCGAGCCGGGCGTTGACGGGGTGCAGCATGCGCTGCATCAGCGAGGGCCCCTGGGGCGCGTCGTGCGGCGGCCCGTACGGCTCGTGGGCGACGTACGGCGCGTAGTGCTCGTGGGGCTCGGTGCACCCGTAGGCCGCATGCGGCACGTACGGCTCGTGGGTGGCGAGGGGAGGCGCCTGGGGCGCACGACGCCGGTGGAACGTGTGGGCAGCCATAACACCCTCCTCTGCTCCGTACGGGCACCCGAACCGGCATCCGCACTGGCCCCTCCAGCATCCGCCGATCCACCCCCGAGAACAAATAGGGACGACCCCCCCCGTGCGGCACCCCCGCGAGGACGCTCACGGGACGCCGGCGGGAACGCCCATGAGACGCCTCCGAAGATTCCCATGAGGAAGGCCTATGGGACTGATGCAGACCTGTAGGGCTGATGCAGGCCTATGGGACTGAGGAAGGCCTATGGGACGGCGCGCCGCTCCCGGATGTCCGCCACCACCCGGCCCACCGCCGCCCGGACCTCCTCCGTCTCCCGCAGGAAGTGCCAGTAGTCGGGGTGCCGCCCGTCCAGCCCGGCCAGCGCCCGGTCCAGCCGGGCCACCGCGTCGTCCAGCGGCCGTGCGTGCCGCGGATCGGGCACGGTACGGCCCTCCATCGCCAGCCGCTGCGCGTCCCGGATCGCGAACCGGGTCCGCTGCACCTCGGCCTGGGGATCCTTGGCCACCGCGTCCAGCCGCGCGAGCCGGTCCGACGCCGCGGAGACGCCCTCGTCCACGTGCTCCAGCAGCGCCCGTACGGTCGCGATCAGCGCCGTGGCATCCGCCCAGCGCTGCTCCGCGCGCGCCGCGCCCGCCTCCCGCAGCCGCTCCTCCGCCTGCCCGATGTCGCGCGCGGCCTGCTCCGGCACGGGCTGGAGGTCCTGCCAGCAGGCCGCGGCGAAGCGGCGGCGCAGCTCGCTCAGGACCGGATCCACCCCGTCCGCCCGGTGCCGCAGCGCCTGCGCCCGGGTCCGCAGGCTCACCAGCCGCCGGTCCAGCTCGGCCGCGCGCTCCGGCAGCCGCTCCGCCTCGGCCCGTATCTCCTCGGCGTCGCGCAGGATCCGGTCGGCCCGCTGGATCGTCTCGGGCACGCCGTGCTGGGAGGCGCCCTGGTTGAGCTTGGTCAGCTCCGGCGCCAGCCGGGCCAGCCGCGCGGCCAGCTCGTCGGCCTTCATCCCGCCCGCGCGGACGGCGTCGAGCGCGTTGCTGGCGGCCAGCAGCGCGGCCCTGGCCCGCTCCCGGGCCGGCGCCACCCGCGCCAGCTGGGTCTCGGCCGTGTCCAGCAGCGGCTGGAGCCCCCGCGCGTACCGCTCCAGCTCATCCTTGACCCGCACGAGCTCCTCGCGCGCCCGGTCCAGCTCCTGCTTGGCGCGGGCGGCGGTCCCGCCGTCCAGCTCGGCCCGGTCCAGGTCGTGCGCGTCGACGGCCTCGATGTAGGCGTGGCTGACCTGGTCGATCCGCCGCCCGAGCGCTTCGAAGCCCTCGACGGCCTGCCGCGCGGCCGGGCTCGCGTCCACGGCCGTGATCGTCTCGATCGAGATCCGCAGATCTCTCTGCGCGGTGTCCAACTCGTAGAACGCGGCGGCGGCGGCATCCTTCGCGGCCTGCGCGTCCGCCCTCCGGCTCTCGTCCCGCCCACCGAACCACCGCCGGGATGCCGTCGTCACAATCCCTCTCCCGTACCACCGTCCGCGTCCGCCATGCCCCGGTCCATTCTCCCCCACCCGATGGCGTTTGCACCGGGGGTCCGCCCTGCATGTAGGCTGTCCACTCGTTCAAGGGTGCGTAGCTCAGGGGTAGAGCGCTGCTCTTACAAAGCAGATGT
Source organism: Streptomyces sp. NPDC090022 (assembly GCF_044748145.1). Lineage (NCBI taxonomy): Bacteria > Bacillati > Actinomycetota > Actinomycetes > Kitasatosporales > Streptomycetaceae > Streptomyces > Streptomyces sp. NPDC090022. The sequence goes on from NZ_JBIVFN010000005.1 coordinate 305,721, forward strand.
CGGCGGTTCGAAACCGTCCGCGCCCACGTAGGTCTTAGCCACAGGTGAGACCAGGTAGTGAGGACCCCCGGTCGTGTTCGACCGGGGGTCCTGTGCATGTCCGGAGTCCACTGAGAGTCCACATACCGTTCCAGGAGGCGCTCCTCGGCGGCCGGCCTGAGCGGTCCGGGGTCCTGCGGGGTTCCGGCCTGGCTACCCAGTCGGAGGAATGTCGAATCCTGGAGGCCTTGTTGGCCGCGGGTGGCGGGCGGCAACGTCACAGAGCGGTTACGGGGGGTACACGCCGTGTAGGGGGCGGCGATCATGGCGTGATGCGTACTCACCATCTTGTCGCCGTCGTCACGGCGGGTGCTGTTCTCGTTCTTGCTGCCTGCGAGCCGGAGGCCGCCGAGGGCGGGAAGACCGCGGTTCCCGGTGCGCCGGCGCCGGCTGCCTCGTCGTCGAAGGCCGGGGCCGCGCCCGCCGCGAAGTCCGCGACGCTTCCCCACTTCGTCGGCAAGGGGCTCCAAGTCGCCCAGGACGAAGCGCAGGCTGCCGGGTTCTACGCCCTGACGTCGCATGACGCGCTCGGCCGCGACCGGCTCCAAGCCCTCGACCGGAACTGGAAGGTGTGCAGCCAGACTCCCGCCGCCGGCGCGGGCGTTGCCACCAGTACCACCATCGACTTCGGCGCGGTCAAGCTCGAGGAGACCTGTCCCGCCGGCGACGCCCCCGCCCCGAAGCCCGCCGGTGACACCATGCCGAACTTCGTCGGACAGGGCATGAAGGCCGTACGCGGTGCGCTTCCCGCCAACGCGAGCATCACCGTGAAGGACGCGGTGCAGAGCCGCATGGTGCTCCAGGAGTCCAACTGGAAGGTGTGCAGCCAGGATCCGAAGCCCGGGACGGCGCTCACCGGCCAGCCCGTGTCCTTCACCGTCGCCAAGACGGACGAGACCTGCCCCTGATACCGACCGCCCGGCGCCCGGCGCCCGGCGGCATCATGGGGCCATGACGTCGTCGAGGCGAATGCCGCGGGCCTGAGGACCCTGGCCGGGCATCTGCTGGTGCTGGCCGGCAAAGGCGTCCCGGATGGTGCCCACCTGCACCTCGAGGACGGCAACGGCCTGGAGGACGGGTCGGTCGGCCTGGTCCTGGAGCGCTGCGACGAGGAGTGAGCGGATTCCTCGTGGCCGGGGCGGGCCTGGGGGATAGTGGGGGTATGTGCCGGAGTATCAAGACGTTGCGTCCGCCCGCCATCCCGGAGAAGGCCACCGACGAGGAGATGCACGCCGCGGCCCTTCAGTACGTGCGGAAGGTGTCCGGGTTCCGGGTGCCCGCCGCGCACAACCGGGAAGTGTTCGACGAGGCCGTCGAGGCCGTCGCCGAGGCGACGCGGTTGCTGTTGGACGGGTTGCAGGTGCGGGGAGCCGCCGCCAAGGTCTGAAGGTCAGTGGCCGGTGCGGCGGCGGATGGCCCAGGCGCCGGCGCCCAGGGCGGCCGCGACCAGGGAGCCGCCCACGGCGATCTGGCCGGGGCTCATCCCGCCGATGCTGCCGCCCATGCCGCCGCGCGCCGCGCCCGGGTTGACCTGGAGCGAGACGGTGACGCGCTCGCCGGAGCCGCCGCACTCGAAGGTCACGCTGTGCGTGCCGGTACCGGCGTTGCGCAGGACGGTCGCGGTGCCGAGCAGGTTCGTGGCCTGCAGGTTGCCCGGGGTCAGCCGGACCTCGCCGAACGCCGTCGAAGCCGCCCGGCCGGTCTTGGTGCCGCAGCCGGTCAGCGTGAGGCTGAGCCGGCCGCCCGGGGTGACGGTGGTCGGCGACACGGTGGCGGAGGCCTTGGCGTACGCGAGGGTCGGGGCGAGCGCGGGCAGGACTGCGGCGGCGAGGCTGGCGGCGGCCGCGAGGGTCGCGAGGCGGTGTTTGGCGGGCATGTCGGCTCCTCGGGCTCCGGAAACGGCGCGGTGGCACGCCATGTTCTGGACGCTAGGAGCCCGGCCCCGGCCCGGCGATCGGGGCCGGGTGAACGGGTGAGAGAGCTGGGCCGCCCGGGGGAGTCGCGCTCAGGCGGTCGCCGGCCCCGGGCGCCGCACGAGGTACGCCGCCAGGGCGCCCGCCGCGAACAGCGCGATCACCGAGACCGCCGTACCCAGCCAGGTCGCGCCCAGCCACTGCGTCCCGAAGTAGCCCAGGGCCACGCTGTAGCCCGCCCAGGCCATGCCCGCCAGGGCCGACCACGGCAGGAACTCCTTCACCTTGCGGTGCGTCTTGCCCGCGCCCAGCGACACCACGGACCGGCCCGCCGGAGCGAACCGCGCGATCACCACGAGGGCGCCACCGCCCCGGGCCAGCGCCGTACCGAGGCGTTCCTGGGCCCGGGTGAGCCGACGGGAGCGGGAGATGGCCCGGTCCAGACGCTCGCCACCGCGCCAGCCCACCCGGTACGCCGCCAGATCCCCCAGCACGGAGGCCGTGGAGGCGATCACCAGCAGCGCCAGGATGTCCGGCACCTGCTCGGGCACCGGAGCCGGTGATCCGGCCGCTCCGGCCGCCGCCGCCGCGGCCGCGGCGGCGATCACCAGCACCCCGCTGGGCAGCACGGGCAGGAAGACGTCGAGGACGACGGAAACGGCCACCATGGCGTAGATCCACGGGCTCGTGGTCAGCGACCCCACAGTCTCAAACAAAACGGGACTCCCCAGTCCTCTTGACGTGCTTCGGCAGTGAAGCGCCGCGACGTCGCGGGGGAGCGGCAGGGGCGGCTTGACAGCCATACAGCGTACGCCGCGCCCTTCCCCGCCGTTCGCCCGGGGTGGCCCGCGTGTCAGTCCGTTCCCGCTCCCGTCGGACCGGCCAGCTCCCGTTCGACCACCGTCACCAGCCGCGCCGTCCCGCCGGAGCCGCGCGCCTGGTCCAGGCGCAGCCGGGCCGTGCGGCCCGCCAGGGCCAGGGTCATGACCTGGTTGCCGAACCACGGCCCGGACGTACGACGCCACGTCAGCGGCGGGCGGCCCGTGCGCCCGTGGCGGCTGAGCATCCGGCCCAGCCACCGCCCGGTCGTCGACCAGCCCAGCCGGAAGCCGAGCTTCACCGCGGTGTGGATGGAGTTGTGCACGGGGGAGCACGTCAGCTGGAACACCCCGGCCGTCGTCGGTATTCGGGGCTCGGCCACGTACGCGTGATGGACGTCTCCCGACAGCACGCACACCGTCGCCGGTGCGCGCGGGCCCGTGCCCACTTCCTCGATCAGGTCGCTGAGCGCGGCGAACGACTGCGGGAACGCCGCCCAGTGCTCCAGATCACTGCGCCGCCGCAGGTCCTCCCCGATCCGCGCCCAGCGCGGCCCGCGTTCGCCGCGGCACAGCGCCGCGTTCCATCCTTCCGCGTCATGGATCAGGGGCGGCATCAGCCACGGCAGCGAGGAACCGATCAGCAGGTGGTCGTACCCGCCGTGGCCCTCCAGCGCGTTCTCCCGCAGCCACTGCTGCTCCGCCGGGTCGAGCATCGCCCGCCCGTCCTCGGCGAGCACCCGCGCCGCCCGGGTGTCCACCATCAGCAGCCGGGACCGTCCGAAGTCGCGCCGGTAGCTCCAGCGCACCGAGGCCGGGTCGGCATCTGCCTCCGCCGCGAACGCGCGGAGCGCGTCCGTGCCGTCCGGGGTTTCGCGCACCGCCGCGTACAGCTTGTCGGCCGCCAGCTCGGCGGGCGAGAGGTTGCCCAGGTGCTGGTACACCCAGTAGGACATCAGCCCGCTGACGACCCGTTCCTGCCACCACGGCGTGGCCCGCATCTCCGCCAGCCAGGCGGCGCTGGTGTTCCAGTCGTCCACCACGTCGTGGTCGTCGAAGATCTGCAGGCTGGGCACCGTGGACAGCAGCCAGCGGACCTCCGGGCCGAGCCAGGACTCGTAGTAGAGCCGGGTGTACTCCTCGTAGTCCGCGACCTGCGCCCCGGGAGGCTCCCGCAGGTCCCGGCGGGCCGCCAGCCACTGGCGGGTCTCCTGGGACAGCTGGTCGGCGTACACCTGGTCGCCCAGCAGCAGCAGGACGTCGGGCCGCTCGGCCTCCGGGTCGCCCGCCAGCCGGGAGGCGAGGGTGTCCAGGGCGTCCGGGCCGTGCGGACCGCGCCGCCCGGCGGGCGGCGCGGCCTGCCGGCACGAGCCGAAGGTGAGCCGCAGCTCGGGGCCGGACCGGGCGGCCGCGGGGGCCCCGGCCGCCCCCGGGGCCGTCCCGGTGGCGGTCCGGGAGGCGGTCCGGCTCCGGGAGACGGCCGGGGTGCTGATGGTGCTGGCGGGGAAGGCCCCGTCCGGCAGCGGCCAGACCCGGACGCCGTCGAGCAGCACCTCGTACGCGGTGGTGGTGCCCGGTGTCAGGCCGGTCACCGGCACCAGCGCGTAGTGGTGGCCCGCTATCTGGAACGTCCGCACGCTGCCGCCGGAACCGTCGGCACAGCGCACCTCGGCCGTGCACGGACGGTCGGACTCGACCCACACGGTGGCCGAGTCCCCCCGGTCCCAGTCGACGTACCTGAGCAGTGGCCCCAGGCGCAGTCCGGCCATGTCCCTCCCCCTCCTCGGTGTCCCCAGGATCAAGGTACGGCGTGGAGGGCGGGCCTGGCCTCCCCCTGGCGGGGGAGAGATCGTCGGCCTGCGGTCAGCAGCCGCTGAGCGTGTTCACGAGGGCGCTCTTCTCGGCCGCGTCCATGCTCAGGCCCCAGTACTGCTTCACGTGCACCCACATGCGCGCGTACGTGCAGCGGTAGGCGGAGCGGGACGGCATCCACTCGGCCGGGTCGAGGTCGCCCTTGGCCTGGTTGACGTTGTCGGTGACGGCTATGAGCTGGGGGCGGGTGAGGTCGTTGGCGAACTGCTGGCGCTTGGCGGTGGTCCAGGAGCTGGCGCCCGAGCGCCAGGCCTCGGAGAGCGCGACCACGTGGTCGATGTCGAGGTCGGAGGCGGCGGTCCAGGTGGCGCCGTCGTACTCGGAGTACCAGCGGCCGCTGACGGAGGCGCAGGAGGAGTCGGTGACGACGTTCACGCCGTCGCGCTTGAGGACGGTCTCGCGGGTGTTGCAGCTGCCGGAGACGGTGCTCCAGTGCGGGAAGAGGTCACGGCTGTAGCCGCTGGAGGAACCTTCCGCCTTGGGCGTGACCGTCGCCAGGTAGGCGCGGGCGGCCGAGGCGCTGATCGGGGTGGGCGGGGCGGCCTGGGCGGCCGGCGCGGTGACGAGGGAGGTCAGGGCGGCGAGGGTGGCAGTGGCGGCGAGCACACCGGCGCGACGCGCGTAGACAGCGGGCATGAGGGGCATGAGGGAGCTCCCTGGGTGCGGGGGGTGTGGCCGTTCGGCCCCGGCGGGGCCCGGCCATGCTGGCGGCGCCGGGTGTCTCGGGGATGGGCGCCAGATGACAGCTTTGCGACATGGGCACGTCACATCAAGACACCCAAGGGGCCCTACGCAAAAGGAAGTTCACATTCCGGGCGGGTGGCGTCGCCGGAACCGGGGTGCTCGGGACCAAGGGCCCATTCCGGGCGGCGGTGGTCGTCCCGTACTCTGTACGGAGCAGAAGGGGAGTAGCTCTTCGCCGGACCGTCGACATACTGCTGGGTCACCCAGCCGGCGCCCGGAGGCAGACCGCGATCAGCGGCCGGCCAGCGAGACCTTCGGCCGCAGTGTCCTGTCGACGTACGTACACAGGGCGCCGCTGAGCCGAAGCGACCCCTGAAACACCTTTGGTCTCTCGGTCCCGGTGGCGTCCTGCCCGACCGATTGAGGTACCTCCTCCGTGATCAGCTTCACCATCCTCGCGATCGCCTTCGGCGTGGTGTTCCTGGCCGAACTGCCGGACAAGACGGCGCTCGCCGGCCTGATGCTCGGCACCCGTTACCGCGCCTCGTACGTCTTCGCCGGCGTCGCCGCCGCCTTCGCCGTGCACGTCGCCCTCGCCATCGCGGCGGGCAGCGTGCTCACGCTGCTGCCGCACCGGCTGGTGCAGGCCGTCGTGGGCGTGCTGTTCCTGGCGGGCGCGGTGATGCTGCTGATGAAGAAGAACGACGAGGACGAGGAGATCGAGCCGCCGGCGGACCAGTCGTTCTGGAAGGTGTCGGGGGCCGGTTTCATGCTGATCCTGGTCGCCGAGTTCGGTGACCTGACGCAGATCATGACCGCCAACCTCGCGGCGCGCTACGACGACCCCGTCTCGGTCGGCCTCGGCGCGGTCCTCGCGCTGTGGGCGGTGGCGGGCATCGGCATCCTGGGCGGCCGCACGCTGATGAAGTACGTCCCGCTCCGCCTGATCACCAGGATCGCGGCGGCGGTCATGGCGGCGCTGGCGGCGTTCTCCCTGTACGAGGCGATCGCCGGCTGACGTCGGCCCCGTCCCGTCGGCGGTACGCCGGGCTCGGGGCGGTCGAGCCCGGGCCCGGCCGCCGGACGGCCCTACTGGGCGGTCGCGGGGTGGAGGGTGAGACGGATGGTGTGCGTGGGGTCGCCCGCCGCGTGGACCGAGGTGAGGTCCGGGACGTGGTGGGTGGGGGCGTGGGCGGCGGCGCGGGGGCCCACGCCTATCACGCGCATCCCCGCCGCGTGGCCCGCGGCGATGCCCGCCGCCGAGTCCTCGAAGACGATGCAGTCGGCCGGGTCGACCCCCAGCGCGGCGGCGCCCTTGAGGAAGCCCTCGGGGTGCGGCTTGCTGGACCCCACGGACTCGGCCGTCACCCGGACCTCGGGCATCGGAAGGCCGGCGGCCGTCATCCGGGTCGTGGCGAGGGCCGCGTCGGCCGAGGTGACCAGGGCGTGGGGCAGGCCGCCCAGGGAGGCCATGAAGGCCGGGGCGCCCGGCACGGGAACCACGCCGTCGGTGTCCGCGGTCTCGCGGGCCAGCATCTCGGCGTTCTCGGCGTGGTTCAGCTCCATCGGGCGGTCCGGGAGCAGGATCGCCATGGTGGCGTAGCCCTGGCGGCCGTGGACGACCTTCATCGCCTCGTGCGGGTCCAGTCCGTGCCGCTGCGCCCAGTCCCGCCAGCAGCGCTCGACCACCGCGTCCGAGTTGACGATCGTGCCGTCCATGTCCAGGAGCAGGGCCTTGGCGGTGAGGGCGACGGGGGCGGTGGTGCTGGTGGCCGGCATCGGTGGGGCTCCAGAGCAACGGGAGAAAGAGAACAAGCGGTTCCGTCCACCGGTCAGGGAGTGTGGACGGAACCACTTTGTTCCTACACGATACAAAACGCGGGATGGTCTACGCCAGTCCGGGTCGTCACCAGCCCCAGCCCCAGTCCTCCAGCGCCTGCCGGGTCGCCGGTCCGTACACCCCGCGCGGGTCCCCGGTGACGTCGAAGTCCCTCTGGAAATCGGCCACGGCGTCCTCCGTGGAGCTGCCGTACCTGCCGTCGGTCCGGCCGTGGAAGTAGTCGAGCCGCTTCAGCTGCTGCTGGAGGTCCCTGACCTCCTGGCCCGAGTCGCCCCTGCGCAGGACGGGCGGCCCCTGCGGGGGCGCCGGGGCCGGTGGGGCGGCACTCGCCGACGCGGTCGGGGGCGGTGACGACTTCGGGGGTGTGCTCACCGAGGCGGACGGCGACGCCGAACGCGACGGGCGGTCCGAGGCCGAGGCCGAGCGGGAGGCCGACGCCGAAGGGCTGCCGCTCCGGGCGGACGGCGTGGCCGTGGGCCCCACCGGTTCCACGCTCACCGCGGGCCCGGACGGCGTCGGGTCCGGCAGCGCCCGGTCGGCCTCGCCGGAGTCCGAGAACAGCGTCAGCGCCGCGGCCGCGGCCCCGATCGCCACGAGCGCGCCGGCCCCGGCGAGCAGCGGCAGGCCACGTCGGCCGCCACCGCCACCACTGCCGCCGCCACCGCGGCCGGCGCCGCCGGCGCGCCACCGGTCCTCGGCCGCGACCGGGCGCAGCAGCAACGTCTCGTCCGGCCGGTGCGGAGTCCCGGGCGAACCCGCGGGCGAACCCGCATACCCCGCGGCGCCCGCCGGCGGGGGCGCGGGTATGCCGTAGGCGGGCGTGTCGTGCTCCGCCGCCTGGGCGGGCAGGCCCACGTACGGCCGGACGCGCAAGGAATCGAACCGCGCGCCCCCGGCGCACGCGCACGGCACACCCTCGACGTCGCAATCCGGACAGCGCTCAGCGCTCACTGCAACCCACCCTTCCCGGCAACTGCCAGCGATTATGCAGACCCGTGGGGACCGCCCCAACCGCCCGAGAGGCCATAACCGGACACACCGCTCAGGATGGGTGGGAGGAGATGTACACCTGCCCGGGAGGAGGAGTACATGGCTCAGGCGTCCGCACGGGCCGTCGACCACGGACACGGCCCCCGCTCCGAGCACGCCTCACGCGACGTGCTCGTGTCGATCGGGGCCCTGCTGCTCGGCCTGCTGATCGCCGCGCTCGACCAGACCATCGTCTCCACCGCCCTCCCGACGATCGTCAGCGACCTCGGCGGCATGGCGCATCTGTCCTGGGTGGTCACCGCCTACCTGCTGGCCTCGACCGCCGCCACCCCCCTGTGGGGCAAGCTCGGCGACCAGTACGGGCGCAAGAAGCTCTTCCAGCTGGCCATCGTCATCTTCCTCATCGGCTCCGCCCTGTGCGGCATCGCCCAGAACATGCCGCAGCTCATCGGCTTCCGCGCCCTCCAGGGCCTGGGCGGCGGCGGACTGATCGTGCTGTCCATGGCGATCGTCGGCGACATCGTCCCGCCCCGGGAACGGGGCAGGTACCAAGGGCTGTTCGGCGGCGTCTTCGGGGCCACCAGCGTGCTCGGCCCGCTGCTCGGCGGACTCTTCGTGGACCAGCTCTCCTGGCGCTGGGTCTTCTACATCAACCTCCCCATCGGTCTCGTCGCCCTCGTCGTCATCGCCGCCGCCCTGCACATCCCGGCGCGCTCCGAGCGGCACACCATCGACTACCTCGGCACCTTCCTGATCGCCTGCGTCGCCACCTGCCTCGTGCTCGTCGCCTCCCTCGGCGGCACCTGGGGCTGGGGCTCGGCCCGGATCGTGGGCCTGGCCGTGCTCGGCGCCGTGCTGATCGCCGTCTTCGTCCTCGTCGAACGGCGGGCCGCGGAGCCCGTGCTCCCGCCGAAGCTGTTCCACATCCGCACCTTCGCCCTCTGCTCGCTGATCAGCTTCGTCGTGGGCTTCGCCATGTTCGGCGCGATGGTCTACCTGCCGACCTTCCTCCAGGTCGTCCAGGGCGTCTCCCCGACCATGTCCGGCGTCCACATGCTGCCGATGGTGCTCGGCATGCTGATCGCCTCCACCGCCTCCGGCCAGATCGTCAGCCGAACCGGGCGCTGGAAGATCTTCCCCATCGCCGGCACCGGCATCACCGCCCTCGGCCTGCTGCTCCTGCACCAGCTGCACCGCACCAGCTCCACCTGGGAGATGAGCGTCTACTTCTTCGTCTTCGGTACCGGACTCGGCCTGGTCATGCAGGTCCTGGTCCTCGTGGTCCAGAACTCCGTCAGCTACGCCGACCTGGGCGTCGCCACCTCCGGAGCCACCTTCTTCCGCTCCATCGGCGCCTCCTTCGGCGTCGCCATCTTCGGCACGGTCTTCACCCACCGCCTCGACGACCAGCTCACCACCGCCCTCGCCGGAGTCCCGCTGCCGCCCGGCGCGAGCCCCGCCCAGCTGGAGGCCGACCCGCGGGCCGTCGCCCTGCTCCCGCCCTCGCTGCGCCCCACCGTGCTCGACGCCTACTCCGTCGCCATCACCGACGTGTTCCTCTACGCCGTGCCCGTCGTCCTGGTCGCCTTCACCGTCGCCTGGTTCCTCAAGGAGGACAAGCTGCGCGGCTCGGTGACCGCGCCCGACGTGACGGAGACGCTCGCCTCCAACCCGGTCGAGCGCTCCTCCCGCGACGAGGTCGCCCGCGCCCTGTCCGTCCTGGGCACCCGGGAGGGCCGCAAGCACATCTACGAGAAGATCACCGCGAAGGCCGGCTACGACCTGCTGCCCGCCAGCAGCTGGATGCTGCTGCGCATCAACAGGTACGGATCGGTCGAGCCGTCCCTGCTCGCGGAGCGCGCGGCCGTCCCGATCAAGGTCATCACCGATGCCTCCCGCCAGGTCGAGGAGCGCGGCTACGCCGCCCGCGACGGCCTCGCGCTGACCCTCACCGACAACGGCAAGGCCGCCGCCGCACGGCTGTCCGCCGCCCGTGAGGAGTCGCTCGCCGAACTGCTCGGCGACTGGTGGGGCCCGGAGAGGCCGACCGACCTCGTCCAGCTGGTCGCGGAGATCAACGCGGAGCTGTGCGGATCCGCCGGCGAGGAGCCCTACGACACCCTGCCCCGCCGGGACCACGCGGCCCACTGACCGTCGGTCGCGCAGCCAGGTGGTCACTCGGCCGCGCAGCCGGTCGCCCGGTCAGGAGTGGTCCGGGCCGGACGGGTCGTCAGAGGTCGCCAGGCTCTTCTCGAACCAGTGCTGGGCGTACTCGCCGTCGTTGTACGCCGGTATCTCGCGGTACCCGTGCTTCGCGTACAACCCGCGCGCCTCCACCAGGTCGGTCCGGGTGTCCAGCCGTATCCGCTCGGCGCCCAGCCCCCGCGCCGCCTCCTCCAGGGCGGCCAGCAGCGCCCCGCCGCCGCCCGTGCCGCGGGCGCGCGGGTCGACGTACACCCGGGTCAGCTCGGCCGTGCGCGGGTCGAGCAGCCGTATGCCGCCGCAGGACATCGGCGTGCCGTCGAGACGGCCCACCACGAACTCGCCGGTCGGCGTTACCAGCTCCGTCCCCGGGTCCGACGCCAGGCCGTGGTCGACCTCTGCCTCCGTCGCGGGGCGTTTCCAGTACCGCCCGGCGATCTCCGCGTAGTACGCGCGGCGCAGGGCCGTGGCGGCGGGGGAGGCCAACGGTTCGGGGACGACCGACCAGTTCGCGGCCCGCCGCCCGTCAGTCTGCAGGGTGGTCTTCGTTTCGGTGCTCATGGCGTCATTCTGGGGCGGCCCCGATCCGCCCCGCGTGGAATATCCACACCCCCGGGCCGATGATAGGAAAAGGTTCGAATCGACCATGTGAGGGGTGTGAACGGCCATGTCGGAGCATCCGGACCGAGCCCTGATCCGCCGCGGCTACGAGGCCTTCGGCAAGGGCGACATGGAGACGCTGGCCTCGATGATGACGGCCGACGTCATCCACCACGTCCCCGGCAGCAACCAGTTCTCCGGGCACCACAAGGGACGGGAAGCCTGTCTCGACCTGTACCGCCGCTGGGCCGAGGAGACCATGAACACCATGCGCGTCGAGCTGCTCTCGGTGCTGGTGGACGGGCGGGGGCACGCGATGAGCCACCACATCACGCGCGCCGACCGCGGCGACCGGGGCATCGAGATCGGCGGAGGCCTCTTCTTCACCATCGTCGGCGGCAAGATCACCGACATCGACCAGTGCACCGCCGACATCCAAGAGGAAGACATCTTCTGGGGCTGATCCGCCCCGCCCGAACCTCCCTGGCCGACCCGCCCGGGTTCCGGGGCTGACCCGCCCGGGCTGACCCGCCCGGGCTGACCCGCCCGGGCTGACCCGCCCGGGCTCATCCGCCCGGGCAGATCGTCGCGTCCCGGCCCCGCTCAGGCCTTCTTCGGAGCCGCCTGCTGCACGACCTCGAACGACCACAGCGTCGACCCCGAGGCCGCCGGCTTCGGACGCTCGCCCCCACCGGCCGCCGCCCCCGGGCCCTCGCCGGACCCCGCGCCGCCACCCTGGTGCGCCGCCTTCATGGGCCCCTCCATCCACGCCTGGAACGCCGCCTCGTCGCGCCACCGCGTGTACACGAGGTACTGGTCCGTGCCCTCCAGCGGCCGCAGCAGCTCGAACCACTCGAACCCGTCCGAAGCCTCCACGGAGCCCGCCCGCGCGGCGAATCGCTGCTCCAGAACCTCCCGCTGCTCGGCGGGAACGGTCAGTGCGTTGATCTTCACGATGCTCATGCCCGACATCCTAGAGATCCGGCGGGAGATATCGTCGTCCCGGGTAATGCAGCGCGGCAGCCAGGCGAAGTCGGGGTTGCGGTCAACGGAGCGACAGGGCGGGAGGCCGACGGGGCGTGGCGAACGCGGCGGAGCACAGCGGTGGGCACGGACATGCCGGTGTCATAGGCGGAGGTGGCAGGCTCGAAGCCGTACGCCTTCTGCTCTGGGCGCTGGCGGGCATCCTGGCCTTCAGACAGGCCGCCGCGGTACTGCGCGTGCCGCCGGGTGACTGGCTGAGCGGATTCAGCCTCCCAGGCCTGCCCGGCGCGCTCTACGACACCGGCCAGTTCACCGGCACCCCCTTCGCCGGCCTGGTGATCAAGCCGCTGCTCGGCTTCGCCGACCAGTCGCTGGAGATCGCCTGGACCTGCGTCACCCTCCTCTTCGTCGCCGCCATCGGCCTGGTCGCCGCCCGCGCCCTGCCCGATCCCGTGCCGCGCCGCACCGCGCTGCTGGCCGCACCCGGCCTGGTCGCGCTGATGATGGTCTCGCTGCCGGTCCGCGAGGGCGCCTCGCCGGGCCAGACGGCCGTCCTGCCGGTCCTGCTGATGCTGCTCGCCGTCTTCCGGGTGCCCGGCGAGCGCCCGGCCGGCTTCCTCGCCGGCCTGGCCGCCGCGCTCCAGCCCGCGCTCCTGCTGTTCGCCGTGCTGATGTGGCTCTCCGGCCGCCGCGCCACCGCCCGTTCGGCCGCCGTCACCTTCGCCGGCGCCACCGTGCTCGCCTGGGCGGCGATGCCGCGCGACTCCTGGACGTACTGGGTCCACCACCTGGCCGGCACCGGCCTCGGCGGGGCCCCCGACGGCCTCGCCAACCAGTCCCTGCACGGCGCGCTGCTGCGGCTGGGCCTGTCCGGCCCCGCCGAGATCGTCCTGTACGTCGCCCTGGCCGCCGCCGTGGCCGTCCTCGGCCTGCGCCGCGCGGCCCGCTACGCCCGTGACGGCCAGCTGCTCCTCGCGGTCGCCGTCACCGGCTGCGTGGCCGTCGCCGTCATGCCCACCGGCTGGCGCCACCAGCTGCTGTGGGTGCTGCTCGCGGTGGCCGGAAAGGTCGGCCGGCGCGCCGCCGACCGGCCGGTGTGGCCGGTGGCCGTGGTCCTGGTCATGACCCTGCCCAGCGACGTCCTGCTGCCGAACCTGGCCGTGCTGTCGCCCGTACGCGACAACGTGCTGCTGCTCGCGGCCCTCGCCGCCGCCTGCGCCGTGCCCTTCCTGCCCCGCAGCTCGCCGCACTGGCGCGAACCCGTCCCCACCGCGTACGGCCGCCCCGCCGCCGCCCGCTGGTCGCGGATCCCGCTGATGCCGGTGTGGCGGCGCGTGCTCAGCCGTCCCAACCTGCTGCTGGAACTGCTGCTGATACGGGTCGGCTACTCCCTCTACTCCCACATCCGCGCGGCGGCCCCCAACAGCCGCGCGGTGGCCGAGGGCAACGGCAGCCAGATCCTGTCCATCGAGCGCGCCCTCGGCATCGACATCGAACACGCCGTGAACCACGCGGTCGTCGGCATCGGCTGGCTGGAGGGGTTCTTCAACTTCTACTACACGTCGTTCCACTTCGTGATCCCGCTGGCCATCCTCGCGGTCCTGTACTGGCGCCGCCCCGGCGACTACCGCTGGGCCCGTGCCTCGCTGGGCCTGGCCACCGTGCTCGCGCTCATAGGGTTCTGGCTCTACCCGCTCGCGCCCCCGCGCCTCATGCCCGGTCTCGGGTTCATCGACACCGTGCACGGACCGCAGGATCTGGCCAATCCGCAGTACGGCGCGATGACCGCCATCTCCAACCAGTACGCCGCGATGCCCTCGCTGCACTTCGGCTGGTCGCTGTGGTGCGGCATCGTCATCGTCGTCCTGGCGCCGAAGGCGTGGCAGAAGCTGCTCGGCGTGCTGCACCCGCTGATCACGGTGTGCGCGATCGTCGCGACCGCCAACCACTGGGTGCTCGACGCGGTCGGCGGCGCCGCGGTCGTGGCCGCGGGCTTCGGCCTCGTGTACGTCCTGTCGGGGCCCCGGGGTCTCGACGTACGCCTGCCGGCGCAGCGCAGGGACGAAGCCCCACCGGTGCCCGCCCCGGACCGTCGCGTCCTGTCGTGATCCGCCCGCCCCAGGCGGTTCGCCACCCGGGGCACCCGGCTTCCCGCGACGAGCCGCGGGCGTGCGCGCACCGGGACGAGCCGCGGGCGTGCGCGCACCGGGACGAGCCGCGGGCGTGCGCTCCCCACGACACATCGCGGGCATGCGCTCCCCGCGGCACACCGCGCGCGTGTGCCGGTGGACGGCAGGGGCCGGGGGCGTGGGAGGAAGCGACCCCTGCCGTCCTGGGCAGTCCCCGCGGCCGGTGAAGGTCCGGGGGCTCCCCACGGTCAGCCGTGGCTGACCTGGAGTTCCTTGATGCCGTTGAGCCAGGGCGCGCGCAGCCGCCGCGGCGCGTCGCCCGTCAGCCGCAGGTCGGGCAGGGAGTCGGCGAGCGCGTTGAAGATCAGGTCGATCTCCATGATCGCCAGGGACTTGCCCAGGCAGAAGTGCGGGCCGCCGCCGCCGAACCCGAGGTGCGGGTTCGGGTCACGGGTGATGTCGAAGCGGTCGGGGTCGGTGAACACCTCGGGGTCGTGGTTGGCCGAGGAGTAGAACAACCCCACCCGGTCGCCCTTCTTGATCTTCTGGCCGCCGAGTTCCAGGTCCTGGGTGGCGGTGCGCTGGAAGGACACCACCGGGGTCGCCCAGCGCACGATCTCCTCGGCCGTCGTCGCCGGACGGGTGGCCTTGTAGAGCTCCCACTGCTCGGGGAAGGTCAGGAAGGCGTGCATGCCGTGGCTGATCGCGTTGCGCGTGGTCTCGTTGCCCGCGACTGCCAGCAGCAGCACGAAGAAGCCGAACTCGTCCGAGCCCAGGTTGCCCTGTCCCTCGGCCGCCACCAGCTGCGTGACGATGTCCTTGGCGGGGCATTCCTTGCGCTCGGCGGAGAGGTTCATCGCGTACCCGATGAGCTCCATCGCCGCCTCGGAGCCGACCTCCTCCGTGATCGCGTACTCCGGGTCGTCGTACGCGATCATCTTGTTGGACCAGTCGAAGATCTTCGCGCGGTCCTTCTGCGGTACGCCGATCAGCTCGGCGATGGCCTGCAGCGGCAGTTCGCACGCGATCCGCGTGACGAAGTCGAACGAGCCGTCCCTGGAGGCAGCCTTGGCCTCCTCGACGATCGCGTGCGCCCGGCTGCGCAGGGCCGCCTCCAGGCCTCGGATGGCGCGCGGCGTGAAGCCGCGCTGCACGATCTGGCGGACGCGGGTGTGCTCCGGCGGATCCATGTTCAGCATGATCAGGCGCTGGGCATCTATCTGTTCGCGCTGGATGTGCTCGTTGAACCGGATGATCGCCGTGTTGAGGGTGGAGGAGAAGAGCTCCGGGTGCGTGGAGACGTACTTGACGTCCGCGTGCCGGGTGACGGCCCAGTAGCCCTCGTCGTCGAAGCCGGTGACGCCGCGCCGCTGCGGGCACCACCACACCGGGGCGGACTGCCGCAGCTGGGCGAACTCGGGGAAGGGGACGCGGGTCTGGAGGAGGTCGGGGTCCGTGGCGTCGAAGCCTTCGGGCAGCGCGGGGCAGGGCATCGGCAACTCCAAGGTCTGACGGCCCATCAGAAGTTGGCTCGAAGGTAGTAACGAGTTCTAGAAGTAACAAGGGCCGCGGCGCCAACTGTTGCGTGTGGAATCCGTGCAGAAGGCCACGGGCAGCGTGCAAGACCCTTGCGTGGCGGGCCCGTAGGTCATAAGACTGCGGGGAGAACTAGAACGCGTACTAGTTCGGGCGGGGCGCCGGGACGGCCCGCCCGCCACGGGTGCGCGGACGCGCGTACGCGCTGCGGCGCGGATGTGCGGTGGTGCGCACGCGCGGACGTGCGGACGTTGTGTTGATGCGCAGGAGAGGACGAGCTCATGGCCGCGGAACCCGTCATCGTCGAAGCCGTACGCACCCCCATCGGAAAGCGCGGCGGCGCGCTCGCCAACCTCCATCCCGCCTACCTGCTGGGCGAGACCTACCGCGAGCTGCTCGCCCGTACGGCGATCCAGCCCGACTGCGTCGAGCAGATCGTCGGCGGCACGGTCACCCACGCCGGCGAGCAGTCGATGAACCCCGCCCGCAACGCCTGGCTGGCCATGGGCCTGCCCTACGAGACCGCGGCCACCACCGTGGACTGCCAGTGCGGCTCCTCCCAGCAGGCCAACCACATGGTGGCCAACATGATCTCCGGCGGTGTCATGGACATCGGCATCGCCTGCGGCGTCGAGGCCATGAGCCGGGTCCCGCTGGGCTCCGGGTCCAAGCACGGGCCGGGCAAGCCCTTCCCGGACGAGTGGAACGTCGACCTGCCCAACCAGTTCGAGGCCGCCGAGCGCATCGCCCGCAACCGGGGCCTGACCCGCGAGGACGTGGACCGGCTCGGTGTGCTCTCCCAGGAGCGGGCGGCCGTGGCCTGGGCGGAGGAGCGCTTCAAGCGCGAGACCTTCGCCGTCCAGGTGCCGACCACCGAGGAGGAGCAGGCGGCCGGCCAGGGGATGTGGCGGCTGGTCGACCGCGACGAGGGGCTGCGCGACACCAGCATGGAGGGGCTGGCCCGGCTCAAGCCGGTCATGCCGACGGCCGTGCACACCGCCGGGAACTCCTCCCAGATCTCGGACGGCGCGGCCGCCGTGATGTGGGCCTCGCGCAAGATGGCCCGGGCGCTGAAGCTGAAGCCGCGCGCCCGGATCGTCGCCCAGACGCTGGTGGGCGCCGACCCGCACTATCACCTCGACGGGCCGATCGACGCGACGCGGGCGGTGCTGGGCAAGGCGGGCATGTCGCTGAAGGACATCGACCTGGTCGAGATCAACGAGGCCTTCGCCTCGGTGGTGCTCAGCTGGGCCAAGGTCTTCGACCAGGACCTGGAGAAGGTCAACGTCAACGGCGGATCGATCGCGCTCGGGCACCCGGTCGGGGCCACCGGCGCCCGGCTGATCACCACGGCACTGCACGAGCTGGAGCGGCGCGACAAGGAGTTCGCGCTGATCACGATGTGCGCGGGCGGGGCGCTGGCGACGGGGACGATCATCCAGCGGCTGTAGCGGCTGTAGCGGCTGTAGCGGCTGTAGCGGCTGTAGCGGCGCGGCGTCGTACGGCGTACCAGGCGTGGCGTGCGGTGGATCGGGCGCGGCGTACGGAGTGCCGCGTGCGGCGTACCGCGTACCGCGCCGTGGTGGGTGCGGCGCACGAGGCGGCGCCGGACAGGGACCCTGTGGGATGGGAAGCAGAAGGCCCCGGTGGCCGGACCTGGGGAGGCCGGCCGCCGGGGCTTTCGCGCGTCTGAGTGTCCACGGGCTTAGTACCAGTGGTTGGCCTGCCAGAAGTTCCAGGCCTTGACCGGGCTGCCGTAGCGCTCGTTCATGTAGTCCAGGCCCCACTTGATCTGGGTGGCC
>NZ_JBIVFN010000006.1:0-302794 GCF_044748145.1 Streptomyces sp. NPDC090022
CCATCGTGCTGGCCACCGTCCGTGGCGACGTCCACGACATCGGCAAGAACCTCGTCGACATCATCCTCTCCAACAACGGCTACAACGTCGTCAACCTGGGCATCAAGCAGCCCGTCTCCGCCATCCTCGAAGCCGCCGAGGAGCACAAGGCCGACGTCATCGGCATGTCCGGTCTGCTCGTGAAGTCGACCGTGATCATGAAGGAGAACCTCGAGGAGCTCAACCAGCGCAAGATGGCCGCCGACTACCCGGTCATCCTCGGCGGCGCCGCCCTGACCCGCGCCTACGTCGAACAGGACCTCCACGAGATCTACGAGGGCGAGGTCCGCTACGCCCGCGACGCCTTCGAGGGCCTGCGCCTCATGGACGCCCTGATCGCCGTCAAGCGCGGTGTGCCCGGCGCCGAGCTGCCGCCGCTGAAGCAGCGCCGCGTCGCCAAGCGCGAAGCGCCCGTACCCGAGGTGGACGAGCCCGAGAGCGGCGTCCGCTCCGACGTCGCCGTCGACAACCCCGTCCCCACGCCCCCGTTCTGGGGCACCCGCGTGGTCAAGGGCATCCCGCTGAAGGACTACGCCTCCTGGCTCGACGAGGGCGCCCTGTTCAAGGGCCAGTGGGGCCTGAAGCAGGCCCGGGCGGGCGGGGCGACGTACGAGGAGCTCGTGGAGAGCGAGGGCAGGCCGCGGCTGCGCGGCCTGCTGGAGAAGCTGCACACCGAGAACCTGCTCGAGGCGGCCGTGGTCTACGGCTACTTCCCCTGCGTCTCCAAGGGCGACGACCTGATCCTCCTCCACGAGGACGGCTCCGAGCTGACCCGGTTCACCTTCCCGCGCCAGCGCCGCGGCCGCCGCCTGTGCCTGGCGGACTTCTTCCGCCCCGAGGAGTCGGGGGAGACGGACGTGGTCGGCCTCCAGGTCGTCACCGTCGGCAACCGGATCGGCGAGGCCACGGCCAAGCTGTTCGAGTCCGACTCCTACCGCGAGTACCTGGAGCTGCACGGGCTCTCGGTCCAGCTGGCCGAGGCCCTCGCCGAGTACTGGCACGCCCGGGTGCGCGCCGAGCTCGGCTTCGGGGGCGAGGACCCCGCGAACGTCGAGGACATGTTCGACCTCAAGTACCGCGGCGCCCGCTTCTCCCTGGGCTACGGCGCCTGCCCCGACCTGGAGGACCGCGCCAAGATCGCGGACCTGCTCCAGCCGGAGCGGATCGGCGTCCACCTGTCGGAGGAGTTCCAGCTCCACCCCGAGCAGTCCACCGACGCCATCGTCATCCACCACCCCGAAGCGAAGTATTTCAACGCACGCTGAGGGCCGCCGACGTACACTTGTCGGTCCCACACAGGCCGGTCGCCTGTTCCTTCCGGGCACGCCCGCGGGAAGAGGTGACCGGCCTTCTTGTCCCTCCTGAGAGGTCGTGCCGTATGACCAGCACCGTTCCCGCCCCTGTCGCGCCTACGGCCGACGGATCCGCCCTCCAGGCGGTGCTGCTCGACATGGACGGCACGCTCGTGGACACCGAGGGCTTCTGGTGGGACGCCGAGGTCGCGGTCTTCGGCGAGCTGGGCCACCGGCTGGACGAGTCCTGGCGCGACATCGTCGTCGGAGGACCCATGAGCCGCAGCGCGGGCTTCCTCATCGAGTCCACCGGCGCCGACATCACCCTCGCCGAGCTGACGGTCCTCCTCAACGAGCGCTTCGAGGCCCGGATCGCCGACCGCGTGCCGCTGATGCCCGGTGCCGAGCGGCTGCTGAGCGAGCTGGCCCGGCACAACGTGCCCACCGCCCTGGTCTCCGCCTCCCACCGGCGGGTCATCGACCGGGTGCTGCGCTCGCTGGGACCCGAGCGCTTCCACCTCACCGTCGCCGGGGACGAGGTGCCGCGGACCAAGCCCCACCCCGACCCCTACCTGCTGGCCGCCAGGACCCTGGGCGCCCACCCCCCGCGGTGCGCGGTCGTCGAGGACACCGCGACCGGCGTGGCCGCCGCCGAGGCCGCCGGCTGCCGGGTCGTGGCGGTGCCCTCCGTCGGGATGATCCCGGCCGCCCCCGGCCGGACGGTGGTCGGCTCCCTGGAGGACGTGGACCTGTCCTTCCTGCGCGCGCTCATCACTCCGATGAACTGACCGCGCACGCTGCGTACCGAACAGATCGGGGTGGGATCGACGTCACACGGAAGGATCTTCCGCGTGAGCGGCCGGAGGCCGAAATTCCATCCCCCTTCACAGCGTCAGGTCGAGGTGACCTTGGTCACCCGGCGACCCTCCGCGGACCCCCTCGGGAGCCCCTTCCGGCACCTCTGGGGGTTCCCTTGTGTCCGGATTGATCAGCTCATGACCGAATCTGTCGAGACACTGGTGTGAGCGGGCAGTTCGTGCCCATCACGGTGTGCTGTTCTGCCCCGTTCGCTCGGTTCCAGCCATACCGTCCCGGACCACTAATGTCATCGCCGGGCACCGCACCGCACCGCTGCCGACCCGGACACATACCCCTGTGCCGGGCCGAGTGGACCGATCGTCAACACACCGGCCCGATCGTTCCGCCCTGACCGGGCGAGCGCCGCGACGTGCCCCTTTCACCGCAGTGACCACGTGCCGGTCGAGGGAGTACGTCGAGGATGAACCGCAAGACCCTGGTGCTGACGGCCGTGGCCGGCCTGCTCACCCCGGTGCTGACCGCATGCGGCAGCGCGACCGGCGGAACAGCAGGCTCGGGAACGATCGTCGTCGGGACCACCGACCGGTTCGAGGCCGCCGACTACGCCCCCGCCCCGTTCGACCCGGCGTACGCCTACGACGCCGGCGCCTGGAACGTGCTGCGCCAGACCATCCAGACCCTCATGCGCACCCCCCGCGGCGGCGGCCAGCCCGTCCCCGAAGCGGCCTCCGACTGCCGCTTCACCGACGCCGGCAACGAGAGCTACCGCTGCACCCTGCGCCCGGGCCTGAAGTTCGCAGGCGGTGACCCGATCACCGCCAAGGACGTCAAGTACTCCATCGACCGAGTGCTGACGATCAAGGACGAGAACGGCCCGTCCGCCCTGCTGTCCACCCTCGACACCGTCGAGGCCAAGGGCGCCGACACCGTCGTCTTCCACCTGAAGACCCCCGACGCGACCTTCCCGTACAAGCTCTCCACCCCCGCGACCGGCATCGTCAACCAGAAGACGTACGACGCGAAGAAGCTCCGCGCGGGCTTCGCCGTGGACGGCTCCGGGCCGTACACGATGAAGGCCGAGGTCAAGGACAACCACCTCGTCCGCGCCGTCTTCACCAAGAACCCCCACTACAAGGGCGACATCAAGCTGCAGAACGACAGGGTCGAGCTGCGCACCTTCGAGGACTCCGAGGCCGTCGGCAAGGCCCTGACCGAAGGCTCCGTCCACATGGTCTCCCGCACCCTGTCGCCCGCCCAGATCAAGGACTTCTCCGGCAAGCCCCCCAAGGGCGTCAAGCTGGTCCAGATGCCCGGCCTGGAGATCCGCTACCTCGGCTTCAACACCGAGGCCCCGGTGGTGAACAACAAGGCCGTGCGCCAGGCCCTCGCCGCCGCCGTCGACCGCAACAACATCATCTCCAAGGTCTACGGCAAGGCCGCCCAGCCGCTGTACTCCCTGGTCCCCACCAACGTCGGCGGCCACGTCAACGCGTTCTACAACAAGTACGGCGAGGCCAACACGCCGAAGGCCGCCGCGCTGCTGCGCGAGGCCGGCGTCAAGACCCCCGTGAAGCTGACCCTGAACTACACCACGGACCACTACGGCGACGGCACCGCCGCCGAGTTCGAGGCCCTCAAGACCCAGCTCAACGGCACCGGACTGTTCGACATCACCGTCCAGGGCGCCGAATGGGCCGCCTTCCGTCCCGCGCAGAAGAAGGGCGAGTTCGCGGCCTACGGCCTCGGCTGGTTCCCCGACTTCCCCGACGCGGACAACTTCCTCGCTCCCTTCCTGGAGCACGACAACTTCCTGGGCACGCCGTACGCCAACAACACGGTGCGCACCAGGCTGATCCCCGAATCCCGCCGCGCGGCCGACCGCAAGGCCGCCGACTCCGTCATCGCGGACATGCAGGAGATCGTCGCCGACGACGTCCCCGTGCTCCCGCTGTGGCAGGGCAAGCAGTACGTCGCCGCGCGCGACGGGATCACCGGGGTGGAGTGGTCGGTCAACGCCATCTCCGACCTCCAGCTGTGGGAACTCGGCCGGGGTGTCAGCGGCTGACGCCGCAACCGTTAACCGCGCATCAGGCGCAACCACGTGCAACGACAAGCTAGACGGAGAAGGACGTTCGTGATGAGACGTAACCAGTGGTTGGTGGCACCGCTCGGCGCGGCCACCGCAGCAGCGCTGCTCAGCGGTTGCGGTTCGACGGAGGGCGGCGTGGGCGGCGGCGGCAAGGGCGTCGTCATGGGCATATCCGACAAGGTCAAGTCGACCGACCCCGCGTCGGGCTACGACCCGGGCTCCTGGCTGCTCTTCAACAACGTCTTCCAGTCGCTGCTGAGCTTCCCCAAGGGCGGCACCGCGCCCGAGCCGGACGCCGCCCAGTCCTGCGTCTTCGACGGCAGCGACAGCAAGGTGTTCAAGTGCACCCTGCGCGAGGGCCTGAAGTTCAGCAACGGCAACTCCCTCACCTCCAAGGACGTCAAGTACTCCTTCGAGCGCACGCTGAAGATCAAGGACCCGAACGGCCCGGCCGTCCTGCTCGGCTCGATCGCCGGCATCGACACCCCCGACGACAAGACCGTCGTCTTCCGCCTGAAGACCTCCGACGCGACCTTCCCGAGCAAGATCGCCTCGGGCGCGGGCGCCATCGTCGACCACCGCGAGTACCCGGCCGACAAGCTGCGCACCGACAACAAGGCCGTCGGCTCCGGCGTCTACAAGCTGGACTCCTTCACCAACAAGGCCGCCAACTTCTCCGTCAACGACTCCTACACCGGCAAGGCCAAGGCCAAGAACACCGGCGTCACGCTGAAGTTCTTCGACGGCGACCAGACCTCCCTGAAGAACACCCTGGAGAGCGGCGACGTCGACTTCGCCTTCCGCGGCCTGAACGCCAAGGACATCGCGGGCCTGGCCTCCAAGTCCGGCTCCCAGAAGGTCGAGGTCGTCCAGGGCACCGGCGCCGAGGTCCAGTACCTGGTCTTCAACACCAACGACCCGGTCACCGGCAAGCTCCCCGTCCGCAAGGCCATCTCCTACCTCGTGGACCGCGAGGCCCTGGTCAAGGACGTCTACGAGGGCACCGCGACCCCGCTGTACTCGATCATCCCGGCCGGTATCCCCGCCCACAACACGGCCTTCTTCGACCGCTACGGCGGCGCCCCCCAGCCCGAGAAGGCCAAGGCCGCCCTCAAGGCCGCCAACATCAGCGGCAAGGTCAAGCTCACCCTCTACGGCACCCCGTCGCGCTACGGCCCCGCCACCGACCAGCAGCTCTCGCTGATCGCCAAGCAGCTCAACGACAGCGGCCTGTTCGAGGCCGACGTCAAGTCCGTCGAGTACGAGCAGTACGAGAAGGACATCGCCGCCGGCAAGTACGGCGTGTACGTCATCGGCTGGGTGCCCGACTACCCCGACGCCGACAACTTCACCCAGCCCTTCTTCGGCCCGGGCAACGTCCTCGGCAACAACTACGACAACAAGGAGATCACCGGCACGATCATCCCGGCGACCTCCGCGAAGTCCGACCGCGTCTCCGCCAACCCCGACTACACGCGGCTCCAGGACATCGTCGCCGAGGAGATCCCGGTCCTGCCCCTGTGGCAGGGCAAGCAGTACGCCGTCTCCCGCCCGAACATCACGGGCCTGCAGTGGTCGCTGGACGCCTCGACGGTGTTCCGCTTCTGGGAGATCAGCAAGGGCTGAGCACCACCCCGATCAACCCCCCGGCGGGCCGGAACACCGTTCCGGCCCGCCGCGGCGTTCCTACTGCGCCCCCGGGCGGACCAGACCGCTCTCGTACGCGTACACCGCGGCCTGCACACGGTCGCGCAGCCCCAGCTTGGTCAGCACATGACCCACATGCGTCTTGACCGTCGTCTCGCTCACGAACAGATCCGCCGCGATCTCCGCGTTCGACAGACCGCGCGCCACCAGCTTCAGCACCTCGACCTCCCGCTCGGTCAACGTCGCCAGCACATCCGGAACCCGCTGCTCACCCGACGGCAGATGCCCCGCGTACTTGTCCAGCAGCCGCCGCGTGATGCTCGGCGCGAGCATCGCCTCACCCGCCGCGACCACCCGGATCGCCTGCACCAGCTCGTTCGCCGGCGCATCCTTGAGCAGGAAACCACTGGCCCCCGCGCGCAGCGCCTCCACCACGTACTCGTCCAGGTCGAACGTGGTCAGCACCAGCACCTTCGCCGGACCGTCCCGGCCCGGCCCCGTGATCTGCCGGGTCGCCTCCACCCCGTCCATCCGCGGCATCCGGATGTCCATCAGCACCACGTCGGGCTGCAGCGCCCGCACCTGCTCCAGCGCCTGCAGGCCGTCCCCGGCCTCGCCGACCACCGCCAGATCGCCCTCCGCCTCCAGGATCATCCGGAAACCGGTGCGCAGCAGCGGCTGGTCGTCGACCAGAAGGACGCGGATCGCCACGGAAAACCTCTTCGTCATCGGCGGATACGTACGGTCCGCCTCATTCTGCCCTGACCGGCGATCCCGGATCCCGCCGGGAGATCGTCAACGGATACACCGGCGGCCGGCCCCCGAACTCCGGGCACACCGCCCGGTGATCACACCAGCCGCACAGCTTCGTCGGCCGCGGCCGCCACTCACCCGTCTCCGTCGCCTCCACGATCGCCTCCCACAGCGCCAGCAGCTTGCGCTCCACCCGCTCCAGATCCGCGATCACCGGGTCGTACGTCAGCACGTCCCCACTGCCCAGATACACCAGCTGGAGCCGGCGCGGCACCACCCGCTTCAGGCGCCACACCACCAGCGCGTAGAACTTCATCTGGAACAGCGCACCGTCCGCGTACTCCGCCCGCGGCGCCTTGCCCGTCTTGTAGTCGACGATCCGCACCTCACCCGTCGCCGCCACGTCCACCCGGTCGATGATCCCGCGCAGCCGCAGCCCCGACTCCAGCTCCGTCTCCACGAAGAACTCCCGCTCCACCGGCTCCAGCCGAGTCGGGTCCTCCAACGTGAACCAGCGCTCCACCAGCGCCTCGGCCTCCGCCAGCCACCGCGCCAGCCCCGCACCCCCGTCATCCTCCGGGAACAGCTGAGCCAGCTCCGGCTTCGACTCCAGCAACCGGTCCCACTGCCCCGGGACCAGCGCCCTGGCCCGCGGCGCCGTACGCTCGTCAGCGGGATGGTCGAAGAGCCGCTCCAGCACCGCGTGCACCAGCGTCCCCCGCGTCGCCGCCGCACTCGGCTTCTCCGGCAGCTTGTCGATCACCCGGAACCGGTACAGCAGCGGGCACTGCATGAAATCGCTCGCCCGCGACGGGGACAGCGACGTGGGCCGGGCCGCGCCCGGCGTGGCGGCGTCGGATTCGGGACCGGGGCTCGTCGTCATAACAGAGAACCCTACGACCCGCCACCGACAACGACACGCATACCATCGACGCCGGCCCCCCTCGCACTGCATGATCGAAGCATCACACCGCGCGACGCCGCGGACCGCAGGACCGCACCGACCGAAGGACAGCCGTGGCAGAAACCGACGAAACCGGCGAGCGTGGAACCACCCGCTCCGAACCGGGCGGCGGACTCCTCATGGGCCGCCCCTTCGGCGTACCCGTCTACGTCAAGCCCAGCTGGCTCCTGGTCGCCGCCCTCATCACCTGGATCTTCGGCGAGCAGCTCGACCGCCTCCTGCCCGAGCTCGGCCCCCTGCGCTACCTCGTCGCACTCTTCTTCGCCGTAGCCTTCTACGCCTCCGTCCTCGTCCACGAACTCGCCCACGCCGTCGCCGGACTCCGCTTCAAACTCCAGGTACGCCGCATCCAGCTCCAGTTCTTCGGCGGCGCCACCGACGTCGACGAGGCCGGCACCCCCGGCCGCGAATTCGTCCTCGCCTTCGTCGGCCCCCTGCTCTCCCTGCTCCTGGCCGGCGTCTTCTACCTCGGCATGACCGCCGTCGACCCCGGCACCGTCCCCGGCGTCCTGCTGGCCGGCCTGATGATCTCCAACCTGATCGTCGCCGCCTTCAACCTCCTGCCCGGCCTGCCCCTCGACGGCGGCCGCATGCTCCGCGCCGTCGTCTGGGGCATCACCGGCCGCGCCATGACCGGCACCATCGCCGCCGCCTGGGTCGGCCGCGCCATCGCCGTCGCCGTCCTCCTCGGCCTGCCCCTGCTCACCGAGACCGGAGTCATCGGCGGCACCACCGACGACCTCGGCGGCATGGACACCGTCATGAACGCCCTCCTCGCCGCCCTCCTCGCCGCCATCATGTGGTCCGGCGCCGGCAACAGCCTGCGCATGGCCCGGCTGCGCGAACACCTCCCCGAACTACGCGCCCGCACCCTCACCCGCCGCGCCATCCCCGTCGAATCCGCCACCCCCCTCTCCGAGGCCCTGCGCCGCGCCAACACCGCCGGCGCCCGCGCCCTCGTCGTCGTCGACGGCCTCGGCGACCCCACCGCCATCGTCCGCGAGAGCGCCATCGCCTCCGTCCCCGAACACCGCCGCCCCTGGGTCGCCGTCTCCGCCCTCGCCCAGGACCTCGTCGACGGCATGAAGGTTTCCGCGGACCTCGCCGGCAAAGAACTCCTCGACCGCCTCAACGCCACCCCCGCCACCGAATACCTCGTCATCGAGCCCGACGGCGCCGTCTACGGCGTCCTGTCCACCCTCGACGTCGAGAAGGCCTTCGTGAAGGCCATGGCACGACCCACCGCCTAGTGCCCGGTAGGCTGGTCGTATGTCCGAACCGACCGGTGCCGCCCGCCGACGCGGGCCCTTCAAGGTCGGGGACCAGGTCCAGCTCACCGACCCCAAGGGACGCCACTACACGTTCACGCTCGAAGCCGGGAAGAACTTCCACACCCACAAGGGTTCCTTCCCGCACGACGAGCTGATCGGTGCTCCCGAGGGCAGTGTTGTCCGTACCACGGGGAACGTCGCCTACCTCGCGCTGCGCCCCCTGCTCCCCGACTACGTCCTGTCCATGCCCCGCGGCGCCGCCGTGGTCTACCCCAAGGACGCGGGCCAGATCCTGGCCTTCGCCGACATCTTCCCCGGCGCCCGCGTCGTGGAGGCGGGCGTGGGCTCCGGCTCCCTCAGCAGCTTCCTGCTGCGCGCCATCGGCGACCAGGGCATGCTCCACAGCTACGAGCGCCGCGCCGACTTCGCCGAGATCGCCAAGGACAACGTCGAACGCTACTTCGGCGGCCCGCACCCCGCGTGGCAGCTGACCGTCGGCGACCTCCAGGACAACCTGTCCGACACCGACGTCGACCGCGTGATCCTCGACATGCTCGCCCCCTGGGAGTGCCTGGACGCCGTCTCCAAGGCCCTCGTCCCCGGCGGCATCCTGTGCTGCTACGTGGCCACCACCACCCAGCTGTCCAAGACCGTCGAGTCCATCCGCGAGATCGGCTGCTTCGCCGAGCCGCAGCCGTGGGAATCGATGATCCGCAACTGGCACGTGGAAGGCCTCGCCGTCCGCCCCGACCACCGGATGATCGGCCACACCGGCTTCCTCGTCACCGCCCGCCGCCTCGCCGACGGCGTCGAGCCCCCGCTGCGCCGCCGCCGCCCCGCCAAGGGCGCCTACGGCGAGGACTACGAGGGCCCCGGCTCAGGCTCCGGATCCGGCCGCGGCTGACACACCCGCCACAACCTGCCCGCGCCGTGGCGCAGTTCCCGCACCCACCGGGGAACTGCGCCACGGCGCCTTTTCGTTGCCCCACCCCGCCCGTTCCGGACGAACGTGAGGTGTGACACGATGCTCGCTCCCCCTCGTCACGCCGCCCCAGGAGCCACCCCGCGTGCAGAGCCTCCCCGTTCCGGAACTGGAGCACACCCGCACCCGCCCCCTGCACTGGCTGGCCACCGCCACCGCCATGGCCGCCGTCATCGCCGCAGCCGGCCTCCTCCAGCCCGACCCGGCCGCCGGCACCGCGACCACCACCACGGCAGCCCCCGGAACACCCGCCCCGCCCGCCGCACCCGACACCACGGGCCTGACCTACCCCCTGGACTGCCGCGGCGTCGCCCAGAACGTCACCGCCACCACCACCGGAGACCTCGACGGGGACGGCCACCCCGAAACCGTCGTCGCCGTCCAGTGCGCCGCAGGCTCCGGCACCCCGCCCCACGCGCTCTACGTCGTCGCCGACGCCGCCCGCCCCCGCGTCGTCGCCACCCTCCTCGCCCCCGCCGCACGACGCAACGTCACCGAGCTCGCCGTACGCGACCAGGCCGTCACCGCGACCCTCCTCGGCTACTCCGCCCCCGAAGTGCCCCGCTGCTGCCCCGACACCGAACAGCTCGCCAAGTGGCGGTGGACCGACGGAAAATTCAGCCAGGAGCTGACAGGCCCGAACGCGCGCAGCATCTGAACCGTCACTCAGCGTCCGGACCGAACACCTCGACCCCGTCCGAGACCCGCCGCACATGGATGCAGTCGCCCGGACACTCCTTCGCCGAGTCCACCACGTCCTGAAGCAGCGGCAGCGGAACCGGAGCCGTCGCCCCCGGGTCCTGCAGCAGCTCGTCGTCCGCGCTCTTCACATACGCCAGACCATCGATGTCCAGCTCGAACACCTCCGGCGCGTACTGCGCGCAGATCCCGTCCCCGGTGCACAGGTCCTGATCGATCCACACCTCGAGCGGCCCCCCGGCCACGCCGGCGCCGCCCGCGTGCTCGATCGGTGCCTCGTGCTGCACGGTCATATCCCCTGCCGTTCCCTGCGCTCCGTGAACCATTCCCGTCACACATCGCGGCAAGTCGCGCGAGCCCTGACGGGTGTTGAACGCCTCGACCTTACAACCGGCCGCTTTCAGATGTTGATGGGTGGGTATTTCCTTGGCGTGAGGGAGTACGCAAGGGTGAAGATCGGACACACCTCTACCGTCTTTGTGATCTAGGGGTTTCAATCACCACCAGCCCAGGTAGGGTCAGGAAGCGTCCAGCTCCCCTTGGAGGAGGTGAGGACCGTGGCAGCCCACGACGACGACATCAACCGCGGCATCCGGCCCGGTCGGGGGTCCGACGACCCCGCCGGTCAGGTTGCCTATCTCGAGCAGGAAATCGCCGTCCTGCGACGTAAGCTCGCCGACTCTCCGCGACACACGAGGATTCTCGAAGAGCGGATCGTCGAGCTCCAGACAAACCTGGCCGGCGTCTCCGCACAAAACGAGCGACTGGCAAATACCCTCCGTGAGGCACGCGACCAGATCGTGGCCCTCAAGGAAGAAGTCGACCGGCTCGCGCAGCCGCCGGCCGGCTTCGGTGTCTTCCTCCAGGCGAACGAGGACGGCACCGTCGACATCTTCACCGGCGGCCGCAAGCTCCGCGTGAACGTCAGCCCCAGCGTCGACCCGGAAGACCTCCGGCGCGGCCAGGAGGTCATGCTCAACGAGGCCCTCAACGTGGTCGAGGCCATGGAGTTCGAACGGGCCGGGGACATCGTCACCCTCAAGGAGATCCTCGAGGACGGCGAGCGCGCCCTGGTCGTCGGGCACACCGACGAGGAAAGGGTGGTGAGGCTCGCCGAGCCGCTCCTGGACATCACCATCCGCCCCGGCGACGCCCTCCTGCTCGAACCCCGCTCCGGCTACGTCTACGAGGTCGTCCCCAAGAGCGAGGTCGAGGAACTCGTCCTCGAAGAGGTCCCGGACATCGACTACTCCAAGATCGGCGGCCTGGGCGACCAGATCGAGCTGATCCGCGACGCCGTCGAGCTCCCCTACCTCTACCCGGACCTGTTCAAGGAGCACGAACTGCGCCCGCCCAAGGGCATCCTGCTCTACGGACCGCCCGGATGCGGCAAGACGCTCATCGCCAAGGCCGTGGCCAACTCGCTCGCCAAGAAGGTCGCCGAGGTCACCGGCCAGCCCGCCGGGAAGTCCTACTTCCTGAACATCAAGGGCCCCGAGCTCCTCAACAAGTACGTCGGCGAGACCGAGCGCCACATCCGCCTCGTCTTCCAGCGAGCCCGGGAGAAGGCCAGCGAGGGCACCCCCGTCATCGTCTTCTTCGACGAGATGGAATCCCTCTTCCGCACCCGCGGATCCGGAGTCAGCTCGGACGTGGAGAACACCATCGTCCCCCAGCTGCTCGCCGAGATCGACGGCGTGGAAGGCCTGGAGAACGTCATCGTCATCGGCGCCTCCAACCGAGAGGACATGATCGACCCGGCCATCCTGCGCCCCGGCCGGCTCGACGTGAAGATCAAGATCGAGCGCCCCGACGCCGAGGCCGCCCGCGACATCTTCGCGAAGTACCTCAAGGCCTCCCTGCCCCTGCACACGGACGACCTGTCCGAGCACCAGGGCTCGCCCGAGGTCGCGGTCCACAGCATGATCCAGACCGTCGTCGAGCAGATGTACGCCGAAACCGAGGAGAACCGCTTCCTCGAGGTCACGTACGCCAACGGCGACAAGGAAGTCCTCTACTTCAAGGACTTCAACTCCGGCGCGATGATCCAGAACATCGTCGACCGGGCCAAGAAGATGGCCATCAAGGCCTTCCTCGAGCACAACCAGAAGGGCCTGCGGGTCTCCCACCTCCTCCAGGCGTGCGTGGACGAGTTCAAGGAGAACGAGGACCTGCCCAACACCACCAACCCGGACGACTGGGCCCGGATCTCCGGAAAGAAGGGCGAGCGGATCGTCTTCATCCGCACCCTCGTCACCGGAAAGCAGGGCGCGGACACCGGACGCTCCATCGACACGGTGGCCAACACGGGCCAGTACCTCTGACCCGACCAGCGGGGCGGCTGCGGGTGCCCTACCAGGGGCACCCGCAGCCGACTGCTTTTCGGCCGGTGACAGGGCACACGCAATGACCGAAATGATCTCCCCACGAGCGCGGTGCCGCTCTAGGCTCTTCCGTACCGCCGGACGCGCAGTGCGGGGACGGGCACCGCACACGCACCGGATACCGCGCACCAGCGGTACGTGAGCGCCGCTCCCACAGAGGGGAGCGCCGCCGGGCAAGGAGGGCCGCATGACCGTACGGCGAGTAATGGGGATCGAGACGGAGTACGGGATCTCCGTCCCCGGTCACCCGAACGCCAATGCCATGCTCACCTCGTCCCAGATCGTCAACGCCTACGCGGCGGCGATGCACCGGGCGCGACGCGCCCGCTGGGACTTCGAGGAGGAGAACCCGCTGCGGGACGCCCGCGGCTTCGACCTCGCCCGCGAGGCCGCGGACAGCAGCCAGCTCACCGACGAGGACATCGGCCTCGCCAACGTGATCCTCACCAACGGCGCGCGACTCTACGTCGACCACGCGCACCCCGAGTACAGCTCCCCGGAGGTCACCAACCCCCGCGACGCCGTCCTGTGGGACAAGGCCGGCGAACGGATCATGGCCGAGGCGGCCGAACGGGCCGCCCAGCTGCCCGGCGCCCAGCCGATCCTGCTCTACAAGAACAACACCGACAACAAGGGCGCCTCCTACGGCACGCACGAGAACTACCTGATGAAGCGGGAGACCCCCTTCTCGGACATCGTGCGCCACCTGACGCCCTTCTTCGTCAGCCGCCAGGTCGTCACCGGCGCCGGACGCGTCGGCATCGGCCAGGACGGCCGCGAGCACGGCTTCCAGATCAGCCAGCGCGCGGACTACTTCGAAGTCGAGGTCGGCCTGGAGACCACCCTCAAGCGGCCCATCATCAACACCCGCGACGAGCCCCACTCCGACGCGGAGAAGTACCGCCGCCTCCACGTGATCATCGGCGACGCCAACCTCTCCGAGATCTCGACGTACCTCAAGCTCGGTACGACGGCACTGGTCCTCTCCATGATCGAGGACGGCTTCATCAACGTCGACCTGGCCGTGGACCAGCCCGTGCGCACCCTGCACCAGGTCTCCCACGACCCGGACCTGCGCCATCTGATCACACTGCGCAGCGGTCGCACCCTGACCGCCGTACAACTTCAGATGGAGTACTTCGAGCTGGCGCGCAAGTACGTGGAGGAGCGTTTCGGCTCCGACGCGGACGAGCAGACCACCGACGTCCTCTCCCGCTGGGAGGACGTGCTGGGCCGGCTGGAGAGCGACCCGATGAGCCTGTCGGGGGAACTCGACTGGATCGCGAAGCGCGAGATCCTGGAGGGCTACCGGCGCCGCGACAGCCTCGACTGGGACGCGGCCCGCCTGCACCTGGTGGACCTCCAGTACGCGGACGTGCGTCCCGACAAGGGCCTGTACAACCGTCTGGTGGCTCGCGGCAAGATGAAGCGGCTGCTGGACGAGGCGGACGTGGAGCGGGCCGAGAGCAAGCCGCCGGAGGACACCCGGGCGTACTTCCGGGGCCGGTGCCTGGAGCAGTACGCGGACGACGTGGCCGCGGCCTCCTGGGACTCGGTGATCTTCGACCTCCCGGGCCGGGACTCGCTCCAGCGCGTCCCGACGCTGGAACCCCTGCGGGGTACCCGCAAGCACGTCAAGGAGCTCCTGGACCGCTGCCGCACGGCGGAGGACCTGGTCCGGGTGCTTTCCGGGGGCTGAGGACGGCTGAAAGGCCGCCGGGCCGGGAATCATGAAAGCACCCGCACGTTATGGAAGTGCGGGGACGAACGCCGGGCCCTCCTTGTAGGGTCCGACATAGGGTCTGATCTTGAGGGATCCCGTCCCGGGGTCCCTCGTCATGAGCGTGCGAACCGAGCGGGGTGAGGTAGACATGGCGACCAAGGACACCGGCGGCGGACAGCAGAAGGCGCAGCGCTCGACCGAGGAGGTCGAGGAGCAGACCGCCGAGGCGCAGTCCGACCTCAAGGAGCGGCAGGAGAAGCTCTCCGACGACGTCGACTCGGTTCTTGACGAGATTGACGATGTACTCGAGGAGAACGCCGAGGATTTCGTGCGCTCATTTGTCCAGAAAGGTGGGCAATGAGGTAAATGTCCGATTTGCCGAATGGGAAGCAGTGCCGAGGCTGCTTCGAGCTGCTTGAGCCTGCTTCCTTCGCGGCGGACCGGAACCGTCCCGACGGGCTCCAGACGCGTTGTCGCAAGTGTGTGGCTGAATACTGCGCGCGGCGCTATCGAGCCCGTCGGGAGGCTGAGGGCAAGGAGGTCCGGGAGCGGATCGAGGTGCCCGAAGGTCACAAGCTCTGCCGGGCCTGTGGGGAGATCAAGCCGCACAGTGAGTGGCATCGCCGCAACAGTGCGCCCGACGGGCTCGCCACTCGATGCAAGGCGTGCCGCAAGCCGCTCATGCGGGCGGACCACCTGAAGCGCAAGTACGGCCTCACCGAAGCCGAGCGTGATCGGATGATCGCGGCTCAGGGCGGCGTCTGCATCATCTGTCTTCGCGCACCAGCCGTGCATGTGGATCACTGTCACAAGACGGGTAGGGTCCGGGGCGTACTGTGCTTCAACTGCAATACGGGCCTCGGCCTCTTGAAGGAGAACCCCGACCGCATTCGTCGGGCCATCCAATACTTGGAGGGAACGCGTGGAAGCCAACACTCGTAGCACCGGGCGCCTCCCCGCCGCCTTCCTGACGCCGGGGTCGTCCTCCTTCATGGACTTCCTGGGGGCGCACTCGCCCGAGCTGCTGCCCGGGAACCGGAAGCTGCCCGAGGGTGTCGTCGAGGCGCCGCACGGGACGACCATCGTCGCCACCACGTTCCCCGGCGGGGTCGTGCTCGCCGGTGACCGGCGGGCGACCATGGGGAACATGATCGCGCAGCGGGACATCGAGAAGGTGTTCCCCGCCGACGAGTACTCCGCGGTGGGCATCGCCGGTACGGCCGGCCTGGCCGTGGAGATGGTCAAGCTGTTCCAGCTGGAGCTGGAGCACTTCGAGAAGGTGGAGGGCGCGACCCTCTCCCTGGAGGGCAAGGCCAACCGGCTGTCGACCATGATCCGGAGCAATCTGGGGATGGCCATGCAGGGGCTGGCCGTGGTGCCGCTGTTCGCCGGGTACGACGAGGCCCGTGAGAAGGGCCGGATCTTCTCCTACGACGTGACCGGCGGCCGCTCCGAGGAGCACGGTTACGCCGCGACCGGGTCGGGGTCCATCTTCGCCCGCGGGTCCATGAAGAAGCTGTACCGGCCCGACCTGACGGAGGAGCAGGCCACCACGCTGGTCGTGCAGGCGCTGTACGACGCCGCCGACGACGACTCGGCGACCGGTGGGCCGGACCTCTACCGTCACATCTATCCCATCGTCACCGTCATCACCGACGAGGGCTTCCGCCGGCTGACGGACGAGGAGTCGCAGGAACTCGCCCGCAGCGTCACCAACCGGCGGCTGGAGCAGCCCGACGGGCCGCGCGCGGCCCTGCTCTGACCCGCCCCTCCTCCTCGCCCTCGTCGCCCAGAAGAAAGGGACGGACAGCCGGTGTCGACTCCGTTCTATGTGTCACCCCAGCAGGCCATGGCCGACCGGGCCGAGTACGCCCGCAAGGGCATCGCCCGTGGTCGCAGCCTGGTCGTGCTGCAGTACGCCGACGGCATCGTGTTCGTCGGTGAGAACCCCTCCCGCGCGCTGCACAAGTTCAGCGAGATCTACGACCGGATCGGTTTCGCGGCCGCGGGCAAGTACAACGAGTACGAGAACCTCCGCATCGGCGGGGTGCGCTACGCCGATCTGCGCGGATACACCTACGACCGTGACGATGTGACGGCCCGTGGGCTGGCGAACGTCTACGCGCAGACGCTCGGCACGATCTTCTCCTCGGCCGGTGAGAAGCCGTACGAGGTGGAGCTGGTGGTCGCCGAGGTCGGGGCGACCGCGGCGGGCGACCAGATCTACCGGCTGCCGCATGACGGTTCGATCGTGGACGAGCACGGCTCCGTGGCGGTCGGCGGGAACGCGGAGCAGATCAGTACGTTCCTCGATCAGCGTCACCGGGACGGTATGACGCTGGCGGAGGCGCTGAAGCTGGCGGTGCAGGCGCTGTCCAGTCAGGCCAACGGTGCGGACCGGGAGATTCCGGCGGACCGGCTGGAGGTGGCGGTGCTGGACCGGACGCGGGTCCAGCAGCGCAAGTTCAAGCGGATCCGGGGCCGGCAGCTGGCGCGGCTGCTGGAGCCGGAGGTGCCGGCGGCGGCGCAGGCCGACGCGGTGTCCAATGACGAGGCGGCGGACGACGCGGAGTAGTCGTTCCTCTTCCTTCCGTACACCGGTGCCCCCGGACCGTTCGCGGTCCGGGGGCACCGGTGTGTCCGGAGGGTGTCCGGCGTCATCGCTCTAGCGGGCCGTGGGCGGGGCCGTGGAGCCGCGGACGACGAGTTCGACAGGGAGGGGCGGGGCCGTCCATGCGTGGCCTTCCAGGACGGCCAGGAGGGCGCGCATGCCGTCTTCGCCGACGCGTTCGGCGGGGATGCGGACGGTGGTCAGTTCGGGTTCGACGGCGGTGGCCAGGGCCATGTCGTCGAAGCCGGTGACGGAGAGGTCCTCGGGCAGGGCCAGGCCGAGGCGGCGGGCGGCCTTGCAGGCGCCGACGGCGAGGATGTCGTCGTCGCAGACGACGGCGGTGGGGCGGGCGGTGGCGGGGCCGGTGTGGTCGGCAAGGGCCCGTTCCATGGCGGCGCAGGCGTCGGTGATGGTGAGGGGGGCGCGGACGGTGCGCAGGGTGGTGCCGGGGCCGAGGGTGCGGGCGAGGGCGGCGGCGCGGATGTCGAAGGTCCAGGAGTCGACGGCCGAGGCGAGGTGCAGGAAGTGCCGGTGGCCCTGGTCCAGGAGGTGGGTGGTGACGGCGGTCATGCCGTCGGCGAGGGCGATGTTGACGTAGGCGGAGGCTCCGCCGGCGGTGGGGTCGCTGTCGAGCATGACCAGGGGCAGGTCCTGGTCCTCGCCGCGGATGCCTTCGAGGGCGTCGGTGGCCATGGAGGAGGCGATGATGCCGTCGAGGGCGGTGCGGGCGGAGGCGAAGGGGTCGCGGGCGGGGCCGGTGCCGTCGGGGGAGAGGTAGAGCACGACGCCGAAGCCGTGTCCGGCGGCGACCTTGGCGGCGCCGGTGTAGACGCGGGCGAAGAACTCGTTGGTGAGGGCGGGGACGACGAGGAGGGCGGTGCGGGTGCTGCCCAGGCGCAGGTTGCGGGCGGCGAGGTTGGGGCGGTAGCCGAGGGCGTCGGCGGTCTCGCGGACGTGGGTGGCGGTGCGTTCGGAGACGCGGCCGCGCCATTTTCCGGCGAGGACGAGGGAGACGGTGGCCTGGGAGACCCCGGCGGCGTGGGCGACGTCGCGGCTGGTGGGTCTCGTCACACGGGGCTCCTGACGTGCGAGGTCGTGGGGTGTGGGGCGGGTGCGGGGTGGGTGCGGGGTGGACCGCGGGATGCGGCCATGGTACGTATGACCCGTCACGTTATACGTATTACCTGCGATCCTCGGTGGGGTCCGGGCGGAAAGGGGCGGACATGGCCGCGGGATACGCGGAGCTGCTGAGGACGCGGCACGCGGCAAGGCTGCTGGTCGGCACGCTCATAGGGCGGCTGCCGAACGGCACGGCGCCGATCGCGATCGTGCTCTTCGTCCGTGCCGAGGGGGGCAGCTACAGCCTGGCCGGTGCGCTGGCCGCGGTGTACGGGGTGGCCAACGCGGTGGGTCAGCCGCTGCTGGGCCGGGCCGTGGACCTGTACGGCCAGCCGCGCGTGCAGCTGCCGGCGGCCCTGGTCTCGGCGCTGGGCATGGTGTGGCTGGCGCTGGCGGGTACCACGCCGGTGCTGGGGGCGTACGCCGCGGTGGTGGTCGCGGGGCTGTTCACGCCGCCGCTGGAGGGGGGCCTGCGGGCCCTGTGGCCGAACGTGCTGGGGGGCCGCGAGGAGCGGGTGCACCAGGCGTACGCGATGGACGCGGTGGCCCAGGAGGTCATGTTCACGGTGGGTCCGCTGCTGGTGACGTTGCTGGTGGCGCTGTGGGACCCGGCGGTGGCGCTGCTGGTGATCAACGCGGTGGGGGTGCTGGGGGCGCTGTCGGTGGTGCTCTCGCCGCCGTCGCGTGCCTGGCGTTCGGCGCCGCGCGAGGCGCACTGGCTGGGCGCGCTGCGTTCGGGAGGGCTGCTGGCGCTGCTGGGCGCGTTCTTCTTCGTGGGGACGGCGCTGGGGTCCATCACGGTGGCCGGCGTGGCGTACGCGGACGACCACGGGAACGAGGCGGTGTACGGCTGGCTGATGGCGGCGCTGGGGCTGGGTGCGCTGATCGGCGGTGTGGTCTACGGGGCGCGCAGCTGGCGGGGTGCGCCGGAGCGGCGGCTGCGGCTGCTGGTGGCGCTGCTGGCGGTGTGCTACGTGCCGTTGATGCTGACCCCGGATCCGGTGGCGATGACGGCGCTGGCGGCGCTGGCGGGGGTGTTCCTGGCCCCGTCGATCGCGTGCGCGTTCATCGTGGTGGACCGGCATGCTCCGGTGGGCACGGTGACGGAGGCGTTCTCCTGGCTGGTGACGTTCTTCGGGGTGGGTGCGGCGATGGGTACGGCGGTGGCGGGTCCGGCGGTGGAACTGGGCGGGACGGCGGCGGGCTTCGGGGTGGCGTCGGCGGGCGGGGCGCTGGCCCTGGTGGTGCTGATGGCCACTCAGCGGGTGCTGGCGGCGCCGGGCCGGGGGCGTGGTGTGACCGGCGCGCCTGCGGGTTCCGGGGACCCGCTCATCAGAAACTGATCGAAACGGCGTTCTCGAACCCGGTTTCAGAACACAGCAGAAGGCGTAATGTTCAGTCATGGACCGCCGCATTTTCGGGCTGGAGAACGAGTACGGCGTCACGTGCACGTTCAGGGGACAGCGCCGACTGTCTCCTGACGAAGTGGCGCGCTACCTCTTCCGCCGTGTCGTGTCATGGGGCCGCAGCAGCAATGTCTTCCTGCGGAACGGCGCCCGCCTGTACCTGGACGTGGGTTCGCATCCGGAATATGCAACTCCCGAATGCGACAACGTGACCGAACTGGTCACGCACGACAAGGCCGGCGAGCGGATTCTCGAAGGTCTGCTGGTCGATGCCGAACGCCGCCTGCACGAGGAGGGAATCGCGGGCGACGTCTATCTCTTCAAGAACAACACCGACTCGGCGGGCAACTCCTACGGCTGTCACGAGAACTACCTGGTGGCGCGGCACGGGGAATTCTCCCGCCTGGCGGACATCCTGATTCCGTTCCTCGTCACCCGGCAGCTGATCTGTGGCGCGGGGAAGGTGCTGCAGACGCCGCGGGGTGCGGTGTACTGCGTGAGCCAGCGGGCCGAGCACATCTGGGAGGGCGTCAGTTCCGCGACGACCCGGTCCCGGCCGATCATCAACACCCGGGACGAGCCGCACGCGGACGCCGAGCGCTACCGGCGTCTGCATGTGATCGTGGGCGACTCGAACATGTCGGAGACGACGATGCTGCTCAAGGTCGGGGCCACCGACCTGGTGCTGCGGATGATCGAGGCGGGCACGGTGATGCGGGACCTGACCCTGGAGAACCCGATCCGGGCGATCCGGGAGGTCAGCCACGACATCACGGGGCAGCGCAAGGTGCGTCTGGCCAGTGGCCGGGAGGCGTCGGCGCTGGAGATCCAGCGGGAGTACTTCGACAAGGCGGTGGACTTCGCCGAGCGCCGGGGGATCCGTACCGGCACGGTGGAGCAGGTGCTGGAGCTGTGGGGCCGGACCCTGGACGCGGTCGAGGCGGAGGACCTGGACCGGATCGAGACCGAGATCGACTGGGTCATGAAGTACAAGCTCATCGAGCGGTACCGGGCCAAGCACAACATGACCATGTCGAACCCGCGGGTGGCGCAGATAGACCTCGCGTACCACGACATCCACCGCAGGCGGGGGCTGTACTACCTGCTGGAGCGCAAGGGGCAGGCGGCGCGGATCTGCAACGACCTGAAGATCTTCGAGGGGAAGTCGGTGCCGCCGCAGACGACCCGGGCGCGGCTGCGCGGTGACTTCATCCGGCGGGCGCAGGAGCAGCGGCGGGACTTCACGGTGGACTGGGTGCACCTGAAGCTGAACGACCAGGCGCAGCGCACGGTGCTGTGCAAGGACCCGTTCCGTGCGGTGGACGACCGGGTGGAGAAGCTGATCGCCGGCATGTGATCTTGGTTGTGATCCGTCGCGGGGCCCCGTACGTCACTCGTACGGGGCCCTCGGCACGGCTTAGAGTGGCGGCGACCCTTTGTGCCGTCTGAGATCTGAGGAACACGTGCGCCGACTTGCCGGCCTGCTTGTCGTACCCCTTCTGCTGCTGTCGACAGCGGCCTGTGGCGACGACAAAGGCTCCGACTCCGTCCAGATGAAGAACGGGGTGCCCGCGATCACGAAGGGCGCCAAGTTCGGGGAGAAGCCCGCCCTGTCCCCGGGGAAGGGCGCCCCGCCCAAGGAACTCAAGGTCGAGGTCCTGAGCGCGGGCGACGGCCCGGCCCTGAAGAAGGGTGACGTCGCCCAGGTCAACTACTACGGCCAGGTGTGGGACAAGAAGGAGCCGTTCGACACGAGCTTCGACCGTGGCGCGCTGTTCGACGTCACCGTCGGTGCCGGCATGGTCATCCCGGGCTGGGACAAGGGCCTGGAGGGCCAGAAGGTCGGCAGCCGTGTCGAGCTGGTGATCCCGCCGGACCAGGGGTACGGCGCGCAGGGCTCGGGCGAGAAGATCCCGCCGAACTCCACGCTGGTGTTCGTGGTGGACATCGTCAAGGGTGCGACGATCCCGCCGTCGGCCACGGGCAAGGAGGTCGCGCAGGAGAACAAGGACCTGCCCAAGGTCGGCACCAACACCGACGGCAAGGAGGTGTCCGTCGCGGTTCCCAAGGACGTGACGCCGCCGGCCAAGCTGGTGTCGAACTATGTCCTGGAGGGCGAGGGCCCGGCGGTGAAGGACTCCGACAAGGTCGTCGTCAAGTTCAACGGCAAGCTGTGGGCCGACGACAAGACCTTCGAGAGCACGTACACCTCCGGTCAGACGGTGACGTGGCCGATGGACCAGCTGTCCGTCAAGGGCCTGAAGGACGGCATCCTCGGCAAGAAGGTCGGCAGCCGCGTCCTGCTGGTCCTGCCGCCCGACCAGGGTTTCGCCGACAAGCAGCAGGGCAACATCCCGGCCAACTCGACGCTGGTGTTCAGCCTCGACATCCTGGCGTTGATGTAAGACTGTCCCGGTTGTTCCCCCCGGCCGCGTCCGGGCGGGACCCCGACGTTCGTGAGTTTGAGGAGCAGTTCCGTGAGCGACAAGCTCGAGAAGCCCGAGATCGACTTCCCGGAGGGCCCGGCCCCCACCGACCTCCTGATCGAGGAGATCTGGGAGGGTGACGGCCCGGAGGCCAAGGCCGGCGCCACGGTCAAGGTCCACTACGTGGGCGTGGCCTTCTCCACCGGCGAGGAGTTCGACGCCTCCTGGAACCGCGGCTCCGCGCTGCAGTTCCAGCTGGGTGCCGGCCAGGTCATCCCGGGCTGGGACCAGGGCATCCAGGGCATGAAGGTCGGCGGCCGTCGCAAGCTGACGATCCCGGCGCACCTGGCGTACGGCGACCGCGGTGCCGGCGGTGGCGTGATCGCTCCGGGCGAGACCCTGATCTTCGTCTGCGACCTGATGGGCGTCTGATCCTTCCGGTCGTGACCGGTGCGGGGCCCCAGCCTTTTCGGCTGGGGCCCCTCGCTTTTGCGGGGGCCCGCCGGGGCGGTACGGTCAACGGTCACGACTGTGTACGTGTCAGACGATGTGTAGGTGTGAGAAGGGCGGACGGGCGTCGATGGCGATTGCCAAGGCCGAGCGGCTGATGAACCTGGCGCTGTGTCTGCTGGGGACCCGCCGGCCGCTCAGCAAGCGTGAGCTGCGCGGTTCCATCGAGGCCTATATGGAGGCCGGCAACGACGAGTCCTTCAACCGCATGTTCGAGCGGGACAAGGACGATCTGCGCGAGCTCGGTCTGGTGATCGAGACGGTGGAGAACCTGGAGGGCGAGCCCGGCTACCTCGCCCGCCGCGACAGCAACCGGCTGCCGCCCGTGTCGCTGGACGCCGAGGAGGCCGCGGCCCTGGGCCTGGCGGCCAAGGTGTGGCAGCAGGCGCGGCTCGCGGGCGCGGCCAGCGGGGCCCTGCAGAAGCTGCGGGCCGGCGGCATGCCGGAGGCCGGTGACGCCTACGACGGCCAGCACAGCGCGATCGAGCCGCGTATCCCGGTCCACGAGGCGGCCTTCGAGCCGCTGATGCTGGCCTGCCGGGACCGGCGCCCGGTCACCTTCGACTACCGCAAGTCCAACGCGGCGCGTCCCGAGGCGCGCCAGGTGGAGCCGTGGGCGCTGGAGTGCTGGCGCGGCCACTGGTACCTGGCGGGCTTCGACCGTGACCGCGGCGCGGAGCGGGTGTTCCGGCTGTCGCGGATCTGCGGCAAGGTCAAGAGCCGTGCCGGGAGGTACACGGCCGAGGTCCCGGACGTGGTGACCGTACGGGAGACCGTGGCGAGCTGGGCGGGGGAGAGCGCGGAGCGCTCGGCGCTGATCCGGCTGCGCGCGGGCGCCGGGTACCCGCTGCGGGCCCGGGCCACGGCGGTGCGCGAGGGCGGGGACGGCTGGGACGAGCTGGAGATCCCGTACGGGCACGGGCTGGACGCCTGGCTGGTGGAGTTCGGGCCGGACGTGGTGGTGGTGGAGCCCGCTGATCTGCGGGCCGACGTGGTCGACCGGCTCCGTGCCGTGGCCAAGGGCTGAGGGGGACGCGTACCAGCATGGCTGCGAACGCCATTGACCAGACCCGCCGGATGCTGTCCCTGGTGACGTATCTGCGCGAGCGCCCCGGGGCGCACATCGCCGATGTGGCGCGTGCCTTCGGGATCACCGAGGACGAGCTGATCTCGGACCTGGACGTGCTGCCGATGTGCGGGACGTCCTTCCGGGGCGGGGACCTGCTCGACATCGACACCGACGGTGAGCGCATCTGGTGGCGCAATCCGGACGCGTCGGGGGAGTCCACGGCGGAGCCGCTGCGGCTGGCCGCCGACGAGGCGACCGCGCTGCTGGTGGCGGCCCGCGCGGTGGCGACCCTGCCGGGGCTGCGCGAGAGCGACCGGGACGCGCTGCTGCGGGCCACCGCGAAGCTGGAGGCGGCCGCGGGCGAGGCGGCCGGGGCGAGCGCGCGGCTGTCGGTGACGTTCGAGTCGGAGGGCGGGGTCTTCGCCGACGTCGACCGGGCGATCTCGGAGCGGCGGCGGCTGTGGCTGCGCTACTACTCGCCGGCCCGGGACGAGCTGACCGAGCGCACGGTCGACCCGATCCGGCTGTTCGCCGTGGGGCACACCTACCTGGAGGGGTGGTGCCACCTCTCCGAGGCGCGGCGCACCTTCCGGCTGGACCGGGTGGCCGAGATCCGGCTGCTGGACGAGCGGGCGGAGCCGCCGGCGATCGAGCCGCGGGACCTGTCCGAGGGGCTGGTGCAGCCGGCCGCCGAGGACCCGGAGGTGGTGGTCGAGGTCGGCCCCGGCGGGCGTTGGGTCGCCGAGTACTACCCGCACGACAGCGCGCGCGAGCTCCCCGACGGCGGTCTTCGGATCACGCTGCGCACCCCGGATCCGGCGAGTCTGCGGCGGCTGGGGCTGAGGCTGGGGCGGGACGGACGGATCGTGGAGCCTCGAGAGCTGGCGGAGAGCGCCCGGCAGGCGGCTCGTGACGCACTCGCGGGGTATGGGGAACAGGACTGAGGGGGATCGCCGAGCGATGTCTGGAATGTCTGCGTTGTCTGGCCGCTCGGGGGGCCGGGGGCCGGTCACCTTCAAGGCGGCCTGTCCCGACTGCCGGGCCCGCTGCGAGCTGGCGGCCGGCGCGCTGCGCCTGGCCATCGGCGGGACCCGGAAGGCCACCTTCTACTCGTTCACCTGCCCCGAGTGCGGCGCGTCGGTCCGCAAACCCGCCGGTGAGCGCATCGTCGAGCTGCTGACCGGCGGTGGGGTGAGTACCCTGCGGAGCGTGTGAGGGCACCCGCTAGGCTCGGGGCATGCTGTGGCCGATGCTCGCGATTGCCCTGGGTTTCACCGGTCTGTCCGTCCTCGGAGTGCTCGCCGTCCGGGTGGGCCTCCAGGCCCGGCGGCTGGCCCGGGAGGTGGACCGTGCCGGGCGCCGGATCTCCGGCGCCGCGGGGGAACTGGAGCAGGCCGCGGCCGATCTGGCGGCGCAAGCGGGGGTACCCCGGGGGATTGCCGGGCGTTAACCCCTGGGGGTTACGATCCTTGCCAGAGAGCATTCCGGGCCGTCCCGGGCTGCCCGCCACCACACCCAGCCGTTTCGGTGAGAAGGAAGTCACACATGATCGGCAATCTGAAGCCTCTTGAGATCCTCCTGATCATCGCCGTGATCGTGCTGCTGTTCGGCGCCAAGAAGCTCCCCGAGATGGCCCGCAGCCTCGGCAAGTCGGCCCGCATCCTCAAGAGCGAGGCCAAGGCGATGAAGAAGGACGGCGAGGCCGACGCCGCGCCGGCCGCCCCGGCAGCCGACACCACCGCCCCGCAGCAGCAGACAGCCCCCCGCACCATCCAGGCCGCGCCGGGTGACGTCACCAGCTCCCGGCCCGTCAACGAGCCGAACCGCACCGCCCAGGGCTGATCGCCGGTCACGCCAGTCATCTGCAACGAGACAAGGGACGTGGGTTGCTCAAGTCTGCCCGTAAGCAGGGGAACCAAGGCAAGCAGGAGAAGGACGCCGAAGGGCGGATGCCTCTTGTGGAGCACCTGCGTGAGCTGCGGAACCGCCTGCTGAAGTCGGTACTGGCGATCCTCGTGATCACCATCATCGCCGCGTACAACTTCCGCCCGATCATCGCGTTCCTGCTGGAACCGATGCTCAGCTCGGTGGGCTGCCTCGACGGTGTGGTGACCCAGCGCAACGGCCGCCCCTGCGCGGACATGACCGCCAACGGTCTGATCGCGCCGTTCTCCATCGCGCTCAAGGTCGGCCTCACGGCGGGCGTCGTGCTGGCCACCCCGATCTGGCTCTACCAGGTCTGGGCCTTCGCGGCCCCCGGCCTGCACCGGCACGAGAAGAAGTACGCGCTGACCTTCGTCGCGGTGGGCGCCCCGCTCTTCCTGTCCGGCGCGGTCCTCGCGTACAAGATCCTCCCGCAGACCGCGCAGATCCTGCTCGAGTTCACGCCCGACAACGTACGCAACCTGCTTCCGGTCGACGACTACCTCGACCTGGTCACCCGCATGGTGATCGTCTTCGGGCTCGCCTTCGAGCTGCCCCTGCTGCTGGTCCTGCTGAACTTCACCGGGGTGCTCACCGCGAAGCGGCTGGCCGGCTGGTGGCGGGGCTTCGTCCTCGGCATCACGGTCTTCTCGGCCTTCGCCACCCCCACCGGTGACCCGCCGACCATGCTGGCGCTGGCCCTGCCCATCGTGGCCCTCTACTTCATCGCGCTCGGGATCTGCCTGGTCAACGACCGCAGGCGCAAGCGCAGGGACCCGGACGCCGGCCTCGACGACGACGAGGCCTCGCAGCTGGACCTGACCCCGGCCGCGCTCGGCGCGACCGAGCCGGTGGCCGCCCCCGCGGCCCTGCCCGAGCAGGCCGACGGCGACCGCCGCCGGATCAACGGCTACGACGACGCGACCTGAGGTCCGCCGCCCGCCCATCCCGCCGCCGGAAGCGGCCGGGGCGCGTACAGCGCGCACCGGCCGCTTCCGCGCGTTCCGGGCAGCTTCGCGCCGGCGTTCCGCGGCTCCCGCCGGGCGTTCCGTGGCCCCGCGCCGGGGTTGTGCGGCCCCT
The DNA here is from genome assembly GCF_044748145.1 of Streptomyces sp. NPDC090022. Taxonomy (NCBI): domain Bacteria; kingdom Bacillati; phylum Actinomycetota; class Actinomycetes; order Kitasatosporales; family Streptomycetaceae; genus Streptomyces; species Streptomyces sp. NPDC090022. The sequence goes on from NZ_JBIVFN010000006.1 coordinate 26,807, forward strand.
CGCCGGGGGTTCCGCGGCCCCTGCCGTAAACGTCGCGCCTGTTGTCACAGGTGGCGGGTAGGCTCAAGTCAAGATGACCGAGGACCTCTCTCCCGCCGAGCGCTACGCCGCTGCCCGGATCCGCGCCGCCGAGGAGGCCACCGCGCTGGCCCCCTTCCGCGAGATGTACGAATTCGGACTGGATCCTTTCCAGATCGAAGCCTGCCAGGCCCTGGAGGCCGGCAAGGGCGTGCTCGTGGCCGCCCCCACCGGATCCGGCAAGACCATCGTCGGCGAATTCGCCGTACACCTGGCCCTGCGGCAGGGCCGCAAGTGCTTCTACACCACGCCCATCAAGGCCCTGTCGAACCAGAAGTACGCCGACCTCGTCAAGCGCTACGGCGCCGACAAGGTGGGCCTGCTGACCGGTGACAACAGCGTCAACTCCGAGGCGCCGGTGGTCGTGATGACCACCGAGGTGCTCCGCAACATGCTCTACGCGGGCTCCCAGTCGCTCCTCGGCCTCGGCTACGTCGTGATGGACGAGGTGCACTACCTCTCCGACCGCTTCCGCGGCGCCGTCTGGGAGGAAGTGATCATCCACCTCCCCGAGTCGGTGACCCTGGTCTCCCTGTCGGCCACCGTCTCCAACGCGGAGGAGTTCGGTGACTGGCTGGACACCGTGCGTGGCGACACCGAAGTGATCGTCTCCGAGGAGCGGCCCGTCCCGCTGTGGCAGCACGTCATGGCCGGCCGCCGGATCTACGACCTCTTCGAGGAGGAGAGCGACCACGGCGGCCGCGGCTCCGCCCGCCGCGAGGTCAACCCCGACCTGCTGCGCATGGCCCGCGAGGAGAACAGCCGGACGTACAACCCGCGCGACCGGCGCCGCGGCAAGATGGTCCGCGAGGCCGACCGCGAGCGTGAGCGCCGCTCCCGGGGCCGGATCTGGACCCCGGGCCGCCCCGAGGTCATCGAGCGCCTCGACAACGAGGGCCTGCTCCCGGCCATCACCTTCATCTTCAGCCGGGCCGGCTGCGAGGCCGCCGTCCAGCAGTGCCTGTACGCCGGGCTGCGCCTGAACAACGAGGAGGCGCGCCTGACGGTGCGCGGCATCGTCGAGGAGCGCACGGCCGCCATCCCGGCCGAGGACCTGCACGTGCTCGGCTACTACGAGTGGCTGGAGGGCCTGGAGCGGGGCATCGCCGCGCACCACGCCGGCATGCTGCCGACCTTCAAGGAGGTCGTGGAGGAGCTCTTCGTGCGCGGCCTGGTCAAGGCCGTCTTCGCCACCGAGACCCTGGCGCTGGGCATCAACATGCCCGCGCGCACGGTGATCCTGGAGAAGCTCGTCAAGTGGAACGGCGAGCAGCACGCCGACATCACCCCCGGCGAGTACACCCAGCTCACCGGCCGTGCCGGGCGGCGCGGCATCGACGTCGAGGGCCACGCGGTGGTGCTGTGGCAGCGCGGCATGGACCCGGGCGCGCTCGCCGGCCTGGCCGGCACGCGCACGTACCCGCTGCGCTCCAGCTTCAAGCCGTCGTACAACATGGCGGTCAACCTGGTGCAGCAGTTCGGCCGGCACCGCTCGCGCGAGCTGCTGGAGACCTCCTTCGCCCAGTTCCAGGCGGACCGCTCGGTCGTCGGGATCTCCCGCCAGGTCCAGCGCAACGAGGAGGGCCTGGCCGGCTACCGCGAGGGCATGACCTGCCACCTGGGCGACTTCGAGGCGTACGCGCGGCTGCGCCGCGACCTGAAGGACCGCGAGACGGAGCTGGCCAAGCAGGGCGCGGCCCAGCGCCGGGCGCAGGCGGCGAGCTCGCTGGAGCGGCTCAAGCCCGGCGACGTCATCCACGTGCCCACCGGCAAGTTCGCAGGCCTGGCCCTGGTCCTGGATCCGGGTGTGCCGGGCGGGCGGGTCAACGGGCACCGCGGCCACGAGTACCACGAGGGCCCGCGCCCGCTGGTGCTGACCGTCGAGCGGCAGGTCAAGCGGCTCGCCGCGATCGACTTCCCCGTCCCGGTGGAGCCGCTCGAGCGGATGCGGATCCCCAAGTCCTTCAACCCGCGCTCGCCGCAGTCCCGCCGGGACCTGGCGTCCGCGCTGCGCACCAAGGCCGGGCACATCGTGCCCGACCGGCACCGGCCCGGCCGGGCGGCGGCCGCCGACGACCGCGAGATCGCCAGGCTGCGCGCCGAGCTGCGCCAGCACCCCTGCCACGGCTGCGACGAGCGCGAGGACCATGCCCGCTGGGCGGAGCGCTACCACCGCCTCCAGCGCGACACCAAGCAGCTGGAGCGGCGGATCGAGGGCCGGACGAACACCATCGCCCGCACCTTCGACCGGATCCACGCGCTGCTGACCGAGCTGGACTACCTGCGCGAGGACGAGGTCACCGAGCACGGCAGGCGGCTCGCCCGCCTGTACGGCGAACTCGACCTGCTGGCCTCCGAGTGCCTGCGGGCGGGCGTGTGGGAGGGCCTGAGCCCGGCCGAGCTCGCCGCCTGCGTCTCGGCGCTGGTCTTCGAGGCCCGCCAGTCCGACGACGCGGTGGCGCCCAAGGTGCCCGGCGGCGCGGCGAAGGCGGCGCTCGGCGAGATGGTCCACATCTGGGGCCGCCTCGACGCGCTGGAGGAGGAGCACCGCATCAACCAGACGGAGGGCGTGGGCCAGCGCGAGCCGGACCTCGGCTTCGCGTGGGCGGCCTACCAGTGGGCCTCCGACAAGAGCCTGGACGAGGTGCTGCGCGAGGCGGAGATGCCGGCCGGTGACTTCGTGCGCTGGTGCAAGCAGGTCATCGACGTGCTCGGGCAGATCGCGGCGGCCGCTCCGGCGGGCGGTGAGAGCGGCTCCACGGTGGCCCGTAACGCACGCAAGGCCGTGGACGCGCTGTTGCGGGGTGTAGTGGCCTACAGCTCGGTCGGATAGCCGTTTTTGGGCCTTCCTCCGAAGGGGACCATGGCCGGATCTCATCTCTTGCCATGATCGGTTCTCGGCCTGTTGTGCGACGATCGGCGCATGAACGGGCCAGGTAGACGGGTCGGACGCCCGCGTGCCGACGGGCACAGACAGCAGAGCGGGCGTCCGCCGCGCGAGGAACTCCTCTGCGCGGCGGCGGAGTTGTTCGCCGATCGCGGGTACGCGGCCACCACCACCCGGGCGGTGGCCGAACGGGCGGGAATGCGCCAGGCCACGATGTACCACTACTTCGGAGGCAAGGAACAACTCCTCGCCGAACTCCTGGAGTCCACGGTCGCCCCCTCGCTGGCCCTGGCGCGGCGGCTGCTCGCCGACGCCGGGCGCCCGCCCGAGGCGCGGCTGTGGGAGCTGTGCCGCTCGGACGTCCATCTGCTGTGCTCCGGCCCGTACAACCTCGGCGGGCTCTACCTGTTGCCCGAGATCGCCGGTGAGCGCTTCGCCCGCTTCCGCCGGATGCGCGGCGAACTGAAGGACGCCTACCGCACGTTGCTGGCGGGCACCTCGGCCGCCGCCGAACTGGCCGGCAACCCGGCCGGGTTGTCGCTGCGCACCGACCTGGTCTTCGGGCTGATCGAGGGCGTGATGCTGATCCACCGCTCGGACCCGCACCGTCCGGTGGAGGCCTTCGCGCAGGCCACGGCGGACGCGGCCCTGCGCATCGCGGGCATCCGGCGCCACCGGGCGCCGTAGCGGGTCACCGGGTGCCCGTAGCGGGTCATCGGGCGCCGTAGCGGTTCATCTGGCGCCCGTAGCGGTTCATCGGGCGGGGCCCTCAGTTGTCGTGGTACCTGTCCCAGCCGCTCCACGGGCCGGCCTCGATCGGGGGGCGGTCCCCGCCGCCGAGGTGGCGGCGGGGCGCCGGTACGGTGCGCGGCGCGTCGAGGTCCTGCCACGTCCAGGGCCGGGCGGGCGAGCCGTCCGTCTCCAGACCGTAGGGCGACCGCCGGTGCGGCGGGTCCGCGTCCTGGTGCTCCGGGGCCGGGGCGGGGGCCGCCCGGGCGACGCGGTCGGCGGCCGCCGACTCGCCCGCCTCGCGCAGGGACCGCAGGAGCCGGTCCACGGAGTCGGGCCCGCACCGCGCCAGGACGTCGCTGCGGGAGGCCTTGTCGATCAGGCGCTCGGCCAGGTCGTCGTGTCCCACTTCCCGCAGGAGGAGCAGCAGTCCCGCGACGTCCGGCTCCAGGTTCGACGACCCGGGCATGCTGATGTTCGTGTCCACCGTCCAGCCGGGACGGGCCGCGTCGACGGCGCGCCGGGACAGCTCCGCGACCTCGTCCGTCCGGCCCAGGGAGCGCAGGGTGCGGAGCAGGAAGCCGAGTCCGGACACCTCGCGGACGAAGGTCTCCCGCGCCGCGCGCCCGGCGAGTTCGGGCACCAGCGCCTGTCTGCCGAGCAGCGGCAGCTGCTCGATGAGGTAGGCCGCGTACCCCGGGTCGGTCAGGTCGAGCTCGGCAGCGGTGCGGTCGATCAGCCGGCCCGCGGGCCCGTCCTGCCCCAGCCGTCGCAGGGCCCACAGGAGCAACACCACACCGTGGGCCCGTCCGGCGACGGCCTGCTCCACGGGGTCGCGCGCCAGCAGATCGCGTACGCCGTCGGCCAGTCCGGCGGCCGCCAGCTGGTCCAGGAGCGCCCCGACCTCGGCGGGGTCGGTCAGCTCCACCGCCGGTACGGCCCGCACGGCCAGGTGCCGGGCCGCCGACGTCATCCCCGCAGCCCGCACGGAGCGCATCAGCTCGGCGACCGCCCCCGGGGCGTCGACGTCCGCCGAGGCCACGACACGGTCGGCGAGAGCGGCCGCCGCCCCGCCCTGGTCCGCCTCCCGCAACTCCTCGACCAGGAGCATCACCACGAGAGGCTCGGCCGTCCGGACCCGCCCGGCCAGCTCCCGGGCCCAGTCGGCGAGCTCCGCCGGAGGGTGGCCGGTGGCCCGCCGGATGCGCAGGAGCAGCCGGGCGAAGTCGGGGCAGCCCGGGTCGGCGCCCGGCAGGGCGCGGTCGGCCAGGGCGGCCGCCGACGCGGTGAGTCCGGCTTCCAGGAAGAGGTCCAGGACCTCGCACAGTTCGTCGGAGTCGGTGACGTCCAGCGCGGCGGCGGCCCTTTCGGCGAGTCGCGCAGCGGCCCCGTCATCGCCGTACTCGCGCACCTCCCGGAAGCACTCGGCGGCGTACCGCGGTGCGTCCAGGACGGCGTGCTCCGCGATCCACCGCGCCACGTCCTGGTCGTCGTATGCCGCACCGGGCGCGACGAAGAACAGGCTGAGCCCTGCGCGGGGGTGCCCGGCCACCGTCGCGCGCCGCAGCAGCAGCACCGCCTGCTTGACGAAGTCGCGGTTCTGCGCGGCGAGGGAGAGCAGGTTCAGGCCGTCCGGGTCCCGGGTGTGCCGCGTCAGGGCCTCCCAGAGCGCGGGCGAGGCCTGCGGTACGGCACGCCGGGCGCGCAGGGCCTGGTGGAGGTAGTCGGCCGGTTCGTACGCCGGTTCCGTGCCGGCCGCGGACCGGACGGCCACCAGCGCGGTCAGGGTGTGGCGGATGTCGGTGCGCCGGCCGTCCGGGCGTACGCCCGCGGTGAGGGCGTCCAGGGCGGCCCGCGCCCAGTCGGCGTCGGCGGGCCGCAGCCGCGGGGCCAGGGCGGCGTCGGCGGCCTCGGCCAGCAGGGCCCGCGGGATCGCCGTACGGTGGCCGAGCTCCCGCGCGACCACGGCCGCGGTGACCAGCGCGTGCTCCGCGTGCGTGAAGTGGCCGCCGGGGCCCATCAGATAGGCGTCCAGCAGCTCCGGGCCCCCGCTGAGGTGCTGGACGACCTTGCCGTCGGCGGCCCCGGCCCGGACCGCGTCCGCCATCCGGGTGTCGCCCGTGGACCGCGCCAGCTCCTCCCACCGGCCGGACTCGGCGTCCGTCAGCTCACCGGGGACGGCGATCCTGCGGGTGACCGGGGACTGGAGCAGCGCGCGGACCTGGCTGTGCGGATCCCCGGCCACCGCGGGCCGGACCAGCTCCTCCCAGTACGGCTCCGTCCACAGCGTGCCGGCCGCGATGATCCCGGTACGGGTGAGCAGCAGCCGGCGCAGGGCGGCAGCCGCTTCCTCGGCCCGGCCCCCGTAGAAGAAGCGCTGCGCCTCGTTGAGCCACAGCACACCACCGGGGCCGAGGCCCGGTCCGTCCGCCTCCAGCAGGCCCATCAGGTCGGCGGTGTGCGCGGGGCGCCACAGCGGGCGGGCCGGCGCCAGGCGGGCCAGGGCCTCGAACAGGGCGCGGGTCTTCCCGGTGGAGGAGCCGCCGGTGAGCACGACCAGCACGGACGCCGTGCCGTCCAGCGCCGGCCGCAGGCTCCGCTCCAGCTCGTCGTCGTGGGGCCGGCGCAGGTACGGGGTGAGGAAGGGGATCCGCGGCGGGTCGTCCGCGGCGGCCCCGCGCGGCAGGAGCGCCGGATGCACCTCCAGCAGCCGGGGGCCCGACTCCGCGACCGTGGCGGTCGGGTCGGGTGCGGCGGCCTGACCGGGGCGGCGGCCCTCCGCGCGCGACCACAGCTCCCGGAGGTGGTCGAGGCCGGCCGCGTCGATGCGCAGGGCACCGGCGAGGGCGGCCACCGTGCGCCACGTCGGGACGGGGTTGCCGGGGTTGAGGGCCTGGCTGATCGTCGTCAGCCCCACCGGATTTCCCGCGGTCTCCGTTCTGGCCTTCAGCTCCTTGCGCGCGAGCCCCGTGCGCCCCTTCGCCTCGTTCAGCACGTCCCGCAGCGCGGCCAGCGCCTCCTCGGCGGTCTCCGGCATGCACCCTCCCCCACGCACCCGTTCAGTGATGTTCATTTTCGTCCGCCGAACCCCGCCGTACGCGGAAGTCGCCATCTTCGTCCCGTCGAGAACGAACGAACCCACGGAGGTACCGAGATGTCCGTTTCCGTCGTCGTCGCGCTGACCCTGCTGGTCGCCGGGGCCGTGCTCCTGCCGGCCGTCCTCACCGCGATCGGCGCGGCGCTGCTCGCCCGGGCGGGCGGCGCCGCGCCGGCCGCCGTAGTGATGCGGGCGGGCATCGCGTTCGGCGCGACGCTCACGCTGACCGTCCTGATCGCGGACACGCTGATCGGCCTGCTGCGCTGAGCGGGCGGGGGAGCGAGGGGAGGAGGACCGAGGGGGCCGGGCTATGCCGCCCAGCCCGGGTAGTCGTACCAGGCCCGGAGCCTCAGCCCGCTCTCGAAGCGGTGTGCGGCTCCGGTGACCGGGTCGGTGAAGGACAGGGTCCGGGCGAGGAGTTGCAAGGGGCGGCGGTAGTCGTCCGGGGCCGGGTCGGTGAGCACGGGGTAGACCGGGTCGCCGAGGATCGGCAGGCCCAGGCTGTTCATGTGGACGCGCAGCTGGTGGGTGCGGCCGGTGTGCGGGGTGAGGCGGTAGCGGCCCAGGCGGTCGGTGTGGTCGAGGAGTTCGATGCGGCTCTCGGCGTTCGGCTCGCCGGGGACCTCGGCGGCCGCCACCACCCCGCGGACCTTCACGATCCGGCTGCGGACCGTACGCGGCAGGGTGGCGGCCAGGGCCGGGTCGTGGGCGGCGATCGCCTCGTACTCCTTGTGCACCCGCCGCGCCTGGAAGAGGAGCTGGTACGCGCCGCGGTCCTCGGGGCGGACGCTGAACATCACCAGACCGGCGGTGAGCCGGTCCAGGCGGTGTGCGGGGGAGAGCTCGGGCAGCTCCAGCTCGTGGCGCAGCCGGGCGAGGGCGGTCTGGGTGACGTGACTGCCGCGCGGGGTGGTGGCCAGGAAGTGCGGTTTGTCGACGACGAGGAGGTGCTCGTCGCGGTGCACGACCCGGATCGGGAACGGCACGGGGGTCTCGGGCACGGGGTCGCGGTGGAACCAGAGGGAGCCGCCCGGCTCGTACGGGTCCCCGGCGCGCACCGCCCGGCCGTCGGAGGCGTACACCCGGCCGTCCGCGAGCAGCCGCGCGACCGCCTCCGCCCCGGCGCCGCCCGCGTAGTGGGCGGTCAGGAACGCGCCGACGGTCCGGTACGAGGCCTGCGGCGGCTGGCGCAGCCGGACGGGGTCGATGCCGTCGCGCTGCGGCAGGGGCGGGGCGGGTCGGGGGCTGCGGCGTCTCATCGAGGCCAAGGGTAGGCGCCGGGGGCTACCGGGTGCTTCGGGTGAAGGTGCCGAGGCGGTCGGCGTCCAGGTACTCGACGCGGACCGTGCCGTCCTTGAAGAACACCCCGGTGCGGCCGACGGCGTTCTCGCCGGTGGTCTCGAAGCTGAAGGTGTCGCCGTCGTAGTGGGTCAGGGGGAAGCGCAGCGGCTTCGGGCCGAGGGCGAGGGTGAGCGCGCCGTCGTCGGCGGTGACCGTCAGCGGGCCGTAGTACGGGTTGTCGTACGTCCCGGTGTAGGCGTCGGCGGCGCGGGCCGGCCGGGCGCCGGCGGGCGGGTGGGCGTAGTCGGTGGGGGAGCGGGCCGCCCGGTCCTGCTGGGCGTAGAGCCCGGCGGTCAGGGTCAGCCAGTCGGTGGTGGGCTTGCCGTGTTCGGCCGTGTCGAAGAAGTCCAGGGCGACGGCGTCGGCCAGGCCGACGGGCCGGCCGTTGGTGAGGACGACGATGCCGAGCTGTTCGAGGGGAAGCATCGTGACGTTGGTGTTGGCGCCGAGGTCGAAGGCGCCGGAGTGGCTCAGGCGCAGGCGGCCGGCGTCGTCGTAGGAGACGTTCCAGCCGAGTCCGTAGAAGCCGGCGCGGGCGGTGGGGGTGGCGGGCGGCTGCGAGACGATCTCGGGGACGTGGGTCCGCGCGAGGGGCGCGGCGCCGATGATCCGTCGGCCGTCGAGCTCGCCGTCGGCGAGCTGGAGCCGCAGCCAGCGGGCGAGGTCGCGGGCGGTGGAACTGGTCCCGCCGGCCGGGGCCTGGGCGTCGGGGACACGGGCGGGGCCGGGCGCCCAGCTGCCGTCGGCGCGCCGGATGTGGGTCACGGCGCGGTCGGGCCGGTCGGCGTACGCCTGGTAGGTGGTGGCGGTACGGGTCATGCCGGCGGGCTTGTAGAGGGTGTCCTGGCTGAGCTTCTCCCAGGTGGTGCCGCGGGCGCGGGCGACGGCCTCGGCGGCGGCGGTCAGGCCGAAGTTGGTGTAGGCGTAACTGGCGCGGAACGGGGCGAGGGGTTCCAGGCGCAGGTGGTCGAGGATGTACGCCTGGTCGTAGCCGAGGTCTTCGAGCAGGTCGCCGGCGTGGTCGGGCAGGCCGCTGCGGTGCGAGAAGAGGTCGGCGGTGGTGACGTGGGCGCTGACCCAGGGGTCCTTCAGGGCGAACCCGGGGAGCTCGGTGTGGCGGTCCCAGCCGGCGGCGTCGGTGAGGGTGCCGGCGACGACGGTGGAGGCGACGGGCTTGGAGAGGGAGGCGATCTGGAAGACGGTGTCGGGGCCGACGGCCGCGGCCTGGCCGGTCTCCCGTACGCCGTAGCCCTTGAGGTGGACGACCTTGTCCTGGTGCACCACGGCGACGGCGACCCCGGGGACGCCGGTGCGGCGCATCGCGTCGGTGACCGTGGCGTCGAGGCGGCCGAGCGCGGCCCGGACCGCCTCGGCGGTGATCTGGGGGCGCGGGGGCGGCGGCGGACCGGGCGCGGCCGCGGTCGGCCCGGCGGCGAGGGCGACGACGAGGCCGGCGGCGGCCGCGACCACCGGGGCGCGTGGCGCATGCATGGGCCCATTGTCACGCGGGCCGTGCGTTTGCGCTGGGCGCGGGCGCTCGGCCGCGGGGCACGGCGCCGTTTGGCCGGGTGCGGGCCCGGTGGGCGGGTGCGTCCCGCGCTGCGCGCGGGCCGGGGTTCCCGCCCGCACCACCCGTGCGGGTCGCCGTCGGGTGCGGGTGGCCCCAGTGGGCGGCGGGGCGCCGTCGGCGGCCTCGGGTGCGCTCTGGCCCGCGGGGCTCGGTGGTGCGGCGCCGCTTGGCCGGGTGCGGGCCCGCGGTGGGCGGGTGCGTCCCGCGCTGCGCGCGGGCCGGGGTTCCCGCCCGCACCACCCGTGCGGGTCGCCGTCGGGTGCGGGTGGCCCCAGTGGGCGGCGGGGCGCCGTCGGCGGCCGCCGGGCGCGTCCCAGCTCCCGCCGGCACCACCCGTGTGGGTCGTCGCGCCGTCGGTGGCCGGGGGCGCGTATGTCAGCCCGCGCGGCGTTTGAGCGCAATGGGGTCCGGGGCGGAGCCCCGGGTCCGGGAAGGGGCGGGGTGGGGGAAAGCCCCGCAGGGCCAGGGCGGCCGGGCCCGGGGCTCGGCGCACCGTGGGGTCAGGGACCCGTGCACCGTGGGGCCGGGGCCGGGGGCGTCAGGACTCCTGTTCGGCCTCTACGCGGGCGTTCCAGTCCCGCTTGATCGCCCGCCAGCCCTCGTCCGTCTCGCCCAGCCGCCAGTAGCCCGAGACCGACAGCCGCTCGCGCGGCACCTGGTGCTCCAGGCGCAGGAAGCGGCGGAGGTCCTTCACGAAGCTGGCCTCGCCGTGGACGAAGGCGTGGACGTCGTTCGACGGGAACGCGAGCGAGGTCACCGCCTCGACCAGGGCCTCGCCGACCGGGCGGGGCCCGCGATGGACCCATACGGGGGTGATCCCGTCCGGGGTCGCGATCTTCTGCTCGTCGTCCGGCCCGTCGACCTCGACGAAGGCGTACACGTCGGCACCCGCCGGCATCCGCTCCATCGCCGCGCCGATCGCCGGCAGCGCCGACTCGTCGCCCACCAGCAGGTGCCAGCCGGCCGCCGGGTCCGGGGCGTACCCGCCGCCGGGGCCCAGGAAGTGCACCCGCTCGCCCGGCCGGGCGCGGGCCGCCCAGGGGCCGGCCAGGCCCTCGTCGCCGTGCACGACGAAGTCGATCGTCAGCTCCAGGTGCGCCGGGTCCCACAGCCGTACCGTGTACGCCCGCTGCCGCGGCCACTGCTCCCGCGGGAACGTGGCCCGGATCTGCTCCAGGTCCCACGGCAGCGGATAGGCGACGCCCTCCGGCGCGAACAGCAGCTTCACGTAGTGGTCGGTGAACTCGCCCGCGTCGAATCCGGCCAGTCCGTCACCACCCAGCACGATCCGCACCATGTGCGGCGTGAGCCGCTCGGTGCGCATGACGACTGCGGTTCCGACTGTACGGGCGCGTCCTTCGGCCACGGCGTATCCCCTGACTCCCCTGAAACTTAGGTTAGCCTAAGCTAGCACGTCACGCGCGAAGTGACCCGCTGAGACGGGAAACCGCCCCTCCCAGCCCCCACCGTCGGGCGAGCGCGTCCACCATTTCGGGGTGCGCCGGCGCACCCGGCAGCGCGGGGTCGAACGCCGGGAGCGGCACGTCGGAGGCCACCCGCACCACCTTCGGCGCCACCGCCAGGTACGGCCGGGACTCGTCCAGCCGCTTGCGCTGCGTGGGGGTCAGCTTCGACTTCGGGTCGTCGACCGCCGCCATGATCCCGGCCAGGTCCCCGTACGCGTCCAGCAGCTTCGCCGCCGTCTTCTCGCCGATGCCCGGTACGCCGGGCAGCCCGTCGCTGGGGTCCCCGCGCAGCAGCGCCAGGTCCGCGTACCCCGGCCCGTCCACGCCGTACTTCTCCCGCAGCAGCGCCTCGTCCGTCACCTGGAGCGTGCCCACGCCCTTGAGCGGGTACAGCACCCGCCGCCCCCGGGCGTCGTCCACCAGCTGGTAGAGGTCGCGGTCCCCGGTGACGATGTCCACCGGGCCGCCCGCCCGCGCCGTCAGCGTGCCGATGACGTCGTCCGCCTCGTACCCCGCCACCCCCACCCGCGCGATCCCGAAGGCGTCCAGCGCCGCCTCGATGACCGGCACCTGCGGGGCCAGGGTGTCCGGGATCTCCTCCTCGTCGGGCCCGGCCGCCGTCTCCACGGCGACCCGGTGCGCCTTGTACGAGGGGATCAGGTCCACCCGCCACTGCGGCCGCCAGTCGGCGTCCATGCACGCCACGAGGTCGTCGGGCCGGTGGTCCTGCACCAGCCGGGCGATGAAGTCGAGCAGCCCGCGCACGGCGTTGACCGGGGTCCCGTCGGGGGCCCGTACGGAGTCCGGGACCCCGAAGTACGCGCGGAAGTAGAGGGAGGCGGTGTCGAGGAGCATCAGACGTCGGGTCACGCCCCGATCATGCCGTACACCACGGACAGTGACCGGAGCGCCACTGGAGTTCACCGGCGGCGTAGCGCGGTCGCCCCGTGCGCGCGAAATGCCGGGCGAATGCTGCGTAAGGTGCTTACAGCACACCGATGTGCGACGGACAAGGGGAGGGCAGCCCCGCCATGGACGACAAGGAAAAGGAAAAGGACGCCAGGGATCCGCTCCGGGTGGGCGTGGCCGTGCGCAAGCGGCGCCGCGCGCTCCAGCTCACCCTCGCCGCCGTGTCGGCGCGCAGCGGACTGTCGGTTCCTTTCCTGAGCCAGATAGAGAACGAGCGGGCCCGGCCCAGCATGCGCTCCCTGGAGCGGGTCGCCGACGCGCTGGAGACCACGGCCGTCGAGCTGCTGGAGGCCTCCGACACCGCGCGCACGGTGGACCTCGTCCGGGCCGCGGAGGACTTCGGACCCGGTGCGGAGCGTCCCGAGGGCGGCGAGCGTCCCGAGGGCGCCGTACCGGTGCCGGGCGTGCGTCCCCTCGTCCGCGGGCACCACCAGCTGCACGCCCTGGAGTTCACCGGGGACCAGGACGCCGGCCGCGAGTACCAGCACCGCAACGACGAGCTGATGTACGTGGTCTCCGGCGCCTGCCAGGTGGAGGCGGAGGGCCGGGCGTACCGGCTGGAGCGCGGTGACGCGCTGTTCCTCTCCGGCGGGGTGCGCCATCGCTGGCGGGCCGCCACCGAGGACACCCGGATCCTGGTCGTCGGGGTCGCCGACCACATCCACGCGACCGCCGAGCCGCCCTCGCCGGGCCACTGATGTCCGTACGCCGCGTCGTCTCGCTGGTGCCGTCGCTGACCGAGGCGGTGGCGGCGAGCGCACCGCCGGGGACGCTGGCCGGGGTGACCGACTGGTGCACGCACCCGGCCGGGCTGGACGCCGTACGCGTGGGCGGCACCAAGAACCCGGACGTGGAGCGGATCGTGGCCCTGCGGCCCGATCTGGTGATCGCCAACGAGGAGGAGAACCGGGCCCCGGACCTGGTGGCGCTGCGCGCGGCCGGGGTGCCGGTGCTGGTGACCGAGATCCGCGACCTGCCGCAGGCGCTGCGCGAGCTGGACCGGCTGCTGACCGGCGCCCTGGGGCTGCCCCGGCCGGGCTGGCTGGCGGACGCGGAGGCCGCGTGGGCGCGGGTGGAACCGGTGGGCGCGTGGCGGGCGTTCGTGCCGGTGTGGCGGCGGCCGTGGATGGTGCTGGGCCGGGACACCTTCGCCGGGGACCTGCTGGCCCGGCTGGGGGTGGCCAACGCGTACGGGTGCCACCCCGAGCGGTATCCGAAGGTGCCGGCGGCGGAGCTGGCCGCCTCGGGCTGCGACCTGGTCGTGCTGCCCGACGAGCCGTACCGCTTCACCGCGCAGGACGGGCCCGAGGCCTTTCCCGGGATTCCCGCGGCCCTGGTCAGCGGCCGCCACCTGACCTGGTACGGGCCCTCGCTCGCCGAAGCGCCCGCAGTGCTGGCGGACGCACTGCGGGCGGCGGGTGCCACCGTGCCCGGCGGCTAGCGAGCGGCTGCGGCGGTGGCCGGGGCGGGCCGGGGGCCGGTGAGGAGGCTTCCGTCGGCCAGGCCGCGCAGGGTGTGGACGGCGGCGGCCAGCCAGGCGAGGACGAGGGCGGCGAAGAACGCGGCCGCCAGCCAGTTGAACGCCGCGAGGCCGGTGTGCCGGGCCAGGCCCTCGGCGCCGGTGACACAGGTGCCCAGGGGGAAGGTGAAGGCCCACCAGGTCATCGCGAAGCCCATGCCGGCGCGGGCGGCGCGGACCACCATCGCCACGGCCAGCGCCAGCCACAGCAGCGCGAAGCCCATGACGGGGACGCCGTAGACGATGGCGAAGGCGGCGAAACCGTCGGCGTAGGGGGCGCCGATCGCCAGCGGGGCCTGGTCGGCGAGCTGGCCCACGGCGGTGACGGACTGGCCCAGGGGGCCGAGCACCAGGAACAGGGTGGGGGTCAGCGCCAGGGGCAGGGGCCCGCTGACGATCAGCCGGCCGAGGATCAGCGGCAGCACGAGCAGGGTGGCCAGCAGGCTGATCCCGAACATCGCGTAGCAGCCCAGCAGCATGGCCTCGCGGGCCTGGCCGGCGGGCAGGTGGGGGATCAGCAGGGGGCCGAGCGCGGCGGAGACCATGGGGGCGACCAGGGGCAGCAGCCACACGGGGGTGGCCTGGGAGGGCTCGACCTTGTGGCGTACGACCATCAGGTACGGGACGGTGACGGCGGCGGCCAGACCCAGGGCGGTGCCGGCGGTGAACAGGACGGCGTCCACGGCGACGGCGGCGCTCTCGCCGATGACCTCCTTGCCGATGATCATCGTGCCGCCGCCCACGGCGAGCAGGGCCATCGCCAGACAGCCGTAGAAGGGGGCGACGGCCGGGTCGAGGAGATGGGCGCGGGCCTGGTCGCGGTGGTGCAGCCAGTGCCCGGCGCGGGCGGTGAGCACGACGGCCAGGGCCAGGGCCGACAGGGCCCAGATCACCCGGCAGGCGACGTGCAGGCCGGGTATGGCGTACGGGAAGGCCGCGCCGGCGTTCGCGATGATCGCCGTACCCATGACGCAGGCGTACCAGTTCGGGCCGATGTGGCGCAGGGCCGGCAGTCGGCGCCGGGAGGGGACCTGCGCGCCGCCGGCGGGGGTGGTGCCGGGGCGGGAGGTCTGGGGGCTGGGTTGCATGACGGTGGCCATGTCCTCAGCCTCGCGCGGGACGGAAACGGGTGGCAGACCTCCCCCTCCTATGAGGTCATAAACTGACGTTATGAGTAACGCGCACCTTCCCCCGCACGACCCCCGGACGCCCACGGCCCCGCTCTCCCACCGGGTCCCGGACCTGGGCGCCCTGGAGCTGCTGCTGGCGGTGGCCCGGCTCGGCAGCCTGGGGGCCGCGGCCCGTGAGCTGGGCATCACCCAGCCGGCGGCGAGCAGCCGGATCCGGGTGATGGAGGTACGGCTGGGCGTGGCGCTCGTGGACCGGTCGCCGCGCGGCTCGCGGCTGACCGAGCAGGGCGCGCTGGTCACGGACTGGGCGCGGCGGATCGTGGAGGCGGCGGAGGCGTTCGACGCCGGGGCGCAGGCACTGCGCGGACGGCGCGACTCCCGGCTGCGGGTGGCGGCGAGCATGACGATCGCGGAGTACCTGCTGCCGGGCTGGCTGATCGCGCTGCGCACGGCCCGGCCCGACACGGCGGTCTCGCTGCTGGCGGGCAACTCGGCGCTGGTCGCCGAGCGGGTGCTGGCGCACGAGGCGGACCTGGGGTTCGTGGAGGGCGTCACCGTGCCGGACGGGCTGGGGTCGGTGGTGATCGCACAGGACCGCCTGGTGGTGGTGGTCGCCCCCGGGCACCCGTGGGCCCGGCGGTCGGCGCCGGTCCCGGCGGGGGAGCTGGCGGGTACGGCGCTGATCCTGCGGGAGCGGGGGTCGGGCACGCGGCAGGTGCTGGACGCGGGGCTGGCGGCATACGGGGGTGCGGCGGCGCCGCTGCTGGAACTCGCCTCCACGACCGCGGTGAAGGCGGCCGCCGTGAGCGGGGCGGGGCCGTGCGTGCTGTCGGAACTGGCGCTGGTCGACGAGCTCGCCGCCCGGCGCCTGGTCGAGGTGCCGGTCGCCGACGCGGTACTGCGCCGTGAGCTGCGGGCGGTGTGGCCCGCCGGCACCCGCCCGGCGGGCCCGGCCCGCGACCTGCTGTCGCTGACCCGCTCGACGACCTGACGCGGGCCCGGCCGCCGTACGGGACGCGGGGCGGTACGGCGGACGGGAGCCGGTCCCCGGCCGCCGACCACAGGACCGTGCGGCGGGCGGGGCCGGCCGGGGCCGGGGGTCAGCCCACCGCGACCGTCGTGTGGGCCGCCTCGACCAGGGAGGCCATCACGCGGGTGTCCTTGTCGCGCTCCGGGTGCCACTGGACGCCCAGGACCCACTGGTCGCCGCCGGGGAGTTCGACCGCCTCCACGGTGCCGTCGGCGGCGTGGGCCGAGGCGACCAGGCCGCGGCCGAGCCGGTCCACGCACTGGTGGTGGTACGTCGGGACCTGCGCCTCCTCCGGCACCAGCGCGGCGTACCGGGTGCCCGGCACCGGGCGGACCGGGTGCCAGGACATCACGCCCGGCGCCTCGGCGTGCCCGTCGATGTGCTGGACCAGCGTGCCGCCGAGCGCGACGTTGAGCGCCTGCATCCCGCGGCAGACACCCAGCACCGGTACGCCGTGCTCCAGCGCCGCCCCGATCAGCGCCAGTTCCCACGCGTCCCGCACCGTCGCCGGGGCGCCGGTGCGGGGGTCGCGCGGGGCGCCGTACCGCACCGGATCGACGTCCGGGCCGCCCGCGACGACCAGGCCGTCCACCCGGCTCAGCACCTCCGCCGCCGACTCCGGTTCGTCCGGCGGGAGCAGCACGGCCGCACCGCCCGCCGCCTGCACCAGCTCGTGGTAGCCGGTCGGGGTGAGGACCGCGGGGACGTCCCACACGCCGTAGCGGGTGGACGCCTCCACGTAGGTGGTGATGCCGATGAGCGGCCTGGGCACGGTGCTTACCTCCGGGAAGGGGTGAGGAGACGGGAGACGGCGACGGTGCGACGGGCGCGACGGGGCGTCAGTCGCGGGACAGTTCGGCCTCGGCCGCGGCCAGGGCCGCGAACTCCTCCTCCGGCGCCGAGGCCACCAGACGGTGCCGACTGTAGATCGCGAAATAGGCCAGCGCGGCCGCGTACACGGCCAGTGCGATGAATGCCGCGTCCTTGTCCACCAGGAAGGTGGCGACCAGGGCCGACAGGGCGAGGAGGAAGGCGGCCGTCGAGGTGGCGATGCCGCCCGGCGTGCGGTACGGGCGCGCCAGGTGCGGCTCCCGGCGGCGCAGCACGATGTGCGAGAGGGCCATCAGTGCGTACGAGATGGTCGCGCCGAAGACGGCGATGTTGAGCATCCGCGCCCCGTTGCCGGTGGCCGCGGCGAGCGCGAAGCCGATCGCCCCGGGGATCACCAGGCCCAGGTACGGCGCCTTGCGGCTGCTGGTCAGCGACAGGAACCGGGGCAGGTAGCCGGCCCGGGAGAGCGCGAAGAGCTGGCGCGAGCCGGCGTAGATCAGGGAGAAGAAGGAGGCGACGAGTCCGGCCAGGCCCGCGTAGTTGACGAACCGGCTCAGCGCGGTCGGCCC
Organism: Streptomyces sp. NPDC090022; assembly: GCF_044748145.1. Classification (NCBI taxonomy): domain Bacteria; kingdom Bacillati; phylum Actinomycetota; class Actinomycetes; order Kitasatosporales; family Streptomycetaceae; genus Streptomyces; species Streptomyces sp. NPDC090022. The sequence continues at coordinate 44,023 of NZ_JBIVFN010000006.1, forward strand.
GTCGTCCCCCTCCAGGGCGACGACGAGCGGGTTCCCGGCGGCCTTGATGGCGTCCGCGCCCTGCGCGCCGGTCGCCGCGAAGAAGGTGACGAGGGCGAGCAGCGCGAGGATGCCCATGGAGATCGCGAGCGCCCTGGGCATGGAGCGGACCGGGTCCTTGGCCTCCTCGGCGGCCAGCGGCACGCCCTCGACACCGAGGAAGAACCACATGGCGAAGGGGAACGCCGCCCAGATCCCGAGGACGCCGAAGGGCAGCCACGAGCTCGCGCCGAACGCGGTCGCGTCGACCGCGATGTCGTCGAGCCTGCCCGCGTCGAACTCGGTGAACGCGCCCACCGCGAAGATCAGCAGGGCCGCCACGGCGATGGCGGTGACGACGAGGCTGAAGCGCAGCGCCTCGCCGACGCCCCACAGGTGCACACCGATGAAGACGACGAAGCAGCCGAGGTAGACCGGCCAGCTGGAGGTGAGGCCGAACAGGCCCAGCGACTCGACGTAGTCGCCGATGAAGATGACGATCGCGGCCGGGGCCAGGATGTACTCGATCAGGATGGCGGTGCCGGTCAGGAAGCCGCCCCAGGGGCCCAGCGCGCGCCGCGCGAAGCCGTAGCCGCCGCCCGCGGTGGGCAGGATGGTGGACAGCTCGGCGAGTGAGAACACCAGGCAGGCGTACATGGCGCCCATGAGCACGGTGGCGATGGCGAGACCCCCGAAGCCGCCCTTGTCCAGGCCCACGTTCCAGCCGGAGAAGTCGCCGGAGACCACGTAGGCCACGCCGAGGCCGGTGAGCAGGAGCCAGCCGGCGCTGCCCCGGCGCAGCGTGCGGCGCTCCAGGTAGTCCGCTCCCGCGTCCTTGGCGGCGCCGGTGTCCTTCTTGCCGGTGCCGGCGGGCGGTGGGGGTGCGGATACGGGCACGGGTGCGATGTCGTCGGCCATGTGCGCTCCTGCCTCGGGTACTTCAGGGCAATGGTTTTGAGGCGTACCTTTGCCGTACCGGAGTGGAGCGCGCAAGACCCGTGCGTTAAACGGTGGTAACAAATGCCTCCCAGGCCCCTTCAGGCCCCTTCAGGTCAGGAAGCCCCGCAGCAGCGCGGCCGTCCCGCAGCAGTGCTCGCGCATCACCGCGCGCGCCGCCTCGGCGTCGCGCGCCAGCACCGCCTCGACCAGCGCGGTGTGCTGCTGCTGGGAGTGCTCCAGATTGCGCACCAGCAGCGGGATGCAGTCCAGCAGGTCGTTGACGGTCGCGCGGACCGCCGCGTACTGGGCCGTCAGCGTGGCCGAGCCCGCCAGCTCGCAGAGGGTGAGGTGGAAGAGCGTGTCCTGGCGGCGGTAGTCGGCGAGCTGCGCGTCATGGGTGGCGGCGAGCGCGCCCGTCAGCCGCTCGGCCTGCTCCCCGGTCAGTCCCCGCGTCGCGCACAGCTCGGCCGCGCCGGTCTCCAGCACCTCGCGGAAGGCAAGCGCGTCCTCGATGTCCACCCCCGCGACCCGCCGGCGCAGCTCCTCCTCGGCGCCACCGGCCGGGGTGTCGGGGCGGGGCAGCACAAACGTTCCGCCGTACCGGCCCCGCCGGGCCTCGACCAGCCCCTGGTCCTGGAGCACCTTCAGCACCTCGCGCAGCGTGACCCGGCTGATCCCCATCCGTTCGGCCAGCTCGCGCTCGGGGGGCAGCCGCTCGCCGCCGGGCACCAGGCCCAGCCGTACCACCTGCAGGATCTGCTCCAGCGCCTCCTCGAAACCGTTGCCCGCCCGCACCTGGCGCAGGACGGGATTCAGCCGCGCGACCGCGCCGTTCTCGCTCGCCGTGCCGGTCATGACGCTCCTCCCCTTCTCCGTGCTCCGAATCTTCCCGAAGCCCTTCCCAAGCAATGGTTCTGTTCAATACCTTAGGCGTTCTCGGCTCACCGAAGGAGAGAATCCCGTGGTAGACCGCAAGCCGCCGCTCGCGCCCGAGGAGCTCCGTGCCCTCGTCGCGAGTGGTGAGATCGACACAGTCGTCCTGGCCTTCCCCGACATGCAGGGGCGGCTCCAGGGCAAGCGGTTCGCCGCACAGTTCTTCCTGGACGAGGTGCTCTCCCACGGCACCGAGGGCTGCAACTACCTCCTCGCCGTCGACACCGACATGAACACCGTCGACGGGTACGAGATGTCCTCCTGGGAGAGGGGCTACGGCGACTTCGCCATGCACGCCGACCCCGCCACCCTGCGCCGCGTCCCCTGGAACGACGGCACCGCCATGGTCCTGGCCGACCTCGCCTGGCACGACGGCAGCCCCGTCGTCGCCGCCCCCCGCCAGATCCTGCGCCGCCAGCTGGAACGCCTCGCCGAGCACGGCTTCACCGCCCAGGTCGGCACCGAGCTGGAGTTCATGGTCTTCCAGGACACCTACGAGCAGGCCTGGAACGCGAACTACCGCGGCCTGACCCCCGCCAACCAGTACAACATCGACTACTCGGTCCTCGGTACGGGCCGGATCGAGCCCCTGCTGCGCCGCATCCGCAACGAGATGCAGGCCGCCGGCCTCACCGTCGAGTCCGCCAAGGGCGAGTGCAACCTCGGGCAGCACGAGATCGCCTTCCGGTACGACGAGGCCCTGGTCACCTGCGACCAGCACGCCATCTACAAGACCGGCGCCAAGGAGATCGCGAGCCAGGAAGGCGTCTCGCTCACCTTCATGGCCAAGTACGACCAGCGCGAAGGCAACTCCTGCCACATCCACCTCTCGCTCACCGACGCCGACGGGTGCAACGCGATGGCCGGGGACGGGCCGGGCGGCATGTCGGAGACGATGCGCCACTTCCTGGCCGGCCAGCTCGCCGCGCTGCGCGACTTCTCCCTTCTCTACGCCCCCAACATCAATTCGTACAAGCGTTTCCAGCCGGGATCCTTCGCGCCCACCGCCGTCGCCTGGGGCGTGGACAACCGGACCTGCGCCCTGCGGGTCGTCGGCCACGGCCGCTCCATGCGCTTCGAGAACCGCCTCCCCGGCGGCGACGTCAACCCCTACCTCGCCGTCGCCGGCCTGGTCGCGGCCGGGCTCTACGGCATCGAGAACCGTCTGGAACTGCCCGAACCCTGTGCGGGCAACGCCTACACCGCCGACTTCGCCCACGTCCCGGCCACCCTGCGGGACGCCGCCGAGCTGTGGGAGAACAGCGAGATCGCCAAGGCCGCCTTCGGACCGGAGGTGGTCGCCCACTACCGCAACATGGCCCGCGTCGAACTCGACGCCTACGACTCCGCGGTGACCGACTGGGAACTGCGCCGCTCCTTCGAACGTCTGTGAGGAACCCCGTGACCGACGCGCAGGCCCCCGACGCACCCGACCAGCTGACGGTGCTCAATCCGGCCACCGAAGACGTCGTCGCCCTCGTCCCGGCCGCCACACGGGACGACGTCGACGCCGCGGTCGCGCGGGCCGCCGCGGCCCAGCGCGCCTGGGCCGCGGCCGCCCCCGCCGACCGAGCCCGGCTCCTGCGCCGCTTCGCCGCCGTGGTCGACGAGCACATCGAGGAACTCGCCCAGCTGGAGGTCCGCCAGGCCGGGCACACCATCGGCAACGCCCGCTGGGAGGCGGGCAACGTCCGTGACCTGCTCGACTACGCCGCCGGCGGGGTCGAACGGCTCTCGGGCCGCCAGATCCCCGTCCCCGGCGGCCTCGACGTCACCTTCCTCGAACCCCTCGGCGTCATCGGCATCATCGTCCCGTGGAACTTCCCCATGCCGATCGCCGCGTGGGGCATGGCCCCGGCGCTCGCCGCGGGCAACGCCGTCATCCTCAAGCCCGCCGAGACCACGCCGCTGACGGCGCTGCGGCTGGCCGAACTCGCCCTCGAGGCCGGGATCCCCGAACACCTGCTCCAGGTGCTCCCCGGCCGCGGGCCGGTCGCCGGCGACGCCCTCGTCGAGCACCCCGGCGTCGCCAAGATCGTCTTCACCGGCTCCACCCGCGTCGGCCAGCAGATCATGGCCAAGTGCTCCGCCCGCGTGAAGCGCCTGACCCTCGAACTCGGCGGCAAGAGCCCCAACGTCGTCTTCGCCGACGCCGACCTCGAGGCGGCGGCGGCCGCGGCGCCCATGTCCTTCCTCGACAACACCGGCCAGGACTGCTGCGCCCGTACCCGCATCCTCGTCCAGCGCAGCGCGTACGACCGCTTCCTGGACCTGCTGGCACCCGCGATCGAGGGCGTGCGCGTCGGCGACCCGGCCGACGAGAAGACCCAGATGGGCCCGCTGATCTCGCAGGTCCAGCTGGACCGCGTACGGTCCTACCTGACCGACGACCTCACGGCGATCCGGGGCACCGCCCCCGAGGGCCCCGGCTTCTGGTACCCCCCGACCGTGGTCACCGGAGTCGGCCCGGACGCGGCCGTCGCCCGCGAGGAGGTCTTCGGCCCCGTCGCCGTCGTCCTGCCCTTCGAGGACGAGGCGGACGCCGTACGCCTGGCCAACGCCACCGAGTACGGCCTGGCCGGCTCGATCTGGACCCGCGACGTCGGCCGCGCCATCCGCGTCTCGCGCGCCGTCGCCGCCGGGAACCTCTCCGTCAACTCCCACAGCAGCGTCCGCTACTGGACCCCCTTCGGCGGCTACAAGCAGTCCGGACTCGGCCGCGAGCTCGGACCCGACGCCCTCACCGCTTTCACCGAGACCAAGAACGTCTTCATCAGCACGGAGGCCTGAGCACACCATGACCACTTCCGACACCGAGATCGTCTGCCGCCGCCTGGTCGGCCGTACCGCCGTCATCACCGGAGCGGGCAGCGGCATCGGCCTCGCCACCGCGCGCCGCCTGGCCTCCGAAGGCGCCAACGTCGTCTGCGGCGACATCGACGAGAAGGCCGGCAAGGCCGCCGCCGAAGAGGTCGGCGGCACGTACGTCAAGGTCGACGTCACCGACCCCGAGGAGGTCGAGGCCCTCTTCCGGACCGCCTTCGACACCTACGGCTCGGTCGACATCGCCTTCAACAACGCCGGCATCTCGCCCCCGGACGACGACTCCATCCTCACCACCGGCCTGGAGGCCTGGAAGCGCGTCCAGGACGTCAACCTCACCTCCGTCTACCTGTGCTGCAAGGCCGCGCTGCCCTACATGCAGCGCCAGGGCCGCGGCTCCATCATCAACACCGCGTCCTTCGTGGCCATCATGGGCGCCGCGACCTCGCAGATCTCCTACACCGCCTCCAAGGGCGGCGTCCTGGCGATGTCCCGCGAGCTGGGCGTCCAGTTCGCCCGCGAGGGCATCCGCGTCAACGCCCTGTGCCCGGGGCCGGTCAACACCCCGCTCCTGCAGGAGCTGTTCGCCAAGGACCCCGAGCGCGCGGCCCGCCGCCTGGTGCACATCCCGCTGGGCCGGTTCGCCGAACCCACCGAGATCGCGGCCGCCGTCGCGTTCCTCGCCAGCGACGACTCCTCGTTCATCAACGCCACCGACTTCCTGGTGGACGGCGGCATCTCCGGCGCGTACGTCACCCCGCTGTAGGCCGGCCGTCCGGGTGCCCCGCCGCGCGGGCGGGGCACCCGGACCGTGCCGTCAGCAGGTCACCGACCGCCGCACCCGCCCGTCCCTCACAGGAAGGTACGGCCCTCGCCCCGGTACGTCGGCACGGTGACGGTCACCCGGTCGCCCTCGACCAGGTGCAGCTCCTCGAACCGCTCGCACATCTCGCCCGCCTTGGCGTGCCGGAACCAGACCCGGTCGCCGATCAGCAGGTCGTCGGCCGGGCTGCCGAGCAGCGGGGTCTGCACCTCGCCCGCGCCCTCCTGGGCGTCGTACCGCAGCCCCTGCGGCAGGTACGGCTGGGGCAGCCGGTCCGGGCCGGGGGCGCCGGAGGCCGGGTAGCCGCCGCCGAGCACGGTCACCACGCCGACACCCGGGCGGCGGACCACCGGCTGGGCGAAGAGCGCGGCGGGGCGGCCACGGAAGGACGTGTAGTGGTCGAAGAGCCGCGGCACGTAGAGCCCCGACCCGGCGGCGATCTCCGTGACCGCGTCCTCGGCGGCGGTCTGCTGCACGCTGCCGGTGCCGCCGCCGTTGACGAACTCCAGGTCCGGTACGACGGCCCGGACCGCCCGTACCGCCTCGGCGCGGCGGGCGGCGAGTTCGGCGCGCGCCTTCGCCTGCATCAGCCGCACCGCGCGGGAGCGCAGCGGCCGGCCGGCCACGGCGTCGCCGACGCCGGCGACGTGGCCCTCGTACCCCATGATCCCGACGACGCGGAAGCCCGGGCGGGCGACGACCGCGCGGGCCAGCGCGGCCAGCTGGGCCGGCTCGCGCACCGGCGACCGGCGGGCGCCGACCCGTACCAGGCCGCCGAACAGGTGCAGGGCGGTGTCGAGTTCGAGGCAGACCCGGATCTCCTGCCGGCCGCCGTCGCGGGCCCGGTCGATCAGCTCCAGCTGCGACTGGTCGTCGACCATGACGGTGACGGCGGCGGCCAGCTTGGGGTCGGAGGCGAGCTCCGCGAAGGCACGGCGGTCGGCGGACGGGTAGGCGAGCAGGACGTCCTCGAACCCGGAACGGGCCAGCCACAGCGACTCGGCGAGCGTGTACGACATGATCCCGGCGAACCCGGGCCGGGCCAGAACCCGTTCGAGCAGCGCCCGGCACCGCACGGACTTGCTGGCCACCCGCACCGGCTTCCCGTCCGCCCGCCGCACGAGATCGTCGGCGTTGGCGTCGAAGGCCTCGAGATCCACGATCGCGAGAGGCGCGTCGAGGTGGGCGGTGGCCCGGTCGTAGCGGGCCCGGTCGGCGGCGGGGGAAGTCATGCGCGCAGCTTGCCAGACGGGCCTACCGGTGGGTAGGGGCAGAACCCGGCGATCCCCACCCATGCCCGCCCCAGGCGGGCCCGACCCGCCGCCGGCGACACCCGGGCCCGGTAGGCCGCCGCGGCCGGCGCGGGGGCGCCAGTGGGTCGCCGACGCGTGGTGCCGGGATCGCGCCTTGGCCAGGGTGGGCCGGCCGGCGGTGTGGTGCGGTTGCCGCACGGAGCCGCCGTCGTGCGCCCGGGCACGGGGTCCGGCTGCTGGTGGAGGGTGTCCCGGCCCCGGTGGGAACCTTCTCCGCACCGCGGAGGCGCACCGGGCCAGGCGTCCGGGGCGGGTCCGGCCTGACCCAGGCCGGGGACATCGGCGGACGCCGTGGGCCGGTGGGGCGGATCGGTCGGTGAGGCACGCGCACGACGTAGAGTACGGGCAGGCAGCCGCGAGGGCACGGAACGGGGGGCGGAGCCGCGCGATGACGACGTCGAACCCACACCCCACCACGCCCAGCGGCCTCCCGGAGCCCGTCGCGCCTGGCGCCTGTCCGGCGCCCGCCCCGGCCCGGGTCGATGCCGGCGGGGCCGCCCCCGAGGAGTTCGGGACCCGTGCGGGCCTGCGGTCCGGGGACCCGTCCGGCGCACGGCCTGCGTTTGCCGCTGGTGGCACTGCCGCGCCGGGTGGACGGTCCGTCCCGACGGGCGGAGGTGAGCATGTCCAGCAGCCCGCCGGCCCGGTCGGTGAGCGGTCCGTGTCCGAAGGGGTCGGCGCGGGGGACAGTGGGGCCGGTACGGCTGTTGCGGCCGCGTCGTATGCCGTCACCGAGGGGCCGTGTGGGCCGGGGGTCGATGCGGTGCGGGTGGTCGCGTACGAGGATGTCGTCGTGCCGGGCCGCCGGCGGCGGGTGGCCGGGGCCGTGCTCTGTGCCGTCGTGGGATCGTCGCTGATCGTCGGGGCAGGGGCCGTGACCTGGCTCGAGCGGCGGGCCGAGGCGCGGCCGCCGTCGGCCGCGGCCGTCTACCGCACGGCGGGCTCGCTGTGGCGGTCGACGCCCGTCGACACCCTGTTCCCGCGCGTCCTGGAGGGCCGGGGCGCCGGCCCCGGCGGGGCCGCGCGGACCTGGACCCGGGTGGCCCTGGCCCCCGACGCCGACTGCTCCGCCGCGCTGCCCGCGGACTGGCAGGCCCAGCTGGCCGCCACGGGCTGTACCCGCGTGCTGCGCGCGACCTATACCGACGCCACCCGCAGTTCCCTCGTCACCGTCGGCCTGGTCTTCACCCCCGCCGACGCCACCGCGATGACCGCCCTGCGCGGCCACCTCCCGGTGCCCCAGGGCTACGGGTTCGCCGACCCCCAGCGCGCCGCCTGGACGGCGTCCGTCGTCCCCGAGGCACCGGTCGTCGTGTACGCGGTCTCCGCCTTCGCCGACGGCCGTACGGTGAGCCGGCCGCGCACCGCCGAGGAGGCGATGAAGAAGGAGGACACCGGCCCGGTCGCCCAGGCGGGCCTGGGGCACGAGGCCAAGGCCGTCGCCGACCGGATCGAGCGGTCGCTGCGCGCCCTCGCCGCCCCGCCCGCCGGGGAGCCCGCCCGATGATCCCCCCGTCCGACCCGTCCGACCCGTTCCGTCCGTCGAGGTCCTACGCCGCCGCGGGTGAACCCGGGAGCCCAGCCATGCCCGTCCGCCCGGCCATACCCGCCCCTGCCCGCACCCCGGACGGTGGCGCCGACACCACCGACGGCACCGGCCGCAGGGCGGGTGCACCGCCGCACCCCGAGGGGTCCGTGGCCGGTGCGGGAGCCGGGCCGGCCGACGTCACCGGCTGCCGTACCGTGCGGCACCCGGCCGGGCGTACGCGGGCCCCCGGCACCGGGCGGCGCCGCGTCGCCGCCGTCGGCCTGTTCGCCGCGCTCTTCGCCGGGGTCGCCGTTCCGCCCGCGGTCGCCGACGTCATCCGGGACCGGCAGTGGGGGCTGACCGCGCTGCGGGCCGAGGAGGCGTGGGGGACCACCCGGGGGGAGGGGATCACCGTCGCCGTGCTCGACACCGGGGTCGACGGGACCCACCCCGACCTCGACGGGCAGGTCCTCGACGGCACCGACCTCGTCGGCATGGGCGCCGGCCGCGGCGACCGGACCTGGGCCCGCCACGGGACCGCCATGGCCGGCATCATCGCCGGCCACGGGCACGGCACCAACCGCCGCCAGGGCGTCCTCGGCCTCGCCCCGGCCGCCCGGATCCTGCCGGTCCGGGTGATCCTGGAGGAGGGCGACCCGGCCCGCGCCAAGGCCCGCGAGAACAAGGGCGGCGCCCTCGCCGAAGGCATCCGCTGGGCCGCCGACCACGGCGCCCACGTCATCAACCTCTCCCTCGGCGACGACAGCGACGCCGCCCACCACGAGGCCGCCGAGGACGAGGCCGTCCAGTACGCCCTCGCCAAGGGCGTCGTCGTGGTCGCCTCCGCCGGCAACGGCGGCGAGAACGGCGACCACGCCTCCTACCCGGCCGCCTACCCCGGCGTCATCGCCGTCACCGCCGTCGACCGGCGCGGCCGGAAGGCCCCCTTCTCCACCCGCAGCTGGTACGCCACCGTCAGCGCCCCCGGCGTCGACGTCGTGATCGCCGACCCCGACCGCGCCTACTACGAGGGCTGGGGCACCAGCGCCGCCGCCGCCTACGTCTCCGGCGCCGTCGCCCTGGTCCGCTCGGCCCACCCCGACCTCTCCCCGGCGCAGATCAAGAAGCTCCTCGAGGACACCGCCGCCAACGCCCCGGCCGGCGGCCGCGACGACGCCCGCGGCCACGGGCTCGTCGACCCCGTCGCCGCCCTGCGCGCCGCCGAGTCCCTGCGCCCCGACGCCCCGACGCCCGCCCCGGTGCCGTACGGGCAGACCTACTTCGGCCCCGGGCCCGAGCCCGTGCGTCCGCCCGAACGCCGCTCCCGCCTGCTGGCCCCCGCCGCCGCGGGCGGCGGACTGGCCCTGCTCGCGCTGGCCGCCGTACTCGGCAGACGCCGGGCAGAGGATAGGGTCGGGTGATTGTGGCGCAGAAGAACATTCCCGACCCCGGATACTCCGACGACGACGGCACCGCCGATCCCCGGCTGAGCGCGGCCCTCGCCGCGTGGGCCGAGGACCGGGCCAAGGAGCCCGAGGTGCTCGCGGCGCTCGCGGGCGCCCGGCTGCTCGTCCCCGTCGTCGCCGTGCTCGGTGAGGTCGAGACCGACCCCGAGACCGGCCTGAAGCGGGAGAAGACCAGCGACATGGCCGTGCCCACGCTGGTCGCGGGCGGCCGCCGCGCGCTGCCGGCCTTCACCTCCACCGCCTCGCTGGCCCGGTGGGACCCGGCAGCCCGCCCGGTGGCCGTCCCGCTGCACCAGGCCCTGCAGGCCGCGGCCCACGAGAAGGCCGACACGGTCGTCCTCGACCTGGCCGGCCCGGTGCCCTACCAGCTGACCGGCTCCGGCCTGCGGGCCCTCGCCGAGGGCCGCACCGACGCCGACCCGCTGGCCGACCCGGCCGTCACCGGCGCCGTGCGGGCCGCGGTCGCCGCCGAGCCCTCGGTGCGCCGGGCCTACCTCGGCCCGGGCGGCGCCGACGCGGACGGCATCCTGGCGATCGTCCTCGCCGACGGCGCCGACCCCGCCACGGGCACCCGCGCGGTGGCGCGGGCCCTGGCCGCCGACGAGACCCTGCGGGCCCGGCTGGTCCGGGGACTGGGCCTCGCGCTCCTCCCGGCCGACGCCGCAGCCCCCGGCGAGCCCCTCTTCGAACGGTAGAAACGTAGAAACGGCAGAACGGCAGAAACGTCAGGAACGTGCGGAAGGGGCGGGGCCCGGTGGTCTCCCACCGGGCCCCGCCCCTTGCGTCGTCTCTCCTCGTCCGCCGCCGGCGGCGGACGCTCAGCCGAAGACCGGGCCCGTGAACTTCTCGCCCGGCCCCTGGCCCGGCTCGTCCGGGACGATCGACGCCTCGCGGAAGGCCAGCTGCAGGGACTTCAGGCCGTCACGCAGCGGAGCCGCGTGGAAGGAGCTGATCTCGGTCGCGCTCGCCGTGACCAGGCCCGCCAGAGCGGTGATCAGCTTGCGGGCCTCGTCGAGGTCCTTGTGCTCGGAATCCGGCTTGTCCAGGCCCAGGTTGACCGCCGCGGCGCTCAGCAGGTGCACGGCCACCGTGGTGATCACCTCGACCGCGGGCACGTCCGCGATGTCGCGCGTCATGGCGTCGTAGTCGGGGGCCACGTCGGCGTCGGTGGCGGTGGAGGGTGTCGCGTCAGTCATGCCTTCACCATAAGCCGTGGCTCCGATTGGTCTCCCCGGGCCCCGGGTGCTAACCTTGTGTGACGACCGGCCGGAGACGCATGTCCCCGGCCCACAAGTGGAGGCTCCGATCTCCCACCTGACCGCCCTCCGGGGCGGCGGGTCACCGGTCAGGCGGCATCCATCGTTCCGTACGGACGATGGAAAGCCGCCCGAGTCTGCGCCCCGCGGTTGTACGCGGCGGTGCTCCGGTTGTATTGGAGCTCCCGCCTGTGTCCCGGTCCGGGGCGTTTTTCGTGTCCCGGGGCGGTGGGTCCGTACGAAGAAACGTACGCGACTGTCTGCCAGGCAGCCGTGTGGTGCTACCGAGGAGGATCCATCAGCGCCGAGCCCCGCATCAACGACCGGATTCGCGTTCCCGAGGTGCGACTTGTCGGTCCCAGCGGCGAGCAGGTCGGAATTGTTCCGCTTGCCAAGGCCCTGGAGCTCGCACAGGAGTACGACCTCGACCTGGTCGAGGTCGCGGCGAACGCCCGTCCGCCCGTGTGCAAGCTCATGGACTACGGGAAGTTCAAGTACGAGTCGGCCATGAAGGCCCGTGAGGCGCGCAAGAACCAGGCGCACACGGTCATCAAGGAGATGAAGCTCCGGCCGAAGATCGACCCGCACGACTATGACACCAAGAAGGGTCACGTCGTCCGGTTCCTCAAGCAGGGCGACAAGGTCAAGATCACGATCATGTTCCGTGGTCGCGAGCAGTCCCGGCCGGAGCTCGGCTACCGACTGCTGCAGCGTCTGGCGGAGGACGTCCAGGACCTCGGTTTCGTCGAGTCGAACCCGAAGCAGGACGGCCGCAACATGATCATGGTCCTCGGTCCGCACAAGAAGAAGACCGAGGCGATGGCCGAGGCCCGCGAGGCGCAGGCCGCCCGCAAGGCCGAGCGCCAGGGGCAGTCCGCGGAGGCCACCGAGGCTGCTGCCGAGGAAGCCGAGACCGAGGCGCCCGCCGAGGCCTGATTCCGGGGCAGCCCGTCCCGGATCAATCGACACACATGACGCTCCCGTGGGCCGGCCCGTCACAGGGCCGGTGGGGGCGCCACTGACGAGGAGATAACGGCGCTATGCCGAAGAACAAGACCCACAGCGGTTCCAAGAAGCGCTTCAAGATCACCGGCTCCGGCAAGGTGCTCCGTGAGCGCGCCGGCAAGCGCCACCTGCTCGAGCACAAGTCGTCCAAGCTGACGCGTCGCCTCACCGGCAACGCCGAGATGGCCCCGGGCGACGCCGCGAAGATCAAGAAGCTTCTCGGCAAGTGACGTCCGTCCGCTCCCGCGCCGGGAGCGGGGCGAGACGTCTGGACCGGGACCCAATCGATTTCGGGCCGTGTGAAGACAACCACGGCCCCGCTACAAGGAGTTAACAAGTGGCACGCGTCAAGCGGGCAGTAAACGCCCACAAGAAGCGCCGGGCGATCCTCGAGGCGGCCTCCGGCTACCGCGGTCAGCGTTCGCGCCTGTACCGCAAGGCCAAGGAGCAGGTCACCCACTCGCTGGTCTACAACTACAACGACCGCAAGAAGCGCAAGGGCGACTTCCGTCAGCTGTGGATCCAGCGCATCAACGCCGCTGCCCGCCAGAACGGCATGACGTACAACCGCCTCATCCAGGGTCTGAAGGCCGCCAACATCGAGGTGGACCGCAAGATCCTGGCGGAGCTCGCCGTCAACGACGCCAACGCGTTCGCCGCGCTGGTCGAGGTCGCGCAGAAGGCGCTCCCGGCCGACGTGAACGCCCCGAAGGCCGCCGCCTGATCCAGGCGACACCTTCGTAGCCTCAACGGCTGACGTGCCCGGACCCGCAGGCCTCGTGCCTGCGGGTCCGGTGCGTTGAACGACCTCTTTTTCACGTACGGAAGCGAGCCGCGAAAACCATGGGTACCCCCGTCGAGCTGATCTCACCGCGATCCCCCCGGGTGGCCGCCGCCCGGCGGCTCGCGCGACGGAACTTCCGCACCAAGGAACGGCGCTTCATCGCCGAGGGCCCCCAGGCCGTCCGTGAGGCCGTCGAGCACCGCGGTGAGGCCGGCCCGACCCTCGTCGAGCTGTTCGCCACCGTCGAGGCCGCCGAGCGCTACGCCGGCATCGTCGACGCCGCCCGGGCCGCCGGCGCCCGCGTCCACTACGCCTCGGACGAGGTGCTCGCCGAGGTCTCGCAGACCGTCACCCCGCAGGGCCTGGTCGGCGTCTGCCACTTCCTGGACTCGCCCTTCGAGGACATCCTGAAGTCCGGCCCCAAGCTGGTCGCCGTCCTCGCGCACGTGCGCGACCCCGGCAACGCCGGCACCGTGCTGCGCTGCGCGGACGCCGCCGGCGCCGACGCCGTCGTACTGACCGACGCCTCGGTCGACCTCTACAACCCGAAGTCGGTGCGCGCCTCCGTCGGCTCCCTCTTCCACCTGCCGGTCGCGGTCGGCGTCCCCGTCGAGCAGGCCGTCGAGGGCCTGCGCGCCGCGGGGTTGCGGATCCTGGCCGCCGACGGCGCGGGCGAGGACGACCTCGACGCCGAGCTGGATGCGGGCACCATGGGGGGCCCGTCGGCGTGGGTCTTCGGCAACGAGGCGTGGGGCCTGCCGGAGGAGACCCGGGCCCTCGCGGACGCCGTCGTCCGCGTCCCGATCCACGGCAGGGCCGAGAGCCTGAACCTCGCGACGGCCGCCGCCGTGTGCCTCTACGCGTCCGCGCGTGCACAGCGGGCGCCCGGAGGGTGCCGCTCCGTGACCCCCAGCTAGTAATGTGGCGGCCCGGGGGCCCACGGCGCTACCGGAGATGTGGGGTACGGGGACATGACCGTCGGTACGAACAGCTCACCGGGGGCCACGGGGGTGGCCGGCCACGCCGAGGCCGACGGCGTCCCGCGCCACCGTCCCCCGGCCGCCCCCGCGTCCCCCGCCGCCGCGCCCGACCCCGGCCGGGCCGCCGACGCGGGCCCGCCGGGCCGCGTCACGCTCACCACCGCCCCCGGGGCCGCCGTACCCGCCCCGGGCCCCTCCACCGGGGTCGCGGGCCGGGCCGGGGCCCACGGGGCCCCCGAGGTCGCGGGCGGCCTCGCGGCCGGCGGGCTGCCGGGCGTACCGCCGCAGCCCCCCGCCGTCGGCCCCGCGGGCCGCGCCGTGGCCCCCGGGGCGAGCCGGCCGGCCGCGGGCACGGCGGGAGCCGGGACGCGCGTCCGCACCGGGGCCGTCACAGGGCGCGGGACACCGGACGACGAGGCGCTCGGGCTGGACCCCGACGACCTGCCCGACGGGCTCGTCGTCGCCGACCACACCGGCCAGGTGATCTGCTTCAACCGGGCCGCCGCCCGCATCACCGCCACCGACCCCGGCCAGGCCCTCGGCACCCGCATCGAGCGCGCGCTGCCGCTGGAGGACCTGGAGGGCCGCCGCTGGTGGGCGCTCACCGACCCCTACGGCGGGCTCGCCACCCGGCGCGGCCAGCCCGAGCGCAACCTGCTGCTGCCCGGCGGCCGCGAGGTGCTGGTCTCCGCCCGGTACGTCCGCACGCACCCCACGGGCCCGCTGCGGCGCCTGGTGGTCACCCTGCGCGGGACCGAGGCCCGCCGCCGTACCGAACGCAGCCACGCCGAGCTGATCGCCACCGTCGCCCACGAACTGCGCTCCCCGCTCACCTCCGTCAAGGGCTTCACGGCGACCCTGCTCGCCAAATGGGAGCGGTTCACCGACGACCAGAAGCGGCTGATGCTGGAGACCGTCGACGCCGACGCCAACCGGGTCACCCGGCTGATCGCCGAGCTGCTCGACATCTCCCGCATCGACTCGGGACGGCTGGAGGTCCGCCGCCAGCCCGTGGACATCGCCACCGCCGTCGGCCGGCACGTCCAGGCGCTCACCGCGAACGGCCAGGACCCCGACCGCTTCCTCGTCTGCGTCAGCCGCCCGCTGCCCGATCTGTGGGCCGACCCGGACAAGATCGACCAGATCCTGGGCAACCTCCTCGAAAATGCGGTGCGGCACGGTGACGGAACGGTCACCATCGATGTGACGCCGCACGAGAAGGGAACCGCCGTCACCGTGACCGACGAGGGCCCCGGGATCCCCGAGGAGTCGATGGGCCGTGTGTTCACCCGCTTCTGGCGGGGGAGCAAGCGCGGCGGCACCGGCCTGGGCCTGTACATCGTCAAGGGCATCGTGGAGGCCCACGGCGGCACGATCACGGTAGGCCGCGGCCCCTGCGGCGGCGCCGAGTTCCGATTTATCCTGCCCGTCGGCGCGCCGGCCTACCTCACGCAGTAGCCACTGCGGAGCGTCTCGCCAGGCGGCCCACGGGCTCCTTCACCCCCCGCGGCCCTTAGACTCGACCTTTGGCACCTTTGTGTCCTCGTGCCGGAGCGTGCCGAGGCGATTCGATCACGTCGTACGGGGACCCACCAGCCAGCCATCGGAAGTACGGGAAGAGATGTCGGCACCGAACAAGTCGTACGACCCTGTCGAGGTCGAGGCACTGAAACCGGAAGAGATCGAGCGCATGCGGGACGAGGCGCTCGCCGCCTTCGCGGCCGCCGGCGACCTCGACGCGCTGCGGGAGGCGAAGACCGCGCACATGGGCGACCGCTCGCCCCTGGCGCTCGCCAACCGCGAGATCGGCGCCCTGCCGCCGCAGGCCAAGGCCGAGGCGGGCAAGCGCGTGGGCCAGGCCCGCGGCGCCGTCAACAAGGCCTTCGGCGCGCGCATGGTCGAGCTCGAGGCCGAGCGCGACGAGCGCGTGCTGGTCGAGGAGGCGGTGGACGTCACGCTGCCGTACGACCGCGTCCCGGCCGGCGCCCGCCACCCCCTGACCACGCTGATGGACCGCATCGCGGACATCTTCGTGGCCATGGGGTACGAGGTGGCCGAGGGCCCCGAGGTCGAGGCGGAGTGGTTCAACTTCGACGCGCTCAACTTCACGCCCGACCACCCGGCCCGCCAGATGCAGGACACCTTCTTCGTCCAGGGCCCCGAGGGCGTCCAGGGCGACGAGTCCGGCGTCGTGCTGCGCACCCACACCTCCCCGGTGCAGGCGCGCTCGCTCCTCGACCGGGAGCCGCCCGTCTACATCGTCTGCCCCGGCCGCGTGTACCGCACCGACGAGCTCGACGCCACGCACACCCCGGTCTTCCACCAGGTCGAGCTGCTCGCCGTGGACAAGGGCCTGACCATGGCCGACCTCAAGGGCACCATGGACCACATGGTGGCCGAGCTGTTCGGCGAGGGCACCACCACCCGCCTGCGCCCGCACTTCTTCCCGTTCACCGAGCCGTCGGCCGAGATGGACATGCAGTGCTACGTGTGCCGCGGCGCGTCGGTGGGCAACCCCGACCGCCCCTGCCGCACCTGCTCCAGCGAGGGCTGGATCGAGCTCGGCGGCTGCGGCATGGTCAACCCCAAGGTGCTGACCGCCTGCGGCGTGGACCCCGAGGTGTACAGCGGCTTCGCCTTCGGGTTCGGCATCGAGCGGATGCTCATGTTCCGCCACAACGTTGAAGACATGCGAGACATGGTCGAGGGTGACGTCCGGTTCACCCGGCCGTTCGGGATGGAGATCTGATGCGGGTCCCGCTTTCTTGGCTGCGGGAGTACGTCGACCTGCCTGCGGGCGAGACCGGTCGTGACGTAGCTGCCAAACTCGTCGACGCCGGCCTCGAGGTCGAGACCGTCGAGCAGCTCGGCGCCGGGCTCAAGGGCCCCCTGGTCGTCGGCCAGGTGCTGACCATCGAGGAGCTGGAGGGCTTCCGCAAGCCGATCCGCTTCTGCACGGTCGACGTCGGCTCCGCCAACGGCACCGGCGAGCCGCAGGAGATCGTCTGCGGCGCCCGCAACTTCGCCGTCGGCGACAAGGTCGTCGTGGTCCTGCCCGGCGCCGTCCTGCCCGGCGACTTCGCGATCGCCTCGCGCAAGACGTACGGCAGGACCTCCCACGGGATGATCTGCTCCGGCGACGAGCTGGGCATGGGCGACGACGGCACGCAGGGGATCATCGTGCTGCCGCCCGAGCACGAGGCCGGCACCGACGCGATCGAGCTCCTGGAGCTCGTCGACGAGGTCCTCCACATCGACGTCACCCCGGACCGCGGCTACTGCATGTCCCTGCGCGGCGTGGCCCGCGAGGTCGCCACCGCCTACGGCCTGCCGCTGCGCGACCCGGCGCTGCTCGACGTCCCGGCCCCCAACTCCTACGGCTACCTGGTCAAGGTCGAGGACCCGGCCGGCTGCGACCGCTTCACCGCGCGCACCGTCACCGGCCTGGACCCCGAGGCGCGCTCCCCGATCTGGCTCAAGCGCCGCCTGCAGAAGGCGGGCATGCGCCCGATCTCGCTCGCCGTCGACATCACCAACTACGTGATGCTGGAGCTCGGCCAGCCCCTGCACGCGTACGACCGCTCCAGCATTGCGGGTCCGATCGGCGTGCGTCGGGCTGAGCAGGGTGAAGAGCTGATCACCCTCGACGGCGTCAAGCGCACGCTCGACGCCGAGGACCTGGTGATCACCGACAACAGCGGGCCGATCGGCCTGGCCGGTGTCATGGGCGGCGCCAACACCGAGATCGCCGACTCCGTCACCACTGCGTTTGATCCCTCTGGGTCGACCGGCGCCGTCACCGGCACCACCGACGTGGTCATCGAGGCCGCGCACTTCGACTCCGTGTCGATCTCGCGCACCGCCCGCCGGCTGAAGCTGTCCTCCGAGGCGTCCAAGCGCTTCGAGCGCGGCGTCGACCCGCAGGCCGCCGCCGCGGCCGCCCAGCGCACCGTCGACCTGCTGGTGCTGCTCGCGGGCGGCACCGCCGAGGCCGGCGTCACCGAGCTGACCGCGCCGCTGGCCCCGCGCACCGTCGCCCTGCGCGCGGACCACCCGGACCGCGTCGCGGGCATGGACTACGGCCGCGAGACCGTCGTACGCCGCCTCCAGGAGATCGGCTGCGACGTCTACGGCCAGGACGAGCTCGTCGTCACCGTGCCCTCGTGGCGCCCCGACCTCGCCGAGCCCAACGACCTCGCCGAAGAGGTCATCCGGCTGGAGGGCTACGGCAACCTGCCCTCCACCCTCCCGCAGGTGCCCTCCGGCCGCGGTCTCACCCCGCGCCAGCAGCTGCACCGCCGGGTCGGCCGCGCGCTGGCCGGTGCGGGCTACGTCGAGGCGCTGAACTACCCGTTCCTCGGCGAGGGCGTGTTCGACCAGCTCCAGCTGCCGGCGCACGACGCCGCCCGCCAGGTGGTCAAGCTCGTCAACCCGCTCTCCGACGAGGAGCCGGCGCTGCGCACCACGCTGCTGCCGGGTCTGCTCGGCGCGCTGCGCCGCAACGACAGCCGCGGCAGCCACGACCTCGCGCTCTTCGAGACCGGCTCGGTCTTCCGGGCGGGCGAGCGGGCGGGCGTCGCGGTGCGGCTGCCCGTCGACCGCCGGCCCACCGACGAGGAGATCGCCACCCTCGACGCCGCCCTCCCGGCGCAGCCGCGGTACGCCGCGGTCGTGCTGGCCGGGGCGCGTGAGCAGGCCGGCTGGTGGGGCAAGGGCCGCCCGGCCGACTGGGCCGACGCCGTCCAGGCCGCCCGCGCGCTCGCCGTCGAGGCCGGCGCGGACCTGGTCGTCCGCCAGGGCCAGTACGGCCCCTGGCACCCGGGCCGCTGCGCCGAGCTGGTCGTCACCCTCGACGGGGTGGAGCAGGTCATCGGCCACGCCGGTGAGCTGCACCCGCGCGTGGTCAAGGCGCTGGGCCTGCCGGCCCGTACGAGCGCCATGGAGCTCGACCTCGACCGGCTGGCCGCGGCCGGCGGCGACGCCGTCAAGGCGCCCCGGATCTCCACCTTCCCGGTGGCGACCCAGGACGTCGCGCTGATCGTCGACGCGTCGGTGCCGGCGTCCTCCGTGGAGGCCGCGCTGCGCAAGGGCGCCGGCGAACTGCTCGAGTCGCTGCGGCTGTTCGACGTCTTCACCGGCGAGCAGGTCGGCGCGGGCAAGAAGTCCCTCGCCTACGCGCTGCGCTTCCGCGCTCCCGACCGGACGCTGACGGCCGAGGAGTCGACGGCGGCGCGTGACGCCGCCGTGGCGCTGGCCGCCGAGCGGACGGGCGCGGTGCTGCGCGGCGCATAGCCGCTCGCCAGGGCTCATGAGGGGCGCATCCGGGGATCCGGGTGCGCCCCTCACTCGTTCGGGTGAGAACTTCGGCTGGATATAGGGCTTGAACCAGGTGGTCGGCACAATCGTTCCGGCCGAGGGGAGGCCTGCCAATGACCGAAACGCGGCCCGTGCCCCAGGTGCGCCGGGCGTGCGTCCTTGCCTGGGGCGGGGCCGCGGTGTCGTGGGAACTGTCGTCCCCCGGACCGCTGGTGCCGAGCCTGACCAGCTGCGCGGCGTTCCTGCTGCTGGCCACGGGATGCGCCCTGCACATGCGGCAGCGGCTCATGGGCGAACTGCGCCGGACCCAGGAGATCGCGGGCGCGGCGCAGAGCGTGCTGCTGCGCCCGCTGCCCGCCCGGATGGAGGGCCTGGGGCTCGCGGCGGTGCACGGGACCGCCGTCGACGGGGCGTCGATGGGCGGCGACCTCTACGACGCGCTGGCCACGCCCTTCGGGGTGCGGGTGGTCATGGGCGACGTCCGCGGCCACGGTCCGGGGTCGCTGGGGGCCGCGGCCGCCGTCCTCGGAGCGTTCCGGGAGGCGGCGTACGACGAGCCCGCCCTGGGCGATGTCCTGCGGCGGCTGGAGCGGGCCCTGCACCGGGCCTCGGCCGACCCGGAGGAGTTCGTGACCGTGCTCCTGCTGGAGATCACGGCGGACGGCGCCGTCACCGCGGTCAACTGCGGCCACCCCTGGCCCTATCTGCTGAGCCCGACGGCCGCCGAGGTCATGGTCGGGGACGAGACGCTGCCGCCGCTGGGCGTGCTGCCGCTGCCCGACAAGGTCGAGTCGCAGGCGTACGTACGACTGGCGCCCGGCGAGGCGCTGTTCCTGCACACCGACGGGGTGGAGGACGCCCGGGACCGGGGAGGGCGGCACTTCCCGCTCGGCGGGGTGCTCGCCGAGGCCGGATGCGGGGCGGTCACGCCCGCGCGGCTGGTGGCGGGCGTGCACGCCGCGTTGCTGCGCCACGCCGGCGGGCGGCCCGCCGACGACGTCGCCCTCCTGGTGCTGCGCAACGACCGGCTCCGGCCGGCCGGCCCCTGACCGGCCGGCGGAGCCGTACGGGCCGGTGGACGGTGGGTGGTCCCGGCACGTACGACGCGTCTCCCCGGCCGCGCCGAGGAGTGGGGGACTTCCGCCGGTGGCCGGCGACCAACCGGCGCCGGCGGAAGCCCCTGGGGCGCCGCCCGCCTGCCGTGGAGTGTCGGGCAGACGAGCAGACGGGCGGCGCGATACGGGCCGTCGCACTGTACGAGGGGGAGCCGACGGCCCGTGTGCCTCTTGGTGAGGCGAGAGTCCCAGTCAACCGCTCCCCGGCATCCGGCGGCAGGGTGTGCGGCGCATTTATGCGCGTACCCGGTTCACACCCCGTGTGAATCCCGCACCCACTAACCTGATGCCGACGAGCCCTTGGAGGGGCCCATGCAGTCCAATGCCCTGCTCGACGCCCTCCTCGCCGAGGCGGGCATGTCGCATGCCGGACTCGCCGCGCACGTGAACCAGGCCGGCCGGTCCCGCGGGCTCGCCCTGCGCTACGAACACACCGCCGTCGCCCGGTGGTTGAAGGGCCAGCGGCCGCGCGGCCAGGTGCCCGACCTGATCTGCGAGGTGCTGGGCCGGCGGCTCAGCAGACCGCTCTCCCTCGACGACATCGGACTCGGGGTGCCCGGCCAGTCGGGCATCGCGCACGGCACCTCGCTCGTCGGCTTCGTCGACCGGGCAACGGCCTTGTGGCGTACGGACGAACAGGGGCGCGCCGAGCTGCTGACCGCGGCCGCCGTCACCGGCACCCCCGCGGTGATCCCCGTGTGGGAGTGGGAGAACCCGCCCGAGGACGGCGACGTCTCGCACGCGGGCCCCACCCGGGTCGGCCCCGAGCACATCGAGATCCTGCGGGCCGCCCGCGCGCACTACGAGCTCATGTACCGCCGGGCGGGCGGCATGGCCACCCGGGCCCGGATCGTCCGCTTCCTGGGCACCGAGACCGCGCCCCTGCTGCGCGGCAGCTACTCCGACGGCCTCGGCCGCCAACTCCACCGTGCCACCGGCTCGCTGGTCGCCGTCGCCGGGATCTGCGCGTACGACTCCGACGCCCACGGGCTGGCCCAGCGTTACTTCCACCAGGCGCTGCGGCTGGCCAAGGCCTGCGGGGACCGCGGGTTGGGGGCGTACGTCATCGCCCTGCTGGTCAACCAATCCCTGCATCTACGGGAGTTCCGGCAGGCGGTGGCGTTCGCGGAGGCCGCGCTGCGCGCCGCCGGACGGCACACCACCCCGGCGCTGGCCGCCGACCTGTACGCCATGCAGGCCAAGGCGTACGCGCAACTCGGCGACACGGTCGCCGCGTTGGCCTGCATCCGGCACGCGGAGACGGCCGCCGAGCGGATCCGCCCCGGCACCGAGCCCGACGAGACCGGGTACGTCCAGCCGGGGCTGGTCAACGTCCAGGTCGCCCAGGCGCTGCTCAGCCTGGGGGATCTGCGCGCCGCGCACGCGCAGGCGGTGGCCGCCGTCGACACCCCGGCGCACGACCGGGGGCGGGTGCACCGGCTGGCGATGCTCTGCGAGATCCAGCTGCGCCAGGGCGAGGCCGACCGGGCCGTGGTGGCCGCGGCCGAGATGGCGGAACGGGCCAGGGGGATGGAGTCGCTGCGGCTGCGCGACCGGCTCCGGGCGGTCCGCGAACAGCTCCTGACCAGCGGTTGCGCGGACGCGGAGGAGACCGTGCAGCTCATCGACGGGGCGCTGCGCGTTCCGCTGTGACAGTGCGGCTGCTGCCATGTTGCCACCTACACGTATGAAAGGTGGCACAACCGTGCAGTGGACGAACCTGAACGAGCAGACCGTGTACAAGAACCGCTGGTTCGACGTCAATCTCGCCGACGTCGAACTGCCCGACGGCCGGCACCTGGACCACTTCGTCATCCGGCTGCGCCCGGTCGCGGCCGCGACCGCCGTCAACGGGGCCGACGAGGTGCTGCTGCTGTGGCGGCACCGCTTCATCACCGACAGCTGGGGCTGGGAGCTGCCCGCCGGTGTGGTCGAGGACGGCGAGGACGTCGCGGCCGCGGCGGCGCGCGAGATGGAGGAGGAATCGGGCTGGCGGCCCGGTCCGCTGCACCACCTGATGACCGTGGAGCCCTCCAACGGCCTCACCGACGCCCGCCACCACCTCTACTGGTCGGAGGGGGCGACGTACATAGGACGGCCCGAGGACGGCTTCGAGTCCTCGCGGCGCGAGTGGGTGCCGCTGGAGCTCGTACCGGAGCTGATCGCGCGCGGCGAGGTCCCGGCCGCCAACATGGCGGCCGGGCTGCTCCTGCTGCACCATCTCCGGCTGGGCTAGGAGGTGCCCCGCCGGTACGGAGCTCAGCCGTACGGGTAGAAGCCCGAGCCCGTCTTGCGGCCCAGGCGGCCCGCGTCCACCATCCGCTGGAGCAGCGGGGGAGCGGCGTACAGGGGCTCCTTGAACTCGGCGTACATCGAGTCGGCCACCGAGGCGACGGTGTCGAGCCCGATGAGGTCCGCGAGCTTCAGCGGGCCCATCGGGTGGGCGCAGCCCATCTCCATGCCGTTGTCGATGTCCTCGCGGCTCGCGATGCCGGACTCGAACATCCGGATCGCGGACAGCAGGTACGGGATGAGGAGGGCGTTCACGACGAAGCCGGACCGGTCCTGGGCGCGGATCGCGTGCTTGCCCAGCACGTCCCGCACCAGGGCCTCGGCCCGCTTGACCGTCTCCTCGCCCGTGGTCAGCGCCGGGATCAGCTCGACGAGCTTCTGCACCGGGGCCGGGTTGAAGAAGTGGATGCCGATGACCTGGTCCGGGCGCGAGGTCGCGACGGCCAGCTTCACCAGCGGGATGGAGGAGGTGTTGGAGGCGAGGATCGCGTCCGGACGGGTGATCACCTGGTCCAGGACCTGGAAGATCTCGGTCTTGACCTGCTCGTTCTCCACGACTGCCTCGATGACCAGGTCGCGGTCGGCGAACTCGCCGAGGTCGGTGGTGAAGCTGAGGCGGGCCAGGGTGGCGTCCCGCTCCTCCTCGCTGATCTTGCCGCGTTCGGCGGCCTTGGTGAGCGAGTTGTGCAGCCGGGTACGTCCGATCTCCAGGGCCTCGCCGGTGGTCTCGGCGACCTTGACCTCAAGGCCACTGCGGGCGCACACCTCGGCGATACCCGCGCCCATCTGGCCACAGCCCACTACGCCGACTCGTGTGATGTCGGAAGGGAGGTCAGTCACTTCGTGCCTTTCGCAGCTCATCCGTCGGCGGGTCCCCCGTGCTGCGCAGTGTCTCTGCTGCCCGGCGCCCGCCACGCCCCACGACGTTACTCCCGACCTTGCGCCGCGTGTCGGGCCGGGGCGGGCATGCTGGGCGATCGGAGAGGAATGTCACGCTGCGGAACGGAGAGGTCGCATGGAGTGCATGGACCGGCGGGGATTGCTGGCCGGAGCCGCGGGGGTACTGGCCACGACCGCCCTGGGTGTCACGGCGCCTGGCGCCACGGCGCGGGCGGCCGCGCCGCCGGGGGGCGGGGGCGGCGGGGCCGGGGGCGGGGCCGGCGGCCGGGGCGGGCGCGCCGTGGTCCCGGAGTTCCGCGGCATGTGGGTGGCCACGGTCACCAACGTGGACTGGCCCTCGCAGGCCGGCCTGACGGCCGCGCGCCAGCGCGAGCAGCTGCTGACGCTGCTGGACAGCGCGGTGGCCCAGCGGCTGAACGCCGTGATCCTCCAGGTCCGGCCGGCCGCCGACGCGCTGTGGCCCTCGCCGCTGGAGCCCTGGTCGCAGTGGCTCACCGGGCGGCAGGGCACCGACCCCGGCTGGGACCCGCTGGGCACGGCGGTCGCCGAGGCGCACGAGCGGGGGCTGGAACTGCACGCCTGGTTCAACCCGTACCGGGTGGCCACGCACGACGACCGGGAGCGGCTCGCCGCGAGCCACCCGGTGCGCCGCAACCCCGAGTGGGCCGTCGAGTACGGCGGCCGGCTGTACTACAACCCGGGGCTGCCGGAGGTCCGGACCTTCGTCCAGGACGCGATGCTCGACGCCGTGGCCCGCTACCCGGTCGACGCCGTGCACTGGGACGACTACTTCTACCCCTATCCCGAGGCGGGCGCGTACTTCGACGACGACGCGGCGTACGAGCTGCACGGCGCGGGCTTCGCCTCACGCGCCGACTGGCGGCGCTACAACGTCGACCTGCTGGTCTCGGAGATGGCGGCGCGGCTGCCGGGGGTCCGGCCGGGGGTGCGGTTCGGCATCAGCCCGTTCGCGGTGTGGCGCAACGGCGACCGCGACCCGCTCGGGTCGGCGACCCGGGCCGGCCTCGGGACGTACGACGACCTGTACGCCGACACCCGCAAGTGGGTCAAGGAGGGCTGGATCGACTACGTCGCCCCGCAGTGCTACTGGCACATCGGGCATCCGCAGGCCGATTACCGGGTCCTGGTGCCGTGGTGGGCGCAGACGGTCGCCGGGACGGGGGTGGACCTCTACATCGGGGAAGCGCTCTACCGGTGCGTGTCGGGCAGTCCCACGCCCGCGTGGCGCGATCCGGCGGAGCTGTCCCGGCACCTGAGCCTGGCCCGGCAGCACGCCGAGGTCCGCGGCCATTCCTACTTCTCGGCGAAGCAGGTGGCCGCGGACCCGATCGGAGCAATGGCCAGGGTCGTCACCGACCACTACCCGACGGCGGTGCCGCCGCGCTGACGTGTGCGGTGCTCAGGGAGTGGGCTCGGTGGGGTGCCTGACGACGCAGTCGGGTCCCGGTGACATGACTGCCTCGTGGCCGTCCTGGAAACGGACCCGGTAGGGAGGGGTGCCGTTCTCGCCCAGGACCTGAGTGATCTCGCCGACCTTGTCGTGCTGCCCCACGACTCTGCCGTGCTGTACCAGCTGGTCGCCCTCGGTCGCGCGCATAGCTGACCTCCTCGGAGGCGGTCTGGATCCGGTGACAGCAGTTTACGGCGATTCGCCCGAATCATGCCCGCTGGGTGACCGCGATACAGACCAGGACCGCCACGGCGGCCAGCGGCGCGGCGGGGGAGAGGCGCTCGCCGAGCACCAGCACCGACCAGACGAGCGTCAGCAGCGGCTGGGCCAGCTGGAGCTGGCTGGCCCGGGCCGCGCCGATCTCGGCCATGCCCCGGTACCAGACGTAGAGCCCGAGGAAGGTGGAGCCGGCCGCCGCCCAGACCAGACCGATCACCCCGTGCGCGGTCAGGCGGACCGGCTCCTGGGCCAGGCCCAGCACCGAACCGGCGAGGGCCAGCGGCAGGCACAGCACCAGCGCCCAGCCGATGACCTGCCAGCCGGGGACGGACCGGGCCAGCCGGCCGCCCTCGGTGTAGCCGGCGGCGCACACCAGCAGCGCGGCGAAGAGGAAGCCGTCGCCCGCCGAGGGGGAGCCGCCGCTCTGGGCGAGGGTGAACCCGAGGACCACCACCGCTCCGGCGACGGCGGCCGCCCAGAAGGTGCGCGAGGGGTGGACGCCGGTGCGCAGGGCGGACAGCGCGGCGGTGGTCAGGGGCAGCAGGCCGACCACGACGGCCGCGTGGGAGGTGGTGGAGGTGCGCAGCGCGAGCGTGGTCAGTACGGGGAAGCCGACCACCACGCCGGCGCCGACGACGGCCAGGCCCGCCCAGTGCTCGCGGCGCGGCAGCGGGGCCCGCAGCGCGAGCAGGAAGCCGCCCGCGATCAGGGCGGCGAGGACGCTGCGCAGCGAGACCAGGGTCCAGGGGCCGAAGCTCTCCAGGCCCCAGACGGTGGAGGGGAAGGTCAGCGAGAAGGCGAACACGCCGAGGCCGGCGAGCAGGGTGCCGGAGCGGCGCGCGCTCCGTGCGGCCGCCGTGCCGGCCGTGCCCGTGCTGCCGGCCGTGTCCGCCGTGTCCTGCGGGCCCGGGGTGCCCTGCGCGGTGGGAGCCGCTACTCCGGTGGAGGCGATAGCGCTATTCTGTGCTGTCATGAACGAGCGTAGCAGTGTGGCTGAACTGGCGGAATCCCTGCGATCCGAGCTCAACCGCTACTCGATCGGTGGAAAGCTCCCGTCGAGCCGGGCTCTCGTCGAGCGCTTCCGCGTCAGCCCCGTCACCGTCTCCCGCGCCCTCGCGCAGCTCGCCGCCGAGGGGCTCGTGGTCACCCGGCCCGGCGCCGGCGTCTTCCGGGCGCGGCCGCGTACGCCGGCCCGGGCCACTGGGGACACCTCCTGGCAGGAGGTCGCGCTGACCGCCGAGGCCGCGGGCGACATCGTGCCGCGCTCGGTGGACGCCTCCGGGGTGCTCGTCTCGCTCGCCGCGCCCCCGGTCGGGGTGATCGAGCTCAACAGCGGCTACCTGCACGCCTCCCTCCAGCCCGAGCGGGCCATGGCCGCCGCCCTCGCCCGCGCCGGACGGCGTCCCGGGGCCTGGTCCCGGCCGCCCGTCGAGGGTCTGCCCGAGCTGCGCGACTGGTTCGCCCGCGAGATCGGCGGCGCCCTCACCGCCGCCGACGTGCTGGTCACCGCGGGCGGGCAGAGCGCGCTGACCACCGCGCTGCGGGCGCTGGCCCCGCCCGGCGCGCCGATCCTGGTCGAGTCGCCGACCTACCCCGGCCTGCTGGCCATCGCCCGCGCCTCGGGCTGCCGGCCGGTCCCGGTGCCGGTCGACGCCGAGGGGGTACGCCCGGAGCTGCTGGCGGCGGCCTTCGAGGCCACCGGCGCGCGGGTGTTCGTATGCCAGCCGCTGTTCCAGAACCCGACCGGTGCGGTGCTGGCCGCCGGGCGGCGGGGCGAGGTGCTGCGGATCGCGCGGGCCGCCGGGGCGTTCGTGGTCGAGGACGACTACGCGCGGGCCCTGGCCCACGAGGACGCGGGCCCGCTGCCGGCGACCCTGGCCGCCGAGGACGCCGACGGGATCGTCGTCCACGTCCGCTCCCTCACCAAGGCCACCTCGCCGAGCCTGCGGGTGGGCGCGCTGGCCGCGCGCGGGCCGGTGTTCGAGCGGCTGCGGGCGATCCAGGTCGTCGACACCTTCTTCGTGGCGCGCCCGTTGCAGGAGGCCGCGCTGGAGCTGGTCGGGGCCCCCGCCTGGCCGCGCCACCTGCGGGCGGTCGCCACCGAGCTGCGCCACCGCCGGGAGGTGCTGGCGGGCGCCGTGCGCCGGGAGCTGCCCGCGCTGTCCCTGCCCCATCTGCCCGCGGGCGGCTACCAGTTGTGGGCCCGGCTGCCCGAGGGCTGTGACGAGGCCGGCTTCGTCGGCGCCGCCCTGCGGGCCGGGGTCGCGGTGGCGCCGGGCCGCCCGTACTTCTGCGCCGAGCCGCCGGGCCCGTACGTCCGGCTGAGCTTCGCCGGGGTCGCCGGCCCCGGCGAACTCGCGGACGGGGCCCGCCGACTGGGCGCCGGGCTCGACGGGGCGGCGGGTGCGGCGGCGGCCGGGGCGGGACCGGTGGCCGGGGCGGGCGACGCGGCGGCGGCCGGGGCGGGCGCGGACAAAACCCGTTGAGGAGCCCGTCCCCCGCCCCTAGCCTGCGGGGATGACCGGCATAGAGATCACCACCGTGGCCCAGCGCCCCGAACTGGCCGCGCGGCTCTGGGACATGGCGGACACCTGGCCCGAGTTCGCGCAGCACGACGCGCTCGCCTGGCTGCTCTACCCGCGGATGGTGGCCGAGCTGCCGGAGTACGTCCTGGTGGCCACCGACGGGGACCAGGTCGTCGCCCGCGGGTTCAGCGTGCCCTTCGCCCTGCGGGCGCCGGGCCGCGGCGACCTGCCCGCGCGCGGCTGGGACCAGGTCCTCATGTGGGCCTTCTCCGACCTGCGGCGCGGTGTCGACCCCGACACGGTCAGCGCGATCGAGATCAGCGTGGCCACCGGCCGCCAGGGCGAGGGACTGTCCGGGCGGATGCTGGCCGCGATGCGCGAGAACGCCCGCGCCCGCGGCTTCGCCGAGGTCGTGGCCCCGGTCCGGCCCAGCGGCAAGCCCGCCGAACCGGACACCCCGATGCACGCGTACGCCGTCCGCACCCGTGCGGACGGTCTGCCGTACGACCCGTGGCTGCGCGTCCACGTCCGGGCGGGCGGGGTCATCCACGCGGTGGCGCCGCTGTCGATGACGATCAGCGGATCCCTGGCCGAGTGGCGGGAGTGGACGGGCCTGCCCTTCGAGGAGGCCGGCCCGGTCCGCGTACCGGGCGCCCTGGTCCCGGTCCACTGCGATCCGGAACAGGGCCACGCCGTGTACGTCGAGCCGAACGTGTGGGTCCGGCACCCGCTGACCGGCTGAGCCGCCGGACGGCCGGCATGGCGGGGACCGGGACGTGAGCACTACCGTGCGGGTGCGGATCTGTTCTCCCGCTCGTGGACGGCGCTGCGCACGGCGGTCGCGGACCTCCCGGACGAGGCCTTCGCGCAGCCGTCCGGGTGCACCGGCCGGCTGGTCCGGGACCTGGTGTGCCACCGGGTCATCGACGCTCAGGACGTCCTGATCACCCTGGTCACCCCCACCACGGCGGAGGTCACCGCCGACGAGGCGACGTACTGGCGCGTCGAGGAGCACCCGCCGACCGGCACGGATCCCCTCGACGCGCTGACCGTGCGGCCGGCCGCCGCGTACGGGGACCCGGGGCCTGCCTGGTTGGCGTAGTGCTTCTCCTCGAACTCGATCGGGCTGAGGTAGCCGAGCCGCTTCTGGATGCGGCGGGGGTTGTAGAAGCCGTCGATGTACTCGAAGAGCGCGAGATTCGCCTCGGCCCTGGTGGCGAAGACCCGGCCGCGGATGCACTCGGTCTTGATGACCATCCACAGGTTCTCCGCCAGGGCATTGTCGAACGAGTCGCCGACCGAGCCCATGGACGCCTGGATACCGGCCCTGACCAGGCGTGTTGTGAGCTTCACGGACGTGTACTGACAGCCGTGGTCCGCGTGGTGAATGAGTTCACCCGGCGCGACTTCGCGGCTGGCCAGGGCATACTCCAGCGAGGTCAGGACCAGGTCGGCGTCGGCACGGGCGGAGGTCTCCCGGGCCACCACCCGGCGGGAGAACGCGTCGCGGATCGCGGAAAGCCACAACGGCCCCTCCAGCGTCGTGACCATGGTCAGGCCGGTGACCCACAACCGGTTCGGCCCGCTCGCGGTGAAGTCGCGTTGCACCAGGTCAGGGGCCGGATCGGCGTCCGGGTCACGCCGGGTGAAGCCCTTGCTCTTCCGGGGGCTGATCCCGGCCAGGCCGGCCTGGCGCATGAGCCGTTCGACGCGCTTGCGGCCGACGTGGACGCCCTCACGCCTGAGGACGGCGTGCAGCAGGCCTGGCGCATCGCTCAGCTCGAGCAACGCCTGTCCCACGTCCTGGGCCAGGACGCCTGGCGGGCCACCGGACTCGGAGCCCCCACCGGCATCGATGCCCTTCAGGAGAAGATCGCCCATCTCGAACAACGGGTCGCCGAGCTCACCTCGCAACTCGGCGAACGCGACGAGGACCTGGCCGCCGCCCGGAGCACCAACCGCGAGCTGATGACCCAGCTCAACAGCCACCACCGACCTCGCTGACCGGCACACCACGGTCCTCGCAGGAACCGGGTACTGGCGCTTGGTGGAGGATGTGTCGGCCGGTTCATCAGGTGACGCGCGCGGTACGTGAACTGCTGCCGCGGGGCTGCCGGACCCTTCACACAGCTCCCGGGCCGAAGCGGTGCCGGTAGACGGACGGCGAGAGCCCGGTCTCGCGGCGTAACAGAACGCGGAGGTTGGCCGTGATACCGAGGCCGCTGTGGCGCGCGACCACCTCGATGCGGGACTCGCCGCGCTCCAACAGCCGGCGGGCCAGGGTGACGCGTTCCCCGGTGAGCCATGCGAGGGGAGTGGTGCCCAGCTGGGCGCGGAAGCGGCGGTGGAGCGTCGTGGTACTGACGGCCGCCCGCGCGGCGAGGTCGGACACCGTCAGCGGGGTGTCGAGCCGTTCCTGGGCCCAGGCCAGGACGGGAGCCAGGGACGCGTCGGGTACTTCCGGCACCGGGCGTTCCACGAACTGCCGCTGCCCGCCGTCGCGGTGGGCGGCGAAGACCAGGCGCCGGCTGACATCGTTGGCCGTCTCCGCACCGTGGTCTTGGCGGATGATGTGCAGCCCCAGATCGAGGGCAGCGGCGCTGCCTGCCGAGGTGAGGATGTCCCCGTCGTCCACGAACAGCACGTCGGGCTCGACGAGGACGCCGGGGAAGCGAAACCGCAGCGCATCCACGCACTGCCAGTGCGTGGTGACACGGCGCCCTTCGAGGACACCGGCCTCGGCGAGGGCAAACGCACCGCTGCAGAAGGAGACCAGCCGTGCGCCGCGCGCGTGGGCCCGGCTGATGGCGTCAAGCACCGCGGGCCGGCGCGGCGCGTGCACGTCGGGCCTGCTCAGGATGATCAGAGTGTCGGCCGCGTCGGCCGCCTCCAGGGCTGCGACCTCCGACAGCGCGAAGAAACGGTCGCGCATCGGGGTGCGGGTGTCAGGTGCGCAGAGGGCGAACTCGTACAGAACCTTGCCGATTTCAGGTCGGGGCAGGCCAAAGAGCTCGATCGCACAGCCGAGTTCGAACGGATTGGTGTTCTCGTCGACGAGTGCCGCGACCCGGTGTGGGGTTGCCGTCTTCGCGGCCTGCAAGAATTCTTTCGGCATGTGCATGTTCTAGCACTCACGCCTGACTCCGCCAGCATCGGAGGATGGGTCCCTGCC
Organism: Streptomyces sp. NPDC090022; assembly: GCF_044748145.1. Taxonomy (NCBI): domain Bacteria; kingdom Bacillati; phylum Actinomycetota; class Actinomycetes; order Kitasatosporales; family Streptomycetaceae; genus Streptomyces; species Streptomyces sp. NPDC090022. The sequence continues at coordinate 74,901 of NZ_JBIVFN010000006.1, forward strand.
GAGCGGCGAACCGGGCCCGCGCTGTCGGGCGGGACGCGGGGAAGCGGCCTCTGACCCGGCCCGTGGGCCCCGCCGCCTTCTGCTGCCATTCTGCTTTCCTCCGAAGGGACCTTCCGTGCGCAAAACCCGACGTGCTGTCGTTGTGACAGGGCTCGTCACCGGCCTGTTCGCGTCCGTCGCCTCGCCGGCCTCCGCCGCCGGCGTCTACACGGTCAGTGCCAACACCGAGCAGGGGGCTTTCATCCTGCAGATGTGCGCGGAGTTCGAACAACAGGGGACCGGTTGCACGGTCACGTGGGACACCTCCACGTACCAGACCTCGCACGCGGCCGAACGACCCGTCGGGGACACCGCCTTCAACTACAGCGGGCAGGTGCTCACCCACTCCATGAGCTGGTCGGACACCGTGGGCAGCACGGACAGCCTGGCGGTGAGCACCAGCGCCAAGACCCAGCTGTGGAAGACCGTCGAGTTCGCGGTCACCACCACCTACACCAAGACCTGGTCGCGCTCCAGCACGGTCACGCAGACCAACAGCCTCCCGGTGCCCGCCTGCAGTGTGGGCTGGCTCAGCCGCGCCGCCGAGATGGGACATGCGACGGGGCAGTTCCGGCTCCAGTTCAGCAAGAGCCACACATTCAAGATCCACGGTAAGAAGTACCGGGCGTTCATCGTCACCGACGCCGACTTCACCGCGCCCACCGGGAACGGCGCCCTCATAGCCCGCTCGCGTCCCATGACCGACCAGGAGAGCGCTTCCTGCACCCGCTGACGACCTTCCCGGCGCCCGGCCAGCACGGGTGGGCCACGCCGAGGTACATGCCGAGAAGTCCGCGTTTAGATGAGCAGGCGGCTAATGACGCCGCCGGGGCCGTCGAGGACTTCTGAACCGGAGCACCCCACGCACGCAGAGTCCGGCCGGGCCCGTAGTCGCTTCGGCCGGGCTCTGTCACGTCGCACCGCGATCCCCGCCATGCACGACGCCTGTCGCACACCAAGTGCCCACTCTGCCGAGCCGCTGAACAAGGGCGACGTCGACCGGTCAACACGCCCTGCCGACGCCAACCCAACAGAAGGGCAGTGGACGCTGCACCACCTGGACCCGGCCGCCCACCTCCCGGACGTGCCGCGGCCGCCCGCGGCGGGCCCGGCCCGGTCCCGCGGGCTGCTGGAGAAGATCGCCGGCGCCCCCTTCCCCGCCTCGTTCAGCGACGCCGACGCCCTCCTCGCCGGCACCGGCCGCCGGGCCCCGACCGGCGCGCAGACGGCCTCACTCGGCGCGCGGGCCCGGCGCCTGCCGCTGGTGCTCGGCTGACCGCCCGCGCCGGACCGGGCCCGCGATGCCCGATCCGGTCGGGTACGCCCGGCCGCCGCCCGGCCGGTGCCTCACTCGCCCCGGGGCGCGCCGAACCACCGCTCCAGGGCGGCCAGGAGTCCCTGCCGGTCCTCCCCGGCCCACGCCACATGGCCGTCCGGCCGCAGCAGCACCGCGGGCGCGCTGAGCTCCTCGCCGACGTCGACGACGTCGACGACGTGGTCGACCCGGTCCGCCCAGCCCGCCACCGAGAGCCCGCCGGTCCGGTCCAGGAGCAGTCCGCGGCCGCCGTGCATCAGCCCGTAGAGCCGGCCCCGCTTCAGTGCCACGTCCCGCAGCCGCCGCCCGAGCAGCTCGTGCCCCGCGGCGCCGTCCGCCGCGCCGAGGTCGTAGCGGACCCCGATCGCGGTGATCTTCTCGATCAGGTACCGGTTCACCTCCTCGAAGCCGACCAGTTCCGCCAGCAGCCGGCGCACCGCCCGGGCCCCCGGCTCGCCCGACATCAGCTCGATCTGCGCGCGGGTGTTGTCCAGGACGGCGGCGGCCACGGGGTGCCGTTCGCCGTGGTAGGTGTCCAGCAGCCCAGGCGGGGCCCAGCCCGCCACCTCGGCGGCCAGCTTCCAGCCGAGGTTGAACGCGTCCTGGACGCCGAGGTTGAGCCCCTGTCCGCCGGTCGGCGGGTGGATGTGCGCCGCGTCGCCGGCCAGCAGCACCCGGCCCACCCGGTAGCGCTCGGCCTGCCGGGTGGCGTCACCGAAGCGGGAGAGCCAGCGCGGTGAGTGCGCCCCGAAGTCGGTGCCCGCGAACGCCCGCAGCCGCTCCTGGAACTCCTCCAGGGTCGGCGGGGTCGTCCGGTCCTCGGCGACCCCCTCGGCGGGCACGATGACCCGGTACGTCCCGTCCGCCAGGGGCATGGCGCCGAACCGCTGCTCGGTCCTGCGGACCTCCGCGCCCACGGCGGCCACGGTCTCCGCCGGCGCGGTCAGCTCCATCACGCCCAGCAGTGTCTCGACCCGGGCGGGCTCGCCGGGGAAGCCGACGCCGATCAGTTTGCGCACCGTGCTGCGGCCGCCGTCGCAGCCGACGAGGTAGCGGGCGCGCAGCCGCGTGCCGTCGGCCAGTTCGACGTCCACCCCGTCCTCGTCCTGGCTCAGTCCGGTCAGCTCGCAGCGGCGCCGGATCTCGGCACCGGCCCCGACGGCGTGCTCGGTCAGCAGCCGCTCGGTGACCTCCTGCGGAATGTGCAGGACGTACGAGTGCGCGGTGTCCAGCCGCTCGGGCCACTCGGCGCCCAGGCCCGCGAAGAAGCCGCCGGCCCGGATCTGCCGGCCGTGCGCGAGGAACCGCTCCAGCAGGCCGCGCTGGTCCATCACCTCGATGCTGCGCACGTGCAGCCCCTGCGCCCGCGACTGCCGGGTCGGCTCCGCCTCCTTCTCCAGCACGAGCACGCGCACCCCGTGCAGCCGCAGCTCGCCCGCCAGCATCAGACCGGTCGGTCCCCCGCCGGCGATGATCACGTCGTACATGCAGTCCCCCATGGCAAGGCTCCGATGACAAACGCCCTGATCAGGGCCTAGGCCGGAGATTCTGCGGCATGACCGGGGCCTTGCCGCAAGGCCCCCCGTCCGCTATACCTTGAGAGTGGCGAGGAGTCGGTGGAGGCACTCCTTGCCTTTTGTTTTTCCGGCTTTGCATAAACCTGCGGGTCTACGTATAGTCATGCCATCGATGAGGAGGATTCGATGGTGGTACGTGTTGCGGTGGCCGGAGCGAGTGGATACGCGGGCGGCGAAGTGCTGCGTCTGCTCCTCTCCCACCCCCAGGTCGAGATCGGCGCGCTGACCGGGCATTCCAACGCAGGGCAGCTCCTCGGTCCGCTCCAGCCGCACCTGCTGCCGCTGGCCGGGCGGACCCTGGAGGCGACCACGCCCGAGGTGCTCGCCGGTCATGACGTCGTGTTCCTCGCACTCCCGCACGGGCAGTCCGGTGCGGTGGCCGCCCAGCTCGGCGACGGGGTGCTCGTCATCGACATGGGCGCCGACCACCGGCTCAAGGACGCCGGTGACTGGGAGCGCTTCTACGGTTCCGCGCACGCCGGGACCTGGCCCTACGGGCTTCCCGAACTGCCGGGCGGCCGCGCCGCGCTGGAGGGGTCCAAGCGCATCGCGGTTCCCGGCTGCTACCCCACCGCCGTCTCGCTGGCCCTCGTACCGGCGTACGCGGCCGGGCTCGCCGAGCCCGAAGCGGTGATCGTCGCCGCCTCCGGCACCTCCGGCGCCGGCAAGGCCCTCAAGCCGCACCTGCTCGGCTCCGAGGTCATGGGCAGCATGAGCCCCTACGGCGTCGGCGGCGGCCACCGGCACACCCCGGAGATGATCCAGAACCTCAGCCCCGCCGCCGGGCAGCGGGTCTCGGTGTCCTTCACGCCGACCCTGGCCCCCATGCCCCGCGGCATCCTCGCCACCTGCACCGCCAAGGCCGTCCCCGGCACCACCGCCGACGCGGTGCGCGCGGCCTACGAGAAGGCGTACGCGGACGAGCCCTTCGTCCACCTGCTGCCCGAGGGCCAGTGGCCCGCGACGGCGTCCGTCCACGGTTCCAACGCCGTTCAGATCCAGGTCGCGTACGACGACGCCGCGCAGCGCATCATCGCCATCAGCGCCATCGACAACCTCACCAAGGGCACTGCCGGCGGCGCCGTGCAGAGCATGAACATCGCCCTCGGGTTCCCCGAAGAGCTCGGGCTTTCCACGATCGGAGTCGCGCCGTGACGGTTACGGCAGCACAGGGATTCACGGCCGCGGGCATCGCGGCCGGGATCAAGGAGAACGGCAATCCGGACCTGGCCCTCGTGGTCAACAACGGTCCGCGCCTGGCCGCCGCGGGCGTCTTCACCTCCAACCGCGTCAAGGCCGCACCGGTCCACTGGTCCGAGCAGGTCCTGCGCGGCGGCGCCGTCAGCGCGGTGGTCCTCAACTCCGGCGGCGCCAACGCGTGCACCGGACCCAAGGGCTTCCAGGACACGCACGCCACCGCCGAGCAGGCCGCGGCCGTCCTCACCGCACTCGGCGGCGCCGAGCACAACGCCGGGGAGATCGCGGTCGCCTCGACCGGCCTGATCGGCGTGCTGCTGCCCATGGACAAGCTGCTGCCCGGCGTCGAGACCGCCGCCCGGGCCCTGTCCGAGGACGGCGGCGAGGCCGCCGCCGTCGCGATCAAGACCACCGACACCGTGCACAAGACGGCCGTGGTCACCTGGGGGTCCCCCCGGACGGAGTCCGGGGGAGGCTGGACGGTCGGCGGCATGGCCAAGGGTGCCGGCATGCTGGCCCCGGGCCTGGCCACCATGCTCGTCGTCCTCACCACCGACGCCGACCTCGACAGCGCCACCCTCGACAAGGCGCTGCGGGCCGCGACCCGCACCACCTTCGACCGGGTCGACTCCGACGGCTGCATGTCCACCAACGACACCGTGCTGCTGCTCGCCTCCGGCGCCTCCGGCGAGGTGCCGGCGTACGACGCCTTCGCCGAGGCGGTACGGATGGTCTGCGACGACCTCGCCCGCCAGCTCATCGGCGACGCCGAGGGCGCCGGCAAGGACATCCGCATCGAGGTGATCGGCGCGCTCACCGAGGACGACGCCGTCGAGGTCGGGCGGTCCATCGCCCGCAACAACCTCCTCAAGTGCGCCATCCACGGCGAGGACCCCAACTGGGGCCGGGTGCTCTCCGCCATCGGCACCACCAGGGCGTCCTTCGACCCCGACCGGCTGAACGTCGCCATCAACGGCGTCTGGGTGTGCAGGAACGGCTCCGTCGGCGAGGACCGCGACCTGGTCACCATGAAGGACCGCGAGGTCCGCATCACCGCCGACCTGGCCGCCGGCTCCGAATCCGCCGTGATCTGGACCAACGACCTGACCGCCGAGTACGTCCACGAGAACAGCGCGTACAGCTCATGACCGGCACCGCGCGCAAGCACACCGCGCTCCCCAAGGCCCAGATCCTCATCGAGGCCCTGCCCTGGCTCACCCGGCACCACGGCAAGACCGTCGTGATCAAGTTCGGCGGCAACGCCATGGTGAACGAGGAGCTCAAGGCCGCCTTCGCCCAGGACGTCGTCTTCCTGCGGCACGCCGGCATCAAGCCGGTCGTCGTACACGGCGGCGGCCCCCAGATCAGCGCCCAGCTGGACAAGCAGGGCCTGGTCAGCGAGTTCAAGGCGGGCCTGCGGGTCACCACCCCGGAGGCGATGGACGTCGTACGGATGGTGCTCGCCGGACAGGTCCAGCGCGAGCTGGTCGGGCTGCTCAACCAGCACGGGCCGTTCGCCGTCGGCATGACCGGCGAGGACGCCCACACCATCTCCGCCGTCCAGCACCGGCCCGAGATCGAGGGCGAGCTCGTCGACATCGGCCGGGTCGGCGAGATCACCGGCATCGACACCGGCGCCATCGAGGCCCTGCTGGAGGACGGCCGGATCCCGGTCATCTCCTCCATCGCGCGGAGCGCCGACGACGGCCACGTGTACAACGTGAACGCCGACACCGCGGCCGCGGCGCTCGCCGCCGCGCTCGGCGCCGAGACGCTGATGGTCCTCACCGACGTCGAGGGCCTCTACGCGGACTGGCCCAACAGCGACGAGGTCATCAGCCGGCTCACCGTGAGCCAGCTGGAGAAGCTGCTGCCCGAGCTGTCCAGCGGCATGGTGCCCAAGATGGAGGGCTGCCTGCACGCCGTCCGCAACGGCGTCACCACCGCCCGCGTGATCGACGGGCGGGTCCAGCACTCGATCCTGCTGGAGATCTTCACCGACGAGGGGATCGGCACGATGGTCGTGCCCGACGGGCAGGGAGGGGACAGCGCATGAGCGGCGGCGGCAACCAGGAGTACAGCGCCCGCTGGCGGGGCGCGCTGACCGACAACTACGGCACCCCCGCGCTGGCGCTCGTCCGCGGCGGGGGCGCCCAGGTCTGGGACGCCGACGGCCGCGCGTACACCGACTACGTCGGTGGTATCGCGGTCAACGCCCTCGGCCACGCCCACCCGGCGATCGTCGCCGCGGTGACCGCGCAGGTCTCCACCCTCGGGCACGTCTCCAACCTCTATGCCTCCGAGCCCGTCCTCGCGCTCGCCGAGCGGCTGCTGACGCTCTTCGGCCGGGAGGGGAAGGTTTTCTTCTGCAACTCCGGCGCCGAGGCCGTCGAGGCCGCCTTCAAGATCGGCCGGCTCACCGGTCGGTCCCACATGGTCGCCACCTCCGGCGGCTTCCACGGCCGCACCATGGGCGCCCTCGCGCTCACCGGCCAGCCGGCGAAGCAGGACCCCTTCCTGCCGCTGCCCGGCGACGTCACCCACGTTCCGTACGGCGACGCCGAGGCCCTGCGGGCCGCCGTCACCGAGGACACCGCGCTCGTGATCATCGAGCCGATCCAGGGCGAGAACGGTGTGGTCGTACCGCCCGCCGGGTACCTGACGGCCGCCCGCGAGATCACCCGGGCCACCGGCACCCTGCTCGTCCTCGACGAGGTCCAGACCGGCATCGGCCGCTGCGGCCAGTGGTTCGAGCACCAGGCCCACGAGGGAGTCGAGCCCGACCTCGTCACGCTCGCGAAGGGTCTGGGCGGCGGCCTGCCGATCGGTGCCGTGGCCGCGTTCGGCCCGGCCGCCGACCTGCTGCGGCCCGGCCAGCACGGCACCACCTTCGGCGGGAACCCGGTCGCCTGCGCCGCCGGTCTGGCCGTGATCGACACCATCGCGGCCGAGGGACTGCTCGACCGGGTCAAGGAGAAGGGCGAGCGGCTGCGCTCCGGAATCGAAGGTTCCGGCCACCCGCTGGTCTCCCATGTCCGAGGTGCCGGCCTTCTGCTGGGTATCGTGCTGAGGGAGCCGCTCGCACCGAAGGTGCAGCAGGCGGCTCAGGAAGCCGGCTTCCTGGTCAACGCACCCGCCCCCGACGTCGTACGGCTCATGCCCCCGTACGTGATCTCCGACGACGAGGTGGACGCGTTCGTCCGGGCGCTTCCCGGCATCCTCGACGCAAGCCACGGGGACGGACGATCCGGAGAATGAGACGACGATGAGCCAGGCGCAGGACAACGAGCACGGGGGAGGTCCGTCCGTTCCGCAGACCCGCACCGCCCGCCACCGCCGGATCGTGGACATCCTCAACCGGCAGCCGGTCCGTTCCCAGAGCCAGCTGGCCAAGCTGCTCGCCGACGACGGACTGAGCGTCACCCAGGCGACGCTCAGCCGGGACCTCGACGAGCTGGGCGCGGTGAAGATCCGCAACACGGGCGGCGAGCTGATCTACGCGGTGCCCAGCGAGGGGGGTTTCCGGACCCCGCAGGCACCGCTGGGGGAGTCGGCCAAGGAGGAGCGCATGCGGCGCCTCTCCGGCGAGCTGCTGATCTCGGCGGAAGCCTCCGCCAACCTCGTGGTCCTGCGCACCCCGCCGGGTGCGGCCCAGTTCCTGGCCTCGGCCATCGACCAGGCCGAACTGCACGCGATCCTCGGCACCATCGCGGGCGACGACACCCTGATGCTCATCAGCCGCGACCCGGCGGGCGGCCAGGCGCTGGCCGACCACCTGCTGCGCCTGGCGCAGAAGGAGGGCTGAGCCGCTCCGGCCCGGGTGGAAATCCGGTGCCGGGCCGGTGCCCGTCCGCATAGCCTCGGGGCGTGCTTCCCTTCGTCCTCGCCGCGGCCGTGTACGCCGCTGCCGCCGCCGTGTACGCGGCCATCGGCCTGTGGTGGTGGCGCCGGGCCCGGGTCCGGCGCGAGATCCTCCGGATCGTCGCCGCCCTCGACCTCGCACCGTACGACGCCGCCGTGCTGCGCAAGGGCGCGAGCGAGGCGGCGGCCGCCGAGCTGGTCCTCGACGGGTACCTGCGGATCGACGCGGAGGGCGCGGCGTTCCTGACCGAGCGGGGCCGTGACGTGGACCGGACCCCCGCCCACCCGGCGCCCGCCGCCCTGCTGGAGGCCGTACGCCGGCACGATCCCGAGCCCGTGTCGATCGGCTGGCTGGACTGGCAGGACGAGGCGTACGGGCAGTGGCGCGCCGGGTACCTGAAGGAGCGTGAGGAGCAGCTGCCCGAACTCCCGCGCATGCCGGGCGAAGAGGAGGGGGTGTCGGGCTGCGGTTCCTGCGTGGCCGTCGTCGCGCTGCTGTGCCTGTGGGTCGTGGCCGTCAACCTGCTGGTGGAATCCCGCCCGCAGGGCGTCCTGGAATGGGCAGCCGCCGTGCTCACCGGGCTGGGCCTGGTGTCCTTCCTCTTCGCCGACGACGCGGGCAAGGCGGCCCGGGCCCGGACGGAGTGCGGCGAGGCGCTGGAGGACCGGATCCGCGCCGTGCCGCACCCGGCGTTGGCGGCGCTGGCGGAGGAGCAGCGGAGGTACCTGCTGCGGAGCGTCGGCGACCACTGGAGGTGGCGCGGCGTCGACGCCGTCGCGGAGGAGGGCGGCGGCGAGGCCGACGGGGACGACGAGGACGACGAGTGGCTGGACGACAAGGTGTGGTGGGAGGACGCGTACGAGTACCGGGCCTCCGACGAGGAGGCCGCCCGGGACCCTGAACCGCCGGGCAAGGTCTAGGAGCGGGTGACGGCGAGGGGCCCGGTCCCGGTGCCGATCGCGATGTGCGGGTCGCGCCGCGGGTTCGCCCAGCGCAGGATCGCGCGCATCGCCGGCTCCGGCACGGACACGCAACCCGCCGTCGCGCCCTTGCCGTTGACGTGCAGGAAGATCCCCGCTCCGCGGCCGCGCACCGGGCGGTCGTAGTTGAAGGCGATGACGAGCGCGTGCGCGTACTGCTTGTCGTACGTCACCAGGTGCTCCGCCTCACCGGGCGCGCAGTCGGCCGGCAGCGGCTCCGTCCAGCGGTTGTACGCCGCCGAGGCGTTGTCCTGGCACCACCAGGAGTCCGGGGTCACCCGCCGGTAGCCGACCTCGGTCCCGGCGGGCGCCGACCGGATCCCGAAGGCGTACGGCAGCGCGTACAGCCCGGTGGGCGTGGTGTTCGTGCCCTGCACCCGGGTGGCGCCGTCCGTCAGCCCGTTCGCCCCGAACCGGGCTTCGGCGCCACCCGCCGCGAACCAGCGCCCCGCCCGCCGGTCCCACCAGGTCAGCCGCCCCGTGGTCGAGCCGGGGGCGGGGGCCACGGCGGTGATCAGCTGGGTCCCGCCCCCGGTGTCCGCCATCCGGGCGGGCAACGGGGGGAGGGACGCGTCCGGCGGCAGGGCCGGGCCGGCGAGGAGGGTCACGGCGAGGGCGAGAGCGGTGCGCAGCACATGTCAGACGGTACGGGCCGGCAGGGGCAGGGGCAGCGCAGGCAGGCCGTCGAGACTCCGTCCGATGTGGTCCTTCTTCTCGCAGTACTGCGCGAACTCCTCGTCCGACTTGCGGCCGAAGTAGTCCGCGTGCAGCATCCGCTCGCCCTGGTACTCCATGAACGGGACGGCGTACCCGCACACGTCCGCGATCCGCTTCGCGTGGACGACGATGACGGCCCGGGCCGCCGGGCCGTCCGCGTCGCCGAACAGCGCCACCAGCTCCGGCCAGCGGGGGTCGTCGCGGAAGACGGCCTCGCCCTCGCCGTGGATGCGCACGATGTTCGGCGGCCCGGAGAACGCGCACCACATGAGGGTGATCCGGCCGTTCTCGCGCACGTGCGCGATGGTCTCGGCGCCGCTTCCGCCGAAGTCCAGGTAGGCCAGGGTCAGCTCGTCGATGACGACGAGGGTCCCGGCGCGGCCCTTGGGGGAGAGGTTGACGTGGCCGTCACCGGCCAGCGGTGCCGTCGCGGTGAAGAAGACCGGCTGCGCCTCGATGAACTCGCGCAGCCGCCCGTCTATGCGTTCGTGGAGTTTTCCCATGTCCGGATTATGCGCCGGACGGCAGGGATCGGGCGGCGGCTTTTCACGGCGTGGCCTCCTCCGACTGCGCCGGCTCCCCGGGCTCCTCGGGCTCCTCGCATTCCGCGAACCCCAGCCGCGTCCGCAGCGCCGCCCCCCGGTGGGACCCGTCGAACGCGGGGGCGGCGCGCCGGAACAGCTCCTCCAGCTCGGCCGGGTCGGTGCCCGCCGTACGGAGTGCCGCCTCCCAGTGCCAGTCGCGCACCATGGCCCCGGCGATGCTCCGCAGTGCCGGCTCACGGTCCGTCAGCATCGCGACGGCCGCCCGCAGTCCGTCCATGCCGCCGCGCGTGCGCAGCAGCCGGAACGCGGCCCGCCGGGTGTGCGAGGGCCGGTCGGCGGCGATGCGCGCGGTCAGCTCCGCGACGGGCAGCCACGCGGCCCAGGAGGCCAGCGACACGGCCGCCTCGCGCGTCACGGCCGGGTACGGATCGTCCAGCAGCGGCAGCAGTTCCCCGGTGGTGACCGTGCCCAGTTCCCGCAGTCCCGCGAGCGCCGCCGCGCGGACCCGCCCGTCGGGGTGGGCCAGCAGGGCCCGCAGCACCGGCGCGTCGCCGCGCTGCCCGCACTCGGTGAGCCCCGTCACCGCCGCGCCGCTGACCCGGGCCGGGTCGGCGCACAGCTCCAGGTAGCGGGCGCGCGGTTCGCCACCGGCCTGGCCGACGAGCCAGCGGGCGCAGGCCCGCACCAGGCCGGAGGGGTCGTCGAGGTGGTCGTACGCCTGCTCCTGACGGCCCGCCGCGCGCAGGCTGGTCACGCCCGCCGCGCGGACGTGGCCGCTGCGGGCGCCCAGCAGGAGCTCGGTGACCCGTTCGTCGGGGCCGTCGGCGGCGAGCCGGGCGAGTGCCCCGTCCGTCCACAGCCGCTGCACCAGCGGGTCGTGTACGGCGTGTGCGGCGAGGGCGGCCAGCTCCCGTGCGTCGAGCAGCCCCGCCTCCAGCGTGATCCGGGCCGCGCACCGGGCGGTGGCCCGGTCCGTGCTCGCGCGCAGCTCCGCCAGCACCCCGGCGTGCGCCGGGTCGCGCAGGGCCTCCTCGAACAGCTCCACGGCCCAGCCGCCCTGCACGCGCCGGCCGATCCGCAGGACCACCGGGGTCAGGTGGCGCAGGGCGGAGGCGGGGTCCTCGGCGAGGACCCGCGCGAGGACCCGGCGCGCCCTGGCACGTACGGGTGCGGCCCAGTCGGCGCACCGGACCACCGTCAGGGACAGCCGCAGCGGCGAGCCCGTGGTGACGTGCCGGAGTGCGGCATGCCGCTCGAGGCCGTCGTAGTGGCACAGGGCCGTCTCCGCGCGGGAGGCCAGCACGAAGTGCCACGGGCGGCTGCGGTCCAGGCCCGCCTCGTACCCGGACAGCCGGCGGACTCCGAGGTCGAGGTACACGACGCAGTCGGGGTGCCGCCAGTCGGTCACCTCGTCCGGGTCGCGCCCCTGCGCGAGGAGCAGGGCGGCGGCGCGCCCGTCGGCTTCGGTCCAGGTCGATCGGCGTTCCATCCGGTGATCCTAGGCGGCCGCGGCGGCCCCGGTCGTCCGGTTTTCCCGCCGGGGGTGCCCTTGGACACCCCGGCTGACCTGCCGAAACGCCCGCGCGTTGACGAAACATACGGAGTCATGCATAGTTATGCCTGTCGTTGATTGCACCGTAAGGAGAAACCCGTGACCGAGCGCGTCGTACTCGCCTACTCGGGCGGCCTGGACACCTCCGTCGCCATCGGCTGGATCGCCGAGGAGACGGGCGCCGAGGTCATCGCCGTCGCCGTGGACGTCGGCCAGGGCGGCGAGGACCTGGACGTCATCCGCAAGCGCGCGCTCGACTGCGGTGCGGTCGAGGCCGAGGTCGCGGACGCCAAGAACGAGTTCGCCGACGAGTACTGCCTCCCGGCGATCAAGGCCAACGCCCTGTACATGGACCGCTACCCGCTGGTCTCGGCGCTCTCCCGGCCGGCCATCGTCAAGCACCTGGTGGCGGCCGCCAAGAAGCACAACGCCTCGGTCGTGGCCCACGGCTGCACCGGCAAGGGCAACGACCAGGTCCGCTTCGAGGCCGGCATCCAGGCCCTCGGCCCCGACCTCAAGTGCATCGCCCCGGTCCGCGACTACGCCATGACCCGTGACAAGGCGATCGCCTTCTGCGAGGCGAAGAACCTCCCGATCGCGACCACCAAGAAGTCCCCGTACTCCATCGACCAGAACGTCTTCGGGCGCGCCGTCGAGACGGGCTTCCTGGAGGACATCTGGAACGCCCCGATCGAGGACATCTACGAGTACACCTCGAACCCGGCCACCCCCCGCGAGCCCGACGAGGTCGTCATCTCCTTCAAGGAGGGCGTGCCCGTCGCCATCGACGGCAAGCCGGTCACCGTGCTCCAGGCCATCCAGCAGCTCAACGAGCGGGCCGGCGGCCAGGGCATCGGCCGGATCGACATGGTCGAGGACCGGCTCGTCGGCATCAAGTCCCGCGAGGTCTACGAGGCCCCGGGCGCGATCGCGCTGATCACCGCCCACCAGGAGCTGGAGAACGTCACCGTCGAGCGCGAGCTCGCCCGGTACAAGCGGCAGGTCGAGCAGCGCTGGGGCGAGCTCGTCTACGACGGCCTGTGGTTCTCCCCGCTCAAGCGGGCCCTGGACGGCTTCATCGACGAGGCCAACCAGCACGTCACCGGTGACATCCGGATGACCCTGCACGGCGGCCGCGCCGTCGTCACCGGCCGGAAGTCCGAGGAGTCGCTGTACGACTTCAACCTCGCGACCTACGACACCGGCGACACCTTCGACCAGTCGAAGGCCCAGGGCTTCATCGACATCTTCGCCCTCTCCGCGAAGATCGCCGCCAAGCGCGACCTGGCGTAACCCGCCGAACGCCCGCCCGAACGCCGAACGCCGAACGCCGTACGTGACCGCCTCCCCGTAACCTCCGCGGCGGGGAGGCGGTTCCCCATCCGAAGTCATGCAGTCTTGAGGAGCAGTAGCTGTGAGCAGCAACAACGGTGACGTCCGGCTCTGGGGCGGCCGGTTCGCCGACGGTCCGTCGGAGGCGCTGGCCCTGCTGTCGGCGTCCGTCCACTTCGACTGGCGCCTCGCGCCGTACGACATCGCCGGCTCCCGCGCCCACGCGCGCGTGCTCCACACGGCGGGCCTGCTCACGGCCGACGAGCTCGACCGTATGATCGCCGGCCTCGACCGGCTGGAGGCCGACGTCGCCGACGGCTCCTTCACCGGGACCGTCGCCGACGAGGACGTGCACACCGCCCTGGAGCGGGGCCTGCTGGAGCGGCTCGGCCCCGACCTCGGCGGCAAGCTGCGCGCCGGCCGGTCCCGCAACGACCAGGTCGCCACCCTGTTCCGGATGTACCTGCGCGACCACGCCCGGATCATCGGCGGCCTGATCGCCGACCTCCAGGACGCGCTCGTCGGCCTCGCCGAGGCGCACCACGACGTGGCCATGCCCGGCCGCACCCACCTCCAGCACGCCCAGCCGGTGCTCTTCGCCCACCACGTGCTGGCCCACGTGCAGTCGCTGTCGCGGGACGCCGAGCGGCTGCGCCAGTGGGACACCCGTACGGCCGTCTCGCCGTACGGCTCGGGCGCGCTGGCCGGCTCCTCCCTGGGCCTGGACCCGGAGGCGGTCGCCGCCGACCTCGGCTTCGAGCGCGGCTCGGTGGGCAACTCCATCGACGGCACGGCCTCGCGCGACTTCGTCGCCGAGTTCGCCTTCATCACCGCGATGATCGGGATCAACCTGTCCCGGATCGCCGAGGAGATCATCATCTGGAACACGAAGGAGTTCTCCTTCGTCACCCTCCACGACGCCTTCTCCACCGGCTCCTCGATCATGCCGCAGAAGAAGAACCCGGACATCGCGGAGCTGGCGCGCGGCAAGTCCGGCCGTCTCATCGGCAACCTGACCGGCCTGCTCGCCACGCTCAAGGCGCTGCCGCTGGCCTACAACCGCGATCTCCAGGAGGACAAGGAGCCGGTCTTCGACTCCTGCGACACCCTGGAGGTCCTGCTGCCCGCCTTCACCGGCATGATGGCGACCCTCACCGTCAACCGCGCGCGGATGGAGGAGCTGGCCCCGGCCGGGTTCTCGCTCGCCACCGACATCGCCGAATGGCTGGTCAAGCAGGGGGTGCCGTTCCGGGTGGCCCACGAGGTCGCGGGCGAGTGCGTCAAGGAGTGCGAGGCCCACGGCATCGAGCTCGACGAGCTGACCGACGAACAGTTCGCGAAGATCTCCGAGCACCTCACCCCGGAGGTGCGCGGTGTGCTGAACGTGCCCGGCGCCCTCGCCTCGCGCAGCGGGCGCGGCGGCACGGCCCCCAGCGCGGTCGCCGCGCAGCTCAACGAGCTGAAGGCGGACCTGGTCATCCAGCACGCCTGGGCGGCCCACAAGCAGTAGTGCCGGCACGCGCGGCGGGAGGGGCGGCGGGGTCTTCCACGACCCGGCCGCCCCTCCGTCGCGTCGGTCACAGGGCTTCGCCCCAGCGGGCCAGGGCGTCGAAGTCCTCCCCGGTCAGCCCGATCCGCTCGTCGACGTAGCGCAGCAGCGCGTGCGCGGGGTGGAGCTGCTCGACGTACTCGCGGTCCATCGCCGTGATGTCGTCGTCGATCCACGCGAAGGGCCGGCCGGCGGCGTACTCCAGGATGTACTGGGTCTTCCAGAACGTGCCGCGCGGCGCCCGCCCGTGCATCACCGGCCAGTCGATGTACGGCAGCCGGGGCAGCCCCAGGTGCGGGGCTATCCAGTCGTTGGCCTCGTCCTTCCAGGTGGTCGCCCACACCAGCTCGTACGTGCGCGCCAGCGCGAGCAGCCGGGTGCCGTGGCCCGGGTCGAGCCACACCCGCAGCGGCTTGCCGCCGGTCCAGCCGGTCG
The DNA here is from genome assembly GCF_044748145.1 of Streptomyces sp. NPDC090022. NCBI lineage: Bacteria > Bacillati > Actinomycetota > Actinomycetes > Kitasatosporales > Streptomycetaceae > Streptomyces > Streptomyces sp. NPDC090022. Next base: position 90,001 of record NZ_JBIVFN010000006.1, read on the forward strand.
GGCGCATGCGGTGGGTGGTGTAGCCCTCCGGGCGGCGCTGGGGCTGCGCGGCGTAGGGGTTCAGCGGGCCGTCGACGTCGATGAGCAGCAGCGGCTTCAGCAGCTTCATGGGTCCAGGATTCCTCTCCGGCTGCCCGCCAGGCAGCCGATTTTTCGTTCTGATGAGACATTCGTGTCTCATTTGGGGTATCGTTGTCTCATGGCCATGGATCGTGACCAGGTGCTGCGCGCTGCCGCCGCCCTCCTCTCCCGCAAGTCGACCGCCACGATGGACGAGGTCGCCAAAGCCGCCGGAATCGGCCGGGCGACCCTCCACCGGCACTTCGCCGGGCGCGACGCGCTCGTGCGCGCCCTGGAGGACCTGGGCATCCGGGAGTTCGAGGCGGCGCTCGGGCGGGCCCGCCTCGACGAGGACGACGCGGTCGACGCGCTGCGCCGGCTGGTCGCCGAGTCCGAGCCCAACGCCCAGCTGCTGGCCTTCCTCGTCACCGAGAACCAGCTCTTCGAGGGCGACCAGGTCAACGAGGGCTGGGCCCGGCTCGACGCCCGCGTCAGCGCCGTCTTCAAACGCGGCCAGGAGCAGGGCGACATCCGGATCGACCTCAGTGCCACCTGGCTGACCGAGGCCCTCTACGGCCTCATCGGCAGCTGTGCCTGGGCCGTGATGGACGGCCGTGTCGCCGCCAAGGACTTCCAGTACATGATCACCGAGCTGCTGCTCGGTGGCGCCCGACGGAGTGTGGAGAAATGACCCGTACCGAACAGCTGACCCAGGGGAAGGGGACGGAGGCGATCAGGAGCAAGGGGCGCTGGCTCGCGCTCTCGGTCCTGGTCCTGGCCGTCCTGCTGGTCGCGGTGGACGCCACTGTACTGGGTCTGGCCACCCCGTCCCTCAGCGAGGACCTCAAGCCGACGGGCAGTCAACTGCTGTGGATCGGCGACATCTACTCCTTCGTCATCGCCGGACTGCTCGTCTCCATGGGCTCGCTCGGTGACCGAATAGGCCGCAAGAAGCTGCTGCTGACCGGTGCCATCGCCTTCGGCGCCGTCTCCGTGCTCAACGCCTACGCCACCAGCCCCGAGATGATGATCGTCGCCCGCGCCCTGCTCGGTGTGGCCGGTGCGACGCTGATGCCCTCCACCCTCGCGTTGATCCGCAACATCTTCCACGACCCCAAGGAGCGCAGCCTCGCCATCGGCATCTGGGGCGCCACCGCCTCGGCCGGCGCGGCCGTCGGCCCCGTCCTCGGCGGAGCGCTGCTCCAGCACTTCTGGTGGGGCTCGGTCTTCCTCATCAACCTGCCCGTCATGGCCGTCCTGGTCCTCGTCGGCAGCAAGCTGCTGCCCGAGTCGAAGAACCCGGTCACCGGGCCCTGGGACCTGTTCAGCGTCGCGCTCTCCCTCGTCGGCATCATCGGTGTCGTCTACGCCGTCAAGGAGGTCGCCACGCACGGGCCGACCACGGAGGTCTGGGTCGCCGCCGCCCTCGGCGCCGCCTGCCTGTACGCCTTCGTCCGCCGCCAGTTCGCCCTGAGCGCGCCGCTGCTCGACATGCGGCTGTTCAAGCACCGGGGCTTCTCGGGCGCGGTCCTCGCCGACCTGCTCACCGTCTTCGGCCTGTCCGGACTGGTCTTCTTCCTCTCCCAGTTCCTCCAGCTCGTCCAGGGCCGCGACCCCCTGGAGGCGGGCCTGGCCGAACTGCCCGCCGCGATCGGCGCGGTGGTCACCGGTCTGGTCGCCGGCCGCTACGCCCGCAGGTACTCCGTACGCGCCATCGTGGCCGGCGGCCTCGGCGCCATCGGGCTCGCGCTCGGCGTGATCACCCTGGTGCACCGGGAGACCGGCTACCCGCTGCTCGGCGCGGCCCTGCTCGTCGTCGGCCTCGGCGCCGGCTTCTCCTTCACCGTCACCGCCGACGTGATCCTCTCCAGCGTCCCCAAGGAGCAGGCCGGTTCGGCCTCCGCCGTCTCCGAGACGGCGTACGAACTCGGCGCGGCCCTCGGTATCGCCCTGCTCGGTTCCATCGTCACCGGCGCCTACCAGAAGTTCACGGCCCCCGCCGGGGTCCCCGCCGAGGTCGCCGACGCGGCCCACGAGTCGCTCGGCGGCGCCGTCGAGGCCTCGCGCGCCCTGGACCCGGCGACCGCGCACGGCATGGTCGCCGCCGCCCAGGACGCCTTCGTGGACGGCCTGCGGCTCGCCGCCGGCGTCGGCGCGGCCGTCCTGTTGGCCACCGCCGTGGCCGCCTGGTTCCTGCTGCGCGGCCAGCGGCTCCAGGAGGGCATCGAGCACTGACGCTCCGCCAGGCGGGGGCGCCGCGACCCGGGTTGACAGTGTGATCACGGGCGCGGCACCCTTCCGGCGATGGAGATCACCGACCTGACCCCGGCGGAGCGCCGCGTCCGGGACGCCTTCCCACGCGGCGAGGGCGTCGACTTCCGGACGGGCCCCGAGGAGCTCTCCGGGGACGGCGCCTCCTGGGGACCCGAGCGGACCGTGCGCGCGGAGGTGCTGCGGGCCCTGCTGGTCGGCGGTCCGACCGAGGACGGCCGGGTCGCCGGCCTCAAGCTCTACGGAGCCAGGATCACCGGCAAGCTCGACCTCAAGTACGCCGTCGTGGACCATCCCGTCCGGCTGCGCTCGTGCTGGTTCGAACGCAAACCCCTGCTGTACGGCGCCCAGCTGCGCGCCGTCGTCCTCGCCGACTCCACGCTGCCCGGCCTGACCGCCGCCAACGTCCGCGTGGACATCGTCCTGCGGCTGTCCTGCTGCACCCTCAACGGCCCCGTCCGGCTGGCCGGCGCGCGGATCACCGGCGGCCTCTTCCTCCAGGGGGCGGTCATCCGGACCGGGAGCCTGCCCGACGAGGCCGACGAGCCGCCGCTCCAGCTCAACCACGCCGAGATAGGCACCGACATCATCGCCGGCGACCTCACCGTCCACGGTCAGTTCCGCATCAACGGAGCCACCGTCGCCGGCCAGATCAACCTCGACCGCGCGCGGCTGATCAACCCCGGCGGCATCGCCCTGCACGCCGAGACCCTGTCCGTGGGCACCGACCTGCGCGGCAACCGGCTGCACGCCGAGGGCATGGTCAACCTCACCGGGGCCCGCATCCCCGGCCAGCTCTTCCTCGGCCGGGCCCGCCTGAGCGCCCCCGGGGCCGTCGCGCTGCGCGCCAGCAGCTGCGTCGTCGGCGAGTTCTGGCTGCGCAAGGCCGCCCCCGTCGAGGGCATCGTGAACCTGCGCCGCAGCCAGTTCGACATGCTGTGGGCCGAGCCGGCCGTCTGGCCGCCCGTGGTGCGCCTGGACGGGCTCGGCTACCGGGTGCTCCGCCCGCACCTGCCCGCGGAGGAGCGGCTGCCGATGCTGGAGCGGGAGGAGGACGGCTACCTGCCCTCCTCGTACGAGCAGCTGGCCGCCGCCTACCGGGACGTCGGCGACGAGGAGGCCGTCCGTACCGTCCAGCTCGCCAAGCTCCGCCGGCACCGGCGCACCCGGCCCCGGCACGCCCGGCTGTGGGGCCTGCTCCAGGACGCCACCGTCGGCTACGGCTTCCGCCCCTCGCGCGCTGCGCTCTGGCTCGTGGCTCTGCTGGTCACCGGCGCGGTCGCGTTCGCCCTGCACCCGCCGCGCGCGCTCAAGGCGGGCGAGGCGCCCGACTTCAACCCGCTCTTCTACACCATCGACCTGCTGCTGCCGATCATCGGCTTCGGCCAGGAGGCGGCGTTCGCGCCGAGCGGCTGGCTCCAGTGGCTGTCCTACCTGCTGATCATCACCGGCTGGATCCTGGCCACGACCACGGCAGCGGGCGTCAGCCGCTCCCTGCGCCGCCAGTAGCCCCGGGGCTACCGGCGGCGGGAGGGTCAGGCCGCCTTGGCCTTGGTGGCGTACATGTCGACGTACTCCTGGCCCGACAGGCGCATGACCTCGGCCATCACCGAGTCCGTCACCGCGCGCAGCACGTAGCGGTCGCGGTCCATGCCCTCGTACCGGGAGAACTCCATCGCCTCGCCGAAGCGGATGGTCACCCGGCCCGGGCGCGGCATGCCCTTGCCGCCCGGCTGCAGCTTGTCGGTGCCGATCACCGCGAACGGGACCACCGGCGCGCCGGTCATCAGCGTCAGGCGGGCGATGCCGGTGCGGCCGCGGTAGAGGCGGCCGTCGGGGGAGCGGGTGCCCTCGGGGTAGATACCGAAGATCTTGCCCTCCTCCAGCACCCGGCGGCCGGTCATCAGCGCCGCGACACCGCCGTTCGCGCCGTCCCGGTCGACCGGGATCATGCCGGAGCCGCTGAAGAACCAGGCCATCGCCCGGCCCTTGAGCCCCTTGCCGGTGACGTACTCGTCCTTGCCGATGAAGTGCACCGTCCGGTCGCACACCAGCGGGAGGATCATCGAGTCGATGAACGTGAGGTGGTTGCCCGCGAGGATCACCGGACCGGTGCCCGGAATGTGCTCGATGCCCTCCACCCGGGTGCGGAACATCATGCGCATGACCGGTCCGACAGTGGCTTTGATGAGCGCGGTACGGAACAACGTGGGCCCTCCGGCGTCGACAAGCGGGTTCGCACGGCACTGGGGCGGTGCAGGTAGAGGACGATACTCGCGCGCCGCGACTGATCGCACATCGGGTTCACGTGATGGATACGTCGTGTTGACACACGTTTCCGCCATGTTCCGCCGCCGCTGGCCCGCCCGACACACCCCGCCGCCTACCATCGCTGCGCCGACCGGCGCACGCACGTGCGGGCACGCGCACGCACGTTCCTGCGCACTCATGTACGACCGATGACGGGGAGACGCCACTCATGACGCAGGGCGGGGCAGCGCGACGCACGGTACTGGGAGCGGCGGTGTTCGCCGCGGGCGGCACCGCCATGGGCCTGGGCGCGGGAACGGCCGCGGCCGCCGAGGCGGGCCCGTACGCGGGCGGCCACGGCGGCTACCGGGACCTGCCGTACCCCACGGTCATCGGCCACCGCGGGGCCAGCGGCTACCGGCCCGAGCACACGCTCGGCTCCTACCAACTGGCCCTCGACCTCGGCGCCGACGTCGTCGAGCAGGACCTCGTCCCCACCCGGGACGGGCACCTGGTGTGCCGTCACGAGAACGAGATCGGCGGCACCACGGACGTCGCCGACCACCCGGAGTTCGCCTCCCGCCGCACCACCAAGTCCATCGACGGCGTCTCCGTCACCGGCTGGTTCACCGAGGACTTCACCCTCGCCGAGCTCAAGACGCTGCGCGCGAAGGAGCGCATCCCCGCCGTCCGCCAGCGCGGCACCCTCTACGACGGCCGGTGGGCCGTGCCCACATTCGAAGAGGTGCTGCGCTGGGCCGACCGCGAGGGCAAGCGGCGCGGCCGCCCGGTCTGGCTGCACGTCGAGACCAAGCACCCCAGCTACTTCCGCGCGCTGGGCCTGGGCCTGGAGGAGCCGCTGGCCAAGCTGCTGCGCCGGTACGGCCGCGACCGCCGTACCTCCGCCGTCTTCCTGCAGTCCTTCGAGCCCTCCAGCATCCAGCGGCTGGCCCGGCTGGTCTCCTCGCCCCGCGTCGTCCTGCTCTCCGACGCGGGCACCCGCCCATGGGACTTCGAGCTCGCCAAGGACCCGCGCACCGTCGCGGACCTGGTCGAGCCCGAGGGCCTGAAGTGGATCGCCGGCTTCGCCCAGGGCATCGGCCCCACCCTGAACCTCGTCATCCCGCGCACCCCCGACGGCAGGCTCGGCACCCCGACCACGCTGGTGCGCGACGCCCACGCCCGCGGCCTGGTCCTGCACCCCTACACCGCGCGCAACGAGAACAGCTTCCTGCCGGCGGAGTTCCGCAAGGGCACCGACCCGGCCGCGTACGGCGACGTCTTCGGCGCGCTGCGGGCCTACTTCGAACAGGGCATCGACGGCATCTTCACCGACAACCCGGACACCGCCCTGCTGGCCGCCGAGGACTTCCGCCCCGGCCGCCGCCCCGTCAACCGCTAGGCGCACCACCCCGTACGAGTGGGCCGCGGCCGGTGGGGAAACCACCGGCCGCGGCCTTCGCGTCCCGCTCGGCATGGACCTGCTCAAGGAACTCGGCCCCCTGCTGTCCGCGGAGGCGGCCGCCGAGGCCCCCGGTACCGGCGTCGACCCGGCCGACCTCGAACAAGCCGTCTGGGTCAGGCTGCTGGAGCGCGGCCCCGCCACCGCCCCCGCCGAACCGGCGCGCTGGCTGCGCCGCGCCGTGCGCGCCGAGGCCCGGCCCGCCCGCCGCCGCGCCCGCCGCGAAATCCCGTACGGCGCCCTGCCCGCCCCCCGCGCCGCCGCCCCCGACGAGGAGCTGCTCGGCCGGGAGGAGACGCTCGCCCTCCGATCGGCGGTCGCCCGATTGCCCGGACGCTGTCCGGAGCTCATAGGCGCGTTTCTTTCGCCCCGGGACCTGACTTACCGTGAAATCGCAGGAGAGTTGGGTATCTCACAAGGAAGTTTGGGACCCGTACGTTCCCGTTGCCTGGGATGTCTGCGCAGAATGCTGGCTGCAGAGGTTGCGGCTCCTGGCCTGTGGGGAAAGGAGCGGTAGACCATCGGGCTACCAGGTGAGCGGGAGGCATGCGCACATGGGCATGAGCGTGACCATTTCGGCGGCGGCTGCCGAGGACGCGGAGCAGATCTTCAAACTGCAGTACCTGGCCTTCCAGAGCGAGGCCGAGCTCTACGGCAACTACCGCATCCAGCCCCTGACCCAGTCCCTGGACTCCCTCAAGAAGGAACTCGCGTCGGACACCGTGCTGGTGGCCCGGCTCGGCGACGAGGTGGTCGGCACCGTGCGCGGCCGTATCGACGACGAGGGCACCGCCAGCATCGCCAAGCTGTGCGTCCACCCGCGCATGCAGGGCCACGGCCTGGGCGCGCGGCTGCTGCGCGCCGTCGAGGAGGCCCTCGCCGAGGGTGCCGAGGCCGCCCGCTTCCGGCTGCACACCGGCCGCAAGAGCGAGTCGAACCTGCGTCTGTACCGCAAGGCCGGCTACGTCGCGGTCGGCGGCCGCACCGCCTCCGACGGCGTCGAGCTGGTGATCCTGGAGAAGGAAGCCACCGACTACGCCGTCAGCGCCTGACGGCCGCCGTCGGCGCCGGCGCCGGCGCTAGCGCCTGCGCAGCCAGAGCATCCCGGTGATCGGCAGGATCACCGGGATGAACAGGTAGCCCATCCCGAAGTCCGACCACACGGTCGCGTCGGGGAAGGCCTCCGGGCGCACCAGGGTCCAGGTGCCGACGATCAGGACGCCGGCCAGCTCGGCGGCGCAGCACAGCAGCGCCGCCCGGCGGGCCCGCTCGCCGCCGCGCACCAGCGAGTACGTGATGAACGCGTACACCAGGGCGGCCGCGCCGGACAGGCCGTACGCGAGCGGCGCCCGGTCGAACTCGGTGGAGATCTGGTAGGCGGACCGGGAGACCGCGCCCACCACCATCACCCCGTACAGCCACACCAGCAGCAGCCCGGGCCCGGAGACCAGCCGCCTGCGGCCGGTGGCCGTGGCACCCGCCCTGCCGGTCGTCGTGTCAGCGTCAGGCACCGGTGCCACCACTCCAGATGTCGAAGAGCCGTACTTCGAGGACGGCGAGCACGACCGCGCCGGCCGATACCGTCACCGAGCCCCACTTGGTCCGCTCGGACAGCGAGAGCAGCCCCGCCGCCGGGATCGTGGCGAAGGCGCCGATCAGGTAGGCCACGAAGATCACCGTGCCCTCGTGGGCCTTCTCCCCGCGCGCGAGCAGGAACAGCCCGATCGCCAGCTGCGCCAGCACCAGCACGGTCACCACGGCCATGCCGATGAAGTGCCAGTCCTTCGTCGGCTGGTCCCGGTACGCGGCGTGGCCGCACCAGGCGGCGAGGGCGAGGGCGGCCGCGCCGATGGCGACCGTCAGGGCGTCGAGCATGCAGCGAGGGTATTACGGGCCGTACGACCCGATGCGCCCGCCCCTCGGCCCCCGGGCGGCCGGACTGGCTGCCCGGGTGCCGGCGCTGCCGGAGCACGGACCGTGGTCTTGACCACAGCGCACCCGGCCGCGGGCTCCCGCGCGCGGACGCCGTGATTCCGGTCGTGCGCGGTGTCCGCGCAGGTCACCGTGGCCGGACCGGGGTCGGGCCGCGGGCGCCGACGGGCCGGGGGCGTCCGGTATGCAGGCGGAATCTGTCCGCATACCGGACATCGTTGATCGGTGAGGTGATCCGTCTGCTTTACTGGGGCCCATGACCACGACGAGCAGCCGCACCCTTGCGACCGAGGCGATGATGACGCCCGGTGCTCGTTGTATGTGTCGAATGTGCGCCTTCTGAGGGCCCCCTTCCGCACGCCTCGCGCCCCGAAGCGAGACCGGCCGAGCCCCGTGTCCGACCTCTGTCCGACCACGGAACGCTCCTGCCCCGCGCATGCGCCGCCGACGGAAATATCCCCGTAAAGCGGCCCGCGTCCCCAGATGATTGCCCCGTGCCCGGCACCGCAGCGCCGCGCACTCGACAGCGACGGAATTCCTGTGATCACCACATCGGGCCTCACGAAGGTCTACCAGTCCCGTGGCCGCGAGGTCACCGCCCTGGACGGAGTCGATCTCCACGTCCGTGAAGGGGAGGTCTTCGGCGTCATCGGCCAGAGCGGCGCCGGCAAGTCCTCCCTCATCCGCTGCGTCAACCTGCTGGAACGTCCCACCACCGGCACCGTGACCGTCGACGGCGTCGACCTCACCGCCCTCGCCGGCCGCGGCCGCCGCGCCGGCAAGGAGCTGCGCGAGGCCCGCAGCCGGATCGGCATGGTCTTCCAGCACTTCAACCTGCTGTCCTCGCGCACCGTGCAGGCCAACATCGAGCTGCCCCTGGAGATCCTCGGCGTCTCCGGCCGCGAGCGCTCGCGCAAGGCCGCCGAACTCCTCGACCTCGTGGGCCTGGCCGACAAGGCCAAGGCCTACCCCGGCCAGCTCTCCGGCGGCCAGAAGCAGCGCGTCGGCATCGCCCGCGCCCTGGCCGGCGACCCCAAGGTGCTCCTCTCCGACGAGGCCACCAGCGCCCTGGACCCCGAGACCACCCGCTCGATCCTGCAACTGCTGCGCGACCTCAACCGCCGGCTCGGCCTGACGGTCCTGCTGATCACGCACGAGATGGACGTCGTCAAGAGCGTCTGCGACTCCGCCGCCCTGATGAAGAAGGGCCGCGTCGTGGAGTCCGGAACCGTCTCCGAGCTGCTGGCCACCCCCGGCTCCGAGCTCGCCGGCGAGCTCTTCCCCGTGAGCGGCGCCGCCACCGGCCCGGACGCGACCGTCGTCGACGTGACCTTCCACGGCGACGCGGCCACCCAGCCCGTCATCTCGCAGCTCGCGCGCACGTACAACATCGACATCTCGATCCTCGGCGCCGCGATGGACACCGTCGGCGGCAAGCAGATCGGCCGGATGCGCATCGAGCTGCCCGGCCGATACGAGGACAACGTCGTCCCCGTCGGGTTCCTGCGCGAGCAGGGCCTGCAGGTCGACATCGTGGACGACGCGGCGGAGGTCGTCGCCGCCGCCGAGCTCATCAAGGATGGTGCGCAGTGACCTGGTCCGACATGCAGCCCCTGCTCACCCAGGGCACGTACGACACCCTCTACATGGTGCTGTGGTCCACCGTCGTCACCGTCCTCGGCGGCCTCCCGCTGGGCCTGCTGCTGGTCCTCACCGACACCGGCGGCCTGCTGCAGAACCGTCCCGTCAACAAGGTCGTCGGCGTGATCGTGAACATCGGCCGCTCGCTGCCGTTCATCATCCTGCTGATCTTCCTGATCCCGGTCACCACCGCGATCGTGGGGACCTTCATCGGCCCCACCGCCATGATCGTCCCGCTCGCCATCGGCGCCATCCCCTTCTTCGCCCGGCTCGTCGAGACCGCCGTCCGCGAGGTCGACCACGGCCTGGTCGAGGCCGTCGAGTCCATGGGCGGCGGCATCCCCACCCTGGTGTGGAAGGTGTACCTCCCGCAGGCCCTGCCCTCCCTGGTCGCCGGCGTCACCACCACCGTGATCACCCTGATCGGCTACTCCGCCATGGCGGGCGCGGTCGGCGGCGAGGGCCTCGGCTCCAAGGCCATCACCTACGGCTACCAGCGCTTCGAGACCGGCTTCATGATCGCCACCGTGGTCGTCCTGGTCCTCGTCGTCACCGTGATCCAGCTCCTCGGCGACGTCGTGGTCCGCCTGCTGGCCCGCCGCGGCCGGACCGCCTGACCCCCCCCGCAGAACCTCCTCTCCCCACAAGCCCGCACTTGTCGTGCTCGGGCGCACCACACGCGAGGCGATCCCCGTCCTCGCACCGCAATGAAAGGCACTCTTCGTGCGTAAGAACATCAAGCTCACCGCCCTCGCCGCCGTCACCACCGCGCTCGCCCTGGGCGTGACCGCCTGCGGCAGCTCCTCCGACCCGGCCGCCGCCGGCTCCGGGGGCGGCAAGGCCGACGAGAACAAGCCGCTGATCGTCGCCGCCTCCCCGAGCCCGCACGCCGACATCCTGAACTACGTCAAGGACAACCTGGCGGCCAAGGAGGGCCTGAACCTGGAGGTGAAGGAGTTCACGGACTACGTCCTGCCGAACACCGCCACCCAGCAGGGCAGCGTCGGCGCGAACTACTTCCAGCACAAGCCGTACCTGGACGACTTCAACAAGAAGAACGGCACCACCATCGTCCCGGTGGTCAACGTCCACCTGGAGCCCCTCGGCCTCTACTCCAAGAAGGTCAAGTCCCTCGCCGACATCAAGGCCGGCCAGACCGTCGCCGTCCCCAACGACACCACCAACGAGGGCCGCGCGCTCCAGCTGCTCGCCGCCAACAACCTGATCACCCTCAAGGAAGGTGTCGGCACCAACGCCAAGCTGTCCGACATCACCGACAAGAAGGGCCTGGAGTTCAAGGAGCTGGAGGCCGCCACGGTCCCGCGCGCCCTGAACGACGTGGACGCCGCCGTCATCAACGGCAACTACGCCCTGGAGGCCGACCTCAAGCCCGCCCAGGACGCGCTCGCCCTGGAGAAGGCCGAGGGCAACCCGTACGCCAACTTCCTGGCCGTCAAGGAAGGCAGCCAGGACGACCCGCGGATCAAGAAGCTCGCCAAGCTCCTGAACTCCGACGAGGTCAAGAAGTTCATCCAGGACAAGTACCAGGGCTCGGTCATCCCGGCCTTCGGCACCCCCCAGTCCTGACCCGCGGCATCCGGCCCCGCAACCCCGTCACCGGGGGTGCGGGGCCCAGCCATGCACATCACGGGGCCCATGCTGCATGCTGACCCCCTGGGGCCCCGCACCCCCGGCGCCCCGCACGAACGGTCCCGCACCCACGGTCTTGAGGCATGGAGCAGCGCATGACAACCACCTTCCCGGACGTCTCCATCAGCACGGACCGGCTGGTGCTGCGCCCCTTCGAGGAAGGCGACGTCACGGCGCTCACCGAGATGATGAACGACGAGCTCATCACCGCCTGGACCGGCGTACCCCACCCCTACACCCACGCCGACGCCCACGGCTGGGCCACCCGCCACTCCCACGCCGAGCGCACCGAGGGCCGCGGCATCGTCTTCGCCGTCACCGAGTTCCTCACCCAGCGCCTCGTCGGCGTGGTCCACCTCCAGAACACCAACTGGCGCACCCGCAGCACGGAGGTCGGCTACGTCACCGCCCCCTGGGCCCGCGGCGAGGGCTACGCCAGCGAGTCCGTCCTCGCCGTCGCCCAGTGGCTCTTCCGCGACCAGCGCTTCGAACGCCTCGAACTGCGCACCGCCGCCGGCAACACCGCCAGCCAGCAGGTCGCCCAGAAGATCGGCTGCATCAGCGAGGGCGTCCTGCGCAACGCGTGGATAGTGCGCACCCAGACGGCCGACGGCGGCTGGGCCGACACCCGTACCGACCTGATCGTCTGGAGCCTCCTCCCCGAGGACCTCGACGAGCCGGGCGACTACGACGCCCAGATGGCCGAAGCGAGCGGCTACGCCGTTTCCGCCGACTGGCACTGACCCGATGACCAGGTAGTCTCACCGTGCCCGTGCGGGTGCCTCCCGGCGGCGGCCGGGGGAGCCCGGTCGAACGGTAGAACCAGATCAGGAGACTGACGAGATGGCCGACCGGGTCACGGTGATCGGCTGGGACGGCTCGCCCCTCACCGCGGCCGCGCGGTCCGCGCTCGCCGCCGCCACCCTGGTGGCCGGCGCCGCCCACCATCTCGCCCTCCCCGAGGTCCCGCCCACCGCCGAACGCATCCGCCTGGGCAGCATCGGCCTCGCCGCCCGCCGCATCGCCGGCCACCGCGGCACCGCCGTCGTGTTCGCCGACGGCGACCCCGGCTTCTTCGGCGTCGTCCGCACCCTGCGCGCCCCCGAGCACGGCCTGGAGGTCGAGGTCGTCCCCGCCGTCTCCTCCGTCGCCGCCGCCTTCGCCCGGGCCGGCATGCCCTGGGACGACGCCCAGGTCGTCGTCGCCCAGCGCCGTACGCTGCGCCGCGCCGTCAACGTCTGCCGCGCCCACCCCAAGGTCGCCGTCCTCACCTCGCCCGGCGCCGGGCCGGCCGAACTCGCCCTGCTCCTCGAAGGCGTCCACCGGACCTTCGTCATCTGCGAGCAACTGGGCACCGAACACGAGCAGGTCAGCGTGCTCACCTCGGACAAGGCCGCCGACCACAGCTGGCGCGACCCCAACGTCGTCATCGTCATCGGCGGCGCCGGCCAGCCCGCCTCCGCCGAACCCGGCTGGCTGCTCGGCGCTGTGGCCGGCGGCCCCCGTGGCTGGGCCCGCCCCGAGCCCGGCACCGGTGAGGGCGAGTCCGCCCAGCTGCGCGCCGCCCAGCTCGCCCGCCTCGGACCCCGTACCGGCGACCTCGTCTGGGACATCGGCACCGGCTCCGGAGCCCTCGCCGTGGACGCCGCCGCCCTCGGCGCCGCCGTCATCGCCGTCGACGCCGACCCGGGCGCCTGCGAGGGCGTAACTGCCGCCGCCCGCACGCGCGGCGTACAGCTCCAGGTGGTCGCCGGACGCGCCCCGCACGTCCTGGAATCGCTGCCCGAGCCCGACGTGGTCCGCGTCGGCGCCGGGGGAGCGGCCGTCGTCGCCGCGTGCGCCGACCGCCGTCCCGAACGGATCGTCACCCACGCCGCCACACGCGACGCGGCGGAGGCGATCGGCCGCGCGCTGGCCGAACGCGGGTACGCCGTCGAATGCGCGCTCCTGCAGTCCGTCGGCCTGGACACCCGCACCTGGGCCGAGCAGGAACGCTCCGTCGTCTTCCTGCTCGCGGGCGAACGGCCGCCGAGCGCCCGCTGAACCAGTGGGCCCACGGCCGCGGTAGGCTGGCCGATCGTCGTACCGCCGCCGGGCGTACGGCAGCGGCACTCGGCGCGCACGTGACGTGTCCGCGACGTGGCGCAGTCCACAGCGGACCATGTCGGTTATGGCCGCCGTGGCCGGCGAACGGACGCGACAATGCTTAGTGGTTGCCACCGGGCAGCCACGCTCGTTGGGCTAGCGGGCGCCGGCGATCGAAGAAGCACACCGATGGGCGAGGGGTACGCATGACTGACACCGGCCAGGTTCCGGGCGAGGGCCTCCCGGACGACGCGGGCATGGTGGACCAGCAGGGCCTCCCCGTGCAGCCGCCGGTCCCCGCGATGCCTCCGCTCCCGCCGGTCGCGCAGATGCCGGGCGGGTACGCCTTCCAGGACCTGGTGGACAACCCGGCCGAGGACGCCGAGGACGAGGAACTGCTGCTGATGCCGAGCGGGCAGGGCTCGTGGAGCGACCCGCAGGTCGTCCCGCCCGTCCCGGCGTTCCCCGCCCTGGCCGACTCCGTGCTGCCGCCGTTCACCCCGGAGTACCCCTCCGCCGCGTCCCCCGCCTCGCCCGCCGGGGCCGGCTACGCCGACGCCGGGTACGGCGACGGCGCGCACGAGGCGGGCGGCCGGGACTCCGGCTCCCTCGACCTCGGCGGCCTGCTGCCGCCGCCGTCCGCGCCCGCCGCGCAGCCCACGGCGCCGGTCCGCCGTCCGCTGCACATGGGCCCGCCGGTGCCCGACGCCTCCGGCGGGGTCGTACGCTCGCTCGCCGACCGGGGTCCCGCCCCGGTGGCCGCCCCCGCGCCGCTCCAGCAGCCGGCCCCGGGCCCCGAGTACCTCGACGTGGCGCGTCCCGCCGAGGTCCCGCCGCAGGCGGGCGCGCCGTGGGCGGCGGAGCAGGTGGCCGTACCGGTCGCCCCGGCCTCCCTCGTGACCCCGGCGGCCCCGCCCGTCGTGGCCGCCCCGGCGAACCCGCTCGCCCCGACCGAACCGGTCGCGCAGGCGCCGGCCGAGCCGGCCGCGCCCGAGCCCGCCGCTGCCGCCGCTGTCGCCGCCGAGCCGGTGCTCCTCGTGACCCCCGCGCCGGCCGCGCCCGACGCCCTCCTGGGCCGGCTCCTCCCGGATGGCGTGCCGGTGGCCGCGCCCGCGGCCCCCGAGGCCGCCGCCGGAGCCGAGCCCGCCGCCGGGCCGGAGCAGCCGGCCGAGCCGGTGGCCGAGCCCGTCGAGCCGCAGGCCGTCGAGGCCGAGGCCGAGGCCGAGGCCGTGCAGGAGCCCGCGACGGCGCCCGTGGCCGACGGTGCAGAAACGGTGGTGCAGGTCCCCGCCGAGCCGGTGGCCGAGGAGCCGCAGCCGGCCGGGACCGCGCCCGAACCGGCGCCGGAGTCCGTCCAGCCGGAGCCGGTCCAGCCGGAGCCGGTCCAGGAGACCGGCCCCGCGCCCGAGCCGCAGCCCGAGCCCGCGCTCGTCGAGCCCGCGCTCGTCGAGCCCGCCGCCGTCGAGCCCGCCGCCGTCGAGCCCGCCGCCGTCGAGCCGGGCGCCGAGCCGGTCGCCGTGCTCCCCGTCGCGGCCGAGGCCGCGCCCGAGCCGGTCGCGGAGCCCGTCGCCGACCCCGCGCCCGAGGCGGCCGCCGACGCCACCCCGGTGCCCGCCGCCGAACCCGTTCCCGTCGCCGCGGCCGCGGCCGCGACCGCTCCCGAGGCAGCGGTGCAGCCCGAGGTCCCGGCAGGGGCCCCCGCCGAGGCCGAGGTCGCGCCGGAGGCCGGTCCCGAAGCCGCGCCCGCGCCGGAGAACGCCCCCGCGCCGGAGACCGCCGATGAGCCGGAGACCGCCGACGAGCCGTCGGCCGTTCCCGGACCGCAGGACCCGGCCGGGCCGGAGATCCTGGCCGCGCCGGAGTTCACCGCCCCGCCCGGGCGTTCCCCGGGCGAGCCCGCCCCGGGCTACGCCGACGCCGAGCGCGAGGCCGTCCTGCGCGTCATGCGCGAACGCCGCGACATCCGCAACGGCTTCCGCACCGACCCCATCCCGCACGAGGTGCTGCTGCGCGTCCTCGAAGCCGCGCACACCGCACCCAGCGTGGGCCACTCGCAGCCCTGGGACTTCGTCGTCATCCGTTCCGCCGACACCCGCCGGGCGATGCACGAACTCGCCCAGCGCCAGCGCGAGGCGTACGCGAAGTCGCTGCCCAAGGGCCGGGCGAAGCAGTTCAAGGAAATGAAGATCGAGGCCATCCTCGAGACGCCGGTGAACATCGTGGTCACCGCCGACCCCACCCGCGGCGGCCGGCACACCCTCGGCCGGCACACCCAGCCGCAGATGGCGCCGTACTCCTCCGCGCTCGCGGTCGAGAACCTCTGGCTCGCCGCCCGCGCCGAGGGCCTCGGCGTCGGCTGGGTCAGCTTCTTCGACGAGCGGGAGATGGTCCGTACCCTCGGCCTGCCCGAGCACCTGGAGGTCGTGGCCTACCTGTGCGTCGGGTACGTCGACGAGTTCCCCGAGGAGCCCGAGCTGCTCCAGGCGGGCTGGTCCAAGCGCCGGCCGCTGTCGTGGGTCGTCCACGAGGAGACGTACGGCCGCCGCGCGCTGCCCGGCGAGGAGCCGCACGACCTGCTCAGCGAGACCGTCGCGAGCATCCGTCCGCTGGACGCCAAGGCGCTCGGCGAGGCCTGGGAGCGGCAGAAGCGGATGACGAAGCCGGCGGGCGCGCTCGGCATGCTGGAGATCATCTCCGCGCAGCTGGCCGGGCTCTCGCGGGTCTGCCCGCCGCCGATCCCGGAGCCGGCCGCCGTCGCGATCTTCGCGGGCGACCACGGCGTCCACGCCCAGGGCGTCACCCCGTGGCCGCAGGAGGTCACCTCCCAGATGGTGGCCAACTTCCTGGGCGGCGGCGCGGTCTGCAACGCCTTCGCCAACCAGGTCGGGGCCGAGGTCTGCGTCATCGACGTGGGCGTCGCGGGCGACCTGCCGGCCACGCCGGGCCTGCTGCCCCGCAAGGTCCGGCCCGGCACGGCCGACCTCTCCACCGGCCCGGCGATGACCCGCGAGGAGGCCGTCGCGGCCATCGAGGTGGGCATCGAGACGGCGCGCGACCTGGTCGCGGCCGGCAACAAGGGCCTGCTGACGGGGGAGATGGGCATCGCGAACACCACCGTGTCCGCGGCCCTGATCTCGGTCTTCACGGGCGTGGACCCGGCGGAGGTCACCGGGCGCGGCACGGGCATCAACGACGAGACGCACGCGCGCAAGGTCGACGTGGTGCGCCGGGCCCTGGAGCTGCACCAGCCGGACGCCTCGGACCCGATCGGCGTGCTCGCGGCCATCGGCGGCCTGGAGCACGCGGCGATCGTCGGCCTGATCCTGGGCGCGGCCTCGCTGCGTACGCCGGTCATCCTCGACGGGGTCAGCGCCGGCGCGGCCGCCCTGGTGGCCCGCGCCATCGCCCCGGAGTCCCTCTCGGCCTGCATCGCGGGCCACCGCAGCGTGGAGCCGGGCCACGTGGCCGCTCTCAACAAGCTGGGGCTGCGCCCGCTGGTCGACCTCGACCTGCGCCTGGGCGAGGGCACGGGCGCCCTGCTCGCGCTGCCGCTGGTGCAGAGCGCGGCGCGGGCCATGCACGAGGTGGCGACCTTCGACTCGGCGGGCGTCACCGAGAAGTAGCCGCGCCGCCCGCGGCCGCCCACGGCGCACACGGAAAGGCCCCGGACCGTCCTCGGTCCGGGGCCCTTCCGTGTCCGGCCGCCGCGGCGGCGCGGCTACTTCTTGATCTCGTCGATGCAGAGCACGAACTGCTTGCCGGAGCTGCGCCGGCCGCCGCGGGTCTGCTCGTGGTAGCCCATGTCCGACTTGCCCTCGCACTTGGTGCTGTCCACCGTGTCCTGGAACACCTCGACGACCTTGTACTGGGCGTCGGCGCCACCGCACTTCACGACCTGGAGGTCGGGGGAGATGGTGGTGCCGTTGTTCTTGAGGCAGTCGCCCGCCTTCGCGTGGTCGGCGTCGTCCTGGCTCAGGAAGTAGCCCACGCCGATCATGATGACGACGGCCACGGCGCCGATGATCTTCAGGATCTTGAGGACGCCCATGCGCTTGGCCGGCGGCGCCGGCGGCGGCGGAGCGTTCCACTGCTGCTGCACCGGCTGCCCCGGCTGCTGGGGCGGGTACGGCTGCGGCTGCGGGGCGCCGTACGGGGCCTGGCCCGGCGCCTGCGGGTGCCCGTATCCCGGCGGGGGCGGGTAACCCTGGCCCGGCTGCGCCGGGTATCCCTGCGGGGGCTGCGGTGCCTGGCCGGGCTGCTGGCCGTACGGGCCGGGGCCTTGCTGGGGCGGATAAGTCATGGAGAGTCCCCCGTGAGCAGGTGAAACATGGCGTCTTTGACGCGGACACGCTATCAACAGAGCGGTGCGGGGCATTCCGCGGTCCACCCCCCGCGTGGTGGACCCCGCACGGGGCCGTGGCCCACCGGGCCGTATCGTGGACCCGACAAGCGAAACCGCACGTCACACGCGACCCAGCCGCTCCAGCGCAGCAGCGGCCCGCCGACACCGCCGCACCAGGAGCCACCACCGCCATGGCACACCCGGCACACCCCGCCTACCCCGTAGGACTCCGCCTCGCCGGCCGTCGCGTCGTCGTGATCGGCGGCGGCCAGGTCGCCCAGCGCCGTCTTCCCGCGCTCGTCGCGGCCGGCGCGGACGTCCTGCTGATCTCCCCCTCCGCCACGCCGTCGGTCGACGCGATGGCCGAGACCGGCGAGATCCGCTGGGAGCGCCGCGGTTACCGGGAGGGCGACCTCGCCGATGCCTGGTACGCGCTGGTCGCCACCCAGCACCGCGAGGTCAACGAGCGGGCCTCCGCCGAGGCGGAGCGGGAGCGCGTGTGGTGCGTGCGCGCCGACGACGCCTCCGCCGCCACCGCCTGGACGCCGGCCACCGGCCGCAGCGAGGGCGTCACCGTCGCCGTGCTGACCGGCAACGACCCGCGCCGCTCGGCCGCCGTCCGCGACGCCGTCGTCGAGGGCCTGCGGGACGGCTCCCTCGCCGCCCCCGCGCACCGCCGCGAGCGCACCCCCGGCGTCGCCCTCGTCGGCGGCGGCCCCGGCGACCCCGACCTGATCACCGTGCGCGGCCGCCGGCTGCTCGCCGAGGCCGACGTGGTCATCGCCGACCGCCTCGGCCCCCGTGACCTGCTCGACGAACTCCCGCCGCACGTCGAGGTCATCGACGCCGCGAAGATCCCCTACGGCCGGTTCATGGCCCAGGAGGCCATCAACAACGCCCTGATCGAGCACGCCAGGGCCGGCAAGGCCGTGGTCCGGCTCAAGGGCGGGGACCCGTACGTCTTCGGGCGCGGCATGGAGGAGCTCCAGGCCCTCGCCGAGGCGGGCATCCCCTGCACGGTCGTCCCCGGGATCTCCAGCTCCATCTCGGTGCCGGGCGCCGCCGGCATCCCGGTCACGCACCGCGGCGTGGCCCACGAGTTCACCGTGGTCAGCGGGCACGTCGCCCCCGACGACCCGCGTTCGCTGGTCGACTGGGAGTCCCTCGCCAAGCTCAAGGGCACCCTGGTCGTCCTGATGGGCGTCGACAAGATCGGCGCGATCGCCGAGGCGCTCGTCCGGCACGGCCGGCCCGCCGGGACGCCGGTCGCGGTCGTGCAGGAGGGCACCACCGCCGCCCAGCGCCGCGTCGACGCCACCCTCGCGACGGTCGGCGCGACCGTGCTCGCGCAGGAGGTCCGGCCCCCGGCCGTCATCGTCATCGGTGACGTCGTGACCGTCGCCGCCGCGCCCAGCAGCCAGTAACCGTGCCGTTGGCACCGCACCCCGGACAAGGCAGTATCACCCTGTGGCAGATCTCATCACCGTCGAGGACCCCGACGACCCGCGCCTGCGCGACTACACGGGCCTGACCGACGTCGAACTCCGGCGCAAGCGCGAGCCCGCCGAGGGCCTGTTCATCGCCGAGGGCGAGAAGGTCATCAGACGGGCCAAGGACGCCGGCTACGAGATGCGCTCGATGCTGCTCTCCGCCAAGTGGGTCGACGTCATGCGCGACGTCATCGACGAGCTCCCGGCTCCGGTCTACGCCGTCAGCCCCGAGCTCGCTGAGCGGGTCACCGGCTACCACGTGCACCGCGGCGCGCTCGCCTCCATGCAGCGCAAGCAGCTGCCGACGGCCGAGGAGCTGCTGGCCACCACCCGCCGCGTGGTCGTCATGGAGGCGGTCAACGACCACACCAACATCGGCGCGATCTTCCGCAGCGCGGCCGCCCTCGGCATGGACGCGGTCCTGCTCTCGCCCGACTGCGCGGACCCGCTCTACCGCCGCTCGGTGAAGGTCTCCATGGGCGCGGTCTTCTCCGTGCCGTACGCCCGCCTGGAGACCTGGCCCAAGGGCCTGGACTCGGTGCGCGAGGCCGGCTTCAAGCTGCTCGCCCTCACCCCGCACCAGAAGGCCTCCCCGATCGACGAGGCCGCCCCCCAGAGCCTGGAGCGGGTCGCGCTGATGCTCGGAGCCGAGGGCGACGGCCTGTCCACGCAGGCCCTGGTCGCCGCCGACGAGTGGGTCCGCATCCCCATGGCCCACGGCGTCGACTCGCTCAACGTCGGCGCGGCGGCCGCGGTCGCCTTCTACGCCGTGGCCCAGGGCCGCACCACGTCCTGACGACGGCTCGTGGCGCCGTCGGCTCGTGGCGCCGTCGGCTCGTGCCGCTGACGGCGCGTGCCGCCTACGGCGTGCGGCGGCTACAGCTTCTGGGCCGCCGCGATGCCCAGCGCCACGATCAGCGTGACCACCACGAACACGATCAGGCGCTGGCGCATCAGCTTCGGGTCGGGGCGCGAGGGACGCCGGCCCGTCCCCGTCGTCCGCGGCCCCGGCCGGCCGCCCGTCCGTCCGGCCGTCGGCCGCGAGGCGGGTCCGCCGGTGCGCCCGGCGGTCGGCCGCGAGGACGGCCCGTTCGCCGGGACCGGCGCCGGGGTGCCCGCCGGGCCCCGCTGGGTGCGCTGGTCGGCGTACCCCTGCGCGAGCCGGCCCGTGGGCCGCTCGGTGCGGGCCCGCTGGGCCGGCGGGCGGCCGTCGGAGAGCCCCTGGGCCTCGCGGGCGGCGATCTCCTTGAGCCGCATCGACAGCTGGAGCGTGCTCGGCCGGTCCTCCGGGTCCTTGGCCAGGCAGGCCCGTACCAGCGGGGCCAGGGCGTCGGGGACCCCGTGCAGGTGCGGCTCCTCGTGCACCACCCGGTAGAGCATGACCTCGGAACTGCCGTGCCCGAAGGGCGAGTCGGCCGTCGCCGCGTACGCGAGCGTGGCGCCGAGCGCGAACACGTCGGTCGCCGGGGTGACCACGGCCCCTCGCACCTGCTCCGGAGCGAGGAAGCCGGGGGAGCCCACGGCGGTGCCCACGTGGGTGAGGGTGCTGGCCCCGGTGGCCCAGGCGATGCCGAAGTCGATGATCCGGGGGCCCTTGGGGGAGAGCAGGATGTTCGAGGGCTTCAGGTCGCGGTGGACCACCCCCGCCTCGTGGACGGCGACCAGGCCCTCGGAGAGCGCGGCGCCGATCGCGGCGATCTGGGCGGCCGTGAGGGGTCCCTCCTCGGCCACCTTGTCGTGCAGGGAGGGCCCGGGCACGTACTGCGTCGCGAACCACGGCCGCTCGGCCTCCAGGTCCGCCGCCACCAGCCGGGCCGTGCACCCGCCGCGGATCCGCCGGGCGGCGGACACCTCGCGGGCGAAGCGCGAGCGGAACTCCTGGTCCTCGGCCAGGTCCGGCCGGATCACCTTCAGCGCGACCCGCTGCCCGCGCCGGTCCGATCCCAGGTAGACCACGCCCATGCCGCCGGCGCCGAGCCGCCGGTGCAGCCTGAACGAGCCGACGACACGCGGGTCCTCGCGCCGGAGCCGCATCATCGCCATGTCCACCCCGCTGACCGCTCGTCCTGTTGACGTGGCACAGCTTACGGACCATCCGCCACGCGCGCTCAGAGGCCGCGCCCTCGTCGGGAGATTCGACCGTCAGTACGGCGGGGCCCACTTGAGGGAGGTTCAGGTGTGCGAAACCCGCGGCGGGCGGAGAACTGGCGTACGTCCAAAGGCCCTTCCGGCCAAGGGGCTTGATCGTTACGGCCGCCCGGGGCGGCGCCGTCCCGGCGCGGGCCGCGGACCCGCGGCCGCTCCCCGGTCGAGGCCGGGCCGGAAGCCCGCCGCGCCGTGCGCGGGGAGTGACGCACGTGAGAGAAGTCACTCACACGCGGTCACTCCCTCCGGGAAGACCCCCAGGCGGAGGGACCCGTCTCCACCCAGGGGTGTACACGAGCCCCGCGGCCGTCATCCTCCTGGAGGCCGCTCAATGGGTACGAGGGCATGAGGCCAGGGGGCTTCCGCGCGCCTAGTGTTGAGGACAAGCGGCGGGTGGCGCACTCGTCCCCCGAGGTCACACGCCCGCCGCTGCCAACTACAGGGAGAGGACCATGGCGGACGTCGCACGGCGGGGACGCAAGGCCTTCGCGTTCAACGGCCACGAGTCCGGTACGCGCCACCCGCTGGTGGCCGCGGCCATGGTGCTCCCCCTGGCCACCCTTCTGGTCGTCCTCTTCGGCGGCTGGGAGGCGGTGGTGACACAAGCGTCGTCCGTGGGCGCGATGCTGGGGCGCTGAGAGGCGCACCAGGTCCGGGAGAGCGGCCCGGGCCGGACATCGGCCTTCACCCCGTGGGGACGGGGGTTACGGCGGACGGCAGGGAAAGGGTGCTGCCCGTACGACTGGGGAGTCGTACGGGCAGCACCCTTTTTCGGTGGCCGCGTACGATCCCCCAGGGGGCCGCCGTCGCCCCGTACGGACGACCCGGGGGTGACCGTGACCGCCTTGCTGCCGCAGGCCCTGGCCGACTTCGCACGCCGCACGCTGCCACCGACACCGACACCGGCACCGGCACCGGCACCGGCACCGACACCGGCCTTCACGAAGCCCGCAGCCCCACCCCCGCCGGCCGTTCCCGCGTCCGCCGTTCCGGCCCCGGGCGGTCCCGCGTACGCCCTGCTGGCCGACCGCCCCGACGGCACCGTCGTGCGCTGCGCTGGCACGGTGGTGAAGGCGCACGCCGCCGGCACCGACCGCGCGGAGCTCGCCGCCCGGATACGCATCGCCGGGACCCCGGCGCTCGCGGGCGTCCTGCTGCCGCCGCTGCGCCCGGAGGCGGACGAGGTCCACGCCCGGCCGGTGTCCGTCTGGCCGTACGGCAGCCCCGTGGATCCCGAGCGGCCCGCCGACGCGCCCTGGGAGGAGGCCGCCGCGCTGCTGGCCCGGCTGCACCGGATACCCCTCGCGGACCTGCCCGGACCGGTGCCGCCCATGCGCGGCCCCGCGAAGGTGGCCCGGGCGCTGCACCGGATGGCCGCCGCGACCGGTCCCGCCGGGCCGTACGGACACCCCTACCCCGAGGCGGCCGACGTGCGCGCGGCCGCCGCCCGGCTGCCGGGCTGGGCGCGCGGCGAGGAGCCCGCGCCCCGCTCCGGGGCCGCCGCGCTGTGCCACGGCGACCTGCACCTCGGCCAGCTCGTGCGGCACCCGGCCCCGGACGGCCCCTGGCACCTGATCGACGTCGACGACCTCGGGCACGGTGCCCCCGCGTGGGACCTGGCCCGCCCCGCCGCCTGGTACGCGGCCGGACTGCTGGACGCGCGGACCTGGACGCGTTTCCTCGACGCCTACCGCACCGCCGGCGGCCCCGCGGCGGGCCCGCCCGGTACCGATCCCTGGCCGGAACTCGATCTCGCCGCCCGCGCCTTGACCGTCCAGACCGCGGCGCTGGCCGTGACCAGGGCGGCCCGGGCGGGGCGCCGACTCGACGACGTCGAGCGGGCCATGACCGACGCCTGTGTCCGAATCGCCGCCCTCCGGGCCGACTTGGAGCCGGAACCCCCGGCATAGGGTGAGCTCCACGCCACCGGGCAGGAATTCCGGTGTCGACGTCCGACGGCGAGGAGTTGAGCCGAGCATGCAGTGTCCGAAGTGTCACGCGATGATGCACACGTACAACCGCAACGGCGTCCAGATCGAGCAGTGCAGCGGCTGCCGGGGCATCTTCCTGGACTACGGCGAGCTGGAGGCCCTGACCCGTCTGGAGAGCCAGTACGGCGCCCAGTACGGCCAGGTCCCGCCGCCGGCCGCGCCGCCCGCCCCCTACCCGGCCGCCCACGCCCCCGCCCCCGCCTGGGGCGCCCCGCACCACGGTCACGGGCACGGCCACCACGGCCACCACGGCCACCGAGGTTTCGGCCGGATGCTGTTCTCCTCCTGAGGCCCCCTCCTGAGCACCCGGGCCCGCACGGTCACGCGCGAGCACGCGAAAGCCCCGGCCGTCGAGACGGCCGGGGCTTCCCGGTGGTGCGCGATACTGGGATTGAACCAGTGACCTCTTCCGTGTCAGGGAAGCGCTCTCCCGCTGAGCTAATCGCGCGGGGACCAAGGCTCCGTGGAACGAAGCCGCAGGTCGGGCTGTACTGCGTGCGCGATACTGGGATTGAACCAGTGACCTCTTCCGTGTCAGGGAAGCGCTCTCCCGCTGAGCTAATCGCGCGGGGATCCTTGCGGATCAGTGGACGATACTGGGATTGAACCAGTGACCTCTTCCGTGTCAGGGAAGCGCTCTCCCGCTGAGCTAATCGTCCTTGGAGGTGGAGACGGGATTTGAACCCGTGTAGACGGCTTTGCAGGCCGTTGCCTCGCCTCTCGGCCACTCCACCATGGAGCTGCAGGGGTTCTCGGGAAGATCCCCCACTTCGAGCGGACGACGAGATTCGAACTCGCGACCCTCACCTTGGCAAGGTGATGCTCTACCAACTGAGCCACGTCCGCATGTCGCCCTGGCCCGCTTCCGGAAGTTTCTCCTTCGCTCCCCGGCGACGTGTTGAACTCTAGCGGATTCCCGGGCCAGCTCAAAAACGCGTTTCCGCAGCGTGCTGCCGCCCGATCACGGCGGGTCACCCGGATGTCACCTCACCGGCGCCCCGACGTCACCGGTCATAGACTCACAGCCGTGCACGACCTGCCTCCTCTGGCCCGCTTCGGCGGCCTCCTCGCGACCGATCTGCGCGACGTCACCAGCGACGCGTCAGCCCTGGACTCCGCCGGCTTCTGGGCCGTGGCGGCGGATTCCGAGGGCGGGCTGGTCTGCGCGCGGTTCGGGGACATACGCCCCGATCCGGTCCCCGAGCCCGTCCCGGGAGCCTGGTACGGCCCCGCCGCCGGCGACTGGACGTCCTCCCTGGACCGTGAGGGCTACACCGCCGGCGTACGGCGCATCCGCGAGCACATCGCGGCCGGCGAGGTCTATCAGGCCAACCTGTGCCGTGTGATGTCCGCGCCGCTGCCCCACCCCGACTCCGCCGACGTGGACGCGCTGACCGCCCTGCTCGCCCGCGGCAACCCGGCCCCGTACGCAGGAACGATTCGCCTGCCGGCCCACGGCGTCGAGATCGCCACCGCCTCGCCCGAGCTCTACCTGCGCCGCCGCGGCCGCCACGTCGAGTCCGGCCCCATCAAGGGCACCGGCCGCACCGCGGCGGACCTGCTGGAGAAGGACCACGCCGAGAACGTGATGATCGTGGACCTGGTCCGCAACGACCTCGGGCGGGTCTGCGCCACCGGCTCCGTCACCGTTCCCGAGCTGTGCGCCGTCGAGGAGCACCCGGGCCTGGTCCACCTCGTCTCCACCGTCAGCGGCGACCTCGCCGACGGCGCCGGCTGGCCCGAGCTGCTCGCCGCCACCTTCCCGCCCGGCTCCGTCACCGGCGCCCCCAAGTCCTCCGCCCTGCGGATCATCGAGGCCCTGGAGACCGCCCCCCGCGGCCCCTACTGCGGCGGCATCGGCTGGGTCGACGCCGACCGCGGCACCGCCGAGCTCGCGGTGGGCATCCGTACCTTCTGGATCGACCGCGAGGCGCCCGGCGGCCCCCGGCTGCTCTTCGGCACCGGCGCGGGCATCACGTGGGGGTCCGACCCCGAGCGCGAGTGGGCGGAGACCGAACTGAAGGCCGCCCGGCTGCTCGCGGTAGCGTCGGGCGCGTACCAGGCGAGTGGAGGGACCGTACGGTGACGATCTGGCTCGACGGAGCGCTGCGGGACACCGGCAGCGCGAAGGTGTCCGTGTTCGACCACGGGCTGACGGTGGGCGACGGCGTCTTCGAGACGCTCAAGGCGGAGCACGGCCGCTGCTTCGGCCTCACCCGCCACCTGGAGCGGCTCACCCGCTCCGCCCGGGGGCTGGGCCTGCCCGACCCCGACCTCGACGAGGTGCGCCGCGCCTGCGCCGCCGTCCTCGCCGCCGATCCGATGCCGCTCGGCCGACTGCGCATCACCTACACCGGCGGCCTCTCCCCGCTCGGCTCCGACCGCGGCGACGCCGGGCCCACCCTGGTCGTCGCGCTCGCCGAGACCACCCGCCGCCCCGACACCACCGCCGCGATCACCGTGGACTGGGTCCGCAACGAGCGCAGCGCCGTCGCGGGCCTGAAGACCACCTCGTACGCCGAGAACGTCGTCGCCCTGGCCGCCGCCGCCCGCGCCGGCGCCTCGGAGGCCCTGTTCGCCAACACCGTCGGCCGGCTCTGCGAGGGCACCGGCTCCAACGTGTTCGTCGTCCTCGACGGCGAACTGCACACCCCGCCGCTCACCTCCGGCTGCCTCGCGGGCATCACCCGCGCCCTCGTCCTGGAATGGACCGGCGCCAAGGAGACCGACCTGCCGTTCGACGCCCTCCGGCAGGCGGAGGAGATCTTCCTGACCTCCTCGCTGCGCGACGTCCAGGCCGTGTTGCGCCTCGACGACCGCGTGCTCGGCACCGGACCCGGTCCGGTCACCGCCCGCGCCCTGCGCGATTTCGAGGCACGCGCCGCCGACGACCTCGATCCGTAAGGTCCGCCTCCGGCACAAGGGGCTGACGAGCGGCCGCGGGGCGGGTAGAACACCAGTGATGACCACCACCCTGCGGCCGTCCGGGCCGCTCCAGCAGAACGGGACGGGGGCGCGCTCGCGCCCGTACGAGATCCGCGTCAACAGCCGGCGCGTCGGCTCGCTGGTGATCGCCGCCGACACCCCGATGGGACCGCGCGTCGGCGAACTGCGCGAGCTGTACGTCGACGAGGGCGACCGGCGGCGCGGCCGTGCCACGGTGGCCGCGCTCGCCGCCGAGGAGGTGCTGCGCGGCTGGGGCTGCCGCCACGTCCGGGCCACCGTCCCGGCCGCGTCCGAGGCCGGAATACGGCTCGCGCGCGCCCTCGGCTACCCCGAGGAGGGCCGCACGATGCGCAAGGCCCTGCCCGCCGAAGCCCCCGCCCTGCCCGCCGGCGTACGCCTGCGCCGGATGACCGACCAGGAGTACGAGGACTGGTTCCGGGGAGCCGTCGAGGACTACGCGGCCCGCTGCGTGGAGCGCGGGATGACGCCCGACGCCGCCCTCGCCCACGCCCGCGAGGACAGCAGGGCCCTGCTCCCGCGGGGCCAGGACACCCCTGGCAGCTCGGTCGCCGCCCTGGAGGTCGACGGCACCGACGTCGGCCGGCTGTGGATGGCCGAACGCGAACTCGCCCCCGGCGTACCCGGCTGGTACGTCTTCGACGTCAAGGTGCTGCCCGCCCACCGCGGCCGGGGCCACGGCCGCACCCTGCTCCTGCAGGCCGAACGCACCGCGCTGGCCGCCGGCGCCGGCTGGATCGGCCTGCACCGCTTCTCCGACAACACCCCCGCGGTCCGCCTCTACGACTCCCTCGGCTACCGCACGGCCTCCGTGAACTTCGCCAAAATCCTTCTGTAGGTCCCGCCCCCGACCCCCGTACGGGGGACGGGACCCGTCACAGAGGTCCACCAGGGGAAAACTAGCCGTCCCCGGACCGCGCGCACGCCCCACCAGGGGTTGAACCCCACCGCTCACCTGGGGTGTCACCCGCCTACAACCAGGGTGGTAGGTCCGTGCAGTTGTGCGGACGCGGCCGGGGGTCCGCGCATACGCTCGCCCGGTGTCACAACCAGCACAGCGCGACCTGATCCGGTCCACCGCCGTCCGCCGGGCCCGCCGTGCGCTCCCGCAGGTGGCCGAAGTCGTCTACGCCGTCGGGTCGTTCGGGATCTCCTGCACCATGCTGCGCAACTGGCCCGATCCGTACGGCTACTGGCGCGACACCGACACCCTCGCCTACGCCCTGCTCGCCGCCGTCTACCTGCCGCTGGCGCTGCGCCGCCGCGCCCCGCTGCTGATCCTCGCGACCACCGCCACCTGCGTCTTCACCTACTTCACCCTCGCCTACTACCACGTGACCGCCGTCTGCGGCCTGGGCCTGGCCCTCTACACCGTCGCCGCCCTGCGGCCCCGGCGCGTCTCGCTGCGCTGCGCGGTCCTCACCCTCGCCGTCCTGCTGTGGGGCACCCGGCTCGCCGAACCGGGCATCGGGCCGCTCAGCGTCGCCTTCGTGACGAGCATGACCACCGTCTGCTGGGTGGCGGGCGACGGCTCCCGGCGGCTGGCCGAGCGCGGCGAACGCCTCGCCCTGCTGACCCGGCAGCTGCACCACGAGAAGGAGGAACGGGCCCGCCAGGCCGTGATCCAGGAACGCCTGCGGATGGCCCGGGAACTGCACGACGTCGTCGCCCACCACGTCTCGGTGATCTCCGTGCAGACCGGGCTCGCCCGGTACGTCTTCGCCTCCGACCCCGCCACCGCCCGCGCGGCCCTGGAGACCATCGCGGGCAGCAGCCAGGAGGCCATGGCCGAGATGCGGCGGATGCTGGTCGTCCTGCGCCACGGCGGCGACCCCGGGGAGGAGCGGGCCGTGGAGGCCGCCCTCGGGCCGGCCCCGGGCCTCGGCCGGCTCGAGGAGCTGGTCCAGCGCGTGGCGGCGGCCGGCGTCGACGTACGGGTCACGTGCGCGGGGACGCCGTACGCGCTGCCGGCGGGGGTGGACCTGTGCGCGTACCGGGTGGTGCAGGAGGCGCTGACGAACGTCATCAAGCACGCGCCGGACGCGCGCACGGCGACCGTCCAGGTCGAGTACGGGCCGTCGGCGGTGTCGGTGACCGTGACGGACGACGGAAACCAGCCGGTTTCGGCCGGCCGTTCGCCGTTTGCCGGACACGGCTTGATCGGCATGCGGGAGCGGGTCACTATCTACGGCGGGACGGTGACGGCCGGCCCCGCCCCGCGCGGTGGGTTCGAGGTGCGGCTGACGCTGCCGGTGACCGACGAGCCGTGACCGACACCCCGTGACCGACGACCGTGACCGACGACCCGTGACCGCGGCGCGTCAGAGGCAGGAGGCCGGACGATGCCCTCGGTGCTCGTCGTCGACGACCAGTTCCTCATCAGGGCCGGGCTGACCGCGCTGCTGCGCGCGGCGCCCGGCATCGACCTGCTGGGGGAGGCGGCGGACGGCGAGGAGGCCGTACGGCTGGCGGCCGAGCTGCGCCCCGACGTGATCCTCATGGACATCCGGATGCCGGGCCTCGACGGGATCGCCGCCACCGAGCGGATCCTCGCCGAGGCCGCGGGACGCTCCGGGACGCTGCCGAAGATCTTCGTGCTGACCACGTTCGACCTCGACGAGTACGTCTACGGCGCGCTGCGCGCCGGGGCCTCGGGCTTCCTGCTCAAGGACACCCCGCCGGAACGGCTGCTGGCCGCCATCGACACCGTGCACGCCGGCGAGATGCTCTTCAGCCCGGCCGTCGTGGCCCGCCTCGTCGACGCCTACACGCCCCGTGTCGCCGGCCGGGCGGCGTCGCACCCGGGCCTTCAGATGCTGACCCCGCGCGAGGTGGAGGTCCTCGGCCTGGTCGGGGCGGGGCTGTCGAACTCCGACATCGCCGAGCGGCTGGTGCTCAGCGCGGCCACGATCAAGACCCACGTGCACCGCTGCATGAGCAAGCTGGAGCTGAGCAGCCGCGCGCAGGCCGTCGTCTTCGCGTACGAGGCGGGCCTGGCGACCCGCCCCTGACCGGCACCGGGCCGCGCCCTGACCGGCACCGGACCCGGCCCTGACCGGGACCGCGCGGGGCGCGTCAGCCGGCCAGCAGCCGGTCGGCGATCTCCTCGATCCGCGCGCGCAGCCCCTCCTGGCTCTTGCCGCCGTCCAGGCGCTCGCCGCCGATGACGTACGTCGGGGTGCCGGTCACCCCGATCGCCTTGCCCTCGGCCTGGTCGGCGTCCACGATCAGGATGTGCCGGCCGTCGATCAGCGCGGTGTCGAACTCCTCCGCGTCCAGGCCGAGTTCCCGGGCCACGTCGACCAGCACGGCCTCGCCCCGCTGCCCGAGCTCGGCGGTCCGCTCCAGCACGGCCTCCACGTACGGCCAGGCCCGGCCCTGCTCCGCGGCCTCCTCGGCGGCCTGCGCGGCCGCGAAGGCGTGCTTGTGCTTCTCCAGGGGGAAGTGGCGCAGCCGGATGTCCAGCCGGTCGCCGTAGCGCTCGCGCAGGGCGCGCACGTCGTCGAGGGCGGCGTGGCAGTCGGGGCACTGGAGTTCGCACCAGACGTCGAGCACGACGGGGGAGGCGGGGGAATCGCTCATGCGGACAGTCTCCCAGCAGGCACACCGTGCGACCCAACCGGCACCCGGGCCCCGCCCTGCCCCGTTCCCCGCCGCAAGGAGGAGACGCGACCCGGAGATCTCCCGGAGATCGGCTCGCGGGGCGCTCGGCGCATGGCCCCGGCGGGCGGTGCCGGTGCAGGATGGATAGGACAGAACGCCCAGGGCTGGAGGACCGCATGCTTGCCGAGACCATCTGTTCCGCCGTGTCCGCGGCGGGCCTGGGGATCGCCGCGCTCACCGCGTACCGCAAGCGCTTCCTGGCCGCGACCCGCATCGCCGCGTACGCGCTGGTCCCGGTCGCGCTGGTGATGACCGGCCTGATCGACTGGCTGTCCGGGATCGTCTTCAACCCGGTGGTGTGGGCCGGCTTCGGCCTGCTGGGGCTGTCGTGGGCGCTCTTCATGACGACGCGCGCGATCGAGCGGCGCGGCCGGGGCGCCGGCAAGCGGCCCAAGGCCGCCCAGGGGGCGACGGCCCCGGAGGCGGTGGCCCCCGGCGCCTCGGCCCCGTCCCTGGGCCCGGCCTCCCGCCCCCGCCCCGCCCCGCGGACGACGGCCGCGCCCGGGGACGACTTCTCCGACATCGAGGAGATCCTGAAGAAACACGGGATCTAGCGCCGTGACCGCACTGGCGTCGTGACCCGGTGAACCACACCTCGATAGTCTGCGCGGCGTGATCGACTCAAACGTGAGCTCCGACGATGCCGCCGTCGCGATAGCCGGGGCGCGGGCCGGCGCGGACGTGGTCCGCGGCATGTACGGCCGGCGGCTCGACCGCATCGACAAGGGTGCCGGGGACTTCGCCACCGCCGCCGACGTGGAGGCCGAGAGGACGATCCTCGGCGTCATCCGTGCCGCACGCCCCGATGACGCGGTGCTCGGCGAGGAAGGCGGGCGGCACGGCGCCACCGACGCCGTGCGCCAGTGGTTGGTGGATCCCTTGTGCGGCACGCTGAACTACGCCGTCGGCACCATGCTGGTGGCCGTCAACGTGGCGCTGCGCGACGGGGCCGCGGCGGTGGCCGACCCGTTCAGCGGCGAGGTCTTCTTCACCGACGGGGACGCCGCCTGGGTGCGGCGTGACGGGGCCGACGACGCACCGCTGACGCCCACGCCCGCTACCCGGCTGGTGGACGTCAACCTGGATCCGCCGTTCCCGAACGCGCCCGGATTCCGGGCCGTGGATCTGCTGGCCCACCCCGAGTTCGTCGACCGTTTCCGGCCGCGCGTCGTATCCACCACGCTGGCCCTGGCCTGGGTCGCTGCCGGCAGGCGCGCCGCGTATGTCACCGATGGCGGCGACCTCTCCGGCAGCGTGCATTTCGCGGCCGGCATCGCCGTGTGCCGGGCCGCCGGCTGCATCGTCACCGGGATCGACGGTGCCCCGATCGGCGAGGCGGGTCGTGGGCTCGTGGCCGCCGCCGACGAGGAGACCCACGGACTGCTGATGTCGATGATGCGCAGCTGAATCTGAAGCTGGTGCCGTGACACGGCGCTAGGCAGGAGCGGCAGCGGTGGGGTCCGGGGTGCCGACGGCGGTCAGGGTGGTGGTGAGCGCCCGGCGCAGGGCCTCGTCCTCCAGGATGTTCGGCAGGCACGGCCACCGGCGCACGGTCCGGCGCCGGGCCGACAGCAGGCGGTGCAGCACGGGTGCGGCCGCGGCGGCCGGGGTGCCGATGGCGCCGAGGTGGCCGACGGCCTCCAGCGTCGGGACGGCGTAGAACTCCGTGGGATCCCGCTCCAGTTGGTCCAGTTCCCGCACCAGCACCGGCACCGCGGGCCCGGCCTCGCCGGTGATGCGCCACCAGGCGTGCGCGGCCCCGACCCGGGTCCAGCGGCCGGGGGCGTCGAGCAGCGCGCGGACCGCGTCGGCGTAACGGGCCGCGGCCGGCCCGAGGTCGGCCAGGTACCGCAGGACCGGCCGGCCGAGCCCGGCCCTCGCCGCCGCGCCGCACACCGCCAGGGCGGCCGTGTCGTCCCCCGTGACCCGCCAGTGCGCCCACGCGGCCGCCTGGTCGCCGTGCCAGGGGCGGGCGTCCGGATCCCAGCCGTACGGCCGCAGCCGGCCGGCCGCGAGGTCGGCCAGCACCTCGGCCGCGTCCGCCGCCCCCGGCCCGATGCGGCCCAGGGCCTCGACCGCGGGCCGTGCGTGCAGGCCCTGCGTATGGACCAGCAGCTCGGGGACCGCGGCCGCGGCGGCGGGCCCCCAGAGTCCCAGCACGTCGAGGGAGGTCTGGTGCCCGTCCCGCTCCGGGGCCGTGCGCAGACTCGCCCGGAGCGCGGGCAGGAGCGCCGCCGCGGGCAGCGCCGCGACCGTGGGCGCGTGCCGGCGGTCCAGGAGGCGCAGCGACCCCTGCTCCAGGCTCGCACCGAGCAGCGGCGCGGCGCGGACGTCGCCCAGTCCGGCCAGGGCCAGCAGCAGGTCCCCCGCGACGCCGTCGTGGGCCCGGGGTGCGTCGCGCCAGAGGCGGGGGAACCGGCCGTGGCCGAGCCGGCGACGTACGCACGCCAGCAGCCGGTCGGCGTGCGCGGCCACCGCCTGCCCGGCCTCGGCCACGGTCTCGGCCACCCCGTACGCCAGGTGCTCGTCGCAGGCGGCCACCGCCAGCTCGTCCCAGTACTCCTGCGGGGCGCTGCGGAAGGTGCGCACCATCCAGGCCGCCGCCGTCACCTCCTGCCGCCGCCGGTCGTGCACGGTCCTTTCCCCCTCCTGTGCGCGGCAGTTGCCGAGATCCGGCGAACTCCCGCGTGTTCCCTGGCGTGTTGAGGGGCCAACCGGGGGCGCGCTGCGCCATCATCGCCCCGAGATGCTCGACACTTCGCAGGGTGAGCCGCCGGGATCCGGCCCCGCCGCCGTACGCGTCCCCGCCGACGAGGAGCCCCGTGGCTGTCTCTTCGCCCTCTCCCAGCCGCCGCTGATGATCTTCTTAGGAGTGATCGCGCTGCTGCTGCTGTCCGCCGCCGTGCACGACCTCTTCGTGCTCTGACCCCTGCTCCGACTTCCGCCGGGCCCGGTACGCCGCCACGTGCAGCCGGTTCCCGCAGGTCCGGCTGTCGCAGTAGCGCCGCGACCGGTTGCGCGAGAGGTCCACGAACGCGCGGCGGCAGTCCGGGGCCTCGCACCGGCGCAGCCGCTCCTGCTCGCCGGAGACCACGATGAACGCCAGCGCCATGCCGCCGTCCGCCGCCAGGTGGTCGCCGACCGAGGCGCCCGGGGCGAAGTAGTGCACGTGCCAGTCGTAGCCGTCGTGGTCGGTCAGCTGCGGGGTGGTGCCCGCGGTCGCCACCAGCTCGTTGATCAGCGCGGCCGCAGCCCGCGAGCTCGGCGCGGCGAACACCTGTGCGAACTTGCTCCGGACCGTCCGGACCCCCGAGAGGTCGCGGGCGCCGAGCTCACCGACGTCGCTGATCGCGTGGTCCCGGACGAAGCCGCGCAGCGCCCCGACGTCCGCCAGTCCGTCGGGCTGGTCGGTCTCCGGCGCCGTGTTCACCAGGGCGACGACGACGTCGAGCGCACGACGGGTGTCGTGGGGGATCTGCACGGTGAACGCTCCCTAGAGGGCCGGGCCTGCCGCGGCGGGCAACCTGCCGCCGCCTGGTGGCCGACAATAGCCGCCTCCCGGCGCAGGTGGGAGGGGCGCCGGGGTCCGCGGCGGGTTCGCGACCCCCGGCGCACGCGGAACGGCGCCGCCCGCGCGGGTGGCTCCCGCGAGGACAGCGCCGGTCGCTGCCGTATGTGATTGTCCGGCTCACACCGTCGCCCCGAGTCGGACGGTGTCGAGCGGGTGTCGGGCTGACTCAGCTCTCGGCCAGGATGTGCGAGAGCTCCTTGTCGAGGTCGAAGTGCCGATGCTCCGTCCCGGGCGGGACGGCGGCGTCGGTCCGCTTCAGGAACGACTCCAGGGCTCGCGCGGGGGCTTCGAGCAGGGCTTCTCCCTCCGGTGAGCTCAGGGCGATGCACACGACGCCCTGACCGTGGCTGCGGGACGGCCAGACGCGGACGTCTCCGGTGCCGGTGGGCCGGTGCAGGCCCTCGGCGAGGAGGTCGCGGGCGAATACCCACTCGACCGTCTCCTCGGCGCCGGTGTGGAAGGTGGCGTGCACGGCGTAGGGATCGGCCGTGTCATACCGCAGGCCCGCGGGAACAGGCAGTGAGGACTCGCTCGACACAACGAGGCGCAGGTGCAGCTCGCAGCTGACCGTGGTGTTCATAAGCGCCAGGGCCTTTCGCTCAGTGTGCGCTCGGGGATTCGCACGTCGGCGAAATCGACATGCCACCTACGGTGCCGTTGTAAACCCCTCTGACCGTTTTGCGGACCTCTGGGTCCCTCGGACGGCGGATCGAAACCGTCATTCACGTGTGCTTCGCGCTCGGGTAGATTCGACCCATGCATACGGGGAGTGACCGCGGAACGAACGAGTCCGCAGCAAGCGACACCACGACGGAAACCACCGCGCAGGACGCGGTGGAGACCGCCGGGGAAACGCCGCACGTGTCCAAGGCGCCCGCCTTCATCAAGGCCCGCAAGAGCCTGCACCTCAGCTGGCAGGTCGGCGTCTTCGTCGTCGGTCTCGCGGTGATCGTCGCCGGCGTGGCCATGCTGGTCCTGCCGGGCCCCGGCTGGGTCGCGATCTTCGCGGGCCTGGCGATCTGGGCCACCGAGTTCGCCTGGGCCCACCTCGTGCTGCGCTGGACCAAGCGCAAGGTCACCGAGGCCGCGCAGAAGGCGCTCGACCCGAAGGTGCGCCGCCGCAACATCATCCTGACCACCGTGGGCCTCGTCGTCGCGGCCGCCCTGATCGGCTTCTACCTGTGGAAGTACGGGCTGGTCCTGCCCTGGGACCTCAAGGACCAGTGATGGTCAATCGCACCGCTGACATGCGGTAATGTTTGCGGTGCGCCCGGGCGATTAGCTCAGTGGGAGAGCGCTTCGTTCACACCGAAGAGGTCACTGGTTCGAACCCAGTATCGCCCACCCGGAACCGAGGGCCCGGAGACTGTCACCAGTCTCCGGGCCCTCGGTCGTTCCCCGGAGGAGACTCCTGGATCGGATCCGGAACCGGACCGGATCCAGGACCCGGGGTTCCGGTCCCGATCCGGTGCGGAAATTCCCCCGTCCGGCCCAGCGGCCGCACCGCTCACCGCATCCGTGACAGCGCCTGCCGCAGCCGCCGCGCGTCCCGCAGCCGCTTCTCGTACGTCGCCCCCACCGCCAGCAGCAGGACCCCGGCCAGCGCCGGCGGCAGCCACCGCGGCAGCGCGTCGACGACCTGGACGACGTACGGCGCCAGCTCGTGCAGCGCGACCAGCACCAGCACCGTCCCGCCCAGCAGCAGCGGAGCCTGGAGCCCGCGCTGCGCCCCCGCCAGGGTCACCGCCAGCGCGGCCGCCCCCAGCAGCAGCGGCCGCAGCCAGTGCGGGTCGCCCCAGGCCGCGACCAGGCTCGGCAGCAGCGTCGCGGCCAGCCCCGGACCGTACGCCGTCCACGACGAGGCCTGCGCGTCCCGGCGCCGCCGCAGCAGCCCCACCACCAGGGCCGGCACCGTCACCGGCAGCGTGTACGCCTCCGGCACCGCCACCCCCGACGCCGCCAGCCGGACCCAGGTCGCCGCCACGAACAGTGCCCCCGCCGCCCAGCCCACCACCCGCCGGTCCGCCCGGACCGCCGCCCCCGCGCACACCACCGCCGCCAGTGCCAGGACCAGGGCCAGCGTCGGCCGGTGCCCCACCGCCAGCCCGATCGCGAGCAGCCCGGCCGCAGCCCCCGCCCCTTCGGCCGCCACCCGGACCGGCCCCAGCCGCGGACCGGCGGCCGCCACCACCGCCGGGACCACCAGCACCAGCAGTGCCCCGTGGTGCGGCCGCAGCTCCAGCAGCGCCCCCAGGGCCACCAGCAGCGCCGTCGCGTACCCCACCGACACGACCGCCGCCCCCGCCCGGGCCGGGCGCGCGGCCCGCCCGTACGCCGCCACGGCCGCGGCCGCCGCGCCCAGCACCCCGAACACCGCGAACGTCGCCGTCCGCCCGTCCAGCGCCGCCACGGACACGCTCAGCGCCCCCGCCGCCGCGCACCCGAAGGCCGCCGCGGCACGGCCGGCCGCGCCGCGCAGCCCCAGGGCCGGCACGGCCACCGTCAGCGCCACCTGCGCCGCGAGCGCCACCGCCGGCGGCGCGCCCAGGACCCCCGGCGCCACGAACGCCGCCGCCCAGACCGCCACCACCGTCACCTGCTGCGGACCGGGGCGCGCCGTGACCCGCTCCAGCCCCGCGGCCGCCACCGCGAGCAGCACCAGCAGCACCGGACCGGCCGCCGACCGCGTCCAGGGCAGCACCGGCTCCGGGGTGGTCGCCGCCCACACCTCGCCCAGCACCCCCGCCGGCGCCACCAGGGCCCCCGCCACCAGCGGCAGGGCCACCACCGCGGCCAGGGCCGCGACCAGCGCCCCCGCGCCCGCCAGGCCCCGCCGCAGCGCCGCCGGCAGCCCGGCCGCGACCCCCGCCGCGAGCAGCGGCAGCGCCACCGCCAGCTGCACCACCACGAGCCAGCCGCCCGACACCGCGGGCCGGGCGAGCCCGCCGAGCGCCGCCACCAGGGCCAGCCCGCCCGCGACCGCCACCCCCGTCGCCCACGGCGCCGGCCGCCACGCCACCGCCACGCACCCGGCCGCCACCCCCGCCAGCAGCACCGACGCCGGCAGCGCCGCGGCAACCGTGGCGGCACCCGCCGACTCCGCCAGCGCGAGCAGCGCCGCACCGGCCCCCAGCACCGCCCCCGACACCCCCGCGAGGCCGCTGAGCGCACCCCGCCGGCCGAACGCCGCGGGCGCCGCGTCGAGCACCGCCGTCACCAGCAGCGCCCAGCCCAGCCCCGGCGCACCGGCCCCGGCGGCCACCGCGGCCAGCGGGAGCACCAGCTGCGCCGTCAGCACCGCCGCGGGCAGCGGCAGCCGCAGCCCGCGCAGCGCCAGCCCGTACCCCGCCCACAGGGCCGCCAGCACCGCCGCCGCCCCCGCTGCGTACGCCGTACGGTCCGTACCGGACATCCCGACCGCGTACAGCGCGTACGCGTCCAGCACCGTCAGCGTCAGCCCCACCCCCGCGACCGACTCCGCCGTCGAACCGAGCCCCCGGCGCAGCAGCACCGCGGGCACCGCCAGCGCCGCCACCGTCAGCAGGGTCAGCACCGCGCTGCGCCCGCCGATCCCCATGGACCCCCAGCTGACCAGCGTGAACGCGAGCGCGGCCACGGCCAGCAGCACCGCCCCGAGAGCCAGCAGCACGTTCTGCGCGCCCGGCGCGGACGTCTCCCGGGGCGGGGCGCCCGCCGCCGGCCCCCACCCCGGCCACCTCGCCGGCGCCGCCGCCGCCGGCCGCGCCGCCAGCACCCGCACCAGCCACTCCCGCCGCCTGAGCAACTGAAGGCGCCGGGCGTCGAGTTGTACGAGCTCGCGGTCGATGAGGGCCAGTTCGCCGGCCGGTGACAAGGGGTTCTCCATAGCGGGAGTGTGGCGGCGGTCACGCGGTGAAGACATGGGCGTGCGTACTCATTTCCGCCCTGAGTACGGGGGAGTACCGGCCCGGCGCGCGGGCCAGACTGGAGACATGGACTGGAGCCACTACCGCTTCCGCAGCGTCTGGGACCTTCCCGCCCCGCCCGCCCTCGTCTACGCCGTCCTGGAACAGGGCGAGGACTACCCGCGCTGGTGGCCGCAGGTCCGCCGGGTCGAACCGCTCGACGGCCGCACCGGCACCGCCCTCCTGCGCTCCTTCCTCCCCTACGACCTCCGCGTCACCGCCACCGAGCTGCTGCGCGACCCGGCCCGCGGGGTGCTGGAGGCCGCCCTGCGCGGCGACCTCGACGGCTGGGCCCGCTGGACGGTACGGCCGCGCGCCGGCGGCACCCGGGCGCTCTACGAGCAGGAGGTCGTCGTACGCAAGCCGCTGATGCGGCGCTTCGCGGTGCCCGGGAGGCCGGTGTTCCGGCTCAACCACGCGCTGATGATGCGTTCCGGACGGCGGGGCCTGACCGCCTATCTGGCCCGGCGGCCGGAAGCGGTTTGAACCGGGGCGCCCGGCCCCTGTATGGTTCAGTGCGTTCCCGGGCGATTAGCTCAGCGGGAGAGCACTTCGTTCACACCGAAGGGGTCACTGGTTCGATCCCAGTATCGCCCACCGGGACAGGCCGGTCCGTCGTACGACGGACCGGCCTTCCGCATGTCGGGGACCCTCACGCGGAGGATCCCACGCGGGGATCCTCACGCGGCGGCGGGCAGCTCCGGCCGCAGCGGCCAGTGCGGATCCACCGCCTCCTCCGACCCGTTGCGCGCGAACCAGGCCTGGAGCCCCCGCGCCTGTGCCGCGTGCCACACCGCCTGGAGCGTGTGCAGCTCTGCCGGGCTCAGCCGCTCCAGCCGGGCCGCGAACCGGCGCCCGACCGCCCGTACGACCTCCAGCGAGGCCAGCGCGTCCGCCGCCGCGTCGTGCGCGCCCTCCAGCTCTATGCCGTAGTGCGCGCACAGGTCCGTCAGCGTCCGCCGCCCCTTGCGGTAGCGGTCCAGGTGCTTGTCCAGCACCCGCGGATCCAGCACCGTCAGCGGCCGGTTGTCCAGATACCGCGCCAGCGACGACGCCCGGTGCCGACGCAACTCCCGGTCCAGCAGCGTCAGGTCGAACGGCGCGTTCATCACCACCACCGGGCGGCCGGCCGTCTGCTGCTCGGCCAGTGCCCGCGCTATCTCCTCCACGACCGGCGCCGGCCAGCGCCCGTGGCGCTGGAGGTGCTCGTCGGTCAGGCCGTGCACTTCCGTGGCGCCCGGGGGCACCGGGACACCGGGATTGACCAGCCACCGCGTCGAGCGGACCCGGCCGCCCGCGCACTCCTGCACGACGAGCGCGGCGGACACGATCCGGTCCTGCTCGACGTCCACACCGGTGGTCTCCGTGTCGAATGAGGCCAGCGGGCCCTCGTACCAGCGCGTCATGGCGAACTCCTCGTCCCCGATCGGCAGATGGCACCCAGCGGCCCCGGCGGTGGCCGCGGCACCCTGCCCGCATCCGTGATACCCGGGCTGTTTGTTCCGTACGCCGTTTGCGGGGTGCCGGGTGCGGAGACAACTGACGTGGGGGACCGTACAGGTGAGCGGTCGTCACCACCGAGGCCAGTTCAGCCTGGAAGGCATGGGGAGCCATGGCCCTGGCGCAGCCCGAACCGGGCGAGGTGCTGCGTGGCACCCTCGCCACCACCGCCTGCATGGAGACCCTCCAGGTGGGCTATCTGCACGCCGTCGCGGCCGCGGCCGGCTGCTCCCTGTCCCAGCCCTTTCCGGACAACGGCATCGACTGGCACGTCAGTCACGGCGCGCCCGAGCACGTGGTCGACGACGAGGTCACCATCAAGGTCCAGCTGAAGGCGACCTACCAGATACCGCCGGGGCCGCCCGGGCCGACGTTCGCCTTCACGCTCGACAACGAACACCTGGTCAAACTCGCCCGGACACCGGTCGCGGTCCACAAGATCCTCGTGGTGATGCTCGTACCGCGCGAGCGCGGGGCATGGCTGCGCGCCGGGCACGACCGGCTCGACCTGCGGCACTGCTGCTACTGGACCAATCTGGCCGGGCACCCCGTGACCGGCCGGCGCCGGACCACCGTGCGGATCCCCACCACGCGGATCTTCGACGACCGGGCGCTGTGCGAGATCATGACCCGGGTCGGGTCGGGAGGGACACCCTGATGCACTGGCCGAACCTGGAACCCCTCACCCCCGAGGAGCTCGCCGCCCCCGCCCCCGACCCCGCGCGGGTCGACCCCGCCGTGCTCGGCGCCCTGCTGCGCCGGCACGGCTGGGAACGCCGCGGCGGCCCGGCCGGCCGCTACGGGCGCTGGACCCCGCCGGGCCGCCCCGGCACCAGCGTCCTGGTCCCGGAGGACCGCTCCTTCCCCGACTGCCCCGACCTGCTGGAGGAGGCCCTGACCGCGCTCGCGCGCAGCGGGCTGCCGTCCGCACGGGAGGTGCTGTTCGGGCTGAACGTGCCCAGCGACGAGGTCCGCTGGGCCCGCGAGATCCCGGCGGGAGCACCGTACGGACCCCGGGGCGACGCCGGGTGGACGGCCCAGGAACGGCTCCGCTCCGCCGCGCACCGGCTGCTGCTGGCCGGCGCGCTGGCCGACCGTGCGCGGGCCGGATACTACGGCGCCCGCCACCGCGGCCAGGCCGAACGGGCCCTGGACGGCGTCCTGGTGGGCCCGGCGCCCGGCGGCAGCCGGCTGACCGCGTACGTGCCCGTCGACGGCGGGCGGGGCCCGGTGATCCGGCTGCACCACGCGCTGCACGCCGCCCGCGAGGCCGTCGACTACCGGCGGGCCACCGGCGGGATGGAGGCCTTCGACGCGGCCGTCGCCGCGGGCGTCAGCCGCGAGCTGGCCGAGGCCCTGATCGCCCTGGTCCGCGGCTCGGAAGGGGCCCGGATCGCGCTGGCCTGGGCCCCGGCGGCCGGCGTACCGGCGGGCTGCGCGGCCCGGCCCGAGCCGGTGGAGTTCTCGCCCGGCGACCTGTCCGTGCTGCGGGAGGCCGCCGCCCGCTACACCCGCGACGAGCCGGCGGTACCGGTACGGATCGCGGGCGCGGTGGTGCGGATGCGCCGCTCGGCGGCCGGCGGTGGCGGCTCCGTACGGCTTCGGGTGCTCTCCGGCGCGGAGATCCCGTACGTCAAGGCCGCCCTCGACGAGGAGGCCTACCGGGTGGCCGGCCACGCCCACCTCGTCGGGCTGCCGGTGCGGATCGGCGGGCGCCTGCAGCGGCGCGGCGGCTTCCGGCGGCTCACGGACGTCACCGACGTGACGCCCGTGCACCTCGACGCGGGGGAACGGGACCGGCTGATGAAGTCCCTCGACTCCCTGGAGCGGGGCTACGACGACCGCGGCTACGACGGTGACACCGACGCGTCCTACGGCGCCGACGACGGGGACGACGGCGCGGAGCAGCGGTAGAGGTGGAGGTCGCGCAGCAGCGCGATCTCCGCGCCGTGGTGCAGGACCTCCTGGTTGACCCACCGGACGGTCTGAAGGAACGGGTCCCCGGGATCGCTGCCGTACGGGTAGGCGCTGTGCCCGACCGTGTCCAGGGCCGCGTCGTCCGCGGCCAGCAGGGCCGAGCGCCAGGCCGCCGCCGCTGCCCGGAACGCGGCGACCGCCGCGGCGGCGGTCCCCGGGACCGCCACGTCCTCGCGGGTCAGGGAGCGGCTGCCGGCGGTGTGGTCGGCGCGCAGCGTCAGCATCTCGGTGAGGTGGCTCAGCCGCCACGCCAGCGTCGTGAACGGCGGCGGCGCGGGGTGCGGCGGCGGCGTCGCGTCGCGGCCGTGGTCACCGGCGCCGGCCAGGACGGTGGCGCGGGGACCGGGGCCCGCCGCCCTCGGCCGTACCGACCAGCAGCCGGGCACCGGCTCCCACAGGTACTCGGCGTCGGTCAGCGGCGTGTTCCCGACCGGCAGACCGTTGCCGCTGTCGCGCAGCGGCGCCGCCAGCCGGTCGGCCAGCCGGCCGGCCGCGTGGTCGAACTGCTCCAGCAGCGGGACCAGGCGCGCCGGTACCGGACGGCGGGTGAACGAGGCCATCCGCAGGCCCGGTACGGGCTCGAAGTCGGCGCCGCGCACGAAGCCCAGCCGTTCGTACAAGGTGAGCGCCGGGGCGTTCGCGGCGCCGGTGGTGACCTCCACGGCACGTCCGGCCGGCAGGCCGTCCAGCAGGTGGCGCAGCAGCAGCGAGGCGATGCCCTGGCGGAACCGGCCGGGATCCACGCACAGCCGGTCGATGCAGACACCGCCGTCCGCGCCCTCCTCCCAGGCCAGGAACCCGGCGATGGACCCGTCGGCGGCGACCGCGCCGATCCAGGTCAGCGGCAGGGCGGGGATCTCCTCGACCTCCTCGCGCAGCGCCGGGATGCCGTCGAAGCCGATCAGGGCGGCCTCCACGGCGTAGGCGGCGCGGCCGACCCGGTGCACGGCGGCGGCGGTGGCCGCGTCGGAGACGTCCAGCGGGCGTACGAGCACGTCAGGCATGAAAGGGTCCCTTCGAACGGCCGCCCACGCTAGCCGGGCACGGTCATCGTGGTCCACGCGTTATCCGTTTCGCGGGCGGCCACCGCGGCTCGGTACGATTCCTCCCGCGCGCAGTGACCACTGCGGCGCCCCCGACAGGTCAGGAGAAACCGGTGTCAGACGTCCGTGTGATCATCCAACGCGATTCCGAGCGGGAAGAGCGCGTGGTGACCACGGGCACCACGGCGGCCGATCTCTTCCCCGGCGAGCGCACCGTCGTCGCCGCGCGCGTCGCGGGCGAGCTGAAGGACCTCGCGTACGAGGTCAGGGACGGCGAGACCGTCGAGCCGGTGGAGATCTCCTCCGAGGACGGCCTGAACATCCTGCGCCACTCGACCGCGCACGTCATGGCGCAGGCCGTGCAGGAGCTCTTCCCCGAGGCCAAGCTGGGCATCGGCCCGCCGGTGCGGGACGGCTTCTACTACGACTTCGACGTGGCCCGGCCCTTCACCCCGGAGGACCTCAAGGCCATCGAGAAGAAGATGCAGGAGATCCAGAAGCGCGGCCAGCGCTTCGCCCGCCGCGTCGTCACCGACGAGGCGGCGCGCGAGGAGCTCGCG
This sequence comes from Streptomyces sp. NPDC090022, assembly GCF_044748145.1. Classification (NCBI taxonomy): domain Bacteria; kingdom Bacillati; phylum Actinomycetota; class Actinomycetes; order Kitasatosporales; family Streptomycetaceae; genus Streptomyces; species Streptomyces sp. NPDC090022. Next base: position 132,542 of record NZ_JBIVFN010000006.1, read on the forward strand.
GACGAGCCGTACAAGCTGGAGCTCATCGGCATCAAGGGCTCCGCGTCGAGCGATGACGGCGCGGACGTCGAGGTGGGCGGCGGCGAGCTGACCATCTACGACAACCTCGACGCCAAGACCGGCGAGCTGTGCTGGAAGGACCTCTGCCGCGGTCCCCACCTGCCCACCACCCGGAACATCCCGGCGTTCAAGCTGATGCGCAACGCGGCCGCCTACTGGCGCGGCAGCGAGAAGAACCCGATGCTCCAGCGCATCTACGGCACCGCCTGGCCCTCGAAGGACGAGCTCAAGGCCCACCTCGACTTCCTCGCCGAGGCCGAGAAGCGCGACCACCGCAAGCTCGGCAACGAGCTGGACCTCTTCTCCATCCCGGACGAGATCGGCTCGGGCCTGGCCGTCTTCCACCCGCGCGGCGGCATCATCCGCCGGGTCATGGAGGACTACTCGCGCCGCCGGCACGAGGAGGAGGGCTACGAGTTCGTCTACTCCCCGCACGCCACCAAGGGCGCGCTCTTCGAGAAGAGCGGTCACCTGGACTGGTACGCGGAGGGCATGTACCCCCCCATGCAGCTCGACGGTGGTACCGACTACTACCTCAAGCCCATGAACTGCCCGATGCACAACCTGATCTTCGACGCGCGCGGGCGTTCGTACCGTGAGCTGCCGCTGCGCCTGTTCGAGTTCGGCACCGTGTACCGGTACGAGAAGTCCGGCGTCGTGCACGGCCTGACCCGCGCCCGCGGCTTCACCCAGGACGACGCGCACATCTACTGCACCCGTGAGCAGATGGCGGAGGAGCTCGACCGCACGCTCACCTTCGTGCTGAACCTGCTGCGCGACTACGGTCTGACCGACTTCTACCTGGAGCTGTCCACCAAGGACCCGGAGAAGTTCGTCGGCTCGGACGAGGTCTGGGAGGAGGCGACCGCCGTCCTCCAGCAGGTCGCCGAGAAGCAGGGCCTGCCGCTGGTCCCGGACCCGGGCGGCGCCGCCTTCTACGGCCCGAAGATCTCGGTGCAGTGCCGTGACGCCATCGGCCGCACCTGGCAGATGTCGACCGTGCAGCTCGACTTCAACCTGCCGGAGCGCTTCGACCTGGAGTACACCGGCCCGGACGGCTCCCGCCAGCGCCCGGTCATGATCCACCGCGCGCTGTTCGGCTCCATCGAGCGGTTCTTCGCGGTGCTGCTGGAGCACTACGCCGGTGCCATGCCGCCGTGGCTGGCCCCGGTCCAGGCGATCGGCATCCCGATCGGCGACGGGCACGTGGAGTACCTGCGGGAGTTCGCCGCCGACGCGAAGAAGAAGGGCCTGCGGGTCGACGTGGACGCCTCGTCGGACCGGATGCAGAAGAAGATCAGGAACCACCAGAAGCTCAAGGTGCCGTTCATGATCATCGTCGGCGACGAGGACATGGCCGCCGGCACCGTCTCCTTCCGCTACCGCGACGGTTCGCAGGAGAACGGCATCCCCCGTGACGAGGCGCTGGCCAAGCTGGTCAAGGTCGTCGAGGACCGCGTCCAGGTCTGAGCGGTGTGACCGCGCTACCGAGGGGCTCCCGGAGAACTTCCGCTCTCCGGGGGCCCCTCCTCGTCCTCCCGGCGGAAGACCTGGATCAGCCAGGACGAGAAGGAACCCGTCACCGCTCCCAGCAGGGCCAGCCCGGAGACCATCAGGGCGGTCGCGATCAGCCGCCCGGTCACGGTCACGGGGGCCACGTCCCCGTAGCCGACCGTCGTCAGCGTCTGGACCACGCACCACAGCGAGTCCCCGAACGTCCGGATCGGGGAGGCCGGGTCCGTGCGCTCGTTGTGGTAGATCCCGAGCGCCCCGGAGAAGCCCAGGATCACCGACGAGAGCCCCGCGTACGTGATCACGCGCGGGTAGAGGCCGCTGCGCGGGTGGTCCCGGCGGGCCTGGAACGCGTCATGGACCTTGACCACGCGCAGCGGCCGCAGGGTCGGCAGCAGGACGACGAGGCTGTCCAGCCAGTGCCGGCGGATGAACCGCAGCGGCCGCTCGCGGCTCAAGGCCATCCGCACCAGGAAGTCCACGATGAAGCAGAGCCAGGTCCCCAGGGTCACGAACAGGCCGATGCCACGCAGGACGGGGTACCCCTCGGCGAGCACGCGGACCGCGTACCCGGTGAGGAAGAGCAGCGAGGCGAAGAACAGCGGCACCTCGGTGCGGCGCTCCCAGGCCTGGTCGCGGGTCTCGGGTTCAGCGTGCATGACCCCAGCATCGCGGGCCCTGTGCCGGTACTCGCCCCGGCGACACGCCCGACCGGGACAAGGTCATATGCTGCATCCCATGACGACTGAGCCGGAGCAGCAGATCGGTGTGGGCACGCAGGACGCGTTCCAGCGGCTGTGGACGCCTCACCGGATGGCGTACATCCAGGGGGAGAACAAGCCGACCGGCCCGGAGGCCGGCGACGGCTGTCCCTTCTGCGGGATCCCGGAGATGTCGGACGGGGACGGCCTGGTCGTGGCCCGCGGCAAGCACGTGTACGCCGTGCTCAACCTCTACCCGTACAACGGCGGCCACCTGATGGTCGTCCCGTACCGGCACGTCGCCGACTACACCGACCTGGACGGCCCGGAGACCCTCGAGCTCGCCGACCTCACCAAGCGGGCGATGGTCGCGCTGCGCAAGGCCTCCGGGGCGCACGGCTTCAACATCGGCATGAACCAGGGCGCGGCGGCCGGTGCGGGCATCGCCGCCCACCTGCACCAGCACATCGTCCCCCGCTGGGGCGGGGACACGAACTTCATGCCGGTCGTGGGCCACACCAAGGTGCTGCCCCAGCTCCTGGCGGACACCCGCGCGATGCTCGCGGACGCCTGGCCGAACGACTAGCGTCCGTCCCGCCATGATCCGCCGGACCGGCCCCGGCGGGTACGCCGACGCCCCGGCGGACGCCCGGGGCGTCCACCGGGGCGGCTGGCCCCGCAGCCGTCCGGCGCGTCACGCGTCGTAGAGATCCGCCTTGCGCGGTGCCGGCTCCTGGATCATGCCGCTGACCACCGACGACCGGTTCGCGAACTTCTCGGTGTCGCAGCCGTTGTCGTTCAGGACCTTGATCGCGGCGGTGTGCACCAGCCGCAGCACCGGGGTGGCGGAGCGCATGACGTCGTCCACCATGAACCGGTGGCGCCACATCGAGCCGGCCCACACGTGCCGGACGCCGAAGGGCTCGGGCAGGACCAGCTTGCCGCCCAGCCACTCCAGCAGCGGCGGGTACCAGGTGAGCGGGGCGCGGACCATGAGGCGGACGACCTCGGTGGTGCTGCACACCGGCAGGACGCGTTCGGTGGTCTCCCAGAACCGGATCGTCTTGGGGACCGCGACCTTCTCGGGCTCGGACTTGCTGGTGAACAGGCCGTGCACCGGGCCCAGGGCGTGACCGGTGACCTCCACACGCAGGGTCTGGTAGAGCACGGTGACCGTGACCATCATCGTGATCACCAGCTGGCCGTCCCACAGCGGCCACTGGATGCCCAGGTAGTGCCGGTTGCCCGCGTTGAACTGCTGCTCGTTGCAGATCCGGGTGACCTCGTGCGGCTTGACCTGGAAGTCGTGCACGCCGTCGCCGCTGGGCCGGGAGACCTCCCCGGCCTTCTCGCCGACCGGGATGACGATCCAGTGCTTGATGCTGGGGGCGGGGAAGCCGCCGGTGTGCAGCGGGCCGCGCTCGATCCGCCCGAGCTGGTCGTGGATGGCGCGGACGACGTCCCAGCTGCGGAACGGGTGGATCTCGGCGAGATCGGCCCGGGGCACGAGCTCCTCGGCCATCTGCCAGCTGCCCCAGCGGCTGCCCATGCCGAGTATGCCCTTGGGGCCGGCGTAGAAGACGGAGTTGCTGCGGTCCTCGGCGGTGAGCCTGGCGAGCTGCTGGCGCAGGTCCTCGGCGGCCTTGTCCGCCGGGTCCCCGGGGACCGCCTCGGGGATCTTGGCGGGGACGCCGCCGCCCGAGAGCAGGCCGTCCCAGCGCGAGCGCAGGTCGAGCGCGGTGGACTCGCACAGCCGGCGGGCGAGGAACCAGCCGACGGCGGGAGCGATGATCATGCCGCGCAGGTAGTAGGCCCAGAAGCCGGTGTACGGCAGCCGGAACATCATCACCAGGGCCAGGACGCCGATGCCGATCAGGACCACGGTGCCCAGCCAGGAGGAGCGCTTGCCCTCGCTGTTGGCGAGGGTCTTGCGCAGCTGGAACAGGCCCAGCCAGAGCAGCAGTCCGGGCAGGAACAGCACCCCGCACACGAGCGTGATCAGCATCAGCTTGCGGTCGCGCGCCCTGCGGATGTTGGAGGCGGCCAGGCAGTGCTCGACGACGGTCTGCGGGTCGGCGCCGAAGGACTGGATCACCGGTTTGCGGCCCGCCCCCAGCAGCCGGCTCTCGACGGCGCGGCAGTACGCCTCGCCGAGGCTGGGCTCGAAGAGCGAGAGCTTGCCCTTCTTCACGGTGGACTCGTGGTACTCGTTGTTGGCATCGAGGATCTTGACGAGCTTGGAGTCCTGGGCGCCGTCGCGGTACGCGACCGACGCCAGCGCGTTCGTCGCCACCGACTGGCTGCCGCCGCCCTGGACGGGGATCTGAGCCCCGGGACTGAAATCGAAGCCGTCGTCCGCCATTCCGCCCCCACTGTCGTGCTGTGTCCTTCTCCGCCCATGGTCATGGGACAGGGAAATGCCGCCCACCGCAAGCTGGTTGGGTGGGCGGCCCTCTACGCTATGACAACTGGGTTCCCTTCTCCGCCTGTTCGCGAATCTTCTCCGCGAGCTGGGCCGGCATCGCCTCGTGGCGCACGTACGCGCGGCTGAACCGGCCGGTGCCGTGCGAGACCGAGCGCAGCTCGACGGCGTACCGGTCGATCTCGATCTCGGGGACCTCGGCACGGACCAGGGTCCGGCCGTTGCCCGCCTGCTCGGTGCCGACCACCCGGCCGCGCCGGCCGGCGAGATCGCTCATCACGGGCCCCACATAGCCGTCGGGAACGATCACGGTGAGCTCGGCGACCGGCTCCAGCAGGTGGATCCGCGCCTCGGCGGCCGCCTCGCGCAGGGCGAGGGCGCCCGCGGTCTGGAAGGCGGCGTCGGAGGAGTCCACCGAATGCGCCTTGCCGTCCAGGAGGGTGATGCGTACGTCGACCAGCGGGTACCCGGCGGCGACCCCGCGGGCCGCCTGGCCGCGCACCCCCTTCTCGACGGAGGGGATGAACTGACGCGGCACGGCGCCGCCGACCACCTTGTCGACGAACTCGATCCCGCTGCCCGGGGGCAGCGGCTCGATCTCGATCTCGCAGATGGCGAACTGGCCGTGGCCGCCGCTCTGCTTGACGTGCCGGCCGCGCCCGGCGGCCCGGTCGCCGAAGGTCTCGCGCAGGCTCACCTTGTGGGGGACGGGGTCGACCTGGACGCCGTACCGGGTGCGCAGCCGCTCCAGCGCGACGTCCTGATGGGCCTCGCCCAGGCACCACAGGACCACCTGGCGGGTGTGCGGATTCTGCTCCAGCCGCATGGTGGGGTCCTCGGCGACCAGCCGGGCCAGGCCCTGGCTGAGCCGGTCCTCGTCGGCCTTGCTGTGGGCCTCGATGGCCAGCGGCAGCAGCGGGTCCGGCATGTCCCAGGGCTCCATCAGGAGCGGGGCGTCCTTGGCGGAGAGGGTGTCGCCGGTCTCGGCGCGGGTGAGTTTCGCCACGCAGGCCAGGTCGCCGGCGATGGCCCGGGCCAGGGTGCGCTGCTGCTTGCCGAAGGGGGCGGTGAGGGCGCCGACGCGCTCGTCGACATCGTGGTCCTCGTGCCCCCGGTCGGCCAGCCCGTGCCCCGAGACGTGCACGGTCTCGTCGGGGCGCAGGGTGCCGGAGAACACCCGGACGAGGGAGACACGGCCGACGTAGGGGTCGGAGGAGGTCTTGACGACCTCGGCGACCAGCGGCCCGTCGGGATCGCAGACGACCTCCGGGCGGGTGGCGCCGGCGGGCGTGGTGACGGGGACGGGGGCCCGCTCCAGCGGGGTGGGGAAGCCGCCGGTGATCAGTTCCAGGAGCTCGACCGTGCCCAGGCCCTGGCGGCCGCCGTCGGTGGCCGGGGCGGCCATCAGGACGGGGTGGAAGGTGCCGCGGGCGACGGCCCGCTCCAGGTCGTCCACCAGGGTCTTGACGTCGATGTCCTCGCCGCCGAGGTAGCGGTCCATGAGGGTCTCGTCCTCGCTCTCGGCGATGATCCCCTCGATGAGCCGGGCACGGGCCTCGGTGATGAGCGCGAGCTCCTCGGGCCCGGGGTCGCGCTCGACGCGCTCGCCGGAGGTGTAGTCGTACACGCGCCGCGAGAGCAGGCCGAGCAGCCCCGCCACGGGCCGGTGGCCGTCGGCGCCGACGGGCCCGTACAGGGGCAGGTAGAGGGGGAGGACGGCGTCGGGGTCGTCGGCGCCGAACAGCTCGCCGCACACGGACGTCATCTGTGCGTAGTCGGAGCGGGATGCCTCCAGATGGGTGACGACGATGGCGCGCGGCATGCCGACGGCCTCGCACTCGTCCCACACCATCCGCGTCGCCCCGGCCAGGCCGTCGGGGCCCTCGGCGGCCGAGACGACGAAAAGGGCCGCGTCCGCGGCGCGCAGACCGGCCCTGAGTTCCCCGACGAAGTCGGCGTATCCGGGGGTGTCCAGGATATTGATCTTGATCCCGCCCCATTCGACGGGGACGAGGGAGAGCTGGACCGAGCGCTGCTGGCGGTGCTCGATCTCGTCGTAGTCCGAGACGGTGCCGCCGTCCTCGACCCGGCCGGCGCGGTTCACGGCGCCGGAGGTCAGGGCCAGGGCCTCGACCAGCGTGGTCTTGCCGGCTCCGGTGTGGCCGACCAGCACCACGTTCCGCAGGGACGCGGGGCGGTCGACCGCCGGTGCCCTGCCGGCGGCTCCGGATTGCTGTGCTTTGTCGCCCATGATGCTCGTGCCTCCCGTTGCAACGGTGAGGAGGATGAGATCCTTCGAGCTTCGCACCGCCGTCACACTCCGTCCATACGTCGTACCGCGGACCGTCGGCGAGATGAACCGCGGCGGACGCGACGCGAACCGGAGGGTGCGCGGCGTCGCGGGCCCGGGGCGCTGGCTACGATGGGCCAGCCGGTGGCCGTGGTGGCCGTGCGGCCCAGCGACCCTCCGGGAAGGCCATGCTGAACAAGTACGCGCGTGCATTCTTCACGCGTGTTCTCACACCGTTCGCCGCGTTTCTGCTCCGCCGGGGGGTGAGCCCGGACGCGGTCACACTGATCGGCACGGCCGGAGTCGTCGCGGGTGCGCTGGTCTTCTTCCCCCGGGGCGAGTTCTTCTGGGGCACGATCACGATCACGCTCTTCGTCTTCTCCGACCTGGTCGACGGGAACATGGCCCGGCAGGCGGGGATCTCCAGCCGCTGGGGCGCGTTCCTGGACTCGACGCTGGACCGGGTCGCGGACGCGGCCATCTTCGGCGGACTCGCGCTCTGGTACGCCGGGCTCGGAAACGACAACGTGCTGTGCGCCGTGTCGATCTTCTGCCTCGCGAGCGGCCAGGTGGTGTCGTACACCAAGGCCCGCGGGGAGTCGATCGGGCTGCCGGTGGCCGTCAACGGGCTCGTGGAGCGGGCCGAACGCCTGGTGATCTCGCTGGTCGCGGCCGGCCTGTCGGGCCTGCAGACCTTCGGGGCGCCGTCCTGGCTCGGCGTGCTCCTGCCGGTGGCGCTGTGGCTGGTGGCGGTGGGCTCGCTGGTCACGCTGATCCAGCGGGTGGTGACCGTACGCCGGGAGGCGGCCGAGGCCGACGCGGCGAACCCGCCGCAGGCGCCGTCGGGGCCCGCCGGGCCGACGGGGCCGACCGGCCCGCCGGCGTCCTCCGCGCAGCAGGGCGGCACCGCCTGATGGGGAGCGTCCAGGACCGCCTCACCGACGGGCTGTACGGACTCGGCTGGGCCGGGGTGAAGAAGCTTCCCGAGCCGGCGGCCACCGCACTGGGCCGCCGCATCGCGGACTACGCGTGGAAGCGGCGCGGCAAGAGCGTGGCCCGGCTGGAGTCCAACCTGGCCCGGGTGGTGCCGGATGCCGGCCCCGAGGAGCTGCGCCGGCTGTCCCAGGCGGGCATGCGCTCGTACATGCGCTACTGGATGGAGTCCTTCCGGCTGCCCGCCATGGATCCGAAGCGGTTCGGCACCGAGGTGCGCATCGAGGACGACCACCTCCTGAAGGAGGCGCTGGCGACCGGCCGCGGGGTGATCGTCGCGCTGCCGCACCTGGCCAACTGGGACCTGGCGGGCGCCTGGGTCACCTCGCACCTGGGCGTGCCGTTCACGACGGTCGCCGAGCGGCTGAGGCCCGAGTCCCTGTACGACCGGTTCGTCGCCTACCGCGAGAGCCTGGGCATGGAGGTGCTGCCGCACAGCGGCGGGGCCGCCTTCGGCACCCTGGCCCGGCGGCTGCGGGCCGGCGGGCTCATCTGCCTGGTCGCCGACCGGGACCTGTCCTCGTCGGGGGTCGAGGTCGACTTCTTCGGCGCGAGGGCGCGGATGCCGGCCGGGCCGGCGCTGCTGGCCCAGCAGACCGGGGCGCTGCTGATGCCGGTGACCCTCTGGTACGGGGAGACGCCGACGATGCACGGCCGGATCCACCCGGCGGTGCCGGAGCCGGAGAGCGGCACCCGGGTGGCGAAGACCGCGGCCATGACGCAGGCGATGGCCGACGCCTTCGCCTCCGGCATCGCCGCGCACCCGCAGGACTGGCACATGCTCCAGCGGCTGTGGCTGGCGGACCTTCAGGAGCGGTCGGAGTGAAGATCGGCATCGTCTGCCCGTACTCCTGGGACGTGCCGGGCGGCGTCCAGTTCCACATCCGCGACCTGGCGGAGCACCTGATCGGGCTCGGCCACGACGTGTCGGTCCTGGCACCGGCGGACGACGAGACCCCGCTGCCGCCGTACGTGATCTCGGCCGGCCGGGCGGTGCCGGTGCCGTACAACGGCTCGGTGGCCCGGCTGAACTTCGGCTTCCTGTCGGCGGCCCGGGTGCGGCGGTGGCTGCACGACGGCGCCTTCGACGTGATCCACATCCACGAGCCGGCCTCGCCCTCGCTGGGCCTGCTGTCGTGCTGGGCGGCGCAGGGGCCGATCGTGGCCACCTTCCACACGTCCAACCCGCGCTCGCGGGCGATGATCGCGGCGTACCCCATCCTCCAGCCGGCGCTGGAGAAGATCAGCGCGCGGATCGCGGTCAGCGAGTACGCCCGGCGCACGCTCGTGGAGCACCTCGGCGGGGACGCCGTGGTGATCCCCAACGGCGTCGACGTCGACTTCTTCGCACGGGCCGAGCCGCGGCCGGACTGGTCCGGCATGACGCTCGGCTTCATCGGGCGGATCGACGAGCCACGCAAGGGGCTGCCGGTGCTGATGGCGGCGTTCCCGGAGATCGTCGCCGCGTGCCCGGACGTACGCCTGCTGGTGGCCGGGCGGGGCGACGAGGAGGAGGCGGTGGCCTCCCTGCCGCCCGAGCTGCGGGCGCGGGTGGAGTTCCTCGGCATGGTCTCGGACGAGGACAAGGCGCGGCTGCTGCGCAGCGTGGACGTCTACGTCGCCCCCAACACCGGCGGCGAGAGCTTCGGGATCATCCTGGTCGAGGCGCTGTCGGCGGGCGCCGCCGTGCTCGCCTCCGACCTGGACGCCTTCGCGCAGGTCCTGGACCAGGGGTCGGCGGGCGAGCTGTTCACGAACGAGGACCCGCGCTCGCTGGCGGCCGCGGCGATCGCCCTGCTGCGCTCGCCCGAGCGCCGCGCGGAACTGAGCGGGCGGGGCTCGGCCCACGTCCGCCGCTTCGACTGGTCGACGGTCGGGGCGGACATCCTGGCGGTCTACGAGACGGTGACGGACGGCGCGGCGTCGGTGGCCACCGACGAACGCGTCAGCCTCCGCACCCGCCTGGGCCTGGGCACGCGCCCCCAGGTCCCGCCGGCGCCGTAGCCGGACGGCGCGCGGGTTGCACGGAACGGGCGCGGGGCCGCCGGGTGGCGGACGGAGCGGGCGGCGGTTCGGGATCGGGCGGGGGAGGCGGTAGTGTCGCGCGGCGTGATCGAAACGCTCGTATGGGTCGCCCTCGCGCTCGCCGTGATCGGGGTCTACCTCAGCTGGACCGCCGGCCGCCTCGACCGGCTGCACTCCCGGATGGACGCCGCCCGCGCCGCCCTCGACGCGCAGCTGGTCCGGCGCGCCTCGGTGGTGCTGGAGGTGGCCACCTCCGGCGTGCTCGACCCCGCCTCCTCCCTCGTCCTGTACGAGGCCGCCCACGGCGCCCGCCAGGCCGAGGAGGAGCACCGCGAGGTCGCCGAGAGCGAGCTCAGCCAGGCCCTGCGCGCGGTCTTCGCCGACGCCGACCAGGTCGAGGCCCTCAAGGAGGCGCCGGGAGGCGAGCAGGCCGCCGAGGAGCTGGCCGCGGCCGTCCGCCGGGTTCCCATGGCCCGGCGGTTCCACAACGACGCCGTCCGCGCCGCCCGCGCGCTGCGCCGGCACCGCAAGGTCCGCTGGTTCCGGCTCGCCGGCCACGCCCCGTTCCCATTGGCCTTCGAGATGGACGACGAACCGCCCGCGGACCTGGCCGACCGGCCGTAGTTGTACCTCGAGGCCAACTTGAAAGGAGCCACCAGCTCCACATTGGCCCTTGCAGTGGACCCTTCGGGGACGGTTACCTCAGCCAGGTACCGGCGTCATGCACCCGTACCGGTACCCCGCCAGGTACCCGCAGCACCGTCTTCCCTTCGAGTGAGGTCACCCCGTGAGCACGCTTCCCACCACCCCCCAGTCCCCCGAGACCGGCACCGCCCGCGTCAAGCGCGGCATGGCCGAGCAGCTCAAGGGCGGCGTGATCATGGACGTGGTCAACGCCGAGCAGGCGAAGATCGCCGAGGACGCGGGCGCCGTGGCCGTCATGGCCCTGGAGCGGGTCCCGGCCGACATCCGCAAGGACGGCGGCGTGGCGCGCATGTCCGACCCGAACATGATCGAAGAGATCATCGAGGCCGTCTCGATCCCGGTCATGGCCAAGTCCCGCATCGGCCACTTCGTCGAGGCCCAGGTCCTGCAGTCCCTCGGCGTGGACTACATCGACGAGTCCGAGGTCCTCACCCCGGCCGACGAGGTCAACCACTCCGACAAGTGGGCGTTCACCACCCCCTTCGTCTGCGGCGCCACCAACCTCGGCGAGGCCCTGCGCCGCATCGCCGAGGGCGCGGCCATGATCCGTTCCAAGGGCGAGGCCGGCACCGGCAACGTCGTCGAGGCCGTCCGCCACCTGCGCCAGATCAAGAACGAGATCGCCAAGCTGCGCGGCTTCGACAACAACGAGCTGTACGCCGCCGCCAAGGAGCTGCGCGCCCCGTACGAGCTCGTCAAGGAGGTCGCCGAGCTCGGCAAGCTCCCGGTCGTGCTGTTCTCCGCCGGTGGCGTCGCCACCCCGGCCGACGCCGCGCTGATGCGCCAGCTCGGCGCCGAGGGCGTCTTCGTCGGCTCCGGCATCTTCAAGTCCGGCGACCCGGCCAAGCGCGCCGCCGCCATCGTGAAGGCCACCACCTTCTACGACGACCCGAAGATCATCGCGGACGCGTCCCGCAACCTGGGCGAGGCCATGGTCGGCATCAACTGCGACACCCTCCCCGAGGCCGAGCGCTACGCCAACCGCGGCTGGTAGTCGTCATGAGCAACCCCGTCATCGGTGTCCTGGCCCTCCAGGGCGACGTACGGGAGCACCTGATCGCCCTGGCCGCGGCGGACGCCGTGGCCAGGCCGGTCCGGCGCCCCGAGGAGCTCGCCGAGGTCGACGCCCTCGTCATCCCCGGCGGCGAGTCGACGACCATGTCCAAGCTCGCCGTCCTGTTCGGCATGCTCGAGCCGCTGCGCGAGCGCGTGAAGGCCGGCATGCCCGTCTACGGCACCTGCGCCGGCATGATCATGCTCGCCGACAAGATCCTGGACGGCCGTGAGGACCAGGAGACGCTCGGCGGCGTCGACATGATCGTCCGGCGCAACGCCTTCGGCCGCCAGAACGAGTCCTTCGAGGCGAAGATCGACTTCGCGGGCATCGAGGGCGGCCCCGTCGAGGGCGTCTTCATCCGCGCCCCGTGGGTCGAGTCGGTCGGCGCCGCCGCCGAGGTGCTCGCGACGTACGACGGTCACACCGTCGCCGTCCGCCAGGGCAACGTGCTCGCCACGTCCTTCCACCCGGAACTCACCGGCGACGAACGCGTTCACGCGTACTTCGTCGACATGGTGCGCGCCGGGCTGTAATCCGCTCCCGGTAGGATCGGGGACGAACATTGTTGGTTACGCGAAGGAGACAGGCGGATGTCCGGCCACTCTAAATGGGCTACGACGAAGCACAAGAAGGCCGTGATCGATGCCAAGCGCGGCAAGCTCTTCGCGAAGCTGATCAAGAACATCGAGGTCGCGGCCCGTACGGGCGGCGCCGACCCGGACGGCAACCCGACCCTCTTCGACGCCATCCAGAAGGCGAAGAAGAGCTCGGTCCCGAACAAGAACATCGACTCCGCGGTCAAGCGCGGCGGTGGTCTCGAGGCCGGTGGCGTCGACTACGCGACGATCATGTACGAGGGTTACGGCCCGAACGGTGTCGCGGTGCTCATCGAGTGCCTCACCGACAACCGCAACCGCGCCGCCTCCGACGTCCGTGTCGCCATGACCCGCAACGGCGGCTCCATGGCCGACCCGGGCTCGGTCTCGTACCTGTTCAACCGCAAGGGCGTCGTCGTGCTGCCCAAGGGCGAGCTGACCGAGGACGACGTCCTCGGCGCGGTCCTCGAGGCGGGCGCCGAGGAGGTCAACGACCTCGGTGAGTCCTTCGAGATCATCAGCGAGGCCACCGACCTGGTCGCGGTCCGTTCCGCGCTCCAGGAGGCCGGCTACGACTACGACTCGGCCGAGTCCAGCTTCGTCCCGACCATGCAGGTCGAGCTCGACGAGGAGGGCGCGCGCAAGATGTTCAAGCTGATCGACGCCCTCGAGGACAGCGACGACGTCCAGAACGTCTTCGCCAACTTCGACGTCTCGGACGAGGTCATGGCGAAGGTCGACGCCTGACCGGCGAGAACGTGACCACGGCGGGCCGACGGGGACACACCCCCCGTCGGCCCGCCGCGTTGTCGGTGGCACGCGTTAGCCTGCACGAACTGGCGGACGAGCGGGCGGAGGAGGGGCTGTGCGCGTTCTCGGGGTGGACCCGGGCCTGACCCGGTGCGGTGTCGGCGTCGTCGAGGGCGTCGCGGGCCGGCCCCTGACGATGCTCGGGGTAGGTGTCGTCCGTACGCCCGCGGAGGCCGGCATCGGGCAGCGGCTGGTCGAGATCGAGCGGGGCATCGAGACATGGCTCGACGAGTACCGGCCGGAACTGGTCGCGGTGGAGCGCGTGTTCAGCCAGCACAACGTGCGCACGGTGATGGGCACCGCCCAGGCCAGCGCGGTCGCCATGCTGTGCGCCTCGCGGCGCGGGATACCCGTCGCGCTGCACACCCCCAGCGAGGTCAAGGCGGCCGTCACCGGCAGCGGACGGGCCGACAAGGCCCAGGTCGGCGCCATGGTGACCCGGCTGCTGCGGCTGGCCGCCCCGCCCAAGCCCGCCGACGCGGCGGACGCGCTCGCCCTCGCCATCTGTCACATCTGGCGCGCCCCCGCCCAGAACCGCCTGCAACAGGCGGTCGCCCAGCACGCATCCGCAGTGAGAGGCCGTACCCGATGATCGCCTTCGTGAGCGGCCCGGTCGCCGCGCTCGCCCCCACCACCGCCGTGATCGAGGTCGGGGGCGTCGGCATGGCCGTGCAGTGCACCCCCCACACCCTCGCCGGCCTGCGCGTGGGCGAGCCGGCGCGGCTGGCCACCTCCCTCGTCGTACGGGAGGACTCGCTCACCCTGTTCGGCTTCGCCGACGACGACGAGCGGCAGGTCTTCGAACTGCTCCAGACCGCCAGCGGCGTCGGCCCGCGCCTGGCCCAGGCCATGCTCGGCGTGCACAGCCCGGACGCGCTGCGGGTCGCGGTGGCGAGCGGGGACGAGAAGGCGCTGACGGCGGTGCCCGGGATCGGCAAGAAGGGCGCGCAGAAGCTGCTGCTGGAGCTGAAGGACAAGCTCGGCGCGCCGGTCGGCACCGGCGGGCTGGTCGGCGCCCAGCGGGGCGCCGCGGCCGCCGGTCCGGCCCCGTGGACCGAGCAGCTGGCGACGGCGCTGATCGGGCTGGGGTACGCGGCGCGGGAGGCGGACGACGCGGTGGCGGCGGTGACGCCGCAGGCGGAGGCCGCCATCGCCGCCGGTGGCTCGGCGCCGGTCCCGCAGCTCCTGCGGGCGGCCCTGCAATCCCTGAACCGCACCCGCTGACCCTGATCGGGGGCCCCGCCCCCGGACTCCGTTCGGGGCCCCCAGCGCCTCGAACGCCCGCGAGGCTGGGGGTGGGTGCGCCGGGACCGCCGGCGCGGCGCGAGTGCGGGGGCTCCGCCCCCGAGCCCTCCCCCGGACTCCGTCCGGGGGGACCCCCGGCGCCTCAATCGCCGGCGGGGCTGAGAAGTGCCGCTGCGCGGCCCTTACAGCGCCACCGGAGCCCCGGCACCCACCAGCCCCGCCGTCGTTCGAGGCGCTGGGGTCTGGGGCGGAGGCCCGGTACCCATCAGCCCCGCCGGCGTCTGAGGCGCCGGGTCTGGGGTGGAGCCCCAGGTTCGGGAAGGGGCGGGGTGGGGGAAGGCTCCGCGCAGCGGCCCGCCCGGTCCAGCCGAAACCGTACGATCACCGAACCGCACGACGACCACGCGAAGCGAGAAGGCAGAAGACCGTGAACTGGGACGACGACACCGCCGCCGCAGCAGCCGCCGAGCCGGAACGGCTCGTCGGTGCCGCCGCCGACGGTGAGGACAGCGCCGTCGAGGCGGCCCTGCGGCCCAAGGACCTCCACGAGTTCGTCGGACAGGAGAAGGTCCGCCAGCAGCTGGACCTCGTCCTCAAGGCCGCCCGCCAGCGTGGCGCCACCGCCGACCACGTCCTGCTGTCCGGCGCGCCCGGCCTCGGCAAGACCACCCTCTCCATGATCATCGCGGCCGAGATGGGCGCGCCCATCCGGATCACCTCCGGCCCCGCCATCCAGCACGCCGGCGACCTCGCGGCCATCCTGTCCTCGCTCCAGGAGGGCGAGGTCCTCTTCCTCGACGAGATCCACCGCATGTCCCGGCCCGCCGAGGAGATGCTGTACATGGCCATGGAGGACTTCCGGGTCGACGTGATCGTCGGCAAGGGCCCCGGCGCCACCGCCATCCCCCTGGAGCTGCCGCCCTTCACCCTGGTCGGCGCCACCACCCGGGCCGGCCTGCTGCCGCCGCCCCTGCGGGACCGGTTCGGTTTCACCGGCCACATGGAGTTCTACGCCCCCGAGGAGCTCGAACGGGTCGTCCACCGCTCCGCCCGCCTCCTCGACGTCGAGATCGACACCGCCGGCGCCGCCGAGATCGCCGGCCGCTCCCGCGGCACGCCCCGTATCGCCAACCGCCTGCTGCGCCGCGTCCGCGACTACGCGCAGGTCAGGGCCGACGGAGTGATCACGCGCGAGGTCGCCGGCCAGGCCCTCCAGGTCTACGAGGTCGACGCCCGCGGTCTGGACCGGCTCGACCGGGCCGTGCTGGAGGCCCTGCTCAAGCTGTTCGGCGGCGGTCCGGTGGGCCTGTCCACCCTCGCCGTCGCCGTCGGCGAGGAGCGCGAGACGGTCGAGGAGGTGGCCGAGCCGTTCCTGGTCAGGGAGGGTCTGCTGGCCCGCACCCCGCGCGGCCGGGTGGCCACCCCGGCGGCCTGGGCCCACCTGGGGCTGACGCCGCCCGCGGCGCAGACCGGACAACAGGGCCTCTTCGGGGCTTGACGGCGCGGAGGTTAGTGTGCCCAGGAACTGCGGTGCCATGCTGGGCGTTGTTCCATCGCGGCGGACTCGCCTAGACTCCGCCGATGCCGACCGTCCAGGTCGGCGTGCCCACCCCCGTAGAAACAAGGCCGCTCCTCCGGCGCGGTCGTGCGAAGGAAACTCCGTCCCGTGAACAGTCTCGTGACCTTCCTCCCGTTCATCGTGCTCATCGGGGCGATGTTCCTGATGACCCGCTCTGCCAAGAAGAAGCAGCAGCAGGCGGTACAGATGCGCGACCAGATGACCCCCGGCACCGGCGTGCGCACCATCGGCGGCATGTACGCCACCGTCAAGGAGGTCAACGACGACACCGTCCTCCTGGAAGTGGCCCCCGGAGTGCACGCGGTCTTCGCGAAGAACTCCATCGGCGCCGTGCTGGAGGACGCCGAGTACAACCGCATCGTCCACGGCACCGAGCCGACCATCGTCCCCGACGACGCCTCCTCGCTGACCCTCGACAAGGGCGACGACGAGGCCCCCAAGCTCGACCTGGGCAAGAAGGACGAGTCCGCCGACAGGCCGGCCGACAAGCCCGCCGGCACCTCCGAGGCCAAGGCCGACGACGAGACCGGCACGACCGAGGGCAAGACGGACGGCGGCTCCGGCGCGAAGTAGCACGGGGCGGGGGACCGCGGGGCGCCTGACCGGCGGCCGCCGCGGTCCCCGGCAGTGACCACTTCTGCGGGGGGCAGGGGTCCCCACCACACATTTTTCGTGGCCGTCCGCGCGCTCACCCGGCGCGGGACGGTTGGACAGGGAGATACAACAAGGTGGCAGCACCGAAGAAGGGCCGGCGGCCCACGGGGGCTCAGGGGAGGCCGGGGCGAGCCCTGGCGATGATCCTGATCGCGATGGTGGCGCTCACCGCGGGGATGTTCATCTCCGGGCAGACCACTCCCCGGCTGGGCATCGACCTGGCGGGCGGCACGAGCATCACGCTCAAGGCGAAGAGCGAGCCCGGCAAGCCCAACGCCATCAACGAGACCAACATGAACACGGCGGTCGGCATCATCGAGCGCCGCGTCAACGGTCTCGGTGTCTCGGAGGCCGAGGTCCAGACCCAGGGCACCGACCACATCATCGTGAACATCCCCAAGGGGACGAACGAGAAGCAGGCGCGGGACCAGGTCGGCACGACCGCCCAGCTCTACTTCCGTCCGGTCATCGCCGTCGCGGGCGGCGAGCCCGTCGCCCCCGAGGGCGCACCCTCGCCGACGCCGTCGGCCGGCGCCTCCGGCGCCCCCAAGGCCGGCGACGGCAAGAACCCGTCGCCCACCCCGTCGTCCAGCGCCACTTCCCAGGGCCGTGCCCTCAGCGAGGCCCTCAAGGCCCCGGGCACCCCGACGCCGAGCGCGACCCCCTCGTCGGGCGCGTCGAAGAAGGCAGACGACCCCAAGGCCACGGCGACCCCGGGCGCCACCCCGGCCCCGACCCCGCCGGCCGCCGACGCCGGTGCGGCCGACCTCCAGGCGAAGTTCGCCGCGCTGGACTGCACCAAGGAGGACCAGCGGGCCACCGCCGGCAAGGGCGCCAAGCCCGAGGAGCCCACCGTCGCCTGTGGCAAGAACAGCCAGGGCGCGTGGAACAAGTGGCTGCTCGGCCCCGTCGCCGTCGAGGGCAAGGACGTCAAGGAAGCCAAGGGCGTCATCGACCCGCAGCGTGGCATGTGGATCGTCACGATGCAGTTCAACGACAAGGGCGCGGACGCCTTCGCCAAGGTCACCGGTGAGCTCGCCGCCAAGCAGTCCCCGCAGAACCAGTTCGCGATCGTCCTCGACGGCCAGGTCGTCTCCGACCCGTACGTCAGCTCCGCGCTGACCGGTGGCAGCGCCGAGATCTCCGGCGGCTTCACCCAGCAGTCCGCCCAGGACCTGGGCAACATGCTGTCGTACGGCGCCCTGCCGCTGTCCTTCTCCGAGGACAGCGTCACCAGCGTCACCGCCGCCCTCGGTGGCGAGCAGCTGCGGGCCGGCCTGATCGCCGGCGCGATCGGTCTGGCGCTCGTCGTGATCTACCTGCTGGTCTACTACCGCGGTCTGTCGTTCATCGCGATCGTCAGCCTCCTGGTCTCGGCGATCCTGACGTACACGATCATGGCGCTGCTCGGCAAGGGCATCGGCTTCGCGCTGAACCTGCCCGCCGTCTGCGGTGCGATCGTCGCCATCGGTATCACCGCGGACTCGTTCATCGTGTACTTCGAGCGCATCCGCGACGAGATCCGCGAGGGCCGCACCCTGCGCCCGGCGGTGGAGCGGGCCTGGCCGCGTGCCCGGCGCACCATCCTCGTCTCGGACTTCGTCTCGTTCCTGGCCGCCGCGGTGCTGTTCGTCGTCACCGTCGGCAAGGTGCAGGGCTTCGCCTTCACCCTGGGTCTGACCACCCTCCTCGACGTGGTCGTGGTGTTCCTCTTCACCAAGCCGATCATGACGCTGCTGGCCCGGACGAAGTTCTTCTCGAGCGGTCACCCGTGGTCCGGGCTGGACCCGAAGCGGCTCGGCGCCAAGCCGCCGCTGCGGAGCTCCCGCCGTACCGTCTCCGCTCCCGTCGAAGCAAAGGAGGCGTGAGATGTCGAAGCTGGGAGATATCGGCGCCAGGCTGTACCGCGGTGAGGTCGGCTACGACTTCGTCGGCAAGCGCTTTCTCTGGTACGGCGTTTCCATCCTGATCACCATCACGGCGATCGTGGCCCTGGCCGTCCAGGGCCTGAACCTGGGCATCGAGTTCAAGGGCGGTGCCGTCTTCACCACCCCGAAGACGACCGTCTCCGACTCCAAGGCCCGCGAGTTCGCCAAGGAGGCCTCCGGCCACGAGGCGATCGTCCAGAAGCTCGGCAACGGTGGCCTGCGCATCCAGATCACCGCGCTGGACACGGCCGAGGCCAACAAGGTCAAGGCCGAGCTGGCCGGTGACCTCAAGGTCGCCGAGCGGGACATCAACGCCGACCTGGTGGGCCCGAGCTGGGGCGAGCAGATCGCCAACAAGGCCTGGACGGGCCTGGGCGTCTTCATGATCCTGGTCGTGATCTACCTGGCGATCGCCTTCGAGTGGCGCATGGCCATCGCGGCGCTCATCGCGCTGATCCACGACCTCACGATCACCGTGGGCATCTACGCGCTGGTCGGTTTCGAGGTCACGCCGGGTACGGTCATCGGTCTGCTGACGATCCTCGGTTACTCGCTCTACGACACCGTCGTCGTCTTCGACGGTCTCAAGGAGTCGACGAAGGACATCACCAAGCAGACCCGCTTCACCTACAGCGAGCTGGCCAACAAGAGCATCAACGGCACCCTGGTGCGCTCCATCAACACCACGGTCGTCGCGCTGCTGCCGGTCGCCGCGCTGCTGTTCATCGGCGGCGGTCTGCTGGACGCGGGCATGCTCAACGACATCTCGCTGTCGCTGTTCGTCGGCCTCGCGGCCGGTGCGTACTCCTCGATCTTCATCGCGACCCCGCTGGTCGTGGACCTCAAGGAGCGCGAGCCGGCGATGAAGGCGCTGACCAAGCGGGTGCTCGCCAAGCGCGCCGCCACCTCCGCCAAGGGCACGGACGACGCCGACGCCGCGGACGCGCCGGAGGTCGTGGCCCAGAGCCGCTCCGGCCGCGCCTCCGGGCGGCGCCGGTGAGCGCGATCGCCGAGGAGACGCGCGCGCTGCTGCTCAGCCGGATCAAGGACGTCCCGGACTACCCGAAGCCGGGGGTGATGTTCAAGGACATCACCCCGCTGCTGGCCGACCCGAAGGCCTTCGCGGCCCTGACGGACACGCTGGCCGCGCTGGCGGTCCGGTACGGCGCCACGAAGATCGTCGGCCTGGAGGCGCGCGGGTTCATCCTGGCGGCCCCGGTGGCCGTGCAGGCCGGGATCGGCTTCGTACCGGTCCGCAAGGCCGGCAAGCTGCCCGGAGCCACGCTCAGCCAGGCGTACGACCTGGAGTACGGCACCGCCGAGATCGAGGTGCACGCCGAGGACCTGGCGGCGGGCGACCGCGTCATGGTCATCGACGACGTCCTGGCCACCGGCGGCACCGCCGAGGCCTCGCTCCAGCTGATCCGGCGGGCCGGCGCGGAGGTCGCGGGAGTGGCGGTCCTGATGGAGCTGTCCTTCCTCCCCGGCCGCGCCCGGCTGGCCCCGGCCCTGGCCGAGGCCCCGCTGGACGCCCTGATCACCGTCTGACGGCACGCACCGTCGGGCAGCCACCCGAGCGGCGGAGCTCCGGTCGACACGACCGGAGCCCGCCGCTCCGGCGTTGCTCGGGGAGCGTCCCGGCAGCCGCCCGGCCGCTCCCCGGGGCCGCCCGCCGTCCCGCCCTGTGGCCGTGAGGAACGCGTCGGCGGAAGGCTCGCTACCATGGTTTATCCGGACCTGATCGGGGCACCGGATCCTCCCCCGGACTTCGTCCGGGGGGACCCCCGAAGGAGCGCTCTTGCCAGACGAGGTCCAGCCACTCTCCGCCGCGCAGCCCGAGCCGACGGCCGAGAGGGCCACGCCCAAGCCGCCGCTCGCGCCGCCGCCCAAGCCCGCGCCGCTGAAGCCCGGCGGATCCTCCAACCGGGTGCGGGCCCGCCTCGCCCGGCTGGGCGTCCAGCGCTCCAACCCGTACAACCCGGTCCTGGAGCCCCTGCTGCGCATAGTCCGCAGCAACGACCCGAAGATCGAGACGGCCACCCTGCGCCAGCTCGAGAACGCCTACCAGGTGGCCGAGCGCTGGCACCGCGGCCAGAAGCGCAAGAGCGGCGACCCGTACATCACCCACCCGCTCGCGGTGACGACGATCCTCGCCGAGCTGGGCATGGACCCCGCGACCCTGATGGCGGGCCTGCTCCACGACACCGTCGAGGACACCGAGTACGGCCTGGAGGACCTGCGCCGCGACTTCGGCGACGCCGTGGCCCTCCTCGTCGACGGCGTCACCAAGCTCGACCGGGTCAAGTTCGGCGAGGCCGCGCAGGCCGAGACCGTCCGCAAGATGGTCGTCGCCATGGCCAAGGACCCGCGCGTCCTGGTCATCAAGCTCGCCGACCGCCTGCACAACATGCGCACCATGCGCTACCTCAAGCGGGAGAAGCAGGAGAAGAAGGCCCGCGAGACCCTCGAGATCTACGCGCCGCTGGCCCACCGCCTCGGCATGAACACGATCAAGTGGGAGCTGGAGGACCTCGCCTTCGCGATCCTCTACCCCAAGATGTACGACGAGATCGTCCGCCTGGTGGCCGAACGCGCGCCCAAGCGCGACGAGTACCTCGCCGTCGTCACCGACGAGGTGATGGTCGACCTCCGGGCCGCCCGCATCAAGGCCACCGTCACCGGCCGGCCCAAGCACTACTACAGCGTCTACCAGAAGATGATCGTCCGCGGCCGCGACTTCGCCGAGATCTACGACCTGGTCGGCATCCGCGTCCTGGTGGACACCGTCCGCGACTGCTACGCGGCCCTGGGCACCGTCCACGCCCGCTGGAACCCGGTTCCGGGGCGGTTCAAGGACTACATCGCGATGCCCAAGTTCAACATGTACCAGTCGCTGCACACGACGGTCATCGGGCCCAGCGGCAAGCCGGTCGAGCTCCAGATCCGCACCTTCGACATGCACCGCCGCGCCGAGTACGGCATCGCCGCCCACTGGAAGTACAAGCAGCAGACCGTCGCCGGCGCCTCCAAGGTCCGCACCGACGTCCCGCAGGCCGCCAAGGGCAGCGCCGGCCAGGACACCGTCAACGACATGGCCTGGCTGCGCCAGCTGCTGGACTGGCAGAAGGAGACCGAGGACCCCGGCGAGTTCCTCGACTCGCTGCGCTTCGACCTCTCCCGCAACGAGGTCTTCGTCTTCACGCCCAAGGGCGACGTCATCGCGCTGCCCGCCGGCGCCACGCCCGTCGACTTCGCGTACGCCGTCCACACCGAGGTCGGCCACCGGACCATAGGCGCCCGCGTCAACGGCCGCCTCGTCCCGCTGGAGTCCACCCTCGACAACGGCGACCTGGTGGAGGTCTTCACCTCCAAGGCCGAGGGCGCGGGCCCGTCCCGCGACTGGCTGGGCTTCGTCAAGTCGCCGCGCGCCCGCAACAAGATCCGCGCCTGGTTCTCCAAGGAGCGCCGCGACGAGGCCATCGAGCAGGGCAAGGACGCCATCGCGCGGGCCATGCGCAAGCAGAACCTGCCGATCCAGCGGATCCTCACCGGCGACTCGCTGGTCACCCTCGCGCACGAGATGCGCTACCCCGACATCTCCTCCCTGTACGCGGCGATCGGCGAGGGCCACGTGGCCGCGCAGGGCGTCGTACAGAAGCTGGTCCAGGCCCTCGGCGGCGAGGAGGCCGCGAACGAGGACATCGAGGAGAGCGTCCCGCCCTCGCGCGGCCGCAAGCGCCGCGGCAGCGCCGACCCGGGGGTCGTGGTCAAGGGCGTCGACGACGTCTGGGTCAAGCTGGCCCGCTGCTGCACCCCGGTGCCGGGCGACCCGATCATCGGCTTCGTCACGCGCGGCAGTGGCGTATCGGTTCACCGCGCCGACTGCGTCAACGTCGACTCGCTCTCGCAGCAGCCCGAGCGGATCCTCGAGGTCGAGTGGGCGCCCACCCAGTCCTCCGTGTTCCTGGTCGCCATCCAGGTCGAGGCGCTGGACCGGTCCCGGCTGCTCTCCGACGTCACCCGGGTCCTGTCCGACCAGCACGTCAACATCCTCTCCGCGGCCGTACAGACCTCCCGCGACCGCGTGGCCACCTCCCGCTTCACCTTCGAGATGGGCGACCCCAAGCACCTGGGGCACGTCCTGAAGGCCGTCCGCGGCGTGGAGGGCGTCTACGACGTCTACCGCGTGACGTCCGCGCGCAGGCCGTAGCGGCCTGCGAGGGGACAACCGGCTCCGCCGAGCGGCTGCCGGGCGGCTGACGCGGCCCTGTGACGCCGACGGGGCCCGGCGGTGGACGATTCCACCGCCGGGCCCCGGCACACACCACGAGGGGAGCGGCGTCAGCCGCCGAACTCCTCCAGGCCCTTCAGGGCCTGGTCGAGCAGGGCCTGGCGGCCCTCCAGCTCACGCGCCAGCTTGTCCGCCTTGGCGTTGTTGCCCGCCGCGCGCGCCGCGTCGATCTGCTCGCGCAGCTTGTCGACGGCCGCCTGGAGCTGGCCCGTCAGACCCGCGGCGCGGGCCCGCGCCTCCGGGTTCGTACGGCGCCACTCGGCCTCCTCGGACTCCTGGATGGCACGCTCGACCGCGTGCATCCGGCCCTCGACCTTCGGGCGGGCGTCGCGCGGCACGTGGCCGATGGCCTCCCACCGCTCGTTGATGGACCGGAACGCCGCACGCGCCGCCTTCAGGTCCCGCACCGGGACGAGCTTCTCGGCCTCGTCGGCCAGCTCCTCCTTCAGCTTGAGGTTCTCCACCTGCTCGGCGTCACGCTCGGCGAACACCTCGCCGCGCGCCGCGAAGAAGACGTCCTGGGCGCCGCGGAAGCGGTTCCACAGGTCGTCCTCCGCCTCGCGCTGTGCGCGGCCGACCGCCTTCCAGTCGGCCATCAGCTCGCGGTAGCGGGCCGCCGTCGGACCCCAGTCGGTCGACTTCGACAGCGACTCGGCCTCCGCGACCAGCTTCTCCTTGGCCTTGCGGGCGTCCTCGCGCTGCGCGTCCAGCGAGGCGAAGTGCGCCTTGCGGCGCTTGGAGAAGGCCGAGCGGGCGTGCGAGAAGCGGTGCCACAGCTCGTCGTCCGACTTGCGGTCCAGGCGCGGCAGACCCTTCCAGGTGTCCACCAGGGCCCGCAGCCGCTCGCCGGCCGAGCGCCACTGGTCGCTCTGCGCCAGCTGCTCCGCCTCGGTGACCAGCTCCTCCTTGGCCTTGCGGGCCTCGTCCGTCTGCTTGGCCTTGGCGACCTTGCGCTCCTCGCGGCGCGACTCCACCGTCGCGACGAGCTTGTCCAGACGCACCTTCAGCGCGTCGAGGTCGCCCACCGCGTGGTGCTCGTCGACCTGCGTGCGCAGGTGGTCGATCGCCGTCTGCGCGTCCTTCGCGGACAGATCGGTGGTCCGCACCCGACGTTCGAGGAGGCCGATCTCGACCACCAGCCCCTCGTACTTGCGCTCGAAGTAGGCCAGGGCCTCCTCGGGGGTGCCCGCCTGCCACGAGCCGACGACCTGCTCGCCATCGGCAGTACGCACGTACACGGTGCCCGTCTCGTCGACGCGGCCCCACGGGTCGCTGCTCACAGCGCCTCCTCCACCTGATGCCCGTACGGGGGTTCCCCGCCCGGCATCGTCCACAGTTTCCTGGGGCGGGCAGCGCCCGCCCTGCACAACGCCAACATAGGCGACCGCCGGGCCGGCTGTCCGCATCCCGCACGACGGAATATCGGCCCGGCGGTCTTCCGACCGGTCAGTTCTGGGTGACCGTGCCCTTCTCGATCGTCACCGGGGTCTTGGGAGCCCCGTCGGGCCCGCCGGCCGTACCCTGCTTGGCGATCTCCTCCAGTACCTTCAGGCCGGCCGCGTCGATCTTGCCGAACGGCGTGTACGTCGGCGTCAGCGGGCTGTCCTTGTAGACCAGGAAGAACTGGCTGCCGCCACTGCCCGGCTGGCCGGTGTTGGCCATCGCGACGGTGCCCGCCGGGTAGATCACCCGGCCGGTCCCGTCGGGCTTGCCCAGCGCGTCCAGGTTCTCGTCCGCGATGGTGTAGCCGGGGCCGCCCATGCCGGTGCCCTCGGGGTCGCCGCACTGGAGCACGAAGATACCCTCCGTGGTCAGCCGGTGGCACTTCGTCTTGTCGAAGTAGTTCTTGTCGGCGAGCGACTTGAACGAGTTCACCGTCTGCGGGGTCTTCGCCGCGTCCATCTCGAAGGTGATGTCACCCGCGCT
The DNA here is from genome assembly GCF_044748145.1 of Streptomyces sp. NPDC090022. NCBI lineage: Bacteria > Bacillati > Actinomycetota > Actinomycetes > Kitasatosporales > Streptomycetaceae > Streptomyces > Streptomyces sp. NPDC090022. Next base: position 157,336 of record NZ_JBIVFN010000006.1, read on the forward strand.
CGTCTTCAGCGCGAAGGTGTACTTCGCCTTCTGGTCGATCGCCATCGCCGGCGACGGCGACTGCTTCGGCGTGGGCGTCGGCGCGGCCGACGGGGTGGCCTCCGGGTCCTTGGTCTCCTTGCCGTCGAAGACGCCGCCCACGGCCAGGCCGATGACGGTCGCCGCCACCACGGCCACGGCCGCGCCGATCACAACCGCCCGCTGCCGCGACTTGCGCCGGGCCTGGGCCCGCCGCTGCTGCTGACGCTCGAACTTCTCCCTGGCGAGCTGCCGCCGCCGCTGATCGCTCGTGACCACCGGGTCTCGTCTCCTTGTACGTCTCTGGTACCGCTGTCCGGGCTGGGATAGGCCGTACCGTATATGGGTTCGCTGTGGGATGAGGGGCGCCGGTAGGCTCTGATCTGCCGTAACCCTCCCGACGGCCGACTCGACGGCGACGACTACCTAAGGACGAACGTGCTGATTGCCGGGTTCCCCGCCGGGGCCTGGGGGACCAATTGCTACCTGGTCGCCCCCGCCGCGGGTGAGGAGTGCGTCATCATCGACCCGGGCCACCAGGCCGCCCAGGGAGTCGAGGAGACGCTTCGCAAGCATCGGCTCAAGCCCGTCGCGGTCGTCCTCACCCACGGCCACATCGACCATGTCGCCTCGGTGGTCCCGGTGTGCGGAGCGCACGACGTACCCGCCTGGATCCACCCCGAGGACCGCTACATGATGAGCGACCCGGAGAAGGCCCTCGGGCGTTCGATCGGGATGCCGCTGATGGGCGAGCTGACCGTGGGCGAGCCGGACGACGTCCGCGAGCTCGCCGACGGGGCCGAGCTGAAGCTGGCCGGTCTGGACTTCACCGTGTCGCACGCGCCCGGCCATACGAAGGGGTCGGTGACCTTCCGGATGCCGGAGGCCGCGGACGTCCCGTCCGTGTTCTTCTCCGGGGACCTGCTCTTCGCCGGCTCCATCGGACGCACCGACCTGCCCGGCGGCTCCCACGCCGAGATGCTCCGGTCGCTGGCCCGCGTGTGCCTGCCGCTGGACGACTCGACCGTGGTGCTGTCCGGCCACGGTCCCCAGACCACCATCGGCCGCGAGCGCGCGACCAACCCGTACCTGCGGGAGGTCGCCGCCGGCCTGGGAGCGGACCCGACGGCCGCCCCACGACGAGGAATGTGACGAGACTCTCCGTGAGCACTTTCAAGGCCCCTAAGGGCACGTACGACCTGATCCCGCCGTACTCCGCCAAGTACCTCGCCGTCCGCGACGCGATTTCCGGCCCGCTGCGCACGGCCGGGTACGGCTACATCGAGACGCCGGGCTTCGAGGACGTCAACCTGTTCGCGCGCGGCGTCGGCGAGTCCACCGACATCGTGACCAAGGAGATGTACACCCTCACCACCAAGGGCGGCTCCCAGCTCGCCCTGCGCCCGGAGGGCACCGCCTCGGTCCTGCGCGCGGCGCTGGAGGCGAGCCTGCACAAGCAGGGCAACCTGCCGGTCAAGCTCTGGTACTCCGGCTCCTACTACCGCTACGAGCGCCCGCAGAAGGGCCGCTACCGCCACTTCTCGCAGGTCGGCGCCGAGGCGATCGGCTCCGAGGACCCGGCGCTGGACGCCGAGCTGATCATCCTGGCCGACCGGGCCTACCGCTCGCTGGGGCTGCGCAACTTCCGCATCCTGCTGAACTCGCTGGGCGACAAGGAGTGCCGCCCGGTGTACCGGGAGGCGCTGCAGGCGTTCCTGCGCGGGCTGGACCTGGACGAGGAGACCGTCCGCCGGGCCGAGATCAACCCGCTGCGCGTCCTGGACGACAAGCGCGAGGCCGTCCAGAAGCAGCTGGCGGGCGCGCCGATGCTGCGCGACTACCTGTGCGACGCGTGCAAGGCGTACCACGAGGAGGTGCGCGCGCTGATCACGGCCGCGGGCGTGGTCTTCGAGGACGACGAGAAGCTGGTGCGCGGCCTGGACTACTACACCCGCACCACCTTCGAGTTCGTGCACGACGGCCTGGGCTCGCAGTCCGCGGTCGGCGGCGGCGGCCGCTACGACGGCCTGTCCGAGATGATCGGCGGCCCCGCGCTGCCGTCGGTGGGCTGGGCGCTGGGCGTGGACCGCACGGTGCTCGCCCTGGAGGCCGAGGGCATCGAGCTGGACATCCCGGCCACGACGTCCGTCTTCGCGGTGCCGCTGGGCGAGGAGGCGCGCAAGGTCCTGTTCGGCCTGGTGACGCAGCTGCGCCAGGCCGGTGTGGCGGCGGACTTCGCGTACGGCGGCAAGGGTCTCAAGGGCGCGATGAAGGACGCGAACCGCTCCGGCGCCCGCTTCACCGTCGTCGCGGGCGAGCGCGACCTCGCCGAGGGCGTCGTGCAGCTGAAGGACATGGAGTCCGGGGAGCAGTCCCCGGTCGCCGTCGCGGAGCTCGTCGACGCGGTCCGGGGCGCGCTGGGCTGACCACCGCTGCCCGTCGGGGGCGGGGCCGGGGTCACCCCGGCCCCGCCCCTGTCCTTATCTCCAGCGAACGGTGGCCGCACAGCCGCGTACGGCACAATGGCCGGTGCTTGATGACCTTGCAGACGCGGAGCGGTGGGATCGGGATCGGTATGACGACACGAAGTGCGGACGCGGACACCGCTCCCGGGACGGTCGGGGCGAGCCGGGCGTTCGCCTGGCTGCTGGTGATCACGGGAGCGCTGGGCCTGCTCGCCGCGTGGGTGATCACGATAGACAAGTTCAAGCTGCTGGAGGACCCGAACTTCACGCCGGGCTGCAGCCTGAACCCGATCGTCTCCTGCGGCAACATCATGAAGAGCGACCAGGCGGCGGTCTTCGGCTTCCCCAACCCCATGCTGGGCCTGGTGGCCTACGGCATCGTCGTCTGCGTCGGCATGAGCCTGCTGGCGGGGGCCCGGTTCCGCCCCTGGTACTGGCTGACCCTCAACGCCGGCACCCTCTTCGGCGTCGTCTTCTGCGCCTGGCTGACGTACCAGTCGCTGTACACCATCAACTCGCTGTGCCTGTGGTGCTGCCTGGCCTGGGTCGCCACGATCTTCATGTTCTGGTACGTGACCGCGCACAACGTCCGCGAGGGGCTGCTGCCCGCGCCGGGCTGGCTGAAGTCCTTCTTCGGCGAGTTCCCGTGGGTCCTGCCGGTGCTGCACGTCGGGATCATCGGGATGCTGGTCCTGACCCGCTGGTGGGACTTCTGGACGTCCTGACCCCGCCGCCCGCTGTCAGCGGGCGGGCTTAGGCTTCCGGTGTGGAACCAGACCTCTTCACCGCCGCCGCCGAAGAACGCCGGGAGAAGGACCCCGCGAGCTCTCCCCTCGCCGTCCGGATGCGCCCGCGCACCCTGGACGAGGTCGTGGGGCAGCAGCACCTGCTCAAGCCCGGTTCGCCGCTGCGGCGGCTGGTGGGGGAGGGCGCCGGGGGACCGGCCGGGGCCTCGTCGGTGATCCTCTGGGGACCGCCCGGCATCGGCAAGACCACCCTGGCCTACGTGGTCAGCCAGGCCACGCAGAAGCGGTTCGTGGAGCTGTCGGCCATCACGGCCGGCGTCAAGGAGGTCCGGGCCGTCATCGAGGGCGCCAAGCGCGCCGCCGGCGGCTTCGGCAAGGAGACCGTCCTCTTCCTCGACGAGATCCACCGCTTCAGCAAGGCGCAGCAGGACTCGCTGCTTCCGGCGGTGGAGAACCGCTGGGTCACGCTGATCGCGGCCACCACCGAGAATCCGTACTTCTCGATCATCTCCCCGCTGCTGTCGCGTTCGCTGCTGCTGACGCTGGAGCCGCTGACCGACGAGGACCTCGGCGGCCTGCTGCGGCGTGCGCTGACCGAGGAGCGCGGGCTGGGCGGGGCCGTGACCCTGCCCGCGGACGCCGAGGCGCACCTGCTGCGCATCGCCGGGGGCGACGCGCGCCGGGCGCTGACGGCCCTGGAGGCCGGCGCCGGATCGGCCCTGGCCAAGGGCGAGGCGGAGATCACCCTCGAGACGCTGGAGGAGGCCGTCGACCGTGCGGCGGTCCGTTACGACAAGGACGGCGACCAGCACTACGACGTGGCGTCGGCGCTGATCAAGTCCATCCGCGGCTCGGACGTGGACGCGGCGCTGCACTACCTGGCGCGGATGATCGAGGCGGGGGAGGACCCCCGGTTCATCGCCCGCCGGCTGATGATCTCGGCGAGCGAGGACATCGGGCTGGCGGACCCCACCGTGCTGCCGACGGCGGTCGCGGCGGCCCAGGCGGTGGCGCTGATCGGCTTCCCGGAGGCGGCGCTCACCCTGTCGCACGCGACGATCGCCCTGGCACTGGCCCCGAAGTCGAACACCGCGACGACCGCGATCGGAGCGGCCCTGGCCGACGTCCGCGCGGGCCTGGCGGGCCCCGTGCCGGCGCATCTGCGCGACGGGCACTACAAGGGCGCGGCCAAGCTGGGGCACGCGCAGGGGTACGTGTACCCGCACGACGTGCCGGGCGCGATCGCGGCCCAGCAGTACGCGCCGGACGCGATCCACGGCAAGCGCTACTACGAGCCGACCCGGTACGGCGCCGAGGCCCGCTACGCGGACGTGGTGGAGAAGGTCCGCGAGCGGCTGCGCGGCGCGACCTGACCCGGCGCGGCCTGACCCGGCGCGGCCTGACCCGGCGCGACCTGACCCGGCGTGGCCTGACCCGCCCCGGGCGCGTCGCCCGGACCGTGGGGGGAGGCCCGCCCTACGCTCGCGCCATGCGCCGATGCCGTCAGCTGGTCGCCGCCGCCGTGCTGGGCGGCGTACTGCTCGGATGCCATCACGACGGGGGCGGGCGTGCGGTCCGGGCCGGTGCCACCGCGGTGGCGGGGCGGGCGCCGACGGCTTCCCCCGGCTTCCCGCCGGACGCGGCGCGAGCCGGGGCGCAGCTGGCCGGCCTCACCGTGGCGTGGGGCAGGAACGGGCAGACGTACCGGCGCGAGCACTTCGGCCGGTCCTGGTCGGACGAGACCGACGGCGTCGGCGGGCGCAACGGCTGCGACACCCGCGACGACGTCCTGCGGCGGGACCTGAAGGAGCTGCGCACCGGCGACCGCGATCCGTGCGTCGTGCTCTCCGGGGTGCTCGACGATCCGTACACGGGCAAGCGGCTGCCGTACTCCTCCCGCAGGGCCTCGCAGATCCAGACCGACCATGTGGTCGCGCTGGGCGCGGCCTGGCGGGCCGGGGCGTACGCCTGGACGCCCGAGCGGCGGCTGCGCTACGCCAACGACCTGGACGTGCTGCTCGCCGTGGACAAGCGGACCAACTACGACAAGGGCAGCTGGACGGCCGACAAGTGGCAGCCGCCCCGGCGGGCGTACCGGTGCGAGTACGCCCGCCGCTACGTCGGCATCAAGGCCAAGTACGCGCTGAGCGTCACCGCCCCGGAGAAGCGCGCGCTCCAGGACATGCTGGCCGGCTGCCCCTGATCACCGTGCGGGGCGGGCAGCGGGCTCACCCGGTGGCGGCCGCCGAGAAGAGGGTGTGCATCGCCCGGCGCAGTCCGCAGATGTCCGTGACCGGCTCGGGGAAGTCGAAGCGCGCGTCGAAGCAGCCGGCGGAGCCCAGGCCGTCGCCCCGACCGGCGCCGGCGGCCGTGAAGCGCACGCGCAGGCCGAGCCGGTCCAGGGCCACCGGCGCCGCGTCGAGGTCCGCCGCCCGCGGCCCCAGCAGGGCGGACAGCTCGCGCAGCCGGTCGCCGTGGGCGGCCGCGAGGTGCTGGAGGATCTCGGCCTCGTGGGCCACCAGCGGGTCGGGCCCGGCGGTGGCCAGGGCGTCGGGGTCCACGTGCTCGGAGCCCCACAGGTCGTCCACCGTGATCTCGCCGACCTCCAGGCGCAGCATCGTCCAGGCGGGCCGGCCGGAGGGGTCGAGGGCCTCGCGCAGGCCCAGCAGCTCGCCCACCGGCTGCCGCTCGGCGAGCAGCGCGGCGCACACGGGACGGTCGTCGCCGCGCACCGGGGTGAGCCAGCCCGCCAGCCACGCGCGGCCCCGGATACGATGGGCCACGGACACCGGCGCCACATCAGTGATCTCGATCACCGCTGTGAGGTCGTCGTCCTGGGCGTGAGCGGCTGCCCTGGCAGCCGCGGATTCCCCGGAGACAAGGAGAATCACGTCCCCGTCCGGAGTGACGGTCCGCGCGACCGGCATTCCGATCCCGAGCCCGTCGAGGTCCTCGGGCCCCTGTGGGTCACGAGCACCCGGCAACGTGAGGGATACTGAGGCGTTGGACTCTACGAGGGTTCGTACGCGTTCGGCTCCGGTGAGCTGCCGAACGCCTTCCCTGGGACGCGGCTGACTCTGCCTACCGTCGTCGTAAGCGGACGTGGATTGTTTCTCGTCCGGACTGCGATGCGCACTGGGCAGGGGGATCCCATGCGGTCGAGACATTACGTCCTCCTCGAAATAAGGTAAGCCTCACCTAAATTACATGGAGGTAGGTTCCCCGTGAACCAGAAGCGACCCAAGGTCAAGAAGTCGCGTGCCCTCGGCATCGCCCTGACGCCGAAGGCCGTCAAGTACTTCGAGGCCCGCCCCTACCCGCCGGGCGAGCACGGCCGTGGCCGCAAGCAGAACTCGGACTACAAGGTCCGTCTGCTGGAGAAGCAGCGTCTGCGCGCTCAGTACGACATCTCCGAGCGCCAGATGGCCCGCGCGTACGACCGCGCCAAGAAGGCCGAGGGCAAGACGGGCGAGGCGCTGGTCGTCGAGCTCGAGCGTCGCCTCGACGCCCTGGTGCTGCGTTCGGGCATCGCCCGCACGATCTACCAGGCCCGCCAGATGGTCGTCCACGGCCACATCGAGGTCAACGGTGGCAAGGTCGACAAGCCGTCGTTCCGTGTCCGTCCGGACGACGTCATCACCGTGCGCGAGCGCTCCCGCGAGAAGCACCCCTTCCAGGTGGCTCGCGAGGGTGGCTACGCCGGTGAGGGCGAGGCCCCGCGCTACCTTCAGATCAACCTGAAGGCGCTCGCGTTCCGCCTGGACCGCGACCCGCAGCGCAAGGAGATCCCCGTGATCTGCGACGAGCAGCTCGTCGTCGAGTACTACGCCCGCTGATCCCAGCCGGCGCGGTCCGCGGACTGTTGCTCGAAACCCGTCGTCCCCCTGCGGGGGGCGGCGGGTTTCGCCGTTCCCGTCCGTCCCGGAATTCCGGTACGACGGCCCGCTCCCGGCGCGATAGGGTCGGGGGACGACTTTTCTACGTGCAGGGAGCGGTGCAACGTGTCCGGTGGAGAGGTGGCCGGGATCCTCGTGGCCGTCTTCTGGGCGATCCTGGTCTCGTTCCTGGCCGTGGTGCTGGTGCGGCTCGCCCAGACGCTCAAGGCGGCCACCAAGCTGGTGGCGGACGTGACCGAGCAGGCCGTCCCGCTCCTGGCGGACGCCTCCACCACGGTCCGTTCCGCGCGTACCCAGCTCGACCGGGTCGACGCGATCGCCAGTGACGTCCAGGAGGTCACCTCCAACGCGTCCGCGCTCTCCTCGACCGTGGCCTCCACCTTCGGCGGCCCGCTGGTCAAGGTGGCGGCTTTCGGCTACGGCGTGCGCAAGGCCATGGGCCGCGACGGTGACGCACCGGCCGCCCGCGAGTCCCGCCGTACCGTGATCGTCGGACGCACCGTGCCGGGGGCACGGACCGCCCGTTCCGCATGGCGCCGCAAGCAGAAGGACTGAAACCGCGATGTTCCGCCGTACCTTCTGGTTCACCGCAGGCGCAGCCGCCGGCGTGTGGGCCACCACCAAGGTCAACCGCAAGCTCAAGCAGCTGACCCCGGAGAGCCTCGCCGCACAGGCCGCCGACAAGGCACTGGAGGCGGGCCACCGGCTCAAGGACTTCGCGCTCGACGTGAAGGCGGGAATGCTGCAGCGCGAGGACGAGCTGAACGATGCACTGGGGTTGCGAGCCGACCCCGACCGGCCCGGCAACGTCACCGCCCTGCCCGGGCAGCGACGGCTGCGGGCCATCCAGAACGACCACGACCACCGTTCGGGCCCCCTGAGGGTCACGTACAACCGGAATGAGGACCACTGATGGAGTCGGCTGAGATTCGCCGCCGCTGGCTGAGCTTCTTCGAGGAGCGCGGTCACACCGTTGTCCCTTCGGCGTCGCTCATCGCGGACGACCCGACTCTGCTGCTGGTCAACGCGGGCATGGTGCCCTTCAAGCCGTACTTCCTCGGTGAGACCAAGCCGCCGGCCCCGCGCGCCACCAGCGTCCAGAAGTGCGTCCGTACGCCGGACATCGAAGAGGTCGGCAAGACCACCCGGCACGGCACGTTCTTCCAGATGTGCGGCAACTTCTCCTTCGGCGACTACTTCAAGGAAGGCGCCATCCAGTACGCCTGGGAGCTGCTCACCAGCCCCGTGGCGGACGGCGGCTACGGCCTGGAGCCGGAGAAGCTCTGGATCACCGTCTACCTCGACGACGACGAGGCCGAGGCCATCTGGCGCGACAAGATCGGCGTCCCGGCCGAGCGCATCCAGCGCCTGGGCAAGAAGGACAACTTCTGGTCCATGGGCGTCCCCGGCCCCTGCGGCCCCTGCTCGGAGATCAACTACGACCGCGGCCCCGAGTTCGGCGTCGAGGGCGGCCCGGCCGTCAACGACGAGCGGTACGTCGAGATCTGGAACCTCGTCTTCATGCAGTACGAGCGCGGCGCCGGTGACGGGAAGGAGGACTTCCCGATCCTCGGCGACCTGCCGTCGAAGAACATCGACACCGGCCTCGGCCTCGAGCGCCTCGCCATGATCCTGCAGGGCGTGCAGAACATGTACGAGACCGACACCCTGCGCGTGGTCATGGACAAGGCCACGGAGCTGACCGGCGTCCGTTACGGAGCCGCCCAGGACACCGACGTGTCCATGCGCGTGGTCGCCGACCACATGCGCACCTCCGTCATGCTCATCGGCGACGGCGTCACCCCCGGCAACGAGGGCCGCGGCTACGTGCTGCGCCGCATCATGCGCCGCGCCATCCGCAACATGCGTCTCATGGGCGCCACCGGCCCGGTCGTCCAGGAGCTCCTCGACGTCGTGATCGACACGATGGGGCAGCAGTACCCGGAGCTGATCACCGACCGCAAGCGCATCGAGACCGTCGCGCTCGCCGAGGAGGCCGCCTTCCTCAAGGCTCTGAAGGGTGGAACGAACATCCTCGACACCGCCGTCACCGAGACCAAGGCCGCCGGCGGCACGGTCCTCTCCGGCGACAAGGCGTTCCTGCTCCACGACACCTGGGGCTTCCCGATCGACCTCACCCTGGAGATGGCCGCCGAGCAGGGCCTCTCCGTGGACGAGAGCGGCTTCCGGCGCCTGATGCAGGAGCAGCGCGACCGCGCCAAGGCCGACGCCAAGGCCAAGAAGACCGGCCACGCCGACGTCTCCGCCTACCGCCTGATCGCCGACAACGCCGGCGCCACCGAGTTCACCGGCTACGCCACCACCCAGGGCGAGTCCACCGTCGTCGGCCTGCTGGTCAACGGCCTGCCCGCGCCCGCCGCCTCCGAGGGCGACGAGGTCGAGGTCGTCCTCGACCGCACCCCCTTCTACGCCGAGGGCGGCGGCCAGCTCGCCGACCAGGGCCGCATCAAGCTCGACTCCGGCGCCGTCATCGAGGTCCGTGACGTCCAGCAGCCGGTTCCCGGTGTCTCCGTGCACAAGGGATCCGTCCAGGTCGGCGAGGTGACGGTGGGCGCCTCCGCGTACGCCGCCATCGACGTCAAGCGCCGCCGGGCCATCGCCCGTGCCCACTCGGCCACGCACCTGACCCACCAGGCGCTGCGTGACGCGCTCGGCCCGACGGCCGCCCAGGCCGGTTCCGAGAACAGCCCCGGCCGCTTCCGCTTCGACTTCGGCTCGCCGAACGCCGTTCCCGGCTCGGTGCTCACCGACGTCGAGCAGAAGATCAACGACGTGCTCTCCCGCGAGCTCGACGTCACCGCCGAGATCATGAGCATCGACGAGGCGAAGAAGCAGGGCGCCATCGCCGAGTTCGGCGAGAAGTACGGCGAGCGCGTCCGCGTCGTCACCATCGGCGACTTCTCCAAGGAGCTGTGCGGCGGCACCCACGTCGGCAACACCGCCCAGCTGGGTCTGGTGAAGCTGCTCGGCGAGTCCTCCATCGGCTCCGGTGTGCGCCGCGTCGAGGCCCTGGTGGGCGTGGACGCGTACAACTTCCTCGCCAAGGAGCACACGGTCGTCGCCCAGCTCCAGGAGCTGGTCAAGGGCCGCCCCGAGGAGCTGCCGGAGAAGATCTCCGCCATGCTCGGCAAGCTGAAGGACGCCGAGAAGGAGATCGAGAAGTTCCGCGCGGAGAAGGTCCTCCAGGCCGCCGCCGGTCTGGCCGGGAACGCCCAGGACATCCGCGGCGTCGCCCTCGTCGTCGGCCAGGTGGCGGACGGCATCGGCGCCGACGACCTGCGCAAGCTGGTCCTGGACGTCCGCGGCCGCATCCAGGGCGACCGCCCGGCCGTCGTGGCCCTGTTCACCGTGGCGGGTGGCCGCCCGCTGACCGTCGTCGCCACCAACGAGGCCGCGCGCGAGCGCGGTCTCAAGGCCGGTGACCTGGTACGCACGGCCGCCAAGACCCTCGGTGGCGGCGGTGGCGGCAAGCCGGACGTCGCCCAGGGCGGCGGCCAGAACCCGGCCGCCGTGCCGGAGGCCATCGCCGCGGTCGAGCGGCTCGTCGTAGAGACGGCCTGAGCATGACGCTGCGCAGAGGACGTCGGCTCGCCGTCGACGTCGGGGACGCCCGGATCGGGGTCGCCTCGTGCGACCCCGACGGGGTGCTCGCCACGCCGGTGGAGACCGTGCCGGGACGGGACGTCCCGGCCGCCCACCGGCGGCTGCGCCAGCTCGTCGCGGAGTACGAGCCGCTCGAAGTCGTGGTCGGCCTGCCCCGCTCGCTCAGCGGGCGGGAGGGGCCGGCCGCGGCCAAGGTGCGCACGTTCGCGACGGAGCTGGCCAGGGGCATCAAACCGGTGCCCGTCCGGCTGGTCGACGAGCGGATGACGACGGTGACCGCCGCCCAGGGGCTGCGGGCCTCGGGGCGCAGTGCCAAGAAGGGCCGCTCGGTCATCGACCAGGCCGCTGCCGTGATCATCCTTCAAAACGCTCTTGAGACCGAACGGGTATCTGGTAATCCCCCCGGTGAGTGCGTCGAAGTGGTCATCTGATCGCGATACGGTAACGTTCCGCGCGAAGTGGCGGCATTTCGAACAGCCGTCGGCTCTTCGACGCGGCGCCTTAGGGGATCGATGACTGAGTATGGACGGGGCCAGGCACCCGAACCGTGGCACCCCGAGGACCCCCTGTACGGGGACCCGGGGTGGACGGGACAGCATCAGGTCCCGCAGCACCATGCCCAGGAGCCGCAGTACCAGCAGCAGTACCCGCAGGAGTACCAGGGGCAGCAGTACCAGCAACAGCAGCCCTACCCGGAGCAGTACCAGGCCGAGCAGTACCACGCTGAGCAGTACCCGCAGCACCAGCAGCAGGCGTACCCGCAGATGATGTCCGCGCCGCAGCAGACGTACGGCGCGCAGGTCTGGGATACCGGTCAGATGATCGGGCAGGCTGCCCAGCCCCAGACCGCGTACCCCCAGGCCCCGCAGGCGGTGGCCGATCCCTACGTCGGCCCCGACGCGTACGGGGGCGCCGATCCGTACGGACAGCAGCCCGCCGTCTACCCCGGCGAGACCGCCGACCTCTACGCCACCCCCGAGGCCTACCCGCCGCCCGTCCCGCCCCACCGCCGGGCCGAGGCCGAGGAGCAGGCCGAGGAGTGGCAGGACGAGGTCCTCGACGACTCCACCGCCCTCGGACACGAGGACGACCCGCGCCCCGCCGGGGACGGCGACGACGACGGCGCCGAGGCGCCCGCCGCCGGCCGCCGCGCCGACCGCGCGAGCGCCCGCGGCGGCAAGGGCAAGGCGGGCAAGGGCAAGGGCAAGGGCAAGAAGAAGAGCCGCAACGGTGTGGCCTGCCTGTTCACCTCCATGGTCCTGCTGGGCATCGTCGGCGGTGGCGGCTACTACGGCTACAGCTTCATCGAGAACAAGTTCGGCGCCGACGCGGACTTCACCGGTGCGGGTACCGACCCCATCGACGTCGAGATCCCCAACGGTTCGGGCCTCGGTGAGATGGGCCGCATCCTCAAGGCCAAGGGTGTGGTGGCCAGCGCAGGGGCGTTCGTCTCCGCCGCGCAGGCCCACCCCAAGGGCGGGAACATCCAGCCCGGCCTCTACCCGCTGCGCAAACAGATGTCGGCCCGCGAGGCCGTCGAGCTGATGACGGACCCCTCGAAGCTCAACGTGGTCACCATCGCCGAGGGCATGCGCAACGCCGCCGTCTACCAGATGATCGACAAGAAGCTCAAGCTGTCCGACGGCACGACGCAGGAGACCGCGAAGCGGGAGCTGAAGAACCTGGGCCTGCCCGCCTGGGCCGACAGCGACAACCCGAAGATGAAGGACCCGCTGGAAGGGTTCCTCTACCCGGCGCGCTACGACCTCGCGCACGACATGAAGCCCGAGGACCTGCTCAAGAAGATGGTGGCGAAGGCCAACGAGTCCTACGCCGCCCACGGCGTCGAGGCCAAGTCCAAGGCGCTCGGCCTCTCCTCGCCGCTGCAACTGGTCACGGTCGCCTCGCTGGTCCAGGCCGAGGGCATGAACCACGACGACTTCAAGCGGATGTCCGAGGTCATCTACAACCGCCTCAAGCCGACCAACGACGTCACGAACCAGAAGCTCGAGTTCGACTCGACGATCAACTACCTCAAGGGCACGAGCAACATCAACGTCTCCCGCAGCGAGACGCGTACCCTCGACAACCCGTACAACACGTACTTCTACAAGGGCCTCACCCCCGGCCCGATCGGCAACCCGGGCGACGACGCCGTCAACGCGGCGCTCAACCCGGACGGTGGCGGCTGGATGTTCTTCGTATCGGTCGACGGGAAGAAGACGACCTTCACCCAGACCTTCGACGAACACGAGAAACTGGTCGCCGAATTCAACGAGCGTCAGAAGAAGAAGAGTGGCGGGTAGCCGAGACATGTCACGCATACGGGCCGCGGTGCTGGGATCCCCCATCGAGCACTCCCTCTCACCGGTGCTGCACCGCGCCGCCTATCAGGAGCTCGGCCTCGCCGACTGGTCCTACGACCGGTTCGAGGTGGACGAGGCCGCGCTCCCGCGGTTCATGGCCGGCCTCGGCGCGGAGTGGGCGGGCCTGTCGCTGACGATGCCGCTCAAGCGGGCGATCATCCCGCTGCTGGACGGGATCAGCGACACCGCCGCCTCCGTCGAGGCGGTCAACACGGTCGTCCTCACCGAGGACGGCCGACGGGTCGGCGACAACACCGACATCCCCGGCATCGTCGCCGCCCTGCACGAGCGGGGCATCGACACGGTCCCGTCCGCCGCCGTGCTCGGCGCCGGCGCCACCGCCTCCTCGGCGCTGGCCGCGCTGGCGCGGATCTGCTCCGGCGAGGTGACGGCGTACGTCCGCAGCGCAGGCCGCGCCGCCGAGATGCGCCAGTGGGGCGAGCGGCTCGGCGTGGAGGTCCGTACGGCCGACTGGTCGGCGGCGGCCGGGGCGCTGACCGCGCCCCTGGTGATCGCGACCACCCCGGCCGGGACCACCGACGCCCTGGCCGCCGCGGTGCCGCAGGCGCCCGGGACCCTGTTCGACGTGCTGTACGACCCCTGGCCGACCGCGCTCGCGGCCGCCTGGGACGAGCGCGGCGGCACGCTGGTCGGCGGCCTGGACCTCCTGGTCCACCAGGCCGTCCTCCAGGTCGGCCAGATGACCGGCCGCCCCGGCCCGCTGGCCGCCATGCGGGCCGCCGGAGAACGGGCACTGGCCGCCCGATAGGCTCCCCGCCTGCACATTCGAGGGTGAGGGACCATGGACGGAATCGAGCGCGGCTGGATCCTGGCGTCGAAGGACGACGTGGCGTACGGGGTCGTGCTGTTCCTCCGCATGCTCGTGGGCAGCATGCCGGACTGGCTCAAGGCGACCCTCATCGCGACCGTGGCGGGCCTCCTGCTGTGGAGCGCCGTGAGGCGGCTGCGAAGGCGGAGAGCTACCGTCCGGTAGCCGCAACTTGCCACAATGGCGTCCGATAGCTGGACCGGAGGCCGTTTCACCTGCCCGGACGTGGGAGGATCGGGTGAGGCGGGCACGGGCTGCGCACCCGGCCGCGCCGTCGCTGTACCAGGCGCGAGCATGAGGAGCATCGTTGAGCAGGTTGCGTTGGCTGACCGCTGGGGAGTCGCACGGACCGGCGCTGGTAGCGACGCTGGAGGGTCTCCCCGCCGGCGTTCCGGTCACCACCGAGCTGGTGGCCGACCACCTGGCCCGCCGTCGGCTGGGCTATGGCCGCGGTGCCCGGATGAAGTTCGAGCAGGACGAGATCACCTTCCTCGGCGGCGTCCGCCATGGCCTCTCCCTCGGCTCCCCGATCGCCGTCATGGTGGGCAACACCGAGTGGCCCAAGTGGGAGACGGTCATGTCGGCCGACCCCGTGGACCCCTCGCTGCTCAAGGAGACCGGCCGCAACGCGCCGCTGACCCGCCCCCGCCCCGGCCACGCCGACCTCGCGGGCATGCAGAAGTACGGCTTCGACGAGGCCCGCCCGATCCTGGAGCGCGCCAGCGCCCGCGAGACGGCCGCCCGCGTGGCCCTCGGCGCCGTCGCCCGGTCCTTCCTCAAGGAGGCCGCGGGCATCGAGATCGTCTCGCACGTCGTGGAGCTGGCCTCTGCCAAGGCCCCGTACGGCGTCTACCCGACCCCCGCCGACGTCGACAAGCTCGACGCCGACCCGGTCCGCTGCCTCGACGCCGACGCGTCGAAGGCGATGGTCGCCGAGATCGACCAGGCCCACAAGGACGGCGACACCCTCGGCGGCGTCGTCGAGGTCCTCGCGTACGGCGTCCCGGTCGGCCTCGGCTCGCACGTCCACTGGGACCGCCGCCTCGACGCGCGCCTGGCGGCCGCGCTCATGGGCATCCAGGCCATCAAGGGCGTCGAGGTCGGCGACGGCTTCGAGCTGGCCCGCGTCCCCGGCTCCCAGGCCCACGACGAGATCGTCGCCACGCCCGAGGGCATCCGGCGCACCTCCGGCCGTTCCGGCGGCACCGAGGGCGGCCTGACCACCGGTGAGCTGCTGCGCGTGCGCGCCGCCATGAAGCCGATCGCCACCGTGCCCCGGGCCCTGGCGACCGTGGACGTGGCCACCGGCGAGGCCGCCGCCGCCCACCACCAGCGTTCCGACGTCTGCGCCGTCCCGGCCGCCGGCATCGTCGCCGAGGCCATGGTCGCGCTCGTCCTCGCGGACGCCGTCGTGGAGAAGTTCGGCGGCGACTCCGTCCCCGAGACCCGCCGCAACGTGCAGTCCTACCTCGACAACCTCCAGATCCGGTGACGGCCGGACCCGGCAGCGGCCCGCTGGTCGTCCTCGTCGGCCCCATGGGCTCCGGCAAGTCCACGGTGGGGGCGCTGCTCGCCGAGCGGCTCGGCGTCCCCTACCGGGACACAGACGCGGACATCGTGGCGGCCGAGGGCCGGGCGATCTCCGACATCTTCGTCGACGAGGGCGAGCCGCACTTCCGTGCGCTGGAGCGGGCGGCGGTCGCGGCCGCCGTCGCCGAGCACACCGGGGTCCTCGCCCTCGGCGGCGGCGCGGTGCTCGACGCGGGCACCCGGGCCCTGCTGTCCGGGCGGCCCGTCGTCTACCTGTCGATGGACGTCGAGGAAGCCGTACGGCGGGTCGGCCTCGGCGCCGCCCGCCCGCTGCTCGCGATCAACCCGCGACGGCAGTGGCGCGAGCTGATGGAGGCGCGCCGCCCCCTGTACACCGAAGTCGCGCGCGTCGTGGTGGCCACCGACGACCGCACCCCCGAAGAGGTCGCCCAGGCGGTCCTCGACGCACTGGAGTTGAAGGACGCATGACGGAGCACCAGGACCAGGTCACGCGGATCACGGTCGGCGCGAGCGCCGGGCACCCCGCGTACGACGTGCTGGTCGGCCGGCAGCTGCTCGGCGAGCTGGGCACGCTGATCGGCACCCAGGCCCAGAGGGTCGCCGTGATCCACCCCGAGGCCCTCGCCGAGACCGGCGAGGCGCTGCGGGCGGACCTCGCCGAGCAGGGCTACGAGGCGGTCGCCATCCAGGTGCCGAACGCCGAGGAGGCCAAGACCGTCGAGGTCGCGGCGTACTGCTGGAAGGCGCTGGGCCAGTCCGGCTTCACCCGCACCGACGTGATCGTCGGGGTCGGCGGCGGCGCCACCACCGACCTCGCCGGCTTCGTCGCGGCCAGCTGGCTGCGCGGGGTGCGCTGGATCGCCGTACCGACCACGGTCCTGGCGATGGTGGACGCGGCCGTCGGCGGCAAGACCGGCATCAACACCGCCGAGGGCAAGAACCTGGTGGGCGCCTTCCACCCGCCGGCGGGCGTGCTGTGCGACCTCGCCGCGCTGGAGTCCCTCCCGGTCAACGACTACGTGTCGGGCCTCGCCGAGATCATCAAGGCCGGCTTCATCTCCGACCCGGTGATCCTCGACCTGATCGAGGCCGACCCGCAGGCGGCCCGCACCCCGGCGGGCCCGCACACGGCCGAGCTGATCGTGCGGTCCATCCAGGTCAAGGCGGACGTCGTCTCCAGCGACCTCAAGGAGTCGGGCCTCCGGGAGATCCTGAACTACGGCCACACCCTCGCGCACGCCATCGAGAAGAACGAGCGCTACAAGTGGCGGCACGGCGCGGCCGTGTCCGTCGGCATGGTCTTCGCCGCCGAGCTCGGCCGGCTCGCCGGCCGCCTCGACGACGCGACGGCCGACCGGCACCGGGAGATCCTGGCCGCCGTCGGGCTGCCGCTGACCTACCGCGGCGACCAGTGGCCCAAGCTGCTCCAGACCATGCAGGTCGACAAGAAGTCCCGGGGCAACCTGCTGCGCTTCATCGTCCTGGACGGCCTGGCCAAGCCCACCGTCCTGGAGGGCCCCGACCCGGCCCACCTGATCGCCGCGTACGGCGAGGTGTCCGCGTGAGCCGCCCGGTCCTGGTCCTCAACGGCCCCAACCTCGGCAGGCTCGGGTCGCGCGAGCCCGACGTGTACGGATCGACCTCGTACGCGGGCCTGGTGGAGACCTGCACGAAGCTGGGCGCCGAGCTCGGCTTCGCCGTCGAGGTCCGCGAGACCAACGACGAGGGCGAGCTGGTGCGCTGGCTGCACGAGGCCGCGGACGGCCGGATCCCGGTCGTCATCAACCCCGGCGCGTTCACGCACTACTCGTACGCCATGCGCGACGCGGCCGCCCAGCGGACCGCGCCGCTCATCGAGGTGCACATCTCCAACCCGTACGCCCGCGAGGAGTTCCGGCACACCTCGGTCATCGCCTCCGTGGCCAGCGGCACCGTCGCCGGCTTCGGCCTGGGCTCCTACCGGCTGGCGCTGCGCGCGCTGGCGGAGGAAGTCCAGGGCTGAGATAACGTTCTCGCATCAGGCGCCTGAACGAGCGAGACGGAGTGGCAGCGGATGCAGCATGGAGTGGGGGGCTGGGGACCTTCCTCGGGACAGCCGCCGATACCCCCTGCGCAGGGCTGGCCGGTCGCGCCGGTCCCGGAGGCCACCGGGCACATCCCGCTGCCGCCCGTGGCGCCGGCGCCGCCCGCCCCCGCGGCCCCCGTCGCACCCCCCGTGCCGGGCACCGGGACCGCCACGCTCGCGGTGCTGCTGATCGGCCCGGCGGGCGCGGGCAAGACCACCGTGGCCCGGCACTGGGCGGGCACCCGCCCGGTGCCGACCGCGCACATCAGCCTCGACGACGTCCGCGAGTGGGTCTGCTCCGGCTTCGCCGACCCGCAGGCGGGCTGGAACGACCACTCCGAGGCCCAGTACCGCCTCGCCCGCCGCACCTGCGGCTTCGCCGCCCGTAACTTCCTGGCCAACGGCATCTCCTGCATCCTCGACGACGCGGTCTTCCCCGACCGGCCGGTGGTCGGCCTCGGCGGCTGGAAGCGGCACGTGGGCCCGAACCTGCTGCCCGTCGTGCTGCTGCCCGGCCTGGAGATCGTCCTGGAGCGCAACGCCGAACGCTCCGGCAACCGGCGGCTCTCGGACGAGGAGGTCGCCCGGATCCACGGCCGGATGGCCGGCTGGTACGGCTCAGGCCTGCCGATCATCGACAACTCCCACCTCGACGTCGAGGGCACGGCCCGAGCCCTGGACGAAGCCCTGGCCCGCGCGATAGCGACCCCGGCGGGCTGGTGACCCGCGGCACCGCACCATGGCGGTGCGGCGGCCTACGCCCGCCCGGCTGCCCGGGGGTGTCTCCCGCCCGGCGCCCGCCGCCCGTCCGGTCGCCCCGGGCGTCTCCCCGCCAGCCCCCGCGCCGTGGCCGCGACGTTCCGCGGCAGCCCCACGGGATCTCCTCGATGGGCCGCCGCACGGGGCCTCCCCGACCGCTGCCCCACCGGGCCTTCCCGCCAGTGCGTGTTCCCGGCCGGTGTCGCGCGGGGGCCGCGGGCTGGTTGGGTGTGGGGGCGGGGGGTGTGCTCGGGCGGACGCGCTCGGCGCGCCTCGGGCGGGTCGCGCTCGTAGGCTCGAAGACATGTCAGACGTGTACGCCGCCCGCCGTGGCCTGCTCCGCGACCGCTGCGCCGCAGCCGGCACCGCCGCCGCCCTGATCACGCGTCCGGCCAACGTCCGCTACCTGGCCGGCGCCGGCCCCGCCGACGCCGTGCTGCTGATCGGGCCGGCCGAGGACGTGCTGTTCTGCGCCGGCGCGCCCACCGGCGAACCCGAGGAGGGCCGGCTCGACGAGCACCTGCGGGTCTCGGTCCTGCCCACCCGCGGCGGCGACCCCGCCGTCGCCGGCGCCGACCTCGCCGCCGCCCAGCGGGCCGACTCCCTCGCCGTCGAGGAGCACCACCTCACCGTCGCCCGCCACCGCGCCCTGCGCTCCGTCGCGCCCGGGCTGCGGCTCGGCGACCTCGGCACCGCCGTCGAGCAGCAGCGCCTGGTCAAGGACGAGGAGGAGATCGCCTGCCTGCGGATCGCCGCCGAGATCGCCGACCAGGCCCTCGGCGAGCTGCTGGAGTCGATCCTCGTCGGCCGTACCGAGCGGCATCTGGCGCTGGAGCTGGAGCGCCGGCTCGTCGACCACGGCGCCGACGGGCCCGCCTTCCCCACCTCCGTCGGAACCGGGCCGCACTCCGGGCGGTCCCGGCACCGCCCCTCCGACCGCCGGGTCGAGGAGGGCGACTTCCTCTCCGTCTGCCTGGGCGCCAGCTACCGCGGCTACCGCTGCGAGATCGGCCGTACCTTCGTGATCGGCACCACGCCCGCGGACTGGCAGATCGAGCTCTACGACCTGGTCTTCGCGGCCCAGCGGGCCGGCCGGGAGGCCCTGCTGCCCGGCGCCGCCTACCGCGATGTCGATCATGCCGCGCGCTCGGTCCTGGGCTCCGCCGGCCACGGCGAGGCGCTCTCCCCGTCGACCGGACACGGCGTCGGTCTGGAAATCGACGAGGACCCGCAGCTTGCACCTACGGCAATGGGTAAACTGGACGCTTGCGTGCCGGTCACCGTCGAACCGGGGGTTCACCTCCCCGGCCGGGGAGGTGTCCGGATCGATGACACGCTCGTCGTGCGCCCCGAGGCGGACGGCGGTCCCGAGCTACTCACCATTACGACCAAGGAGCTGCTCGCGCTGTAGCCGGCAGGCTGTGCGCACACCCTCGGTCCTCCAGTGCAGGAGATTCCGCAACCGTGGCTTCCACGAACGACCTCAAGAACGGCATGGTGCTCAAGCTCGACGGTGACCAGCTCTGGTCCGTCGTCGAGTTCCAGCACGTCAAGCCCGGCAAGGGCCCGGCCTTCGTGCGCACCAAGCTCAAGAACGTGCTCTCGGGCAAGGTCGTCGACAAGACCTTCAACGCCGGTGTGAAGGTCGAGACGGCCACCATCGACCGCCGTGACATGCAGTTCTCGTACATGGACGGCGACTACTTCGTCTTCATGGACATGCAGACCTACGACCAGCTGCACGTCGACAAGAAGGCCGTCGGCGACGCCGCGAACTTCCTGATCGAGGGCTTCACCGCCTCCGTCGCGCAGCACGAGGGCTCGGTCCTCTACGTCGAGCTGCCCGCCGCCGTCGAGCTCGTCATCGAGCACACCGACCCGGGCGTCCAGGGCGACCGCTCCACCGGTGGCACCAAGCCCGCCCGTCTGGAGACCGGCCACGAGATCCAGGTCCCGCTCTTCGTCACCACCGGCGAGAAGGTCAAGGTCGACACCCGCACCAGCGACTACCTCGGCCGGGTGAACAGCTAACCGTGGCTGCCCGGAGCAACGCCCGCAAGCGTGCTTTCCAGATCCTCTTCGAGGCCGACCAGCGGGGCGTACCCGTGCGGGAGGTCCTCGCCGACTGGGTGCGTCACTCCCGTAACGACACCCGGCAGCCCCCGGTGAACGCGTTCACCATGGATCTTGTCGAGGGTTACGCCGACAAGGTGAACCGGATCGACGAGCTGATCGCCACGTACGCCGTGGACTGGGACCTCGACCGCATGCCGGTCGCGGACCGGAACATCGTGCGCATCGGTGCCTACGAGCTGATCTGGGTCGACGAGACCCCGGACGCCGTGGCCATCGACGAGGCCGTCCAGCTCGCCAAGGAGTTCTCCACGGACGACTCCCCGGCGTTCGTGAACGGCCTGCTGGGCCGCTTCAAGGACCTCAAGCCCAGCCTGCGCCGCGACCGCGACTAGGGTCCGCGCACGGTCCGGCGACATGAAGGGGCCCGCGGCGCATACGCGCCGCGGGCCCCTTCGCGCGTCCTCGTCCCCGCCGTGCCCGGGAAGAGCCCGGGAACGCGAAACCGGCGGGCGCCGGAACCCTCCCGGGTCCCGGCGCCCGCCGGTAACGTTTCTGCTCGGAGCCGGTCGGCTCAGGCGTCCTCGTGCGCCACCGCGCGACGCGCGTCGGCGTCCAGCACGCCCCAGCTGATCAGCTGCTCGGTGAGGACCGAAGGGGACTGGTCGTAGATGACGGCCAGGGTGCGCAGGTCGTCCTGGCGGATCGACAGCACCTTGCCGTTGTAGTCGCCACGCTGGCTCTGGATGGTGGCCGCGTAGCGCTGGAGGGGGCCGGCCTTCTCGGCGGGCACGTGGGCCAGGCGCTCGAGGTCCAGGCGCAGCTTCGGCGGCGGCTCGGCGGCCCCGCCCGGAGTCGTGCCCGGCAGGAGCTCCTGGACCGGCACCCCGTAGAAGTCCGCCAGCTCGGCGAGGCGCTGGACGGTCACGGCGCGGTCCCCGCGCTCGTAGGAACCGACCACCACGGCCTTCCAACGGCCCTGGGACTTCTCCTCGACACCGTGGAGGGAAAGGCCCTGCTGGGTGCGGATGGCGCGGAGCTTGGCCCCGAGCTGTTTGGCGTATTCGCTGGACATAAGGCTCCCGGACGCAGTGACGACGTGCGGCTCCGCCGCGCGGCTGGTAACTCACTGTGAGGTTACGCAGCGTTACTTGGATGCGTCAAGCCGAATGGTCTTCGTCAGCCCCCCGCGAGGGGTCGGTCGGGGGAGCGGTGTGCGGGCGCCCGGCCCGCCCTGGTAACGTTGCAGCCGTACATCAGACGTCCTTTAAGGTCCGTCCCGTGAGGCGGAGAAGGAGGTCCTTTTTCATGGACTCGCAGGCCGTACACCTTCGAAGCGGCGATGACGCCCGCCCCGTACTGGAGGCGCAGGACATCGCGCGGGTGCTGACCCGCATCGCTCACGAGATCGTCGAGCGCGCCAAGGGCGCGGACGACGTGGTTCTCCTCGGTATCCCGACGCGTGGCGTCTTCCTCGCCCGTCGGCTGGCCGCCAAGCTCCAGGAGATCACCGGGACCAAGATCCCGGTCGGCTCCCTCGACATCACCATGTACCGCGACGACCTGCGGATGAAGCCCGCCCGGGCGATCGGGCGCACGGAGATCCCCGGCGACGACCTCGACGGCCGCCTGGTCGTCCTCGTCGACGACGTGCTCTTCTCCGGCCGCACCATCCGCGCCGCCCTGGACGCCCTCGGCGACCTGGGCCGCCCCCGCGCCGTCCAGCTCGCCGTCCTCGTCGACCGCGGCCACCGCGAGCTGCCCATCCGCGCCGACTACGTCGGCAAGAACCTCCCCACGTCGCTGCGGGAGACCGTCAAGGTCCAGCTCCAGGAGGAGGACGGCCGCGACGCCGTGCTGCTCGGCCAGCGGACCGACGGGGCGGCCGGCGGCCAGTAGGCCATTCGGGTGAGGGGCCGGTGTGCGCCGGGCCCGCGCCGAAGCCTGCCCGCCCGCCCGGACCGCACCCCTGCCGCACCTCCCTGCCGCACCCCTCCGCCGCACCCTCCGCCGCTCTCCAGACCTACGGAGCACCCAGATGAAGCGCCACCTCATCTCGGCCGCCGACCTCTCGCGCGACGACGCCGTCCTCATCCTCGACACCGCCGAGGAGATGGCCCGGGTCGCCGACCGGCCGATCAAGAAGCTGCCCACCCTGCGCGGCCGCACGATCTGCAACCTCTTCTTCGAGGACTCCACCCGTACCCGGATCTCCTTCGAGGCCGCCGAGAAGCGCCTGTCGGCCGACGTCATCAACTTCGCCGCCAAGGGCTCCAGCGTCTCCAAGGGCGAGTCCCTCAAGGACACCGCCCAGACCCTGGAGGCCATGGGCGTCGACGCCGTCGTCATCCGCCACCACGCCTCCGGCGCGCCCTACCGGCTCGCCACCTCCGGCTGGATCGACGCCCCCGTGATCAACGCGGGCGACGGCACCCACGAGCACCCCACCCAGGCGCTGCTCGACGCCTTCACCATGCGCCGCCGCCTCGTCGGCCGGGACGCGGGCCTGGGCAAGGGCCTCGACGGCCGCCGCATCACCATCGTCGGCGACGTCCTGCACAGCCGGGTGGCCCGCTCCAACGTCCACCTGCTGCACACGCTCGGCGCCGAGGTCACCCTGGTGGCCCCGCCCACCCTGGTGCCGGTCGGTGTGGAGAGCTGGCCCTGCGAGATCTCGTACAGCCTCGACGACGTGCTGCCGAAGTCCGACGCGGTGATGATGCTGCGTGTGCAGCGCGAACGCATGAACGCCGCGTTCTTCCCGACCGAGCGCGAGTACTCGCGGCGGTACGGGCTGGACGCCGCCCGCATGGCCCGCATGCCCGAGGACGCCATCGTGATGCACCCCGGCCCGATGGTCCGCGGCATGGAGATCACCGCCGAGGTCGCCGACTCCGACCGCTGCACGGTCGTCGAGCAGGTCGCCAACGGCGTCTCCATCCGGATGGCCGTCCTGTACCTGCTGCTCGGCGGTTCCGAGCCCGCCGTCACCACCACCAGCACGCCCCGCACCGAGGAGAGCAAGTAACCATGAGCAAGATCCTTATCCGTGGCGCGCGGGTCCTCGGCGGCGAGGCGCAGGACGTCCTGATCGACGGCGAGACCATCGCCGCCGTCGGCAGCGGCATCGACGCCGGCGACGCGACCGTGATCGAGGCCGCGGGCCAGGTCCTCCTCCCCGGCCTCGTCGACCTCCACACCCACCTGCGCGAGCCGGGCCGCGAGGACTCCGAGACGGTCCTGACCGGCACCCGCGCCGCCGCCTCCGGCGGCTACACCGCGGTGTTCGCCATGGCGAACACCTTCCCGGTCGCCGACACCGCCGGTGTCGTGGAGCAGGTGTGGCGCCTGGGCAAGGAATCCGGCTACTGCGACGTCCAGCCCATCGGCGCCGTCACCGTCGGCCTGGAGGGCAAGAAGCTCTCCGAGCTGGGCGCCATGCACGACTCCGCCGCCCGGGTCACCGTCTTCTCCGACGACGGCAAGTGCGTCGACGACGCCGTGATCATGCGCCGGGCCCTGGAGTACGTGAAGGCCTTCGGCGGCGTCGTCGCCCAGCACGCCCAGGAGCCGCGCCTGACCGAGGGCGCCCAGATGAACGAGGGCGTCGTCTCCGCGGAGCTGGGCCTGGGCGGCTGGCCGGCCGTCGCCGAGGAGTCGGTCATCGCCCGCGACGTACTGCTCGCCGAGCACGTCGGCTCCCGCGTGCACATCTGCCACCTCTCCACCGCCGGCTCGGTCGAGATCGTCCGCTGGGCCAAGTCCCGCGGCATCGACGTCACCGCCGAGGTCACCCCGCACCACCTGCTGCTCACCGACGAGCTGGTCCGCTCGTACAACCCGGTCTACAAGGTCAACCCGCCGCTGCGCACCGAGGCCGACGTCCTGGCCCTGCGCGAGGCCCTGGCCGACGGCACGATCGACATCGTCGCCACCGACCACGCCCCGCACCCGCACGAGGACAAGGACTGCGAGTGGGCCGCCGCCGCCATGGGCATGGTCGGCCTGGAGACCGCGCTCTCCGTCGTCCAGCAGACGATGGTGGAGACCGGCCTGCTCGACTGGGCGGGGGTCGCCGAGCGCATGTCCTTCGCCCCGGCGCGCATCGGCAGCCTCCCCCACCACGGACGTCCCGTCTCGGTGGGTGAACCCGCGAACCTGACGCTGGTCGATACCTCGTACCGTGGTGTCGTGGACCCCGCACATTTCGCTTCCCGCAGCCGCAACACGCCCTACGAGGGCCGTGAGCTGCCGGGCCGCGTCACTCACACCTTCCTGCGGGGCCGGGCAACGGTCGTGGACGGGAAGCTGGCGTGACACCTGCAGTAATCCAACTGGCCGCCGAGGCCGCCGAACGACGGTCGGCGGAGGTGACCGACTGGGGCCCGCGCATCGCGTGGGTGATCGGTCTGGTCGTCTTCATCGCCTTCGTCTACTGGCTGATGCGGCAGGGCTGGAAATGGCGCGGCGCTCTGCAGGACGACCTGCCCGAGCTGCCCGCCGCCCCCGGCGGTCTCCCCGCGCACCGGCTGGCCCTGACCGGCCGGTACCACGGGTCCACCACCGCCGGGCAGTGGCTCGACCGGATCGTCGCCCACGGCCTGGGCGTGCGCAGCAGGGTCGAGATGACCCTCACCGACGCGGGCCTGGACGTGGTCCGTCCGGGGGCCACCGATTTCTTCGTACCGGTCGCGCAGCTGCGCGGCGCCCGCCTCGACAAGGGAATCGCGGGCAAGGTACTCACCGAGGGCGGTCTGCTCGTCGTCACCTGGGCGCACGGCGACAAGCTGATCGACTCGGGCTTCCGCTCCGACCGCGCGGCCGAGCACGCCGCCTGGGTCGAGGCCATCAACTCCATGAACCACTCGCACACGACGGAAGGCGCCGAACGATGACGACCTCCACCAGGGGAGCGAAAGCTCCCGCCGTACTCGTCCTGGAGGACGGGCGGGTCTTCCGCGGCCGTGCCTACGGTGCCGTGGGGGAGACCTTCGGCGAGGCCGTGTTCTCCACCGGCATGACCGGCTACCAGGAGACCCTCACCGACCCGTCGTACCACCGGCAGGTCGTCGTGATGACCGCCCCGCACGTGGGCAACACCGGCGTCAACGACGAGGACCCCGAGTCCTCGCGCATCTGGGTCTCGGGCTACGTCGTCCGCGACCCCGCCCGCATCCCCTCCAACTGGCGCTCCCGCCGCTCGCTGGACGAGGAGCTCCAGCGGCAGGACGTCGTCGGTATCTCCGGCGTCGACACCCGCGCCCTGACCCGCCACCTCCGCGAGCGCGGCGCCATGCGCGTCGGCATCTTCTCGGGCGAGGCACTCGCGGGCGGCGCGACCGACGCGCAGCTGCTGGCGAAGGTCCAGGCACAGCCCCAGATGAAGGGCGCGAACCTCTCCGCCGAGGTCGCCACCAAGGAGGCGTACGTCGTCCCCGCGATCGGCGAGAAGCGCTTCACCGTGGCCGCGGTCGACCTGGGCATCAAGGGCATGACCCCGCACCGGATGGCCGAGCGCGGCATCGAGGTCCACGTGCTGCCCGCCACCGCCACCGTCGAGGACCTCTACGCGGTCTCCCCGGACGGCGTGTTCTTCTCCAACGGCCCCGGCGACCCGGCCACCGCCGACCACGCGGTCTCCGTCATGCAGGGCGTCCTGGAGCGGAAGACCCCGCTCTTCGGCATCTGCTTCGGCAACCAGATCCTCGGCCGCGCGCTCGGCTTCGGCACCTACAAGCTGAAGTACGGCCACCGCGGCATCAACCAGCCGGTCCAGGACCGCACCACCGGCAAGGTCGAGGTCACCGCGCACAACCACGGCTTCGCCGTCGACGCGCCCCTCGACAAGGTCTCCGAGACCCCCTTCGGCCGCGCCGAGGTCTCCCACGTCTGCCTCAACGACAACGTGGTGGAGGGCCTCCAGCTGCTCGACCAGCCGGCCTTCTCCGTCCAGTACCACCCCGAGGCGGCCGCGGGCCCGCACGACGCCGCGTACCTCTTCGACCGCTTCGTATCCCTGATGGAGGCCGAGCGTGCCTAAGCGCACCGATATCCAGTCCGTCCTGGTCATCGGCTCCGGCCCGATCGTCATCGGCCAGGCCGCCGAGTTCGACTACTCCGGCACCCAGGCCTGCCGCATCCTCAAGGCCGAGGGCCTGCGGGTCGTCCTGGTCAACTCCAACCCCGCGACGATCATGACCGACCCGGAGATCGCCGACGCCACGTACGTCGAGCCGATCACCCCCGAGTTCGTCGAGAAGATCATCGCCAAGGAGCGTCCCAACGCCCTCCTGCCCACCCTCGGCGGCCAGACCGCGCTGAACACCGCCATCTCCATGCACGAGCAGGGTGTGCTGGAGAAGTACGGCGTGGAGCTCATCGGCGCCAACGTCGAGGCCATCCACAAGGGCGAGGACCGCGACCTCTTCAAGGGCGTCGTCGAGGCCGTCAAGGCCAAGATCGGCTACGGCGAGTCCGCCCGCTCGGTCATCTGCCACTCCATGGACGACGTGCTCGCCGGCGTCGACACCCTCGGCGGCTACCCGGTCGTCGTCCGCCCCTCCTTCACCATGGGCGGCGCCGGCTCCGGCTTCGCCCACGACGAGGAGGAGCTGCGCCGCATCGCCGGCCAGGGCCTGACGCTCTCCCCGACCACCGAGGTGCTCCTGGAGGAGTCCATCCTCGGCTGGAAGGAGTACGAGCTGGAGCTGATGCGCGACAAGGCCGACAACGTCGTGGTCGTCTGCTCCATCGAGAACTTCGACCCGATGGGCGTGCACACCGGTGACTCGATCACCGTCGCCCCCGCGATGACGCTGACCGACCGCGAGTACCAGCGGCTGCGCGACATCGGCATCGCGATCATCCGCGAGGTCGGCGTCGACACCGGCGGCTGCAACATCCAGTTCGCGATCAACCCGGTCGACGGCCGCGTCATCGTCATCGAGATGAACCCGCGCGTCTCGCGCTCCTCGGCGCTCGCGTCGAAGGCCACCGGCTTCCCGATCGCCAAGATCGCCGCCAAGCTGGCCATCGGCTACACGCTGGACGAGGTCCCCAACGACATCACCGAGAAGACCCCGGCCTCCTTCGAGCCGACCCTCGACTACGTCGTCGTCAAGGCCCCGCGCTTCGCGTTCGAGAAGTTCCCGGCCGCCGACGCCACCCTCACCACCACCATGAAGTCGGTGGGCGAGGCCATGGCCATCGGCCGCAACTTCACCGAGGCCCTGCAGAAGGCCCTGCGCTCCCTGGAGAAGAAGGGCTCGCAGTTCACCTTCGTCGGCGAGAGCGGCGACAAGGACGAGCTGCTGCGCCTGGCCGTACGCCCCACCGACGGCCGCATCAACACCGTGATGCAGGCCATCCGGGCCGGCGCCACCCAGGAGGAGGTCTTCGAGTCCACGAAGATCGACCCCTGGTTCGTCGACCAGCTCTTCCTGATCAAGGAGATCGCCGACGAGCTCGCCGCCGCCGAGAAGCTCGACCCCGAGCTGCTCGCCGAGGCCAAGCGGCACGGCTTCTCCGACGCCCAGATCGCCGAGATCCGCGGCCTGCGCGAGGACGTCGTCCGCGAGGTCCGGCACGCCCTCGGCGTCCGTCCGGTCTACAAGACGGTCGACACCTGCGCCGCCGAGTTCGCCGCCAGGACCCCGTACTTCTACTCGTCCTACGACGAGGAGAGCGAGGTCGCGCCCCGCGAGAAGCCCGCGGTGATCATCCTGGGCTCCGGCCCGAACCGCATCGGCCAGGGCATCGAGTTCGACTACTCCTGCGTCCACGCCTCCTTCGCGCTGCACGACGCCGGCTACGAGACCGTGATGGTCAACTGCAACCCCGAGACCGTCTCGACCGACTACGACACCTCCGACCGCCTGTACTTCGAGCCGCTGACGCTCGAGGACGTGCTGGAGATCGTCCACGCCGAGTCCCTCGCGGGCCCGATCGCGGGCGTCGTCGTCCAGCTCGGCGGCCAGACCCCGCTGGGCCTGGCCCAGGCGCTCAAGGACAACGGCGTGCCGGTCGTGGGCACCTCGCCCGAGGCCATCCACGCCGCCGAGGACCGCGGCGCCTTCGGCCAGGTCCTCGCCGACGCCGGCCTGCCCGCCCCCAAGCACGGCACGGCCACCACGTTCGCGGGCGCCAAGGCCATCGCCGACGAGATCGGCTACCCGGTCCTGGTCCGCCCCAGCTACGTGCTCGGCGGCCGCGGCATGGAGATCGTCTACGACGAGGCCCGGCTGGAGTCGTACATCGCCGAGTCCACCGAGATCTCCCCGACCCGCCCCGTGCTGGTCGACCGCTTCCTCGACGACGCCATCGAGATCGACGTCGACGCCCTCTACGACGGCACCGAGCTCTACCTCGGCGGCGTCATGGAGCACATCGAGGAGGCCGGCATCCACTCCGGCGACTCCGCCTGCGCGCTGCCCCCGATCACCCTCGGCGGCTTCGACATCAAGCGGCTGCGCGCCTCCACCGAGGCCATCGCCAAGGGCGTCGGCGTGCGCGGCCTGATCAACATCCAGTTCGCGATGGCCGGCGACATCCTCTACGTCCTGGAGGCCAACCCGCGCGCCTCCCGGACCGTCCCCTTCACCTCGAAGGCGACCGCCGTCCCGCTCGCGAAGGCCGCCGCCCGCATCTCGCTCGGCGCCACCGTCGCCGAGCTGCGCGAGGAGGGCCTGCTGCCGAAGACCGGCGACGGCGGCACCCTGCCGCTCGACGCGCCGATCTCGGTCAAGGAGGCCGTGATGCCGTGGAGCCGCTTCCGCGACATCCACGGCCGCGGCGTGGACACCGTCCTCGGCCCGGAGATGCGCTCCACCGGCGAGGTCATGGGCATCGACTCGGTCTTCGGCACGGCGTACGCCAAGTCGCAGGCGGGCGCGTACGGCCCGCTGCCGACCAAGGGCCGGGCGTTCATCTCCGTCGCCAACCGCGACAAGCGCTCGATGATCTTCCCGGCCCGCGAGCTGGTCGCCCACGGCTTCGAGCTGCTGGCCACCTCCGGCACCGCCGAGGTGCTGCGCCGCAACGGCATCAACGCCACCGTGGTCCGCAAGCTCAGCGAGGGCGAGGGCCCGAACGGCGAGAAGACGATCGTCCAGCTCATCCACGACGGCCAGGTCGACCTGATCGTCAACACCCCGTACGGCACCGGCGGCCGCCTCGACGGCTACGAGATCCGTACGGCGGCGGTGGCGCGCGGCGTCCCGTGCCTGACCACGGTCCAGGCGCTCGCCGCGGCCGTCCAGGGCATCGACGCACTCAACCACGGCGACGTGGGCGTCCGTTCGCTCCAGGAGCACGCGGAGCACCTGACCGCGGCCCGCGACTAGCAGCCCGTCCGAGCAGGGGGACACCGGTTTCACGACGGGTGTCCCCCTTCTCATGAGTGCACAAGGGATATTCCGGACGATGTACAAGCTCTTCTTCCACCTGGTCTTCAAGCGGATGGACCCGGAGGCCGCCCACCACCTGGCCTTCCGCTGGATCCGCCTGGCCGCCCGCACACCGGTCCTGCGCACCTTCGTGGCCGCGGTCCTCGCCCCGCGCCACAAGGAGCTGCGCACGGAGGCGCTGGGCCTGCGCATGCACGGCCCCTTCGGCCTCGCCGCCGGTTTCGACAAGAACGCCGTCGCCATCGACGGCATGTCCATGCTCGGCTTCGACCACGTCGAGATCGGCACCGTCACCGGCCAGGCCCAGCCCGGCAACCCCAGAAAGCGCCTCTTCCGGCTCGTCCCGGACCGCGCGCTGATCAACCGCATGGGCTTCAACAACGAGGGCTCCGCCGCCGTCGCCGAGCGCCTGGCCACCCGCCGCCCGGTCTTCCGGACGGTCGTCGGCGTCAACATCGGCAAGACCAAGGTGGTCCCGGAGGCCGAGGCCGCGGCGGACTACGTGCTCTCCACCGAGCGCCTCGCGCCGTACGCCGACTACCTGGTCGTCAACGTCTCCTCGCCCAACACCCCGGGCCTGCGCAACCTCCAGGCGACCGAGTCCCTGCGCCCGCTGCTGACCGCCGTGCGCGAGGCCGCCGACCGCACGGTCACCGACCGCCGGGTCCCGCTGCTGGTCAAGATCGCCCCCGACCTCGCGGGCGAGGACGTCGACGCGGTCGCCGACCTCGCCCTGGAGCTGGGCCTGGACGGCATCATCGCCACCAACACCACCATCGCCCGCGAGGGCCTGGGCCTGACGTCCGACCCGGCCCTGGTCCAGGAGACCGGCGGACTCTCCGGAGCCCCGGTCAAGGAGCGCTCCCTGGCGGTCCTGCGCCGCCTGTACGCCCGCGTGGGCGACCGGATGGTGCTGATCGGCGTCGGCGGCATCGAGAACGCCGAGGACGCCTGGCAGCGCATCCTGGCCGGGGCCACCCTGATCCAGGGCTACAGCGCCTTCATCTACGAGGGCCCCTGCTATGCGCGGGCGATGCACAAGGGCCTCGCCGCGCGCCTGGCCGCGAGCCCGTACGCCACGCTGGCCGAAGCGGTCGGCGCCGAGACCCGAAAGGCCGCGAAGTGACGACCCTGGAACCGTTCGGCAGCCGCCTGCGCTCCGCCATGGACTCCCGAGGCCCGCTCTGCGTCGGGATCGACCCGCACGCGGCCCTGCTCTCCTCCTGGGGCCTGGACGACGACGTCGCGGGCCTGGAGACGTTCTCGCGCACCGTGGTCGAGGCGCTGGCCGACTCCGTCGCGGTCTTCAAGCCGCAGGCCGCCTTCTTCGAGCGCTTCGGCTCCCGGGGCATCGCGGTCCTGGAGCGGACGGTGGCCGACGCCCGCGCCGCCGGCACGCTCGTGGTCATGGACGCCAAGCGCGGCGACATCGGCTCCACCATGGCCGCGTACGCCGAGACCTTCCTGCGCCCGGACGCCCCGCTGTTCTCCGACGCGCTCACCGTCTCGCCCTACCTCGGCTACGGCTCGCTGCGGCCGGCCGTCGAGCTGGCGCGCGCCTCCGGGGCGG
Source organism: Streptomyces sp. NPDC090022 (assembly GCF_044748145.1). Taxonomy (NCBI): domain Bacteria; kingdom Bacillati; phylum Actinomycetota; class Actinomycetes; order Kitasatosporales; family Streptomycetaceae; genus Streptomyces; species Streptomyces sp. NPDC090022. The sequence continues at coordinate 188,702 of NZ_JBIVFN010000006.1, forward strand.
GCCTGTTCGTGCTCGCGCTGACCTCCAACCCGGAGGGCGCCGAGGTCCAGCGGGCGGTGCGCGACGACGGCCGGACGATCGGCGCGACGATGCTGGCCCACCTGGCGGCGGAGAACGCCGGCGACACGCCGATGGGCTCCTTCGGTGCGGTCGTGGGCGCCACCCTGGGCGATCTGTCCTCCTTCGACCTGGACATCAACGGGCCGCTGCTGGCCCCCGGCATCGGGGCGCAGGGGGCGACCGCCGCCGACCTGCCGAAGGTCTTCGGCGCGGCGGTGCGCAACGTGGTCCCGAACGTCTCGCGCGGCGTGCTGCGGCACGGTCCGGACGTCGCCGCGCTGCGCGCGAGCGCCGCGGCCTTCGCCGAGGAGATCCGCGCGGCGGTCGCCTGACGGCGGACGCCGGTCGACTGGCGCCGGTCACCTGGCGCCGGTCGGCTGGCGGCGGTCGTCCGACGGCCGCCGCCCGGCCGCGGGCCGCTCGCGGCGCACGGATTTCCGTACCGCCGGAGCGTCCGCGGCACCGCGGACCGAACGGGCTGGCGAAAATCGGAGGGTCGAGACCGGACAAAACCCGGGTACTTTGTCCGTGATGTACGGTTCAGTGGAGGCTGACCAGGACTTTTCGTCCGTTCTCGCTGACTGGAGCGGCCATGGCCGCTAGTCTCCGACCAGAGCGAACGAGCAGAACTGCCGCACAACCGCTGTTCGCGCGCTCACCAGGTGTGGCGCCATGGGTTGCCCACCGGTCCGTATCCGACAGTTCGACATCCGAGGTGACGTAGGCGTGGCTCTTCCGCCCCTTACCCCTGAACAGCGCGCAGCCGCGCTCGAAAAGGCCGCCGCGGCTCGCCGGGAGCGGGCCGAGGTGAAGAATCGACTCAAGCACTCCGGTGCCTCCCTGCACGACGTCATCGAGCAGGGCCAGAAGAACGAGGTCATCGGCAAGATGAAGGTCTCCGCCCTGCTGGAGTCCCTGCCGGGCGTGGGCAAGGTCCGCGCCAAGCAGATCATGGAGCGCCTCGGCATCTCCGAGTCCCGGCGTGTCCGGGGTCTCGGCTCCAACCAGATCGCTTCCCTGGAGCGCGAGTTCGGCGGCAAGGCCGCCTGAGGCGTCGCCCGAAGTTCGTCCGGCGTTCTCAGGCAGTCCCTGGAACCTGGATAATCGCTTCATGGCAGCAGAGGTTCGTCCGCGGCTGACCGTGCTCTCCGGCCCCTCCGGGGTCGGCAAGAGCACGGTCGTCGCGCATATGCGCAAGGCCCACCCCGAGGTATGGCTCTCGGTGTCGGCCACCACCCGTAAACCGCGACCCGGTGAGCGGCACGGTGTCCACTACTTCTTCGTCACCGACGACGAATTCGACAAGCTGATCGCCAACGGCGAGCTGCTGGAGTGGGCGGAGTTCGCGGGCAACCGTTACGGCACCCCCCGTGCGGCCGTCCACGAGCGTCTCGACAGCGGCGAGCCCGTGCTGCTGGAGATCGACCTCCAGGGCGCCCGGCAGGTCCGGGAGTCCATGCCGGAGGCCCTCCTGGTCTTCCTCGCCCCGCCGAGCTGGGAGGAGCTGGTCCGCCGGCTCACCGGCCGGGGCACGGAGTCCCCGGAGGTCATCGAGCGCCGACTGGGCGCCGCCAAGGTCGAGCTCGCTGCCGAATCGGAGTTCGGCACCACCCTGGTCAACACCTCCGTCGAGGACGTGGCGCGTGAGCTGCTAGCCTTGATGGAAGTTGTTTGATCTTTTACCCATCTTCGGAAGGTAGAGCGTGTCCTCTTCCATCACCGCGCCCGAGGGCATCATCAACCCGCCGATCGACGAGCTGCTCGAGGCCACGGACTCGAAGTACAGCCTCGTGATCTACGCGGCCAAGCGCGCGCGTCAGATCAACGCGTACTACTCGCAGCTCGGTGAGGGCCTGCTCGAGTACGTCGGCCCGCTGGTGGACACCCACGTCCACGAGAAGCCGCTTTCGATCGCACTGCGCGAGATCAACGCGGGTCTGCTGACCTCCGAGGCCATCGAGGCCCCGGCCCAGTAAGGCACGGCATCCTTCATCACAGGCCCGGCAGCACCGCTGCCGGGCCTGTGGTGTGTCATAGGTACTCACGGGTACGCACACGTACGACGACAACCGACGAGCGGGAGCGGGAGACGCAGTGGACAAGCCGAAGGTCGTGCTGGGGGTCAGCGGTGGCATCGCCGCCTACAAGGCGTGCGAGCTGCTGCGCCGGCTGACCGAGTCCGGTCACGACGTACGGGTGGTGCCGACCGCCTCCTCGCTGCACTTCGTCGGGGAGGCCACGTGGGCCGCGCTCTCCGGCAACCCCGCCTCGACCGAGGTCTGGGAGACCGTCCACGAGGTCCCGCACGTGCGGATCGGCCAGGGCGCCGACCTCGTCGTCGTCGCCCCCGCGACCGCCGACCTGCTGGCCAAGGCGGCCCACGGCCTCGCCGACGACCTGCTGACCAACACCCTGCTCACGGCCCGCTGCCCGGTGGTCTTCGCGCCCGCCATGCACACCGAGATGTGGGAGCACCCGGCCACCCAGGAGAACGTCGCCACGCTGCGCCGCCGCGGCGCCGTCGTGATCGAGCCCGCCGTCGGCCGGCTGACCGGCAAGGACACCGGCAAGGGCCGGCTGCCCGAGCCGGAGGAGATCTACGAGGTCTGCCGCCACGTCCTGCGCCGCGGCCACGCCGCCCGGCCCGACCTGGCCGGACACCACGTCGTCGTCAGCGCGGGCGGCACCCGCGAGCCGCTGGACCCGGTGCGATTCCTGGGCAACCGTTCCTCCGGCAAGCAGGGGTACGCCCTGGCCCGTACCGCGGCCGCGCGCGGCGCCCGGGTCACCCTGGTCGCGGCCAACACCGCGCTGCCCGACCCCGCCGGGGTGGACGTCGTCCGCGTGGGCACGGCCGTCCAGCTGCGGGAGGCGGTGCTGAAGGCCGCCGCGGACGCCGACGCGGTGGTCATGGCGGCGGCCGTGGCGGACTTCCGGCCCGCCGAGTACGCCGAGGGGAAGATCAAGAAGAAGGACGGGCAGGAGCCGGCACCTGTCGCCCTCGTACGCAATCCGGACATCCTCGCCGAGATCTCGGCCGACCGGCCCCGGACCGGCCAGGTCGTGGTCGGCTTCGCCGCCGAGACCGACGACGTCCTGGCCAACGGCCGGGCCAAGCTGGTGCGCAAGGGCTGTGACCTGCTCGTCGTCAACGAGGTCGGCGAGCTGAAGACCTTCGGGTCGGAGGAGAACGAGGCTGTGATCCTCACCTCCGACGGAGCCGAAACGCCCGTACCCCATGGTTCGAAGGAAGCCCTGGCCGATGCCGTCTGGGACCAGGTCGCGCCCCGGCTGACGGCGCGACGCGCCTGAGGAAACGGCACTTTCCGGCGGACCCCGTGTGCGTCAGAATGGAGTGCCGCAGGTCACAAGGCTCCCAGAAGGCGAGACGGGTGGTCCCGTGGCCGGTCCTGACCGATAAACTGCATTCGGAATGTGACCGGGCGCAGCCCCCGGTACTGTTCCGCCAAATGATCAGCCAGCAGCCGCTGCAACCCCAGGGAGCGATGTGTCCCGCCGCCTGTTCACCTCGGAGTCCGTCACCGAGGGCCACCCCGACAAGATCGCTGACCAGATCAGCGACACGATCCTCGACGCCCTGCTGCGCGAGGACCCGACCTCCCGCGTCGCCGTCGAGACCCTGATCACCACCGGTCTCGTGCACATCGCGGGCGAGGTGACCACGAAGGCCTACGCGCCGATCGCGCAGCTCGTCCGCGAGAAGATCCTGGAGATCGGCTACGACTCCTCGAAGAAGGGCTTCGACGGCGCCTCCTGCGGCGTCTCGACGTCCATCGGCGCGCAGTCGCCCGACATCGCCCAGGGTGTCGACACGGCGTACGAGACCCGCGTCGAGGGTGACGAGGACGAGCTCGACCGTCAGGGTGCCGGCGACCAGGGCCTGATGTTCGGGTACGCCACCGACGAGACCCCGAACTTCATGCCGCTCCCGATCGAGCTGGCCCACCGCCTGTCGCGCCGGCTCTCCGAGGTGCGCAAGAACGGGACCATCCCGTACCTGCGCCCGGACGGCAAGACCCAGGTCACCATCGAGTATGACGGTGACAAGCCGGTCCGCCTCGACACGGTCGTCGTCTCCTCGCAGCACGCCTCCGACATCGACCTCGACTCGCTGCTCGCGCCCGACATCCGCGAGTTCGTCGTCGAGCACGTCCTCAAGCAGCTCGTCGAGGACGGCATCAAGCTGGACACCGACGGCTACCGCCTGCTGGTCAACCCGACCGGCCGCTTCGAGATCGGCGGCCCGATGGGCGACGCCGGCCTGACCGGCCGCAAGATCATCATCGACACGTACGGCGGCATGGCCCGGCACGGCGGCGGCGCCTTCTCCGGCAAGGACCCGTCCAAGGTCGACCGCTCGGCCGCCTACGCCATGCGCTGGGTCGCCAAGAACGTCGTGGCCGCCGGTCTCGCCGGCCGCTGCGAGGTCCAGGTCGCCTACGCGATCGGCAAGGCCGAGCCGGTGGGCCTGTTCGTCGAGACCTTCGGCACCGCCAAGGTGGACGTCGCCAAGATCGAGAACGCCATCGCCGAGGTCTTCGACCTCCGCCCCGCCGCGATCATCCGCGACCTCGACCTGCTGCGCCCGATCTACGCCCAGACCGCCGCGTACGGCCACTTCGGCCGTGAGCTGCCGGACTTCACCTGGGAGCGCACCGACCGCGTGGACGCGCTGCGCGCGGCCGCCGGCCTCTGAGCGGTACCGCGCCCGCCCCGGCGCACCCGTACGGCCCCGGACCTGCTGGTCCGGGGCCGTACGGCGTCCATACCGTTGCTCGAGGCCGGCGGTCGGCCGACTACTCCTCCGGCTCCCAGGCGCGGAGCAGGTCGAGCAGCCCTGCGTCTCCGTCGACGTGCAGGGAGCCGGCCGGGATGCGGTCGTACAGGTAGAGGACCAACTCACCGGCCGTGCCATGGACGGCGACGCCGGCCGCGTCCGAGTCCTCGCCGGTCGCGGCAGTGGGCGCGGGGATACGGGTCGAGCGTGCGCCGTCGCCGTCGACCGTGAGGCGCCAGGAGCGGCCCTCGGTGGCGTGGAAGTCGAAGGTCGTGGGCTTGTGCGGCCAGGCGCTGGGCGTCGCGACGCAGGTGAACAGGAACTCCTCCACACCGTCGAGCGCCACCTCGGCCGGCAGCGGCTGAGCGGCGCCTGCGGCGAGCCGGGCGTCGTAGGTGTGCACCGCGCTCTCCTGAACCCGGTGCCGGGCGACTCCGCCGGCGGTCCGCGGCGTCTGCAGGGCACTCCACCACGCCCAGCAGCCGGCGTCCGGGCCCGCCTCGCGCAGGGCGTTCAGCAGCAGCTGCGTCGACGCGGCGAGCCAGGCCAGCAGGGCCTCACGCTCCCGCGGCACCTCCAGAGCGGCGCGCGCGGCGGCGGCCTCGGCCGGGGGAGCGCCGGCCGGCCCCGCGCCGACGACGGCGGCCCAGAAACGGTCTCCCCCACCCAGGTGCTTCACCAGATCGGACAGCGTCCACCCGGGGCAGGTCGGCACCGGTGCGTCGAGACGGGGCGCGGCGGCGACCGCGGCGCGGAAGGCGGTCGACCGGTCATCGATCAGTCGCAGCAGCTCAGGGAACTCAAGATTCTTTTCCACTCCGGCTGTCTATCACCGTGCTCCGGTGACCGGACAGCGGTTTTCACCGTCGCCCCTGGGGCGGCCGGGAGGGGGCCGGCTGTCGGTGCCGTTTGGTAAGAATGCAGCTGTGAGCAGTGCGAACGATTCCGAACAGCGGGCCGGGGACGAGGGTCCGGGCGGTCCGCCGGAGCAGCTCGCGCTCATCCGGGAGATGGTCGCCGAGGCCAAGGCCAAGGCGCCCCGGGCCAAGCCGCGCACCTGGCGCGGGGCCGCGCTCGCCAAGGAGCTGCCGGTCGCGCGGATCCTGGTCAACAAGGGCGTGCTCCACCTGGACCAGCTGTGGGACTACGCCGTCCCCGAGGAGCTCTCCGAGGCCGCCCGGCCCGGCGTCCGGGTACGGGTCCGGTTCGGCGCCGGGGCCCACCAGGTGCACGGCGGCCGCCGCGAGGGCGGCGGGCTGATCGACGGGTTCGTCGTCGAGCGCCGCGCCGACACCGACTACAACGGCCCGCTGGCCGCCCTCGCCCACGTCGTCTCGCCCGAGGTCGTCCTCACCCCCGGGATGCTGGCCCTGGCCCGGGCCGTCGCCGACCGCTACGCCGGCTCCCTGGCCGACGTCCTCCAGCTGGCCCTGCCCCCGCGCAACGCCCGCGCCGAGGCCAAGCCCTCCCCGGAGCCGCTGCCCGCGCCCGCCGTGCCCGGACCGGGCGGCTGGTCGCGCTATCCGGCCGGGCCCGCCTTCCTGCGGGCCCTGGCCACCGGCGCCGCCCCGCGCGCGGTGTGGACCGCCCTGCCGGGCCCCGGCTGGGCCGACGAACTGGCCCGCGCGATGGCGGCCACCCTCGCCTCCGGGCGCGGCGCCCTGGCCGTGCTGCCCGACGGCCGCACCGCCGCCCGCGTCGACGCCGCCCTGACCGCGCTGGCCGGCGAGGGCCGGCACGCCCTGCTGACGGCCGAGTCCGGACCCGAGAAGCGCTACCGGCAGTGGCTCGCGGTCCACCGCGGCTCGGTCGGAGCCGTCATCGGCACCCGCGCGGCGATGTTCGCCCCCGTGCGCAACCTCGGCCTGGTCGCCGTCTGGGACGACGGGGACTCCAGCCACAGCGACGACAACGCGCCCTTCCCGCACGTGCGCGAGGTGCTGGAGCTGCGGGCGGTCAGCGAGGGCTGCGCCTTCCTGGCCGGCGGCACCAGCTGCACGGTGGAGGCCGCCCAGCTGGTCGAGTCCGGCTGGGCCCGGCCCGTCACCGCCGACCGCGAGACCGTACGGGCGGCCGCCCCGCGCATCCGCACCGTCGGCGACGAGCTGCTGGCCCGGGACGGGGCCGCCCGCGCCGCCCGGCTGCCGAGCCTGGCCTGGGAGACCGTACGCGAAGGACTCAAGGACGGGCCGGTGCTGGTCCAGGTGCCCCGGCGCGGGTACGCGCCCCGGCTGGCCTGCGAGCGCTGCCGCACCCCCGCCCGCTGCCGGACCTGCGCGGGACCGCTGGAGGCACCCGACGAGCGGGACCTGCGGTGCGGGTGGTGCGGGCGCGGCGAGCCGTCCTGGCACTGCGAGGAGTGCGGCTCCTTCCGGCTGCGTGCCCAGGTCGTCGGAGCCCGCCGTACCGCCGAGGAACTGGGCCGGGCCTTCCCGGCGGTGCCGGTGCGCACCTCGGGCCGTGACCACGTCCTCGACACCGTCCCCGACCGGCCCGCCCTGATCGTGTGCACCCCCGGCGCCGAACCGGTCGCCGAGGGCGCGGGCTACGCGGCCGGGCTGCTGCTCGACGGCTGGGCCATGCTCGGCCGCCCCGACCTGCGGGCCGGCGAGGACGCACTGCGCCGCTGGATCGCCGCGGCCTCCCTGGTGCGCGGCGAGGGGCAGGTCGTGGTGGTCGCCGAGCCGACGCTGCGGCCGGTGCAGGCCCTGGTGCGCTGGGACCCGGTCGGGCACGCCGTGCGCGAGCTCGCCGAGCGCGCGCAGCTCGGCTTTCCGCCGGTCTCCCGGATGGCGTCGGTCGCCGGCCGGCCCGAGGCGCTCGCCTCGTTCCTGGCCTCCGTCGAACTGCCGCCGGACGCCGAGGTGCTGGGCCCGGTGCCGGTGCCGGGCCGGCGCGGCGAGCCCTCCCCGGGCGAGCGGGCCCTGGTCCGGGTTCCGCCGGGCAGCGGCGCCGCGCTGGCGGCCGCCCTCAAGTCCGCCCAGGCCGCGCGGCTCGCCCGCGGGCTCCCGGCCGCCGAGGCGGTCCGGGTCCGTATCGATCCGCTGGACATCGGCTGACGCCACGGGTGGACATCGGCCGGCGAACCGGGCCGGCGGCATGAAGGAGCCGCCCGGTGCCGGGGGAGGGCGCCGGGCGGCCTGGGAACAGCGGTGGCCGGAGCGGGTCAGCCGTTGCGGGGCCCGGGGAAGACCGCCGGGCGGGACGTGGCCTCCTCGCGCAGCGGCTGCGGCGGCACCGTGCGGGCGGCCGGCACCGTGGACATCGGCAGCGGTCGGGTCGTGGTGCCCTCGGCCAGCGGCTCCGTGCTCTCCGCGGCCTGCGCGCGGCGCGCGCCGTACCGGCGGTGCACGGCCTGCTTGGTGACCCCGAGCGCGGAGCCGACGGCGTCCCACGAGAAGCCGAGCGAGCGGTCGAAGTCCACCGCGGCGGTGACCAGGGTCTCGACGCTGTCCCGCAGCTCCTGGGCGAGGCGGACGGTGGGGGCGGGCGCGCGGCCGTAGACGACGAACCCCGTGGAGGGACCGGAGCGGCGCGGACGGTACACGTTGCCGAGCTGGGCGGTGAGCGTACGCAGAGCATCCACCTGTCGGCGGACCCGCTCGATGTCCCGCACCAGGAGGTGCAGGCTGGCCCGCGCTTGGGCGTCGTGGGTGGCGTGGTCGGCCATGAAGAAGCCTCTCGAACCGGTGCTGAAGAGCGGATCGGGCCGCACACACCGTTCAATCGCGGCCCGTTTCGGTCAATCTCTCTTGACCAACGCTCCATGCGGCAAGGAAGTCACGCACCGGGGGCGTGACGGCATATGCGAGAGGCGCGTGGGTGTGCGTACGCCCCCCGCCGCTGCCCCGGAGAGCAGTTACCCCGGCCTGTGGTAGTTTCGACACGCCCCGTGAGGGGTCGGTTCGGGCTGGACCGCAATCTTCGGGTTGGAAGCCCGCCGCGTGAGCGGTGGGTGGAGTCACAGACTGGTGCGCTGCTGGCAGCCCTCGTGGCCTCCACAGAAGCCCCAGAAACGAGGTAGACCCCAGTGAAGCTCGTCTTCGCCGGCACCCCCGAGGTCGCCGTGCCCGCCCTGGACGCCCTCATCGCCTCCGGGCGGCACGAGGTCGCCGCCGTCGTCACCCGGCCCGACGCCCCCGCCGGCCGCGGCCGGCGGCTGGTCGCCAGCCCGGTCGCCGAGCGCGCCCTGGAGGCCGGTATCGAGGTCCTCAGGCCCGCCCGGCCGCGCGACCCCGAATTCCAGGAGCGGCTGCGCGAGATCGCCCCGGACTGCTGCCCGGTCGTCGCCTACGGCGCCCTGATCCCCAAGACCGCCCTGGACATCCCGCGCCTGGGCTGGGTCAACCTGCACTTCTCGCTGCTGCCCGCCTGGCGCGGCGCCGCGCCCGTGCAGCACTCGATCATGGCGGGCGACGCCGTGACCGGCGCGTCCACCTTCCTCATCGAGGAGGGCCTGGACTCCGGGCCCGTGTACGGGGTGCTGACGGAGGACGTCCGCCCCACCGACACCAGCGGCGACCTGCTGACCCGGCTCGCCTTCGCCGGCGCCGGGCTGCTGTCCGCCACCATGGACGGCATCGAGGACGGCACGCTGCGCGCCGTCGAGCAGCCCGCCGACGGCGTCTCGCACGCCCCGAAGATCACCGTCGAGGACGCCCGGGTGGACTGGACCGCTCCGGCGCTCCGCGCCGACCGGGTCGTACGCGGCTGCACCCCGGCGCCCGGCGCCTGGACCGTCTTCCGCGGCGAGCGCCTGAAGCTGATCTCCGTGGGCCTGGTGCCCGACCGCACGGACCTGGCGCCCGGCGAGCTGGCCCCGGCCAAGAACCACGTCCACGTCGGCACCGGCTCGCACGCCGTCGAGCTGCTGTGGGTGCAGCCGCAGGGCAAGAAGCCGATGGCCGGGGCGGACTGGGCGCGCGGGGTCCGGATCGCCCCCGGCGAGCGGCTGGGCGCGACGGACGTAGGCTGACCGTAGCGGCATCCCCGCGCACCCGACCGCACCCCACCTCCCGTACGTCCCTCGCATTCCAGCGCACTCGGGCTTGAGCAGCCCATACTCCCGGAGCACCTTTCACGTGAGCGAACAGCCCCGTCGCAGCGGCCCGCCGAAGCAGGCCAAGCCGCACCGCAGGCCCAAGAAGGACCCCGTCCGGATCCTCGCCTTCGAGGTCCTGCGGGCCGTGGACGAGCGCGACGCGTACGCGAACCTGGTCCTCCCGCCGCTGCTGCGCAAAGCCCGCCAGGACGAGAACTTCCAGGCGCGCGACGCGGCGCTGGCGACCGAGCTCGTGTACGGGACGCTGCGCCGCCAGGGCACCTACGACGCGATCATCGCCGCCTGCATCGACCGGCCGCTGCGCGAGGTGGACCCGCCGGTGCTGGACGTGCTCTCGCTCGGCGCGCACCAGCTGCTGGGCACCCGGATCCCGCCGCACGCGGCGGTGTCGGCGAGCGTCGAGCTCGCCCGGGTGGTGCTCGGCGACGGGCGCGCGAAGTTCGTCAACGCCGTCCTGCGCAAGATCGCGGCGCAGGACCTGGACGCCTGGGTGGCGCAGGTCGCGCCGCCGTACGAGGACGACGCCGAGGACCACCTCGCGGTCGTCCACTCGCATCCGCGCTGGGTCGTCTCCGCGCTGTGGGACTCCCTGGGCGGCGGCCGGGCCGGTATCGAGGACCTGCTGGAGGCCGACAACGAGCGGCCGGAGGTCACGCTGGTGGCCCGCCCCGGCCGGTCCACCCCACAGGAGCTGCTGGCCGCCGTCGGGGAGGAGTCGGCCCTGCCCGGCCGCTGGTCGCCGTACGCCGTCCGGCTCGCCGAGGGCGGTGAGCCGGGCGCCCTGGAGGCGGTCCGCGAGGGCCGCGCGGGCGTCCAGGACGAGGGCAGCCAGCTGGTCGCCATCGCCCTGGCGAACGTACCGGTGGAGGGCCGCGACGCGCGCTGGCTGGACGGCTGCGCGGGGCCGGGCGGCAAGGCGGCCCTGCTGGGCGCGCTGGCCGCCGAGCGGGGCGCGTTCCTGCTCGCCTCGGAGAAGCAGCCGCACCGGGCCCGCCTCGTCGAGCGGGCGCTGGCGGGCAACCCCGGCCCGTACCAGGTCATCACGGCGGACGGCACCCGTCCGCCGTGGCAGCCGGGCTCCTTCGACCGGGTCCTGATGGACGTGCCGTGCACGGGCCTGGGCGCCCTGCGCCGGCGCCCCGAGGCCCGCTGGCGCCGCCGGCCCGAGGACCTGGACGGCTTCTCGCCGCTCCAGCGCGCCCTGCTGCGCGAGGCGCTGTCAGCGGTGCGCGTGGGCGGCGTGGTCGGCTACGCGACCTGTTCCCCGCACCTGGCGGAGACCCGGGTCGTCGTCGAGGACGTCCTCAAGGGCCGCGGCGGCCAGGAGCCGGTGGCCGCCGAACTCGTCGACGCCCGGCCGTACCTGCCCGGGGTCCCGGCGCTGGGCGACGGCCCGGACATCCAGCTGTGGCCGCACCTGCACGGCACGGACGCGATGTACCTGGCGCTGCTGCGCCGTACCGCCTGAGGACTGCCCGAACAGCACCGTGGTGCGGTCCCGCGCCGGCGGGACCGCACCACGGTGCGGGCGGGGTCAGAGGTTGGTCTGGCCGCGCCGCAGCGGAAGCAGCCGTTCCTGCTCGCCGTTGCCGTCGTGCCAGCTGAGGTGGACCGTGAACCGGCGCGCGCCGCGGTGGGCGGAGGCGACGGGGAGCCACGGGACCGGGTAGCGGCCGTCCTTGTCGAGGCGCGCGATCGGGAACTCCTCGGGCGGGCTGTCCGCGAGCTCCACGACGCCCCCGCCCTCGGTGTCCTTGACCACGATCCCGACCCGCTCGGCGGGCGCCGGGCCGTGGTTCCAGATCACCAGGTGGTAGCCGGCCTGGCGGATCGAGCCGTCGGGCAGTTTGATCTTGGCGAAGTCGGAGGTGCGGTGGAAGTACGCGGTCACCTGCGCCTCCAGGACCTCCCGCTTGCGGTTGCGGTGCTGGACGTAGGCGGTGATCGCCGACAGGACGAGCGCGGCGAGCGCGATCACGGTGCCTATCCACGCGTTCATACGGTCATGAGCCTTCCGTGACGAGGGCGCTCCAACGGTGCCACAGGGCGGACGTCACCACCGTACTCAGCGTGAGCGCGAACTGGCGCTGGGATACCTCCATCGTCGAGTAGCGCACCATCGGGATCAACGCCCCGGCGAGCGCGAGGTGGTACTCCGCCATCTCGATCGGCCAGTGCCCCTGGCCGCAGCCGACCGCGACCTCCCGGATCTTCCGGGTGGCTTCGAGGACGAGCCGCTCGTTCGCGGTCAGTTCCTGCTCCTTGGGCACCCGCGGCAGCAGGTCCGGGGCCTCGGGCGGCGCGGGCACCGTGCGCGCGAGCGGTTCGGCGACCCAGGACGCGATCCGGGCCGCGGCGTCCTCGTCCCAGGTGAACACCTGGCACAACAGGCTCGCCTCCAGCCGGGCGAAGTCCTTGCACACGTGGCCGTAGTGCGCGCTCTCGAAGTCGATCAGCACCGGCTTGGGCAGCTCGCCGCCCAGGGTGCACAGCACGTTGTCCAGGTGCAGGTCGCCGTGGGACAGCGCGAGGGTGGTGTCGAAGTCGAGCAGGCCGATCCGGAAGGAGTTGATGATGTCCTCGAAGGCGCCGCCGCCACGCTCGGCCAGCTCGGTGGCGAACCACAGCGGGTTGACCGCCTCGACCCCGGGCAGGCAGCCCATGGCCTTCTTCAGGCCGGGCGCCGACGCGGCCCAGGTGGCCTCCCTCACGCTCGGGTCCAGCGGCATGCCGAGCGCGGCCCGTACGTCGTCGTTGGCCAGCGCGGCCATCTCGGTCGCCGCCCAGCTCGACGGCGACTGCTTGTTCGGGGCCGGGGCCGGGCGGAAGACCGGGTACTCGGCGCGCAGGTCCAGGCGGTCGCGGCGGCTGTGGGCGAGCCAGGGCCGCATGTTGGTCAGCAGCAGCCGGTCGATGACCTTGACGGCGCGTTCGGGGGAAGCGGTCCGGATCCACCCGCTGAGGGTGTGCGGGACCTCGCCCTCCTCGAAGGCGTACGCCGTCTCGATGGCGCGCATCGGTTCGCCGTTGTCGCCGAGGTACATCTCCATGGCGTGTGATTCGCACTTGCTGGGCCGGTTGTTGGGGTGGAGCCGCTCGGCGTACTCCGTGAAGTTGCGCACCTCCCGCAGCACCTTGTCGCGCTGGTCGACCTTGAGGACGGACTGCGGGCCGTAGCGGTTGGTGAGCAGGTAGGTGGGCATCCGGCGGCCCTCGAAGAGCTTGCCGTGCACGGTGACGACCTGGCCGGGGGACAGGCCCTGGGCGACGGCCGCCTGCAGGACGGGTGAGGGGATCCGCAGCCGGCCGGCGCTGTCGCTGGTGATGGCCGTGGAGCGGAAGTCGGCGGTGCTCTCGTACGCCCAGGGGTTGTTCGCGATGCGGACCTTGCCGGCCGCCGCCATCAGCGCGCTGACGTCGCGCGTCCAGGCCTCCCGGTCGGTGTCCCTGCGCGGGTCGGTGGAGCGGTCGAAGATCGTGTCGATGAGCCAGTGCGCGCAGGTCTCGTCCCAGCCGGCGACGGAGGCCAGCGCGAAGCAGGCGCCGTTGCGGTCGTCGGCGTTCTGCCAGTGCCGCAGGAGGATCTCGGGCCAGGTCACGCGGTAGGCGGTGACGGGACGGCCGTCGGCGCCCCGGCTGTTCACGCGCGGGTCGCGGTCGCTGTCCTGGGGCAGGACCGGGTTGGGGCCGGACTGGCTCAGCCAGGTGCCGACGGATTCGAGGGCGAACTCCCGCAGCCTGCCGTACTGGTCGAGGAAGACCGGCGGGACCTCGTGGGCGACGCGGACCAGGATCTCCGCGCAGTCGAGGATGAGGTCACGGGCCGAGTCCAGGTACTTCAGGTCGCTGTTGGTGAAGGAGCGCAGGTAGCCGACCAGGTCGTTGAGGACCTGCGGCCGGTTGGTGGGGAAGCCGTTGGGCATCCGCCACATCCAGTGGTTGGCGGTGGCCGAGATCAGCCAGCGGCGGCGGCGTTCCTCCAGGATCTTCGACTTGCCGGCGAAGCCGCGCATGTCCTGGGCGAAGTTGTGCAGCTCGGCGCGCTCGGTGGGCAGGCCCTGCGGCAGCAGCTCGGCCACCGCGCGGACGTCCTCGCGGTAGTGCCTGCCCAGCTCCCGGCCGAAACCGCCGTGATGACCGCTGACCTCGTCGAAATACGCGAAGAGGGCCTCGCTGCGCTCCTCCACCGCCGCCCGGTCGGAGGTCCAGCGCGCGGACAGCAGGTGCACCAGGTCGCGTGTCGACTCGGGGCCGCTCTCCTCCACGACGGCGACGGCGGAGGGGGAGGCGGAGGAGGAGGGGGGCAGGTCCACGTGCACCGCGGCGGCCTCGTCGGGCTCGTCGCCCACGTCGGTGCCCAACGGTTCGTCGAGCGGGTCGAGGATGCCGAGACCGATGGGCCCGCCGGGGCCGGGCGAGCCGGCGGGGGCGGTGACCACGGGCGAGCCGGCGGCCACGTCCCCCGGTTCCTCCGGGGGAATGATCTCGGCGAGGTCGCAGATGGCCCGCTCCAGGTGCGGGGGTACCTCCCGCACGGGCATGCCCCCGTTGTTGCGCAGGATGGCGCGGCCGAAGGCGACCGCCCTCTCGATCTTCTCGCGCTCCTGGACGGTGGCGTAGTCGCCGGCGCCTTCCAGGACCAGCAGCGCGACCTGGGCCGTCGCCACGGCCTCCTTCTCCAGGCCCTTCGCGGCGACCTCCTTCGCCATGCCGTTGAGGCCGAGGCCCAGCAGGTAGCGGCCGTGGGGGTCCTGGCCGGCCTGCTGTAAGAACTCGTAGGCGCGGGCCAGATTCCGGGCGGACAGCCGGACACCCGCCGAACAGGACTGTGCGCTCGGGTACCTCGCCCCCACGGGGTAGGGGAACATCGCGCGAGCCCAGGCGAGATGCAGGGTTATGTCCAACTCGCCGTACCTCCATGACCGTTGTGACGTGGATCTCAGGAGGGGGCAACGCTAGTGGGGTACAGGTCGTCCGGAGGCGGCTTCGCGCCAAGCGCCCCCCGGCGCACAAGGCGCATGAGGCGCGTCACGGGGGCGCGCACCCGGCGTACGGCCGCAATCGCCGGCCCGGCCGTAACCGCCGGTATCGGATGCCTCAGTATTGGTGAACAGTCCAGCTGAATTCATGCAGGACTGCTACGATGTCACCGTTCCGTTCCGGACACCCGGGGTCGGGTCGGGAACCGGCCCGGGGCATGGCACGCTTGGGGCATGGCCGTTCAGATCAATCCCAGCATCCTGTCCGCGGATTTCGCGCGACTCGCCGACGAGGCGAAGGCAGTCGAGGGCGCCGACTGGCTGCACGTCGACGTCATGGACAACCACTTCGTCCCGAACCTCACGCTCGGCATGCCGATCGTGGAGTCGCTCAGCCGCGCCACGGACATTCCGCTGGACCTGCATCTGATGATCGCGGACCCGGACCGCTGGGCCCCGCAGTACGTGGAGGCGGGCGCCGGCTCGGTCACCTTCCACGCCGAGGCCGCGGGCGCGCCCGTACGGCTGGCGCGCGAGATCCGCGCCAAGGGGGCTCGGGCGTCCATGGCCCTCAAGCCCGCCACGCCGATCGAGCAGTACGAGGACATCCTCCCCGAGCTCGACATGCTGCTGATCATGACCGTGGAACCCGGCTTCGGCGGCCAGCCGTTCCTGGACGTGATGCTGCCCAAGATCCGCCGCACCCGCGAGCTGATCGCCAAGCACGGACTGGAGCTGTGGCTCCAGGTCGACGGCGGGGTCTCGGCCTCGACGATCGAGCGCTGCGCCGAGGCCGGAGCCGACGTCTTCGTCGCCGGCAGCGCGGTCTACGGGGCGGTCGACCCGGCCGCCGCGGTGCGCACGCTGCGCGAGCAGGCGGGCGCGGCGATCGCCGCCGCACCGTGGGCCTGCGACCACTGAGGCACAGGAGGCGCCCTTGCGCGAAACCTCGGTGAACAGCTCGGAGAACGGACCTGTCCGGGCTGATCAACGGCCGCCGGATCTGACAGGATGAACGGCGAGTCGAGAGTGTGAACAGCAGTGAGGAGAACGCGGTGTCTGCAATGTCGGCGGGACGGTCAGCCCTGCGGATGGGACCCGCGGAGCTGGTGCAGGCGGCGGCCATGGCCCGCCGCTTCTACCTCGAGGGCAAGTCCAAGATCCAGATCGCCGAGGAGTTCGGCGTGAGCCGCTTCAAGGTGGCCCGGGTCCTGGAGACCGCGCTCGAGCGGGATCTCGTACGCATCGAGATCCGGGTGCCGGCCGAGCTCGACGCGGAGCGCTCCGACGCGCTGCGCGCCCGGTACGGGCTGCGCCACGCGGTCGTCGTGGAGTCCCCGGCCGACGCGACCGATGACGCGCCGGACCCGGAGAACCTCGGCGCGGTCGCCGCGGACCTGCTGGGCGAGCTGGTCAACGAGGGCGATGTGCTGGGCCTGGCGTGGGGCCGGTCGACCATCCACATGGCGGCCGCCCTGCACCGGCTGCCGCCGTGCACGGTGGTCCAGCTGACCGGCGTCTACGACGCGGGGACGGCGGAGCGCGGGTCGGTGGAGGCCGTACGCCGCGCCGCGCAGGTCTCGGGCGGCGACGCGCACCCGATCTACGCCCCGATGCTGCTGCCGGACCCGGCGACGGCCGCCGCGCTGCGCAGCCAGACGGGGATCGCGCGGGCCTTCGAGTACTTCGACAAGGTCACCGTCGCGGCGGTCTCGATCGGCTCCTGGGAGCCGGGCATCTCCACCGTGCACGACATGCTGACCGACGAGGAGCGCGGCCACTACGCCTCGCTGGGCGTCGCCGCCGAGATGTCGGCGCACCTCTTCGACGCGCAGGGCCGCCGGGTCGGCCGGGACCTCGGCGAGCGCTGCATCACGGTCGAGGCGGACCGGCTGCGCCGGATCCCCGAGGTCGTGGCGATCGCGGGCGGGCTGCGCAAGGCGTCGGCGATCGGCGCGGTGCTGCGGTCGGGCCTCGTGACGAGCCTGGTGACGGACACGGCGGCGGCGGACTACCTGCTGACCGAGTCCGAGCCGGGCCTGCGGCCGGCGCTGGAGCGGGCCGACCCCGACGAGTAGCCGTCGGCGCGCCGGGCGGCGCGCCCGGCCTCTCCGGCCTGTCTGGATTGCCTGGCCTCTCCGGGTAAGGGTGATTCGCGTACCGAGGTGATGTTTGGCACGATCGGCGCATGATCGTGCGGAGCGTGCCCCGGTTCGTGTCGCGTGTGCTGGGCGCCCTGTTCCTGTGTGCCGCCCTGGTGGGCGTCGCGGGGTGCGGCGCGGGCGGCGGGCGGCCGGCCGCCACGGTCCCGACGACCGCCGCGACCGCCGCGGCCTCCGCGCCCGCCGCCGCCACGCCCGGCTGGGCCGCGGGGATGGCCACCGTGCGGGAGGCGCAGCTGCCGCCGCAGGCCCGGGACACGCTGGCGCTCATCGACAAGGGCGGGCCGTACCCGTACCGGCAGGACGGGACGGTGTTCGGCAACTTCGAGAAGGCACTGCCGCGGCAGCAGCGCGGCTACTACCACGAGTTCACCGTGAAGACCCCGGGGTCGCGCGACCGGGGGGCGCGGCGGATCGTGACCGGGTCGGGCGGGGAGTTCTACTACACGGACGACCACTACAAGACCTTCGAGGCGGTTCTGCGATGACCCTGGACCCGCAGCCGCTCGCCCCGGCCCTGGCGGCCGCCGAGGAGGCGGGCTGGACGACGGTACGGCTGGACCTGGACGGCGTACGGAGCAAGACGGAGCTGATGACGCGGTGCGCGGCGGCGCTGCGGCTGCCGCCGTGGTTCGGGCGGAACTGGGACGCGCTGGCGGACTGCCTGATCGACCTGTCCTGGCTGCCGGCGGCCCCGGGCCGGCTGATCGCGGTGACCGCGTGGCGGGGATACGCGCGGGCGCGGCCGGCGGACTGGGAGACCTTCGAGGAGATCCTGGAGGAGGCGGTGGAGTTCTGGCGCGAGCAGGAGGACGGCGGCCCGCTGGAGGTGCTGCTCGCCGACCCCCCGCGCCGCCGCCCGGACACCACCCCGTAGGCGTCACCCCGTAGGCGTCGTACGGTGCCGCGGCGCCCGCGGGCGCCGACGCCGGACGGGCCGCGCTCGGGCGCCGACGCCGGACGGGCCGCGTGCGTGGGCGGACCGTCCGGCGGGGCGGGCGGGGTGTCAGTCCGCCTCCGGGATCCAGGGCGGGGTCTGGCCCCAGGACCACACGGGGACGTCGGCCGCGTCGACCGGCGGCGGATTCTCGCCCGAGTAGATCAGGGCCATACGGGTGCCCCACTCGATGTAGTAGACGAAGACGGCGCGGAACTCCGGGTCCGTCGGGAGCCCGACCTCGTCCGCCGTGTCGAGCAGCAGGTCCACCCAGCGGCGGCGCTGCTCCTCGGTGATGCGGCGGCCCAGGTGTCTGGTGGCCATGTGCTGGTGGCCGCCGTGGTGGGCCGTGTAGTCGGCCGGGCCGCCGAAGACCTCGCCGAGCCAGGCGGCCACGTGCCGGGGGTGTCCCGGGTCCATGCCCGCGAAGACCGGGGCCAGGACCGGGTCCGCCAGCGCGTGGCCGTAGAAGGCGTCGGTGAGACGGTTCAGCGCCTCCGCGCCGCCCATCCACGCGTAGATGGTGGGAGTGGTGCCGTCGTTCATGGTCAGCGGGAAGCCTTTCCGGTGCCGGCGATGCCGGTACCGAGGTAGTGCTGCATCTCCTCGATGGCCGTCACGTACGGACGGATCGCGCTGAAGAACGCCGGGAAGTGCTCGCCCTTGCGGAAGCCCTGAAGGTGGTCCTCGATCGAGGTCCAGCGGATCCGCAGGATGTAGCGCTCGCGCTCCTCCTCGCAGCGGGTCAGCTCGTAGTCGAGGCACTCCGGCGAGGCCGCGAGGGACTCGGCGGCCCGCCGGTACGCCTCCTCGAAGGCCTGCTGGTCGTCTAACGCGATCCGGTAGCGGATGTACTCGACGGTCGTCGCGCTGGTGGTCATGGTCTGCGTACCTTTCCCTGGAGACGGGGGCGTTCGCGGCTACCCTTTCCGCGCCTCGCCCGTGGACGCGCCCGAATTCCCCTACTCTGCCCCGGACTTCCTGGAGTCGGGGCCGGATTCCGGTGACGCGCCGCCCGGATCCGTCGGCTCGGCGGCCGCGCCGTTGCCGGTGCCGGCCAGGTCCGGGCCCTGGGCGCGCACCTGCTGGACCTGTTCCAGCGAAGAGCGCAGGTCGGCCAGCCAGGTGTCGGCGTTCCGCGACACCAGGCGGACGCACCAGGCCAGGGCGTCGGCCCGGCTGCGCGCGGCGCCGCCCGCGACCAGGGTGTCGAGGACCTGGCGCTCGGACTGGCGCAGCCGGGTCATGACCGGCACGGCGAGGTGCGTGAAGAGGGTGCGCCCGCCCTCGCCCTGCACGCCCCACGCGACCTTGCGGCGGTAGAGGCCCTCGGCCTCGCGCGCCACCTCGATGCGCTGCTCGCGGGTGCGTTCCCGGAACTCCTCGACGGACTCGGCCGCGGGGATCCGGCCGACGACGGTGATCTCCTCGCGGTCGACCACCACCTCGACCAGTTCCTCGTAGACGTCCACCGGCAGGCGTTCGGCGAACCAGCCGCGGAGCTGCTCACGCTGTTCGGCTGTAATCATGTAATCAACGTTGCATCCGTGCACCCCTTGATCGCAAGGGGTGCACGGACCCGTACCGCCGCGGGCCGGCCGAGACCGAGGACGCGATCTGCCAGCGGGCCGTCATGTACCCGGGCGTCCGGCCGGAGCACGCGTTCGGGACACTCGTCGTCCGCGATGGCCGGAACTGGTGCCGGACCGCGGGATCCGGCGGCCGGCGGCCCGTATCTGGGTAGCGTGTGCGGGGAGGGCGAGGAGAAGCCGCGCCCTCCCCGCCGGCGCCGGAACCGGCGCGTCCGGCCCCCGGTCGAACACCGGGCGGCAACCCCGAGGCGAAGGGGAGGTCATGGAATCGGAAACCGGCCGGACAGAAGCTTTCAGTGACGGCGTCTTCGCCGTCGTGCGTCTCCACCGGGTGGACCGGCCGCTGCTCTTCGACGACGACGGGCCCGCCGAAGCGGCCGCGATCCTCATTTTTGGGGAGAGCGGCTCGAGACCGCCGGCGACCTCAGGAAGCAGCCGCCGGGACCTACGGCCGTTCCGGCCGCTCAAGCAGGGTATTGGATCTAGCTGGTCGCGGGGGAGGCGCAGATGACTCGCGTAGTCCTGCCGGAGGAATCCGCCAAGGAGATCTCCGAATCGATCGACGTACTGATGTCCCTGTTCTTCGAGTCCTTACCCCGGCGGGACCAGCGAAACTGGGCCCGCGTATACCTCAACGGCCTCGTGCACACCGCGGGGAAGAAAACCATCCGTAACATTGCCGGAACCGGGGCCAGTTCCGTCGAGCAGAGCCTCCAGCAGTTCATCAGCAAATCCCCCTGGGACTGGACCCCCGTCCGCCGCTCCCTCGCCCAGCACCTCGAACGCACGGCCCAGCGCCCCCTGGCCTGGGTCGTCCAGCCCATGGTCATCGAGAAGGCCGGCGACCGCTCCGTCGGCGTCGGCCGCCAGTTCGTCCCCCAGCTCGGCCGCACCGCCAACTGCCAGCAGGCCGGCGGGATCTGGCTCGCCTCCAGCGGAGCCAGCTTCCCCGTCGAATGGACGCTGACCCTCCCCGGGCCCTGGACCAGCGAACTCCTGCGCCGCCGGCGGGCCGGCATCCCCGACACCGCCCGCTCCCTGACCCCCGCCCAGGACGCCGTGCACGCCGTCCTGCGGATGGCCGCCGGGTGGCAGCTCCAGCGCCGGCCCGTGGTGATGGAGGCCGGCAACACCGACATCCCCGCCTGCGTCGAATCCCTCTCCCTCCAGGACATCCCCTTCGTCCTCAAGGTCGACGGCTCCCTGCCCGTCGCCTTCGGCGGGGCCGGCCGCCACAAGCCCGGCCCCCACACCGCGCCCGCCCGCGAGCTGATCGACTCGCTGCGCTCCCAGCGCCGCGTCGTCGAGTGGACCCGGCACGGGCGCGGCGAGGGCGCCGTCACCCTGCTGACCTCCGCCCCCATCCTCGCCACCCCCTGCGAGGACCGCCCCGACCGGGCCCCGCTCACCCCGCTGCTCCTGGTCGGCGCCTGGACCGAGGCGGCCCTGCTGCCGTCCGAGTTCTGGGTCACCAACATCGGCGACCGGCCGCTCGCCCAGCTCTTCCTGCTCGCCAAGCTCACCGACCGGGTCGCGCTGGACTTCACCGAGGTGTGCGAACCGGCCGGCATCCGCGATTTCGAGGGCCGCTCCTTCCGCGGCTGGCACCACCACGTCACCCTCGCCAGCGTCGCCCACGCCGCCACCCTGCTCGGCGCCCGCGGCCGCGGCGTACCCCACCCGTACGGAGCGGCCGCCCGGCCCACCCCCGCCCGGCCCGCCCCCGTCCTGCCGCCCCGGCCGCTCGTACCCGGCCAGAGCGCCCGCCGCGCCGTCATCCGCTGAGCCCGACGCGGACCGGGCGCTCCGGCCGGCCGTGGACGGCCGCTGCCCGGCGCCCGGCCCCGGCCGGCCGTGGGGCCGTCCGGCGTACGCGACGGCGACCAAGGTCATGGAGGAAAGGACCATCCGGGCCGATATGTCCTGGACGATCGTCCCGGGCCGTGTAAACGCCCGGGCATGGGAGAATGAAGTACGTGCGTTTTCCTCGGCTGCCCTGTCCGAGGGTCACCATCGATCGACTGGGATTTAGCACGTGCGTTTCCTCAATGACCTGAAGCCGCCGTACGACCTGACGTACGACGACGTATTCATGGTGCCGAGCCGCTCGGCGGTGGGTTCCCGCCAGGGCGTCGACCTCTCCTCCCCCGACGGGACGGGGACCACCATCCCGCTCGTCGTCGCGAACATGACCGCCATCGCGGGCCGCCGGATGGCCGAGACGGTCGCCCGCCGCGGCGGCATCGTCGTCATCCCGCAGGACATCCCGATCGAGGTCGTCACCGACGTCATCGCCTGGGTGAAGTCCCGCCACCGCGTGCTCGACACGCCGATCACGCTGGCGCCCACCCAGACCGTCGCCGACGCGCTGTCGCTGCTGCCCAAGCGGGCCCACGGCGCCGGCGTCGTCGTCGACGCCGACAACCGCCCGATCGGCGTGGTCACCGACCACGACCTGACCGGTGTCGACCGCTTCACCCAGCTCTCCGAGGTCATGTCGAAGGAGCTGCTGCTCATCGACGCCGACATCGACCCGCGCGAGGCCTTCAACCAGCTCGACGCCGGCCACCGCAAGCTGGCCCCGGCCGTCGACAAGGACGGCAGGCTCGTCGGCATCCTGACCCGCAAGGGCGCGCTGCGCGCGACCCTGTACAGCCCGGCGGTCGACGCGGACGGCAAGCTGCGCATCGCCGCCGCCGTCGGCATCAACGGCGACTTCGTGGGCAAGGCCAAGCAGCTGCTCGACGCGGGCGTGGACACGCTCGTCATCGACACCGCGCACGGCCACCAGGAGTCGATGATCAGCGCGATCAAGGCCGTGCGGGCCCTCGACCCGAAGGTCCCGATCGTGGCGGGCAACATCGTCGCCGCCGAGGGTGTCAAGGACCTCGTCGACGCCGGCGCGGACATCATCAAGGTCGGTGTGGGCCCCGGCGCCATGTGCACCACCCGCATGATGACCGGCGTGGGCCGCCCGCAGTTCTCCGCGGTGCTGGAGTGCGCGGCCGAGGCCAAGAAGTACGGCAAGCACGTCTGGGCCGACGGCGGTGTCCGCCACCCGCGCGACGTCGCGATGGCGCTGGCCGCCGGCGCGTCGAACGTGATGATCGGCTCCTGGTTCGCCGGGACCTACGAGTCCCCGGGCGACCTCCAGCAGACCGCCGACGGCCGCCTGTACAAGGAGTCCTTCGGCATGGCCTCGGCGCGTGCCGTGCGCAACCGCACGTCGGACGAGTCGGCGTACGACCGCGCCCGCAAGGCGCTGTTCGAGGAGGGCATCTCCACCTCGCGCATGTTCCTGGACCCGCAGCGTCCGGGCGTCGAGGACCTGATCGACTCGATCATCGCCGGTGTCCGTTCCTCCTGCACCTACGCCGGTGCGGGCTCGCTGGCCGAGTTCGAGGAGCGGGCGGTCGTCGGCATCCAGAGCGCGGCGGGCTACGCCGAGGGCAAGCCGCTGCACGCCAGCTGGTCCTGACCTTTCCGGCCCGCCATCCGAGCGAGCCACCCCCGCCCCGAAGCGGCCCGAGCCCCCGGCCCGGGCCGCTTCCGGCGTCGGGGCCGCTTCCGGCGCCCGGGCCGTTTCCGGCGCTCGGGCCGCTCCCCGCGCCCGAGGCCCGGCGGCCCGTGGCCCCACCTGCGGCACGCTGGCGGGCCTGCGCCCGGCGCCCTGCCTGCGGCACCCCTGGCCGGGGCCGCGCCCGGTGCCCCCGGACCGGCACGGCCTGTGGGGTGCCGCGGTGGTGCCCCGACGTCCGGGCCGGGAGGGGCTCGGCCCGTCGGGCTGGGCACGCACCCCCGGCCCCGCCGGCGTTCGCGGCGCGGGGAGCGGGGCGGAGTCCGTGCGGCCCTGGCTCCGGTGGGCGTTGGACTCGGGTCGGGCCGTGGTTCCGGCGGGCCCAGCGCCAGCCGCCCCCGGCACCGGCGGCCTCCAGTGCCGGCGGCGTCCGGCTCCGGCGGGCCGTGGCTCCGGCCGGCCTGAGCGTCGCTGTGGCCGCGGTCGGCCGCTCGCACCCGGTCCCGCCGGGAGGCCGCGGCGGGCGGGGACCGTCCGACCGTCCGACCGTCCGACCGTTCGTCGCACCGTTCGGCCGTCGGTCGCCGGCGGTCAGTTATCCGCCTGCTGGCGGATAACTCCGCGCGTTCCCTCGGCCACGCTCGGGTCAACGGCACCCCACGGCCAGCGAAGGAGCGATCCGGTGACCACCACCCTGACGCGCCGCACCGACGAGCGGGCCCTCGCCCGGCTCCAGAGGGAACACGGCAAGGCCCTCTACGGCTTCCTGCTCGGCCTCACCCACGGCGACCGCCAGCGCGCCGAGGATCTCGTCCAGGAGACCCTCGTACGGGCCTGGAAACATCCCGAGGCCCTGGAGAGCGACCACGCCTCCATGCGCCCCTGGTTATGGACCGTGGGCCGGCGCCTGGCCATCGACGCCCGCCGGGCCCGCCTGGTCCGTCCCGCCGAGGTCACCCCCGAGGCCCTGGAACAGGCGCCGCCCGCCGAGGACGGCATGGAGCAGGCGGTCGCCGCCCTCGACGTCCGCGAGGCCCTGCGCTCGCTCAGCCGTGAACACCGCGCCGTCCTCGTCGAGATCTACTTCCGCGGTGCCTCCGTCGGCGAGGCGGCCCGGACCCTCGGCATACCGCCGGGCACGGTCAAGTCCCGTACGTACTACGCCCTGCGCGTGCTGCGGAGCCGTATGCACGGCTATGACGGCGCCGGCGCCGGCGGTCACGGTCACGGCGGCCCCGCGCCGGTCCCCGCGCCGGTTCCCGCGCCGGCCTGCGTGCCCGTCCCGGCCCGCGTCCCCGCCCCGCCGCGGGCCGCCTGAGCGGCCACCTGCGCGCGCGAGCGGACCTGCAACTTGCCCAGGATGTGCGACACATGGGTCTGCACCGTCCGCCGCGACAGGAACAGGGCCGTGGCGATCTCCGGGTTCGAACGGCCCTCGGCGACCAGCAGCGCCACCTTCAGTTCGGCCGGAGTGAGCGCGTCCCAGCCGTTGGCCACCCGGCGCCGGGCGCTGCGGCTGCCCCGTCGCACCCCCAGCCGCCGCAGCCGCGCCTCCGCCCGCACGATGTCCCAGGACGCGCCCCGCCCCCCGTACGCGGCCACCGCGCGCACCAGCGCTCCCCGGGCCCCCGCCAGGTCGCCCCGCCAGGCCAGGGCGACCGCCAGGTCCTCCAGGAGCTGCCCGTACCGCAGCGGGCGCGCCCCACGCCCGGCGCGCGCCACCGCCCGCGCCAGCAGGTCCGGGTCCTGCGCGAACAGGCCGCGCGAGCGCAGCGCCGCCGTGGCCGGGTCCGGGCACTCCGGGCAGTCCGCGGCCGCGGCGTGGCACGCGGCCACCGCGGCCCGCGCCGCCTGCGTGTCCCCGGCCTCCAACGCCAGCCGGACGATCTCCGACAGCAGCCAGTGCCGGTCGGCGGCGGCCGCCTGCGCGTGGGCACCCGTCAGCGCCGGCAGCAGCTCCCGCAGGGCCTGCCCCGGATCCCCGTCCCGCTCGGCCAGCTGCGCGCGGGCCAGCTGGACGTACGAGGAGTACCGGCAGGCGTTGGGCACCGCGAAGGCGTCCGCCGGCAGCAGGGCCAGCTCCGCCCCGGCCGCCGCCCGCTCGTCGCGGTGGCCCAGGATCAGCGCGCGCACCCCGTGCGCCACCACCGGCAGCCAGGGCTCCGACGTGGGCCCGGCCGCGGCGCGGGCGCCCGCCTCCAGCGCCGTGTCCCACTGGCCGTAGCGGTAGTGGAACTCCGCGATCCGCGCCTCGGTACCGGCGATCCGGCCCGTGGAACGGATCCGCCGGGCCAGCTCACCGGCCTCCTCCAGGGCCGCGGCGACGCCCTGCGGCTCGTCGAGCCTGGTGTGCCCCTCGGCCTGGTTGGACAGCAGCAGCAGCCGGATGTCGTTGGCCCTCGGGCTCTGCCGGGCGCAGTCGACGCCCTCGGTGATGTGCCGCAGCGACGCGGCCTGGCGGCCCAGGTGGAACAGCGCGTAGGCCATGGCGTGGTGGGCCTCCGCCCCGCACACCGGATCGCCCAGCGCCGTCGCGTCCGCGACCACCGTGCGCGCCAGGGCGTACGCCTGC
This sequence comes from Streptomyces sp. NPDC090022, assembly GCF_044748145.1. Taxonomy (NCBI): domain Bacteria; kingdom Bacillati; phylum Actinomycetota; class Actinomycetes; order Kitasatosporales; family Streptomycetaceae; genus Streptomyces; species Streptomyces sp. NPDC090022. Next base: position 214,381 of record NZ_JBIVFN010000006.1, read on the forward strand.
GGTGCGCGGCGCAGATCGGCCAGGGCCAGCACCCGGCAGGCCTCCAGACGTACCCGCAGGGCCGGGTCGGGGAACTCCTCCGCGAGGGCCTGCTCCGACACCGTCAACGACTGCGTCATGTCACCTTGCACCATCAGCGCGGAGACCAGCTTGAAGGCCAGCCCCGCCCGCCTGTCCGGATCCTGGGCCCCCTCGCGCAGACCCGCCAGCAGTGCCACCGACTCGGGCCGCCGCAGCATCAGCGCCGCCTCGGCGAGGTGCTCCTCCAACAGGGGCGGGCCGCCCTGGGCGACGGCCCGCTCCAGCAGCTCGGCGGCCGGCCCCGGCGCGTCCGCGATCAGCTCCGGCGCGGACCGGGCCAGCCAGTGCACCGCCCACGGCTCCAACGGCCCGGCGCCCAGCAGCTGTTCCGCGATCCGGGCCGGCCGCCCGTCCGCCTCGACCAGGGCCCGCGCGCCCTCCTGGTGCAGCGCCGCCCGCAGCGCGCCGGGTACCTGCGCGTACAGGGCGTGCCGCAGCGCCGGGTGGCGGAAGCGCAGCACGCTGCCGTCGTCGTGCAGCAGCCCGGCGGCCAGGGGCTCCTCCAGCTCGGCCCACAGCTCCCGGGCCGGCCGCGCCCGTACGACGACCAGCTCGCCCACCGTGAACTCCTCGCCCAGCAGGGCGGCGTGCCGCAGCGCCCCGTACGCGTCGGGGGAGAGGAACCCGAGCGCCCGCGTCAACGACGCCGGCGGCCCAGGCAACTCCGCAACCCCCACGGCAAGCTCGACGAACCCCCTGGCCCCGTCCGCCCCACGCCCTGCCGTCCCGGCCGTTCCGACTGTCCCGGCCACCCCACGCCCTGCCGTCCCGACCGCCCCGACCGTTCCGGCTGCCCCGCGCGCGGCCGTCCCGGCGGTCCCGGCCGTTCCGGCCGCCCCGCGCCCTGCGGATCCGGCCGCCACCCCCGGAGCCCCGGCGGAGGCCGGTCGGCCCGGCGCGCCGGGCGCTGTGCCCCGGGCCGGTGTGGCCGCGGCCGCGCTCGGGGCCGGCCTGCGTGTCGCCGCCGCGTCTTCGGCCCACGTGCCGGCCGCTGTGCCTCCGGCAGGCCCGGCGGGCGCCGTGCTGCTTCCCGCCGCTGTGCCTCCGGCGGCCGGGCCGGCGGGCGCCGCGCTGCTTCCCGACGCCGCGTCACCGGCCCGTGTGCCGGCCGTCGTGCCTCCGGCCAGCCCGGCGCCGGCCCCCGCACCGGGCGGGGTGGTGAGGGCGCCGCCCAGGGTGGTGAGGGTGCCCGGGGGTACGGTCAGGGCGCCGTTCGCCGCCCAGTGCAGGGCCAGTTCGCGCAGGTAGCGCGGGTTGCCGCCGGCCTGGGCGGCCGCCTCGCGCAGGCGGGGGCCCGGTTCGGCCCCCAGGAGCTCGCGCAGCATCTCCGCCGTCTGCTCCGGGTCCAGCGGCTCCAGCGCGAACGTCCGGCCGCCGAGCTCACCGAGCGCGTGGCACAGCCGCCCCACATCCGGGCGGCGGCTGTCCGCCCGCCGCGCCGCGGCCAGCAGCAGCGGCAGCCGCCCGGTCGCGCGGGCGAGCCGCTGCCAGAGCAGCAGCGTGGCCCGGTCGGCCAGGTGGAGGTCGTCCAGGACCAGCACCAGCGGCCGCTCGGCGCACCACTGCTCGACTTCGGTGACCAGGTGGTCCAGGGCCGCCAGCAGCCCGCCCGGCCCGCTGCCGTCACCACCGTCACCGGCACTGGTCCCGTCGCCGTCGCCGTCGCCCGTCCCGTCACCGGCAGCCGTACCGGCCCTGGCAGTCGCATCGGCCTCGGCCGCCGTACCGGCACCGTCACCGCGGCCCGTCCCGGCACCGGCAGCCGCCCCGCCACCGGCCGCCGCCGCACCACCCCCCGCCACCGGCCGGGCCTGCCCCGCCGTCAGCAGGGCCGTCGCCGCCCGCCGGCGCGTGGGCGGACCGGTGCCGTCCGGGTACAGGCAGTCCAGCGCCGCCCGCAGCGGCAGCCGCGTCGACAGGCCGTCCGCCGCCCCCTGCCGCACCCGGCACCCCAGTGCCGCCGCCTCCGCCGCCAGCGCCCGCAGCACCGTCGACTTCCCGGCGCCCGGTTCCCCCTCGACGAGCAGACAGCCACCGCCGTCCCCGCTCGCCGTACCGCGCACCGTCTCGCGTAACGCGTCATGAAGCTGTTCACGCCCGACCCGCACGTCGGCGATCCCCTCAGCCAGCTGCCCACCGGGCAGTCCGATGGTTTCCCGCCCACACGGCCGGGCGGCCGCCGCGGTTCAGTTCCCGGCCGCCGGACCCGACGAATACACCCCCGCGCGGTACTTGGGGATCCGCATGGTGATCTTCATCCCCGCCCCGACCCCGGTCTCGATCACCAGCCCGTACGCGTCGCCGTACACCTGCCGCATCCGCTCGTCGACGTTCGGCAGCCCGATCCCCGACGACGACCCCGTCCGTTCCCCGGCCAGGATCCGCCGCAGCAGCGCCGGGTCCATCCCGACCCCGTTGTCCTCGATGGTCAGCGCCGCCTCGGAGCCCGCGTCCCGCGCCGCGATCGTGATCCGGCACTCCTGCGTGGAGTCCTCCAGCCCGTGCTTGACCGCGTTCTCCACCAGCGGCTGGAGGCACAGGAACGGCAGCGCCACCGGCAGCACCTCCGGCGCCACCTGGAGCGTCACCTTCAGCCGGTCCCCGAACCGCGCCCCGGCCAGCGCCAGGTACTGCTCGACCGAGCGCAGCTCCTCCGCCAGCGTGGTGAAGTCCCCGTGCCGGCGGAAGGAGTAGCGCGTGAAGTCCGCGAACTCCAGCAGCAGGTCCCGGGCCCGCTCCGGGTCCGTCCGTACGAACGAGGCGATCGCGGCGAGCGAGTTGAAGATGAAGTGCGGGGAGATCTGCGCCCGCAGCGCCTTGATCTCCGCCTCCATCAGCCGGGTCCGCGAGCGGTCCAGCTCCGACAGCTCCAGCTGGACGGACACCCACCGCGCGACCTCCGTCGCCGCCCGCACCAGCACCGCCGACTCCCGCGAGCCGTACGCGACCAGCGCCCCCAGCACCCCGTCCTCGCCCGTCAGCGGGGCGATCACCGCCCACTTCAGCGGGCAGTCCGGCCGCTGGCACTCCGTGCGTACGCTCTGGCTGCGCCCGGACCCCAGCATGTCGGTCACCCGCGCCATCGCCCGCCGCACGTGGTGGTCGGCGCCCGGTCCGTCCCAGGCCAGCACCGACTCCCGGTCGGTCACGCACAGCGCCTCGGTGCCCAGCAGCGACCGCAGCCGCTTCGCCGCCTTGCGCGCGGCGTCCTCCGTCAGCCCGGCGCGCAGCGGGGGCGCGGCCAGCGAGGCGGTGTGCAGGGTGTGGAAGGTGGCCCGCTCCACGGGCGTGCCCAGGTCCAGGGCGCCGGTGCGTTCGCCGCGGTGCGCGTGCCGGCGGCCCAGCGCGAACCCGGCGACCAGCGCCATCAGTACGGCCACCACCGCAGCCGCGGTCAGCCCCGGCCCGCTCATCGCCCGCCCCCGGCTGCCATGGTCGGCCCCCGCCCGCTCATCGCCCGCCCCCGGACACGGTCGCCGGGTGCGCCGTCAGGTCCTCCGGCAGGTGCAGCCGGGTCAGCGTCGCCGCCGTGCCGGGCGGTATCCGCGAGCGGGTCGCCAGCGACACCACCACCATGGTCAGGAAGCCCAGCGGTACCGACCAGGCCGCCGGCCACGCCAGCAGCGTGTTCACCCAGCCCGCCGGCGCCAGCCCGCCCCGGGTCGCCAGCACCGCGCTCAGCGCCGCCCCGCCACCCGTGACCAGCCCGGCCACCGCGCCCGGTGGGGTCAGCCCGCGCCACCAGATGCCGAGCACCAGCAGCGGACAGAACGACGACGCCGACACCGCGAAGGCCAGCCCCACCGCGTCCGCGACCGGCACCGCGGTCGTCGCGATGCTGCCGGCGAGCGGCACCAGCATGGCCACCAGCGCGGCGAACCGGAACGTCCGCACCCCGCGCGTCGGCAGCACGTCCTGGTGCAGCACCCCGGCCACCGCCATGGTCAGCCCGGACGCCGTCGACAGGAACGCGGCGAACGCCCCGCCCGCCAGCAGCGCGCCCAGCAGATCACCGGCGACCCCGCCGACCATCCGCTCCGGCAGGACCAGCGCGGCGGCGTCCGCGTCGCCGGTCAGCGCCAGCTCCGGTGCGTAGATCCGGCCGAGTACGCCGTACACCGGCGGCAGCAGGTAGAACGAGCCGACCAGCCCGAGCACGACAAGGGTCGTACGGCGCGCCGCCCGGCCGTTGGGGCTCGTGTAGAAGCGGACCGCCACGTGCGGCAGCCCCATCGTTCCCAGGAAGGTGGCCAGGATCAGCCCGTACGTCGCGTACAGCCGGTAGCCGCCCTGGTCGCCGGAGAGCGGCTGCGACCAGCTGGACACGCCCATGCCGGCGCCCGGCCGGGTCTGCGGGACCGGCGTGCCGGGCAGGAACTCCAGCCGGGCGTCCGCCTGGACACCGTGCTGCCCGGCGGGGAGGGTGACCACCTCGTCCTCGTACGCCCGCCCGTCGACGTGGCCGGTCACGGTCAGCGTGAGCGGGGCGTCGAGGGAGATCCGTACGTCGTCGGCGAGCGTGACCGCGGTGTGCTCGCGGAAGACGGCGCCCGCGTCGAAGGTGGCGCGGGGGGCGCCGTCGCCGGCCCAGGCGGCGAGCAGGAAGAACGCGGGGACGAGCAGCGCGGTGAGCTTGAGCCAGTACTGGAAGGCCTGGACGAAGGTGATGCTGCGCATGCCGCCCGCGGCGACGGCGCCGGTGACGACGACGGCGACGACCACGCCGCCGACCCACTCGGGCGCGCCGGTGAGGATCTGCAGGGTCAGCCCGGCGCCCTGGAGCTGCGGCAGCAGGTACAGCCAGCCGACGCCGACGACGAACAGCACGGCGATCCGGCGCACGGCCTGCGACTCCAGGCGGGCCTCGGCGAAGTCGGGCAGCGTGTACGCCCCCGAGCGGCGCAGGGGCGCGGCGACGAGGACGAGGAGCACGAGGTATCCGGCGGTGTACCCGACCGGGTACCAGAGCATCTCGGGCCCCTGGAGCAGCACCAGCCCCGCGATCCCGAGGAAGGAGGCGGCCGAGAGGTACTCCCCGCTGATCGCGGCGGCGTTGAGGCGGGGTCCGACGGTGCGGGAGGCGACGTAGAAGTCGGAGGTGGTCCGGGATATGCGCAGCCCGAGCGCGCCGACGAGGACGGTGGCCAGGACGACGACGGTGACCGCGGTCAGCGCGTACGTCTGGTTCACAGGGCGTGTCCTTCGGGGCGGTGGAGGGTGACGGGAGTCTACGCAGCGCCGCCCGCCCCACAACAGCCACGTTTCGGCGAACCCGGCCCAACCCCGAGGCCCCCGCGCCCCGCTCGCCGACGGGTCCGGCCCGGGTACGCGGCGGCGGCGCCGGCGGCCCGCTCGGTGGGCCCGGCTGGCGGGGGCGCCGCCCCCGGGCCCGTTTCGGGACTCGGTTCCGGGGGTACCCCCGGTGCCTCGATCGCCGGGGGCGGGTTCGGGTGCGCGGCGGGGCCGGAGGGTCGCTCGGTGGGCCCGGCTGGCGGGGTTCCGCCCCGGGCCCCTTCCCGGACTCCGTCCGGGGGTACCCCGGCGCCCTCGTTCGCCGGTGGGGCCGGTTCGGGTGCGCGGCGGCGGCGCCGGCGGCCCGCCCGGGCCCCGCCGCGCGGGGTTCCCCCCCGGGCCCTTTCCCGGACTCGGTTCCGGGGGTACCTCCCGCGCCTCGAACGCCGGAGGGGCTTGAAAGGCTCACGCGGTGCTCGAGCGCACGCGCGCGGGGCGCCGTTGAGGGGTTCGGGGGCGGAGCCCCCGCCCGGCCCCGCCGGCGTTCGGGGCGTGGCGGTTCCCTGACTCCGCCCGGGGGAGGGTCCGGGGCGGGGCCCCGGTTTCGGGAAGGGGCGGGGTGGGGGAAGCGGCCCCGCGCAGCGGGACGCCGGCGTCACACCACCGGGTCGCGATGTTCCGCGCAGTCGCGCAGCGCGATTTCCAGCTCCACGTACGACTCCTCGGCCCGCCGGAACGCCAGCGTCAGCGACGCCGCGGCCCTCGGCGGCAGGTGCCGCCGCGACGCCGCGCCCACCTCGTCCAGCACATCGGCCCACCGCGCGGCCGCGCTCCGCAGCCGGGCCAGCAGAACCTCGGCCTCGTCCGGGCCGGCCGGCCGGGTCCGGGGCAGTCCGGTCAGCGCGTCGAGCAGCGCCTGGATTTCGGACATCTCGCTCCTCCCGCCCGGAAGATCCACGATACGGCGGCCCCGCCTCGCCGACAGACGCCCGCGACGGCCGGTGCGGCCGATGGCGGGGTTGGAGCGACGAACGGTCCGCCGGACGGTCGTGCGGCCCCGCGGCCGCCGCCGGGCCCGCCGGCCCCGGGAGGCCCGGCAGGACGGGCACGCCCGTCGGGTCCGGGGGCCCGCGGGGTCCGCTGGGCCCGGAACGGCCGCCGGGCCCGGGTGGCCGTATGGGCCCGGGTGGCCCGCCGGGCCCGGGTGGCCCGCCGGGCCTGGAGGCGGCGCCCGCCCCCGTCCGGCCCGGAGGACCCGCAGCCCGTCGCGCCCGCCGCGCCCGGTGTACGCGGTCGGCGTGGGGTCAGCCGGTGGCCTGGCGCATCAGTAGGTCTCGGAGCTCCCGCGCGTGCCGCCGGCTGACCTGGAGCTCCGCCGACCCCACCCGCACGCTCGTCGTCCCGGCGTCCAGCCGCAGTTCGTCGATCCGGCCCAGCGCCACCAGGTGCCGCCGGTGGATCCGTACGAAACCGCGCGCCGCCCACCGTTCCTCCAGCGTCGACAGCGGGATCCGTACCAGGTGGCTGCCCTCGTCCGTGTACAGCCGGGCGTAGTCGCCCTGGGCCTCGACGTACGCGATGTCGGCGATCGCCACGAACCGGGTCACACCGCCGAGTTCGACCGCGATCTGATCCGGTGTCCGGTCCGTGTACGTCACCACCGGGGCCACCGTCGGCCGCAACGGCGGCAGCGGCGGCAGCGGGGCCGGGGACGGGGAGAGCGGCGGCGCCGCCGCTCGCGCCGGGTCCTCCGCCGCCGGCTGCCCCGGCTGCCCCAGCTGCGCGCAGACCCGGCGCACCGCCTCCGCCAGCCGCTCCGGCCGTACCGGCTTCAGCACGTAGTCCACGGCCTTGAGGTCGAAGGCCTGGACCGCGAAGCCCTCGTGGGCGGTGACGAACACGATCAGCGGCGGCTGCGCGAAGCCCGCCAGCAGCCGGGCGATGTCCAGCCCGGTCAGACCGGCCATGTGGATGTCGAGGAAGACGACGTCGATCCCGTCGGCCCCCTCCGGGCCGGTCTCCAGCGCCCGCGTCACCCGCCGCAGCGCCTCCGTGGCGTCCGAGGCACCCTCCGCGCTGCGCACCCGGGGGTCGGAGCGCAGCAGGTACAGGAGCTCCTCCAGGAGCGGTTTCTCGTCGTCCACGGCCAGTACGCGCAGCATGGGACGGAGTCTAGGCGTCCGCCGGGACCCCGCCCAGGGTCGCTTTCACGCCGGGTGGAAGGGCGGCCCAGGCGACCCACGGTGCCGTCCACGCCGCCGTCCCCCGGGATTGCGCGGCCCCCTAGGGGAGGGGTGAAGGGGGCCGCGCGGTCATGAGGGGCGTCGTACCGGCTACTGGGCCGTGATCAGCTTGCCGTCGGGCGACACCGCGTACCACGTCCCGCCCACGCCCTGCCCGTTGATGTCGCCCGGCTTCTTGTCGTTGGCGAACGTGTAGACCGGCCAGCAGTCGATGGTCTGCTGCTTCTTGCCGTCCGGACGGTCCAGCACCAGGTAGTTCTTCTGCGTGATGCCCTTGGTGTTCGCCTTGTCCACCGGCTCCACCACCGGCCACTTCACCAGGCAGTCGCCCACGCACTTGGACACCATCGGCCACGCGGTGTCCGGCTTGAACCGGTAGACCGTCATGCCGTTCTTGTCCACGACGTGCTCGCCCAGCTTCGGGTCCTTGCGCACCGACAGCCCCGGCTGCCCGGCCGGCGCCTCGCCGCCGGCGCCACCGGCCGCCGCCTTCTCCGCCTTCTTGCCGTCGGGCGCGAGCGCGAACCAGGTCCCGCCGACGCCCTGCCCCTTGGTCTCGCCCGGCGCGATGTCCTTCGCGAAGCGGTACGCCGGCCAGCCGGCCACCGTCAGCTGCTTGCTGCCGTCGGTGCGCACCACCTCGCCCAGCAGCGCGGCGTCCATGCCCGCGGCCGCCTGCACGTCGCCCGCCGGGACCGGCGGCCACGCCTTGGCGCAGTCGCCGTCGCAGTTGGACTTCGGCGGCTTCGCCGTGTCCTTGTCGAAGCGGTACAGCGTGAAACCGGCGCCGTCGGTCAGGACCTGCCCCAGCGTCTCGTTCTGCGCGATCTTGAGCTCGCCGCCCGCCTTCGCGGCCCCGGCCCCGGCGTCGCCGGAGCCGGCGCCGTACCCGTCGGCCGCGGGAGCCTCCGCGGGAGCGGCGGCTCCGGCGCCGACCGCCTTGGCACCGTCACCCGCCCCGTCCTTCGTGCCGCACGCCGTCGCCGTCAGGACGACGGCGATCGCGACGGCCGCGAGGGAAGTTCCGCGCATCTTGCTCATGTTGATCTCCCACGTGTGATCCGTGTCGCCGCGCCGCCAGGGGGCGGGCAACTGTGTGGAAGACACGCCCTGTTGGACGGGATCTGTTCAACGCCGCCGGTGTGGGGTGGTTCACTCACCCGCCGGTGAACCCGGCCCGCCGCAGCGCCGTGGCCACAGACAGGCCCAGGATCTCGTGCCCCGCGTCGTTGGGGTGCAGCCCGTCCGCGAGGTGCTCCGGTCCCAGCAGGTCCCGGCCCGGCAGCAGCGCCAGCCGGCCGTCCCCGGCCGTGATCCGGTCCGTCACCGCCCGCTCCATCGCGTCGCGCAGCGCCCCGAGCGTGGCCCCCAGCTTGTTGGGGGTGCGCTCGGCGTCGGGGCGCAGCACGGGGGAGAGCAGCAGCAGCGGGGTGCGCGGATGCCCCTGGCGGACCAGTTCGACGAACGCGCGGGTGGTCTCGTACAGCAGCGGCGCCGAATACGGCACCCGCGACCAGCAGTTGGTGCCGAACGCCAGCGTGAGGACATCGGCCGGCAGCCCCGCGAGCTGCTCGGCGACGGCCAGTTCACCGCGCGCGGCCCCCGCATAGCCGAGGTTGACGGTGTCCCAGCCCAGCGCCCGGCCGGCGACCGCGGGCCAGCCGTGGGCCGGACGGGTCGACCACCACCCCTCGGTGATGGAGTCGCCGTGCACCACCCAGCGCGGGGCGGCCGGGGCGGGCGCGACCGGGCCGCCCATCCCGCGCACCCCGAGGATGAGCGGGGACTGGGTCTCGGGCGGATGCACGGTGTACGGGCCGCGGCCGGGCGGCAGCGCGATGCGGACGACGGCCTCCGGGGCCGGCTCGGTGATCACCTCCGTGACCAGCCCGGCCCGGTCCCACAGCGCGAAGGCGTGCGCGAGGTCGCGCAGCGCGTCGGTGGGGCCGGGCACCGTCGCCCGGTAGCGGATCTCCACCGCGTACGCCGGCGGGGGAGCGGTGAACTCCAGCCGCACCCCGATCGGCAGGGTGGCCCGCTCCCCGGTGTCCCAGGGCAGCCGCATGGTGTCGGCCGGGTCGGCCCGTACCGCGCGGCCCTTGTCCAGCCAGGCCACCCCGCGCAGGAACGGTCCCGGATCCAGCCAGCCTTCGTCGCCCTCGCTCACGTGTCGCCTCCGCTCGACCGTGTTCCACCCCTATCGCGCTACCCCGCGCGGCCCGGTTCCACCGGGTCCGTGGCAGGGGCACGCTGCGACAGATCTGACGAAGTGTCAAGAACGGTGGCGCAGGGTGACCGCGCAGCGATCGATCAACCCCGCGCAACAAACGGCCATCACGGACAGATCCGTGCAACGATCGTGCGCGAATATGCAAGGATGGTGCATTACGGGCGGGAACCCCCAGCCCCTAGGCTCACTCGCTGTACGTGGAGTGGCGAGACCGTCTGCTCGGCGGTCTCCCCTGCACAGGCCTGCACAGGCCCGCTCCTGCTCGGAACCGCTGCGGTCGATGCCTTACCCCCGATCCGCAGTGTCAAAGGAGTCCCCTCGTGCTGGACCACGGCCAGGCGCCACCGCTCACCTCGCGGCCTGCCCACCCGCTGCTTCGCCGCAAGCCCGTCGAGCGCCTCGTCGACGAGGCCGGCCAGGGTGAGGGCGGTGCGCTCAAGCGCTCCCTCACCATGTGGCAGCTGACCATGATCAGCATCGGCGCGACGCTGGGCACCGGCATCTTCGTCGTCCTCGGCGAGGCCACCCCGATCGCCGGCCCGGCCGTCTGGATCGCCTTCATCGTGGCCGGTCTGACCGCCCTGTTCTCGGCCCTGTCCTACGCCGAGCTGGCCGGCTCGATCCCGGTCTCCGGCTCCTCGTACTCGTACGCCTACGCCACCATGGGCGAGCTCGTCGCCTGGATCTGCGGCTGGTGCCTGGTCCTGGAGTACGGCGTCTCCGTCGCCGCCGTCGCCGTCGGCTGGGGCCAGTACCTCAACGAGCTGCTCGACGGCACCATCGGGATCACCATCCCCGAGACCTTCTCCGCCCCGCTGGGCGAGGGCGGCTACATCAACATGCCCGCCCTGGTCGTGGTCCTGCTCTGCATGGTCTTCCTGCTGCGCGGTGCCAAGGAGAGCGCCCGGATCAACTCGATCATGGTCGGCGTCAAGATCGTGACGCTGGTCCTGTTCTGCGTCATCGGCTTCATGGGCATCAAGGCCGGCAACTACACCCCGCTGGCCCCGCTCGGCGTCACCGCCATCAGCACCGCCGCCTCGATGCTGTTCTTCTCGTACATCGGCTTCGACGCCGCCTCCACCGCCGGTGAGGAGGCCAAGAACCCCAAGCGGGACCTGCCGCGCGCGATCATGCTGTCGCTGCTGATCGTCACCGCCCTGTACTGCCTGGTCGCGCTCGTCGCCGTCGGCGCCATGCCGTGGCAGGACTTCGAGGGCACCGAGGCCGCCCTCGCCCAGATCATGGAGAACGTCACCGGGCACGCCTTCTGGAGCATCGTCCTGGCCGCCGGTGCCGTCGTCGCCATCGCCAGCGTCGTCTTCGCCGTCCTCTACGGCCAGACCCGCATCCTGTTCGCGATGTCCCGCGACGGCCTGGTCCCCAAGGCGTTCGCCAAGGTGGACGAGAAGACCGGCACCCCGCGGATCAACACGATCATCGTCTGCGTCTTCTGCGCCGTGCTCGCCGCCTTCATCCCGCTGGGCGAGCTCGCCAACGCCACCAGCATCGGCACGCTCTTCGCGTTCGCCCTGGTCAACGCGGCCGTCGTGATCCTGCGCTACACCCGCCCGGACATGAACCGCACCTTCAAGGTCTTCCTCTTCCCGGTCACCCCGATCCTCGGGTTCGGCTTCTGCGCCTACCTCATGTGGGAGCTGCCGTGGATCACCTGGGCGTACTTCGGTGGCTGGATGGTCGCCGGACTCGTGATCTACTTCTTCTACGGAATGCGCCGCTCCAGCCTGGGTCTGTCCGCGCTGGCGGTGGCGGAGGAACTGACAGATAAGTGATCCACGCCCCGTGCGACTGAACGATCTCGACGAACGCATCGTGCACGCCCTCGCCGAGGACGCCCGCCGTTCCTACGCGGACATCGGCTCCGAGGTCGGGCTCTCCGCCCCGGCGGTCAAGCGCCGGGTGGACCGGCTGCGCGCCGAAGGCGCGATCACCGGATTCACGGTCCGGGTGGACCCGGCCGCCATGGGCTGGGAGACCGAGGGCTTCATCGAGATCTACTGTCGGCACAACACCTCGCCGGACGACATCCGGCGAGGACTGGAGCGGTACCCCGAGGTGGTGTCCGCGTCGACCGTCACCGGCGACGCGGACGCCCTCGTCCAGGTCTTCGCCTCCGACATGCGCCACTTCGAGCGGGTGCTGGAGCGCATCGCGGGCGAACCCTTCGTCGAGCGCACCAAGTCGGTCCTGGTCCTCTCCCCGCTCCTGCGCCGCTTCACCTCGGGCGCCCCGGCCTGAAGCACGCGGCGCCCCTCCGGGCGCACGGGCGCACCGCTCCGGGCCCGTGGACGCACCGCTCCGGGCCCGAGGGCGCACCGCGCCCCCCGGGCCCGTGGCGCGAGCAGTGGCCTCCGGCCCCAGGCGCACCACGCCCCTCCGGGCGGGCGTCCAGAAAAACCGGGTGCGCGTGGCCGGCGCGGATGGCAGCGTCACCCGCCGTGCACCGTGAAACGATCTCCCGCCTCGCCCACACCCACCACCCCATCGCCGCCCCGGTCGGCGACACCGCCGTCGACACGCTGCTGCGCCGCGCCCTCCCGCCCGCCGACCGCGACGCCCGCGTCCTCGACCTCGGCTGCGGCGCCGCCGAGTGGCTGCTGCGGGCCCTCGCCGTGCACCCCGGGGCCCGGGCCGACGGCGTCGACACCTCCGGCGCCGCCCTGGACGCCGCCCGCACCGCGGCCCGCGAGCGGGGCGTCGAGGACCGCCTCGCCCTGCACCACACCCCCGCCGCCGACCACGATCCCGGCCACCGCTACGACCTCGTCCTCAGCGTCGGCGCCACGCACGCCTTCGGCGGCCTCCTGGAGACCCTCGACGCCGCCCACCGCCACCTCGCCCCCGGTGGCACCGTCCTCGTCGGCGACGGCTACTGGGAGCGCCCGCCCTCCCCGGCCGCCGTCGAGATGCTCGGCGCCGGCGCGGACCTGCCCACCACCGTCGACCTGGTCACCCGCGCCGGCTGGACCCCGGTGTACGGTCACGTCAGCACCCGCGAGGAGCTCGACGACTACGAGTGGTCCTGGACCGGCTCGCTCGCCGGCTGGGCCCTGGACCACCCCGGCGACCCCGACAGCGCCGACGCCCTCGCCGTGGCGACCGCGCACCGAAACGACTGGCTGACGACGTACCGCCCCACCTGGGGTTTCGTCACCCTGGTGCTGCGCCGGACAGCCGGCTGATCACGCCCGTACGCAACGAATCGCCGTTGAACCGCCAGAACGCGCAACGAATCGTTCAGTACCGCGCAACATCGGCGCCTTGTTGCGGCCGGACGGCGAACCGTACCGTCTAAGGACCGCACCCCACCTGCCTCAGAGGTAACCATGCCCCCGCTGCGCACCGCACTCCTCCAGAGCTCCGGACGGCTCGGCGACGTCGCCGAGAACCTGAAGGCGCTCGACGAGGCCGCAGGGCGTGCCGCGCAGCGCGGGGCGGGCCTCCTCGTGACCTCGGAGATGTTCCTCACCGGCTACGCGCTGGAGATTGAGGACGTCGCCCGCCTCGCCGAGCAGGCCGACGGCATGTCCGCCCGCGCCATCGGCGACATCGCCCGCCGCCACGGCCTCGCGGTCCTCTACGGCTACCCCGAGCGCGACGGCGAGAGCGTCTACAACTCCGCCCAGCTCATCGGCCCCGACGGCACGGCGCTGGCGAACTACCGCAAGACCCACCTCTTCGGCTGCTTCGAGCAGGACGCCTTCACCCCCGGCGACACCCCCGTCGTCCAGGCGGACCTGAACGGCCTCCGCATCGGCCTCATGATCTGCTACGACGTCGAGTTCCCCGAGAACGTCCGCGCGCACGCCCTGGCCGGCACCGACCTCCTCCTGGTCCCCACCGCCCAGATGCACCCGTTCCAGTTCGTCGCCGAGCAGCTCGTCCCCGTCCGGGCCTTCGAGAACCAGATGTACATCGCGTACGTCAACCGCACCGGCCCCGAGGGCGAGTTCGAGTTCGTCGGCCTCTCCTGCCTCGCCAGCCCCGACGGCACCACCCGGACCCGCGCCGGCCGCGGCGAGGAGATGGTCTTCGGCGAGGTGGACCCGCAGCTGCTCGCGGCCTCCCGCGAGAACAACCCCTACCTGCGCGACCGCCGCCCCGGCCTGTACGCCTCCCTGATCTGACCCCGGCGCACCGCGTCCCCCCGCCGCACCGCGCCACCCCCGCCCGCTTTCCCCTGCCTTCCCCCGCATTACGTGCAAGGAGTCCGCCCCATGACGTCCACGGTGCCCACCACCGCCGTCCCGCACAGCGACGGCCAGCCGCCGATCACCATGTTCGGCCCGGACTTCCCGTACGCCTACGACGACTTCCTCGCCCACCCCGCGGGCCTGGGCCAGGTCCCGGCGACCGAGCACGGCACCGAGGTCGCCGTCATCGGTGGCGGTCTCTCCGGCATCATCTCCGCGTACGAGCTGATGAAGATGGGCCTCAAGCCCGTCGTCTACGAGGCCGACCAGATCGGTGGCCGACTGCGCACCGTCGGCTTCGAGGGCGCGGGCACCGAGGAGCTGACCGCGGAGATGGGCGCGATGCGCTTCCCGCCGTCCTCCACGGCGCTCCAGCACTACATCGACCTCGTCGGCCTGGTCACGGAGCCCTTCCCGAACCCGCTCGCCGAGTCCACCCCCTCGACGGTGGTCGACCTCAAGGGCGAGACCCACTACGCCGAGACCATCGCCGACCTCCCGCAGATCTACCGCGACGTCGCCGACGCGTGGAACGCCTGCCTGGACGAGGGCGCCGACTTCTCGGACATGAACACCGCGATGCGCGAGCGGGACGTCCCGCGCATCCGCGAGATCTGGGCGAAGCTCGTCGAGAAGCTCGACGACGAGACCTTCTACGGCTTCCTGTGCAAGTCCGAGGCCTTCCAGTCCTTCCGCAAGCGCGAGATATTCGGCCAGGTCGGCTTCGGCACCGGCGGCTGGGACACCGACTTCCCGAACTCCATCCTGGAGATCCTGCGCGTCGTCTACACCGAGGCCGACGACCACCACCGCGGCATCGTCGGCGGCTCCCAGCAGCTGCCGCTGCGCCTGTGGGAGCGCGAGCCCGAGAAGATCGTGCACTGGGCCCAGGGCACCTCGCTGTCCTCCCTGCACGAGGGCGCCCCGCGCCCGGCCGTGACCCGCCTGCACCGCACCGCCGGCAACCGCATCACGGTCACCGACGCCTCCGGCGACATCCGCACGTACCGCGCCGCGATCTTCACCGCGCAGTCCTGGATGCTGCTGTCCAAGATCGCCTGCGACGACTCGCTGTTCCCGATCGACCACTGGACGGCGATCGAGCGCACCCACTACATGGAGTCGTCCAAGCTGTTCGTGCCCGTGGACCGGCCGTTCTGGCTGGACAAGGACGAGGAGACGGGCCGCGACGTCATGTCGATGACGCTGACGGACCGCATGACCCGCGGGACGTACCTGCTGGACAACGGCCCGGACAAGCCGGCCGTGATCTGCCTGTCGTACACCTGGTGCGACGACAGCCTGAAGTGGCTGCCGCTGTCCGCGAGCGAGCGGATGGAGGTCATGCTGAAGTCCCTGGGCGAGATCTACCCCAAGGTCGACATCCGCAGCCACATCATCGGCAACCCGGTCACCGTGTCCTGGGAGAACGAGCCCTATTTCATGGGCGCGTTCAAGGCCAACCTCCCCGGTCACTACCGCTACCAGCGCCGCCTGTTCACGCACTTCATGCAGGACCGGCTGCCCGAGGACAAGCGCGGCATCTTCCTCGCGGGCGACGACATCTCCTGGACCGCGGGCTGGGCCGAGGGCGCCGTCCAGACCGCCCTGAACGCGGTCTGGGGCGTCATGCACCACCTCGGTGGCTCCACCGACTCCACCAACCCGGGCCCGGGCGACGTCTACGACGAGATCGCCCCGGTCGAGCTCCCGGAGGACTGACCTCCCCCGGAGCCCCCGTGACGACGGGCCGTCCCCGCGCGAACATCGCGGCGGGCGGCCCGTTTCCACGTCCCAGGGCCGGTACGCAGGTACGCAGGCCGCCCCGCGTCAGCCCGTCGGGGTCAGCAGGCAGCGGCTGACCAGCCCGACACCCGCGTCCAGGGAATCCGTGAACTCCTCCGCGAGCTCGGGCAGTTCACGCAGGGTCCACAGCAGACGGGCCCCCGCCCAGGCGCCCGAGCGGGCCCGCTCCAGGCTCCACGAGCCGACCAGGTGCGTCAGCGGATCGGCGATCTGCAACAGGTCCGGGCCCGGCATGAGGTCCTCGCGGATGGCCTCCTCCAGGGAGACCAGGGTGTCGCCGACCCGGTCGAAGTCGCCCTCCAGCGCGCCCGGCGCGCAGTCGAGCGAGCGGCAGGCCGCCACCACCGCCAGCGCCAGGTCATGGCCGATGTGGGCGTTGATCCCCGCCAGCGCGTGCTGCAGCGGATGCACGCCCGGGTGGCGCCGGTACTGGAAGAGCGGCCGCCAGCACGCCGGCGTCCGCCGCCCCCCGTCCGCCGCCTCCACCGCCGCCAGGTACCGCTCGGCGAACCGTACGCTCAGCACGGCCGCCCGGCGCGGCACGGGGAACTCGCCGCGCTCGATCCGGCCGTGCAGCGCCTGCGTCACCGTCAGGTACACCCGGTTGAAGACCGCCACCCCGTCGTGCGCGGGCAGCCGTTCGTCCAGCGCGCGCATCCGCGCGAGCACCGCTTCCATGGGGGCAGGTTCCCAGGCCGCGGCGCCGGCGCGGGGAACTTGGCCGCGCGCTTCGCCGGTTCGGGCGAAAGCCGCTCAGGGACGCGTGTCGCGGCCGCCGTCGCCGGGGCCCTCCGGGGCGCCGGCCGGGCCGCCCCGAGTGCCGCCCGGAGTGCCGCCCCGAGTGCCGCCCCGCGCACCGTCCTCCGGCTGCGCCGCCGCCTCCTCGTCGTACGCCGAGGTGCCCGCGTCGAGCAGCGGCTCCTGCCCCTTGAGGTGTGCCGGGGCGAACAGCCGCAGCGCGTGGTAGCCCGTGATCACCACGATCGTGCCCAGCGCGATCCCGCCCAGCTCGAAGCTGTCGGTGATCTTCAGGCTGACGCCTCCGACGCCGATGATGATGCCCGCCGCCGCCGGCACCAGGTTCAGCGGATTGCGCAGGTCCACGTGCCCGTTGATCCAGATCTGCGCGCCGAGCAGGCCGATCATGCCGTACAGGATCACGGTGATGCCGCCCAGCACCCCGCCGGGGATCGCCGCGACGACCGCGCCGAACTTCGGGCACAGACCGAAGAGCAGCGCGAAGCAGGCCGCCGCCCAGTACGCGGCGGTCGAGTAGACCCGGGTCGCCGCCATCACACCGATGTTCTCGGAGTACGTGGTGTTCGGCGGGCCGCCCACCGCCGTCGACAGCATCGAGGCCGCGCCGTCCGCCGCGATCGCCGTACCCAGCTTGTCGTCCAGCGGGTCACCGGTCATCTCGCCGACCGCCTTGACGTGTCCGGCGTTCTCCGCGATCAGGGCGATCACCACGGGCAGCGCCACCAGGATCGCCGACCACTCGAAGGCCGGCGCGTGGAAGGACGGCAGCCCGATCCAGTCCGCCTTCCCGACGGCCGACAGGTCCAGCCGCCAGTGGTCGACCGCCGCCTCGCCGCCGACCGTGGAGTGGATCTGGCCGAAGACCCGGTCGAGCAGGAACGACAGCCCGTAGCCGAAGACCAGACCGAGGAAGATCGCGATCCGCGACCAGAAGCCCCGCAGGCACACCACCGCCGCACCCGTGAACAGCATGGTCAGCAGCGCGGTCCACTGGTCCTGCGGCCAGTACGTCGAAGCCGTCACCGGCGCCAGGTTGAAGCCGATCAGCATCACCACCGCACCGGTGACCACCGGCGGCATCGTGGCGTGGATGACCCGCGCGCCGAACCGCTGCACCGCGAGCCCCGCCAGGAACAGAGCCGCGCCGACCACGAACACCGCGCCCGTGACCTGCGCGCTGTCCCCGCCGGCCGCCCGGATTGCGGCGGCGACGCCGACGAAGGAGAGCGAACAGCCCAGGTAGGACGGCACCCGCCCGCGCGTCGCGAGCAGGAAGATCATCGTCGCGATGCCGGACATCATGATGGCCAGGTTCGGGTCCAGGCCCATCAGGACCGGTGCGACGAAACTCGCGCCGAACATCGCCACCACGTGCTGGGCGCCGAGCCCGGCGGTACGCGGCCACGACAGCCGCTCGTCCGGCCGCACCACCGCCCCGGGGGCGGGGGTCCGCCCGTCTCCGTGCAGGGTCCAGCGCACGCCGAGGCCCATGTTCTACTCCGTTTCGCCGGCGGGTGAGTGGGGGATGGTCATCCCGGCCGGGGAACGGCCAGCGTAATATTACGGCTCGATCGCGGCCGGTTCGTCCCGGTTGGCTGATCCGGCGCCCCCGGCGCCGCCCCCGGCCCTCGCCCCGGCCGCCCGCCCGGACCGCAGCACCGCCGCGCCCACCACCAGGCCGAACGCCAGCAGCGTGACCAGCCCGAAGGACACCACCAGCGAGGTCGCGTCCGCCACCGCCCCGATCGCCGACGGCGCGATCAGCCCCGAGGTGTACGTGATCGTCGCGACGCCCGCGATGGCCTGTGCCGGGGACGGCCCGCTGCGCGCGGCCGCCGCGAACGCGAGCGGCACCACGACCGCCACGCCCAGCCCGATCAGCGCGAAGCCGGCGAGCACGCCCGCGGGCTGCCGTACCAGCACCACCAGCAGGCCGCCCGCCGTCGCCAGGACACCGCCCGCCCGGACCGTGCGCACCGCCCCGAACCGGTCCACCACCCGGTCGCCGGCCAGCCGCGCCGCGGCCATGGTCAGCGCGAACGCGGTGGTGGAGGCGGCCGCCAGGCCCGCGTCCGTGTGCAGGACGTCCCGCAGGTAGACCGCCGACCAGTCCAGGCTCGCGCCCTCCGCGAAGACCGCGGCGAAGCCGATCGCGCCGATGAGCAGAGCCGAGCGGGGCGGCAGCGCGAAGTGCGGCGGCGCCTCCTCGCCGGCCGCGCGGCGCAGGTCGAGCACCCCGCGTACGGCGACCAGCCCGGCCGCGGTCAGCACGAGCGCGGCGATCAGGTGGTGCAGCCGGGCGTCGGTGCCGGCGTGCGCGGCGACCGTACCGGCGGCCGAGCCGAGCAGCGCGCCGACGCTCCACATGCCGTGCAGCGAGGACATGATCGAGCGGCCGAGCCGGTTCTCGGTCTCCACGCCGAGCGCGTTCATGGCGACGTCCGACATGCCGGCGGTGGCGCCGTAGACCAGCAGCGCGAGGCAGAGGGTGAGCAGGTTCGGGGCGAGGCCCGGCAGGATCAGCGACAGCGTCCACATCGCCAGCAGCCCGCGCAGCGCGGCGCGGGCGCCGAAGCGGTGGTTGATCCGGCCGGCCAGCGGCATCGCGAGGGCCGCGCCCACGGCGGGAAAGGCGAGCGCGAGCCCGAGGGCGCCCGCGCTGAGCTGGGCGTGCTCCTGGATCCAGGGGATCCGGGTGGCGAAACTGCCGGTGACGGCGCCGTGCGCGCAGAACACGGCGGCGATGGCGAACCGGGCGCGGCGCAGGCGCTGGGGAGTGGGATCCGGGACCGGGGCAGGCGGGGCGGCTGTCATGAGCGCTAAACTATCAGGGAGCCTGCCTGATAGATAAGACGCGGAGGCCGATCACGATGCCTAGGATGAGCGCGTGACCCCTGTCGTGCCCGCCGCCACCGCGCCGTCCCCCGCCTCGCCGAGCACGGCGCGGGCCCTCAACGACCGGCTGGCACTGCGGCTCCTCCAGGACGAGGGCCCCCTGACGGCCACCCAGCTCAAGGCCCTCACCGGACTGTCGCGCCCCTCCGTGGCCGACCTCGTCGAACGCCTCGCGGCGGCCGGGCTCATCGAGGTCGTGGGGGAGTCGGGCGAACAGCGGCGCGGCCCGAACGCCCGCGTGTACGGGATCGTCGCCCACCGCGCCCATCTCGCGGCGCTCGACGTACGGACCGACAGCGCCATGGCGGTCGTGACCGACCTGCTGGGGCGGGTCGTGGCCGAAGCGGAACTCCCGGTGGACGCGCCCCGGGCGGCGGTGAGCGAACTCCTGCGGGTGGCCCGCGCGGCGGGCGCCGCCGAACTGCACACCGTCGTGGTCGGCGCGCCCGGCCTGGTCGCGCCGGCGACGGGCGAGCTGCGCGACACGTCCGGGCTGCCCGCCTGGCACCGGGAACTGGTCGCGGTGCTCCAGCGGGAGCTGCCCGCGCGGGTCCTGGTCGAGAACGAGACCAACCTGGCGGCCGTCGCGGAGCAGCGGGTGGGGGCGGCGCGCGATCTGGACTCGTTCGTGCTGCTCTGGCTGGGGGCGGGCGTCGGAGCGGCCGTGGTCCTGGACGGACGGCTGCGCCGGGGGGCGTCGGGCGGGGCGGGCGAGATCGGCTTCCTGCCCGTGCCGGGCACCGGCGGCCTGCCCTCGGCGACCGACTGCGGGGGCGGCTTCCACGCCCTGGTGGGGCGCGAGGCGGTGGCGGCACTGGCCGCCGGGTCCGGCTTCGCGGGCCCGGTGGAGGAAGCGGTGGCGGGGGCGGCGGGGCCCGCCTTCCTGGACGCCCTGGCCGAACGGCTCGCGCTGGGAGCGGCGGCGGTGGCGGCGGTCCTCGACCCGGGATGCGTCGTCCTGGGCGGCGGCCTGGGCCTCGCGGGCGGCCCGCCCCTGGCGGCCCGCGTGGCGGACCGCCTGCGCACGCTCACCCCGGTCCCGACGGAGGTCCGCGCCACGACCCTCGGCGACGGCGCGGTCCTGGAGGGCGCCCGCCTGGCGGGCCGGGACGCGGCACAGGAGGCGGTGTTCGGGGGGTAGGGGGCGGGCGGGCTGGGCTTCGGCGGGCGCCGGTGCCCCTTGTCCGCTTCACGTTGGGCGTTGTGAGGGCTGACGGGATGACCCCGGAACCCCCACAACGCCCAACGTGAAGCGGACAGACGTCCTCAACGCCCGCCGAAGCCCAACACCCGCCCCCGCTCCGCCGCGAAGTCGCGGAACGTGCCCTTGCCCACCGCGCGGTGGGGGGTCAGGTGGCCACCGCGCCTGAAGGCGGCGTACGTCCTGCCCGCCAGGGGGATCTCCACAACCCGCTTCGTGCTGCCCTTCGCCGCCAGGTACGTGCGGGTCAGTGCGGCCAGGGTGAAGGTCTCCGGGCCGCCCATGTCCTCCACGCGGCCCGCGGGGGCGCCCGCCGCGAGGTCCGCCAGGCGGGCGGCCACCTCGTCGGCTGCGATCGGCTGGCACCGTACCCCCTTGGGCACGGGGACGACCGGGAGCCTGGCCAGGGCGTCCGCGACCTGGCCCACCAGGTCGTGGAACTGGGTGGTGCGCAGGATCGTCAGCCCCAGCCCCGACTCCTCCAGCATCCGCTCGACCTCGAGCTTGGTCTTGTAGTAGGGGAGCGGGACCACGTCCACGCCCACGATCGAGATGTAGACGATGTGGCCGACGCCGGCCCGGCGGGCCGCCTCGATCAGGTGGCCCGCCGCCTTCGCGTCGGCGCCGCCGCGCGGCGAGGTGGCGCAGTGCACCACGCAGTCCGCGCCCGCCACGGCCGTGTCCAGGCCCGTGCCCTCCATCAGGTCGACGGGGTGGTCCGGGGCGTGCCGGCTCAGGACGCGGACCTGGTGGCCCGCCTCCCGCAGCCGTGCCACGACCAGGGTGCCGAGCGTGCCGGTGCCGCCGGTGACGAGGATGCTCTTCATGGTGTCCTGTCCTGTCCTGAATTTTTTCGCCGAGGCTCGAGGCTCGAGGCTCGAGCTCGAAGCCGAAGCCCGCGTCCCAAGCCCTTCCTCAGTAGAGACCGGACAGCCCCGCGAAACCTGACAGCCCGCCCTACGCTCCGGGCGTGCCGCAGGGCCCGGCGGCTCATGGCCGCCGGGCCCTGCGGACCTCAGGTCACCTGATCACCGCGTCAGCAGGCTCCCTGGTCCTTCCAGACACCCCATTCACCGGTGGTGCCGGGCTCTTCGTTCTGCGTCCACCACTGCGCCTTCCAGTAGCGGCCCTTGTGCGAGACGACCGTGCCGCCGTTGTAGACCGTGCCCGCCGTGTACGCCGGGCCCGTGCAGGTCCCGCCCGGGGGCGTGGTCGGGGGCGTGGTGGGCGGGGTGGTGGGAGGCGTCGTCGGCGGCGTGGTCGGCGGGGTGGTCGGGGGCTGGGTGCCGCCCGGCTGGGTCAGCGTGGTGCCGCGCGCCAGGTCACCGGCGAGGGCGTAGGTGGTGCCGGAGATGGTCACGGTCCAGTTGGAGGGCGTGGAGACCGGCAGGTAGTAGTTGAAGGCCAGGTCGACCGAGGCGCCCGGGGCCAGCGTCTGCCAGGCCGGCAGCTTCAGGGAGACCCGCTGGAAATCGCCCTTCAGGCCGCCGATGTTGTTGCCGGTGTGGCCGCTGCTGATCACCTTCGTGCCGAAGCCGGACTGGTCGGAGGCGTTGTTCGGGGCCGAGGTGCCGTAGTCGAACTGGAACTCGGTGCCGCCGGGCAGCGTGGCGTTCGTGTTGTTGGTGATCTTGAGCTTCGGGGTGAGCGGGTAGTTGGAGTCGCCCAGCTTGAACTCGGTGAACTCCGTCTTGATGTCCACGGCCTGGGTCGGCAGGGCGGTCGCGCCGGCCTTCTTCGCGCCGTAGGGGGTGGCGGCCTTGAACTTGTCGTACATCAGGGAGGTGAGCGTGTCGCCCATCTCGTACTGGCCCTTGGCCGCGTTGTAGGAGTAGTCGCCCGCGAGTTCCCACACCATGGTGCCGCCGATGCCCTTGTCCACCACGTAGTCGGCCTTGGCGGCCACCGACTGCTCGTCCTCGGTGGACAGGAAGACCTTCTTCTGCGCGTTCCACAGCCACGGCGCCACCAGGGTGGAGTCGTACTTGCGGGCGTAGCTGCCGGTCAGCGTGGTGTTCGCGGGGAAGCCGTAGCGCGTGACGTAGTCGCCGACGACGCCCTTCTCCAGGTTCTTGGCGTGCCACATCGGGTTGGAACCGGCCGGGGACTCCGCCCCGTTGGTGTCCTTGTCGTGCCACAGGTTGTCGATGCCGACCGCGCCGTCGCCGCACTTGGTCAGGCCCGCACCGGCCGGGCAGCTGGTGGCCGGGGCCTTGCCCCACAGGCCGTCGGTACCGCCCTGCACGTTCTTGAAGCCGCGGGTGTAGTACGGCAGGCCGATGTTGATGCGGCCGGCCGGCATGGAGCCGCGGAAGTAGTGGTAGGCCCAGTCGGTGTTGAGGTAGCCGATGCCGCCGTACTGGGAGGTGGAGTAGACACCGGCGGCGGCGAGTTCGCCGTCCTTGCCGTCGTCGAAGAGCGAGGCGTTCGGGCCGACGTACTCGTTCCAGGCGCCGTGCAGGTCGTAGGACATGATGTTGACGTAGTCCAGGTACTGCTGCATCTGGAAGGTCTCCATGCCCCGCAGCAGGTAGCCGGAGGAGGGGGCGGCGACGGTGAGCAGGTAGTGCTTGCCGTCGGCGGCGCCGGCCCGGTCGAGCTTCTCGCGCAGCGTCTTCATCAGGGCCGCGTAGCCCTTGACGAGGCCGGCCCGGCGGGCGTTGGCGAGCTGCCAGTCCAGCGGGTTGCCCGCGTCCTTCATCGTGGTCGGGTACTCGTAGTCGATGTCGACGCCGTTGAACCCGTACGTCTTGATGAACGCGACGGTGGAATCGGCGAACGTGTCGATGCCGGCCTGGTTGACCGAGCCGTCGGCGTTCGTGGCCATGGAGTAGAAGCCGCCGGAGGCGACCCGGCTGCCGTCGTCCGCGAAGTAGCCGCCGGTCTCGGCCCAGCCGCCGACGGAGACCAGGGTCTTGACGTTCGGGTACTGCTTCTTGAATTTGTTCAGCAGATTGAAGTGGCCCTTGTAAGGCAGTGCCGGGTCCATCTCGGCGCCCGCGACGCCGGGCCACGTCATGCCGGTGGCGGCGTTCAGCGGGCCGTCGGAGCCGACCGAGATCTTGTTGTCGGAACCGACGTGCGCGAAGGCGTAGTTGAGGTGGGTGACCTTCGACCACGGAATGTTGTTCGCGAGGTAGGCCGGGGTCCCGTCCTTGCCGGTGCGCCAACCGGTGAAGTAGCCGATGACGCGGCGCTGGTGGTCGGCGCCCATCTTCTCGCGGCCCTCGGTGTCGTAGACCGAGCAGTACGGGACGTCCACGCCCGCGGTCTTGAAGAGCCCGTCGGGGCGACAGCTCTCCTGGTCGGCGGCGTGCGAGACGCCGGAGGAGAGCCCGCCGACCAGCAGTCCGGCGATCGCGGCGCCGGATGCGAGGAGCATCGCTCTCGTACGTGTGGGGGACAGCATTGTGCCTCCTGGGGAGGGGAGGATGGCAGGACACAACGTGCAGGGGGTGGTGCAAGGGCCCGCGACGTGCGCACATCTGACGGGCTGTCTCCCTCGGAAGATGAAGCAGACGTTAAGAGGACTAGACCACCCCGTCAATAGGTCTGGACCAAAGCGGGACCGATGAGGCAGGTCCGTGATCCGGTCGGCGCGCACGCTTCCGGTTCTCCCGCCCGCCCCCGCGGACGCCCCCCTCGCCGTATCCCCCCGCCCGCCCCCTCGGCCATCCGGTCGAGTACCGCTCGGATCCCGCCAGGTTGTGAGCCAGCCCACAGCGCTTCCCCGCCATGGGTCTTGACCGGCCGTGGCACACTGGCCCTGTACCAGTAGCAGCGCACTCCGGGGTCGGTGCAATTCCGAACCGGCGGTTATAGTCCGCGACCCGTCCGCAGCCAGCGGCCGGTTGACCAGGTGAAATTCCTGGACCGACGGTTAAAGTCCGGATGGGAGGCAGTGCGCGGCGGGCAGTCACCGGTACGCCGCCGCCGGCGGTTCGTTCCGTGCGTTCTCCGTACGGGCCGACCCGTTCCTTCGGCCTCGGCGTCCCCGTGTGCGCTTGTCCGCTTCTTCTGTCGTATCCCGACAGGCCCCGGAGTCCGTGCCCGATGAGGCAGGAGGACCCGGTGGCTTACCAAGCCGACGCGAATGCCGCGCACGCACCGCACGAGAACGACGTGCGGGCCATGCGCCGTGCCGTCGCGCTCGCGGCCCGTGGCCTCGGCTCCACCAGCCCCAACCCCGTCGTCGGCTGCGTGATCACCGACGCCGCCGGCACGGTCGTCGGCGAGGGCTGGCACGAGCGGGCCGGTGGCCCGCACGCCGAGGTCAACGCCCTGCGCGCGGCGGGCGACGCCGCCCGCGGCGGCACCGCGTACGTCACCCTCGAACCCTGCAACCACACCGGCCGCACGGGCCCCTGCGCGCAGGCGCTGCTCCAGGCCGGCGTCGCCCGTGTCGTCTACGCCGCCGCCGACCCGAACCCGCAGGCCAGCGGCGGTGCCGCCACCCTGCGCGCGGCCGGTGTCGCGGCCGAGGGCGGCCTGCTCCAGGCCGAGGCCGAGGCGGGCAACACCGCCTGGCTCACCTCCGTACGCCTGGGCCGCCCCCACGTGACCTGGAAGTACGCCGCCACCCTCGACGGCCGCAGCGCCGCCGCCGACGGCTCCAGCCGCTGGATCACCGGACCCGACTCCCGCGCCGACGTCCACCGGCTGCGCGCCGAGGCCGACGCCGTCCTGGTCGGCGCCGGCACCCTGCGCGCCGACGACCCGCACCTGGCCGTACGCGGCATCGACGGCGCCACCCAGCCGCTGCGGATCGCCCTCGACACCCGCGCCGGGATCCTGCCGACCGCCCGCATCCTCGACGGCGCGGCCCCCACCCTGCTCGTCGTCGGCGAGGACGCCGACACCCGGCACCTGCCCGGCGCCGACGTGCTGCGGCTCCCGCTGCGCGACGGCCGCATCGGCGTCCACGACCTGCTCGACCGCCTGCACGCGCGCGGCGTGCGCTCCCTCCTCCTGGAAGGCGGCCCCACCCTCGCGGGCGCCTTCCTCGAAGGCGGCGCCGTCGACCGCGTCATCGGCTACCTCGCGCCCGCCCTGCTCGGCGCGGGCCCGGCCGCCCTCGCCGGCGCCGGCATCACCACCATCGCCCACGCGGTACGCCTCGACATCACCGAGGCCGTCCGCGTCGGCACCGATCTGCGCATCACCGCCGTCCCCACCACCGCCCCCAAGGAGCACTGAGTGTTCACCGGAATCGTCGAAGAACTGGGCGAGGTCACCGCCGTCGAGCAGCTCGAGGAGGCCTCCCGCTTCCGCCTGCGCGGCCCCCTCGTCACCGAGGGCGCCAAGCACGGCGACTCCATCGCCGTCAACGGCGTCTGCCTGACCGTCGTGGACACCGCGGACGGCGAGTTCACCGCCGACGTGATGCAGGAGACCCTGAACCGCTCCAGCCTCGGCGCCCTGACCGCGGGCTCGCGGGTGAACCTGGAGCGCCCCATGGCCCTCGGCGGCCGCCTCGGCGGGCACCTGGTCCAGGGACACGTGGACGGCACCGGCGAGATCCTCTCCCGTACCCCCTCCGAGCACTGGGAGATCGTCAAGGTCTCGCTGCCGGCGGCGCTGTCCCGGTACGTCGTCGAGAAGGGCTCCATCACGGTCGACGGCGTCAGCCTGACCGTGGTCGAGGCCGCCGCCGACCACTTCACCATCAGCCTCATCCCCACCACGCTCGCGCTGACCACCCTGGGCCGCAAGCAGCCCGGCGACCCGGTCAACCTGGAGGTGGACGTCCTCGCCAAGTACGTCGAGCGGCTGCTCGCGGCCGGCGTGGACCCGCTGCACGCGCAGGCGCGGGAGGACTCCCGGTGAGCGCCGTCGACTGGCTGAACTCCGAGGCGTTCAGCGCCTTCGGGCAGCACATCAAGTGGTCCGACATGATCGGCAACATCATCGGCCTGGCCGCCCTCGCGCTCGGCTGGCGCCGCTCCATATGGACCTGGCCCGCCCAGTTCGCCTCCGGCGCCATCCTCTTCGTGGCCTTCGCCGCCGGGCACCTCACCGGCAGCGCCGGCAAGCAGGTCGTCGTCATGCTGGTCGCCGCCTGGGGCTACTGGCAGTGGAACCGCGGCCGGCAGCAGGCCCAGGACGGCCGCCTCGCCGTCCGCTTCGCCACCTGGCGCGAGCGCGGCGTCCTCGTCGGCGCCGCGGCCCTGGGCACCCTCGCCGTGGGCGGCCTGTTCACCGCCTTCCCGGCACTGTCCTGGGACCCCTGGCCGGACGCCTACATCTTCGTCGGCACGATCGTCGCGATGTACGCCCAGTCCCGCGGCATGGTCGAGTTCTGGTTCGCCTGGCTCCTGGTCGACCTGGTCGGCGTCCCCCTGAACTTCGCCAACGGCTACGCCTTCTCCGGATTCGTCTACGTCATCTACGGCGCGCTCGTCCTGTGGGGCCTGCGCGACTGGTGGCTGCGCTCCCGTACCCACTCCGCCCCC
This sequence comes from Streptomyces sp. NPDC090022, assembly GCF_044748145.1. NCBI lineage: Bacteria > Bacillati > Actinomycetota > Actinomycetes > Kitasatosporales > Streptomycetaceae > Streptomyces > Streptomyces sp. NPDC090022. The sequence continues at coordinate 241,494 of NZ_JBIVFN010000006.1, forward strand.
GCCCTGGAAGGAGCAACGGCATGACGCTCAAGGCAGTACGTGACGTCGACGTCGACACCGAGGAGAGCTTCCGCCTCGACCCCGTCGAGCAGGCCATCCGCGACATCGCGGCCGGCCGCCCCGTGGTCGTCGTCGACGACGAGGACCGCGAGAACGAGGGCGACCTCGTCATCGCCGCCGAGATGGCGACCCCCGAGATCGTCGCCTTCATGATGAGCGAGTGCCGCGGCCTGATCTGCGCCCCCATGGAGGGTCCGGAACTGGACCGCCTGGAACTCCCGCAGATGGTCCAGCGCAACACCGAGTCGATGCAGACCGCCTTCACCGTCTCCGTCGACGCGAGCGCCGCCCACGGCGTGACCACCGGCATCTCCGCCGCCGACCGGGCCACCACCCTGCGCCTGCTCGCCGACGGCGTCAGCGGCCCCGGCGAGTTCGTGCGCCCCGGCCACATCTTCCCGCTGCGCGCCAAGCCCGGCGGCGTCCTGGTCCGGGGCGGCCACACCGAGGCCGCCGTCGACCTCGCCCGCCTCGCGGGCCTGCGCCCCGCCGGTGCCATCGTGGAGATCGCCGGCGAGGACGGCGTCATGCTGCGCCTGCCCGAGCTGATCCCGTTCGCCCGCAAGCACGGGCTGACGATCATCTCCATCGAGGACCTGATCGCCTACCGCCGCTCCGCCGAGCCGACCGTGCGCCGCGAGGCCGAGGTCAGCCTGCCGACGGCCTTCGGCGAGTTCACCGCGTACGGCTACCGCTCCACCGTGGACGGCGTCGAGCACGTGGCCCTCGTCCACGGCCCGATCGGGGCCGGTGAGGACGTCCTGGTCCGCATGCACTCCGAGTGCCTGACCGGCGACATCTTCCACTCCCTGCGCTGCGACTGCGGCCCCCAGCTGCACGCCTCCATGGAGCGGATCAAGGCGGCCGGCCGCGGCGTGGTCGTCTACCTGCGGGGCCACGAGGGCCGCGGCATCGGACTGCTGTCCAAGCTGCGCGCGTACGAGCTCCAGGAGCGCGGCCGCGACACCCTCGACGCCAACCTGGAGCTCGGCCTGCCCGCCGACGCCCGTGACTACGGGGCCGGCGCCCAGATGCTGGCCGACCTCGGGGTGCGCAGCGTCCGGCTGATGACCAACAACCCCGACAAGGCCGACGCCCTCACCCGGCACGGCATCGAGGTCGCCGGGCGCGAGCCGATGCCCGTCGAGGCGGGCGAGCACAACCTGCGCTACCTGCGCACCAAGCGCGACCGGATGGGGCACGACCTGCCCTGGCTCGACGCGAACGCCGTCTCGGCCTGCGGCGGCCAGTAGCCCCGTAGCCCAGTAGCACCATCAGAACCTGTACCGAGAACCCGTACCAGAACCTGTGAAGGACCGAGGAGAGCTGTGAGCGGCAAGGGCGCACCCGAACTGAGCGTGAAGAACTGCGGCGACCTGCGGGTCGCGGTCGTCGCGGCCCAGTGGCACGAGAAGGTCATGGACGGCCTCGTCGACGGTGCCCTGCGCGCCCTCCACGAGCTCGGCATCGACGAGCCGACCCTGCTGCGGGTCCCCGGCAGCTTCGAGCTCCCGGTGGTGGCGAAGGTACTGGCCGGTCGCGGATACGATGCCGTCGTCGCCCTCGGCGTGGTCATCCGTGGCGGCACCCCCCACTTCGACTATGTGTGCCAGGGCGTCACCCAGGGCCTGGTGCAGGTATCGCTCGAGACCGGAGTCCCCGTCGGCTTCGGCGTTCTGACCTGCGACAACGAGGAGCAGGCGCTGGACCGCGCCGGACTCGAGGGGTCGAACGAGGACAAGGGGCACGAAGCGGTCACCGCCGCCGTCTCCACCGCGATGACCCTGCGGACGGTCAGCGAACCCTGGCGCTGAGTGGCGCGGGGGAACCCCGTATTCTGAGGACCATCATGGCGAACGAATCCTCCAAGACCTTCGAGGAGCTCTTCACCGAGCTCCAGGCCAAGGCGACCGGCGACCCCACCACCTCCCGCACCGCCGAGCTGGTCGGCAAGGGCGTCCATGCCATCGGCAAGAAGGTCGTCGAGGAGGCCGCGGAGGTCTGGATGGCCGCCGAGTACGAGGGCAGGGAAGCCGCTGCCGAGGAGATCTCCCAGCTGCTCTACCACGTCCAGGTGATGATGGTGGCGCGCGGGATCTCCCTCGACGACGTCTACAAGCACCTCTGACACCTCCGGGCCGGCCGGCACCACACCTCCCGGCCGGCCCCGGCCGCCCCCTCGCCGTGCGTCCCCACGCTCCGCACAGCACCACTTCTTGATCGCGAACAAAGGAACCGCATCATGCTGCGCATCGCCGTCCCCAACAAGGGTTCACTCTCCGGACCTGCGTCGGAGATGCTCCATGAGGCCGGCTACCGGCAGCGCAAGGAGTCCAAGGAACTCGTCACGGTCGACCCCGAGAACGAGGTCGAGTTCTTCTACCTGCGGCCCAAGGACATCGCGATCTACGTCGCGTCCGGCAAGCTCGACATCGGCATCACCGGCCGTGACCTCCTGCTCGACTCCGGCGCCAACGCCGAGGAGATCCTCCCGCTGAACTTCGGGCGCTCCACCTTCCGCTACGCCACCCGGCCGGGCACCGCGAAGGGCCCCGAGGACTTCCACGGGATGACGATCGCCACCTCGTACGAGGGGATCGTCGCCAAGCACCTCGCCGAGGCCGGTATCGACGCCTCCGTGGTCCACCTCGACGGGGCCGTCGAGACCGCGATCAAGCTCGGCGTCGCCGAGATCATCGCCGATGTCGTCGAGACCGGCACCAGCCTGCGCAACGCCGGCCTGGAGGTCATCGGCGAGCCGATCCTCCGGTCCGAGGCCGTCGTCATCCGGCGCAACGGCGCCGACGCCGACCACCCGCAGGTCCAGCAGTTCCTGCGGCGCCTCCAGGGCGTCCTGGTCGCCCGGTCGTACGTGATGATGGACTACGACTGCCGCGCCGAGCACCTGGAGCGCGCGGTCGCCCTCACCCCGGGCCTGGAGTCGCCGACCGTCTCCCCGCTGCACAACGAGGGCTGGGTCGCCGTCCGCGCGATGGTCCCCGCCAAGGAGGCCCAGCGGGTCATGGACGACCTCTACGAGCTCGGCGCCCGCGCGATCCTGACCACGTCGATCCACGCCTGCCGCCTGTGAGCGCCGCCGACCTGCCGGCCGTGCCGGCCCTGCCCGTCACCTTCCGCCCCCAGCGCACCCGCGCGGTGCTGCTGGGCGTCGGCGCGGCCATGTTCGCCACCATCACGGCGGTCGCGCTGCTGCTGGAGCGCCTCAGCACCGGCGAACGGATCAGCTTCGTCTTCACGGCCGCCCTGCTGACGTCCGTCCTGGTCCTGCTGGCCCGCCCCAAGGTGGTCGCCGACGAGAACGGCGTGACCGTCGTCAACCTCACCAACCGGCGGCGCCTGGCCTGGGCCGAGATCCTGCGGGTCAACCTCCGCCCGGGCGACCCCTGGGTGTTCCTCGACCTCAGCGACGGCACCAGCCTGCCCGCCCTCGGCATCCAGCCGGGGATCGGCCGCGCCCAGGCCATCGGCGACGCCCGCGCCCTGCGCGCGCTCGCCGAGAGCCGCGGATCCGGCACCCACGACCGCTGACGCCCCGCCCCGGCACCGGCCCGTGCCATTGCGGCGGCGATCTCAATGACTACCCTGGTGGCGGGGCGCGTCCGTGCGCCCCGCTCGTGGCCCCGGACCCCCGGGGCCGACGGGCACCTGCGACTCGAGGAGTGACTCCCTCCAGCAATGGACGGATCGTCCGGTAGTACCCGCGCCGCCCTCTTCCCAGAGGTGGCGGCATGACCATCCCGCTACTCCTGCTCGTGGCGGCATTCGTTCTGATCCTCGCCAACGGCTTCTTCGTGGCGGCCGAGTTCGGCCTCGTCACCGTCGAGAAGCCCGACGCGGAACGCGCCGCGGCCGACGGTGACCGCCGCGCCCGCCGGGTCGTCACGGCCCTGCGGGAGCTGTCCTTCCAGCTCTCCGGCACCCAGCTCGGCATCACCCTCACCTCCCTCGTGGTCGGCATGCTCGCGCAGCCCGCCCTGGCCGGCCTGCTGTCGGGGCCGCTCGGCGCCACCGGCCTGCCCGAGGGAGCCGCCTCCGGCGTCGCCGTCGTCATCGGCATGCTGCTCGCCTCCGCCGTCCAGATGGTCGTCGGCGAGCTCGTCCCGAAGAACTGGGCGGTCTCCCGGCCGCTCCAGGTGGCCCGCTTCGTCGCCGGCCCGCAGCACGCCTTCTCCCGCGTCTTCCGCCCGGTCATCGCCGGCCTGAACGCGGTCGCCAACCGGCTGGTACGGGCCCTGGGCGTCGAGCCCGCCGAGGAGCTGGCCTCCGCCCGCACCCCCGGCGAACTGGTCTCCCTGGTCCGCCATTCGGCCCAGGCCGGCGCCCTCGAACAGGACACCGCCGACCTGTTCGTCCGCACCCTCTCGCTCGGCGAGCTCACCGCCCAGCACGTCATGACCCCCCGCGTGAAGGTCAGCGCCCTGCAGTCCAACGCCACCGCGGCCGACGTGCTGAACCTGACCCGCGCCACCGGCCTGTCCCGCTTCCCGGTCTACCGCGAGCGCATCGACGAGATCACCGGGGTCGTCCACCTCAAGGACGCCCTCGCCGTGCGCGAGTCCCAGCGCGCCCGTACCACCGTGGACCGGATCTGCGTCCCGCCGCTGCTGGTCCCCGGCACCCTGCCGGTCCAGCCGCTGCTGGAACGGCTGCGCAGCGAGCAGCCCATGGCCGTCGTCGTCGACGAGTACGGCGGCACGGCCGGCGTCGTCACCCTGGAGGACATCGTCGAGGAGCTCGTGGGCGAGGTCCGCGACGAGCACGACCTCGCCGAGGACGCGGGCCCCGAGCTGGCCGCCGTCCCCACCGAGGACGGCCGCCCCTCCTGGGAGGCCGACGGCAGCTGCCGCGTGCAGACCCTGCGCCGGATAGGCCTGGAGGTGCCCGAGGGCCCGTACGAGACCGTCGCCGGCCTCGTCGCGGACCTGCTCGGCCGGATCCCCGCCCCCGGGGACCGCGCCGAACTCCCCGGCTGGCGGCTCTCCGTCCGCCAGGTCGGCCGCAACCGCGCCGAACGCGTCCGGCTGGTCCCGCTGGTGCCCGCGCCCGCCCTCGGCGCGTACGGCGACCCCGGCACGGTCGTCGCCCTCGGCACGGTCGTCGCCCCCGGCCGCGCGGCCGTCCCCGCCACCGCGGGCATACCGGCCGCCGCCGCGGCCCGGAGCGCCCGTACCGCGGGGCAGCGGCCCGCCGCGCTCGAGGGGGCCGGCCGGTGAGCCTCCTCCAGCTCCTCTTCGCCCTGCTCCTGGTCCTGGCCAATGGTTTCTTCGTGGGCGCCGAATTCGCCCTGGTCTCCGTGCGCCGCAGCCAGATCGAGCCGCTCGCGGCCTCCTCCAAGCGGGCCCGCCAGGTCCTGCACGGCCTGGAGAACCTGCCGCGGATGATGGCCGCCGCCCAGTTCGGCATCACCGTCTGCTCCCTCACCCTGGGCGCGGTCGCCGAACCCACCGTGGCGCGGCTGCTGGAGCCCGTCTTCCACGCCGCCCACGTCCCGCAGGGCCTGATCCACCCCCTCGGCTACGCGTTCGCGCTCGCCGCCGTGGTCTTCCTTCACCTGGTCATCGGCGAGATGGTCCCCAAGAACCTCGCCATGGCCGCCCCCGAGAAGACCGCCCTGTGGTTCAGCCCCGGCCTGGTCGCCTTCGCCCGCCTGTGCGGGCCGGTCACCACTGCGCTCGGCGCCTGCGCGCACTGGGTGCTGCGCCTGTTCAAGGTCGAGCCGAAGGACGAGGTCGAGGCCGTCTACACCAGCGCCCAGCTGGGCCGGCTCGTCCAGGACTCGCGGCAGGCCGGGCTGCTGGAGCCGCAGGAGCAGGAACGCCTGGAGGACGCCCTGGAGCTGGGCAGCCGCCCGGTCACCGACGTGCTCCTGGCCCGCGACCGGCTGGTCACCGTCGCCCCGACGGTCACCCCCCGCCAGATCGAGCAGCTGACCGTGCGCACCGGCTACTCGCGCTTCCCGGTCCGCTCCGAGGGCGGCGCCTTCATGGGCTACCTCCACGTCAAGGACGTCCTGGACCTGGAGGAGCGGGAACGGGCGGTCCCGCAGCGCGTCTGGCGCCGCATGCCCACGCTGTGCGCGACCCTCCCGCTGGACGACGCCCTGACCGTCATGCGCCGGGACGCCACCCACCTGGCCCAGGTCGCGGACCCGGCCGGCCGGGTGCTCGGCCTGGTCGCGCTGGAGGACGTACTGGAGATGCTGGTCGGCGAGGTACGCGACCCCGCGCACCGCACGGCCGGCCCCGTCGCCCTCGCCCGCTGACCCGCCCGGCCACCGGCCCGCCGCAGCCGGCCCGCGGCCGCCCCCGCTACAACGGGGGCGGCTCCGGGCGGCCGCGGTCCTGCGGGCCGCGCCCCGAGAGCACCTCGCCGTAGGCCTGCATCAGGTCCGGCAGCCGCAGCGTCGCCAGGTCCTCCCGGGACGGGGTCGCCGGATACCCGGCCAGCCGCAGGTCCCGGTAGGCGCAGCTCTTCTCGTACAGGGTGCGCAGGAAGCGGCCGTTGCCCAGCTCGTCGATCCAGCCCTGGTCCACCACGTGCCCGCTGATGCTGCGCAGCTCGTCCAGGGCCTCCTCGTCCCAGCGGTCGCCGTTCGCGTCGGCCAGCACCTCACCGATCGAGGTCAGCTCCAGCGGCCGGTAGCTGGGGAAGTCCACCCGCGTGGTGAACCGCGACGACAGCCCCGGATTGGCGGCCAGCAGCCGGTCCATGCCGGCCGGATAGCCCGCCAGGATCACCACCAGGTGGTCCCGGTTGTCCTCCGCGCGCTTGAGCAGCACCTGGAGGGCCTCGTCGCCGTACGCGTCGCCCTTGCTGTAGCCGGAGTTGGACAGGCTGTACGCCTCGTCCACGAACAGCACCCCGCCGATCGCGGAATCGATCAGCTCGTTCGCCTTGACGGCCGTCTGGCCGAGGAACTCGCCGACCAGGTCCGCCCGCTGGGCCTCCACCAGATGGTCCCCGCCCAGCAGCCCCAGCGCGTAGAACACCCGGCCCAGGATCCGCGCCACCGTGGTCTTGCCCGTCCCCGAGGGCCCGGAGAAGACGAAGTGGCGTTTCGGCGGCTGCACCGGCAGCCCCTGCCCGGCCCGCAGCCGCGCCATGTGCAGCTGCGCCGACAGCGCCTTCACCTGCCGCTTGACCGGCTCCAGACCCACCATCCGCTCCAGCTCCGCCAGCGCCTGCGCCAGCAGCGCCGGGTCCGAGGGCCCGGCCGGCAGCCCCGCCGGGAACCCCTGCGGCGGCACGGCCACCTTGTGCCGTACGCCCTCGGCACGGCCCGCGCCGCCCGTCGCCGGCGGTGGTGGTACGGCCGGGGCCGCGCCCCCGAACCGCGGCTCGGCCGGCGGCTCCGGCGCCAGCACCGGCTCGGCCTCGCCGCCCAGCGCCACCGCCGCGAAGTCCCCGCCGACGGGGGAGAGGTCGTAGCCGTCGAGCCCGTCCGCGCCGTCCCCCTCCGCGATCGCCGTCAGCCGGGCCGCGGTGTCCATGAACGCCGGGTCCACCCGGTGCACCGCCCGGTACAGCGGCAGGGCCGCCGCGCTGCGCCCGGTGCCCTCGTGCGCCCGCGCCAGCCAGTACCGCAGCTCCTTGCGCTGCGGCTGCTCGCTGCGGCACCGCATCAGCGCCGCCGACAGCATCGGCTCCGCCTGCCCGTACATCTCCAGCCGGACCCGCGCCATCCCGCCGAACAGCCCCGCCTCGATGCCCAGCAGCGGATCGTCCACCAGCGGCTCGGTCTGGCGCACCAGCTGCTCCCAGTCCTTGACCAGGTAGGCCCGGCAGGCGTGCAGGAACCGCACCTGCGGATCGGCGTCCACCGGCGGCAGCGCGGCCAGCGCCTGGTCCAGCTCCGGCACATGGCGGCCGTCCAGCCAGTGCGAGGCGTGCGCCAGCAGCAGGTCGCGCCGGCTCTCCAGCACGGGCTGGACCCACCAGCCCAGCCAGTACCAGGAGTTCAGGGTGCGCCGGTGCCGGGCGCGCTGCTCCCCGAACCGGTCCCGGTGCGCGTACATCCGCAGCAGCGCGTTGGCGGTGTCCACCCGCAGCGCGTGCAGCCCCAGCCAGGCGTCGGCCATCGTGGGATCCAGTCGTACGGCCGCCCGGAACTCCTCCTCGGCCTGCGGGTACGCGCCCATCGTGCAGGCGTCCACCCCGCGCAGCCAGGCGAGTTCGGCCGGGGCGTGCGGGCTTCCCTGCGTGCCGAAATCCATCACGTCCCCCACAAGCCTGCCCCCGTGGTGCGCCGCAACCCCCGCCTCGTGGCGTGGAGTTGTCGTGTGCGCCGATGAAATCAGGGTGGCATCGTACCTTCGGTCACCGGGCTTACGTAGGGTGCGACAGGCACCCGCCGGGAGGGCACCGGCGCACGCAAGGTGACACAGGGTGAGGGCACGGACCCGTTCGGGTGGCGCGCGGAACCGCGCGCGGGCAGAACGAAGCCCCCGATCACGGGGGAACAATCGGGGGCTTCGCGTCCGCCGCGGCCCCGCAGGACCGCGCATTGAGAACGTAAGGCCGGTCCGGGCGTCTGGTCAAGCGGACTCGGAGGGCCGTCCGCAAGCGGATTTCCCGGACGCCTCAGGCCCGGGGCAACCCCTCACCGTCCGTGACGGAACCGGGGGTTCCCGCAGACCCAGCGGCCCCGGAAGTCCACTCGTATCCCGTACCGCTCTGGCGCACCAGGGTGTCCGCGAAGGGGCGTGAAGGATCGTCCGCGAAGTGCGCGCGCTCCGCGCGCTCCCATCCGTCCCAGAAGTCGGACAGTTCGCGCCCGTCCCGCAGCCTGCCCCGTTCCCACGCCTGCTCGCGCGGTGTCTCCATCCACAGCAGCCGCGCCAGATACGGCCGCAGGGCCCGCCGCCCGGCCCCCACGCCCTCGATCAGCAGGACCGGCGCGGGCGGCAGCAGCCGCTCGGGGCCGAAGCGGCGCTCCACCCAGTCGTAGGGCGCCCAGCGCGCCTCCCGCCTGGCCGCGAGCGGCTCCAGCACCTGCGCGCGCAGCCGCCCGGTCCACGCGAAGAGCTCCGCGTGGGTGGCGACGTCGTCCAGATGGAGGACCGGTGTGCCCTCGCCCAGGGCCCGCGCGAGGCGCCCCGCGAAGGTGCTCTTGCCGGACCCGGCGTGCCCGTCGACCGCGACCAGCCGTACCGGGCCCAGCGACGGCGGCAGGGCCGCCAGCTCGGCGGCCAGGCTGTCGAGGCTGTCCGGGGTCAGGGGGGTGCGCACACGATCCACCCGGCCAGCGTACGGCGCCCGCGACACGCGCCGTGCGCCCTGGCACTAGGCCCCCGGGATTTGCGACGCTGGCCGCACGACCGACCCCTGGGGGCTGAACGCCGATGACCGCACCCACCCCGCGCCGGGCCCTGCTGGCCGCCGCCCTCGCCGCCGCAACCGCCGCCACCGTCCCCGCGACCACCGCCCAGGCCGTCCCCGGACCCGCGGGCTCCGGCGGCTCGGGGAGCACCGCGGGCGGGGCCACCGGCCCGACGGTCGACAACCGGTTCTGGTACACGTACGGGCACTGGCGGGCCGGCACCCACCGGGGCACCGCCGCCCTCGCCGGCGCGCGCCCCGCCCTGACCCTGTCGACGGCCGCCGGGCGCACCCCGTACGCCGATCCGCACACCGGCAGGACCGCCACCTGGGAGTACGCCACCTGGACCTCCCCCGTGCACCGCCCGGCCGTGCCCGCGACCGAGGCGATCGTCTCCTGGAACGCCCGCACCCCCGCCGGCACGTGGATCCAGGCCGAGCTGCGCGGCACCTACAGCGACGGCACCACCACCCCCTGGTACGTGATGGGCCGCTGGGCCTCCGGCGAGGAGGACATCCGCCGCACCTCGGTCAACGGGCAGACCGACGGCCGGTCCACCGTGTGGACCGACACCCTCGCCCTGGACCACCCCGCCACGGGCCTGCGGCTGCGGGACTGGCGGCTGCGGCTGACCCTGTACCGGCGGCCGGGCACCCGCACCAGCCCCCAGGTGTGGCTGGCCGGCGCCATGGTCTCCGACGTCCCCAGCCGCTTCACCGTGCCCGCCTCCACCCCCGGTACGGCCCGCGAGCTGGCCGTACCGCGCTACTCGCAGGAGGTGCACGCCGGGCGCTACCCGCAGTACGACAACGGCGGCGAGGCCTGGTGCAGCCCCACCTCCTCCCAGATGATCATCGAGTACTGGGGGCGCAGGCCCAGCACGCAGTCCCTGGCCTGGGTCGACGGCTCCTACAGCGACCCCCAGGTCTGCCACGCGGCCCGGTCCACCTACGACTGGGCGTACCGGGGCTGCGGCAACTGGCCCTTCAACCCCGCCTACGCCGCCACCTACCCCGACCTGGCGGGCGTGGTGACCCGGCTGACCTCCCTGACCGACCTGGAGACCCTGATCGGCGCCGGCATCCCCGCGATCACCTCGCAGTCCTTCCGCAAGGAGGAGCTCACCGGCGCCGGCTACGGCACCGCCGGGCACCTGATGACGGTCATCGGCTTCACGGCCGCCGGCGACGTCGTCGCCAACGACCCGAACTCGCCGAGCAACCAGGCCGTACGCCGCGTCTACCGGCGCCGGGAGTTCGAGAACGTCTGGCTGCGCTCCAAGCGGTACGACGCCACCGGCAAGGTCGTCTCGGGCACCGCGGGCGTCTGCTACCTCTACGCCCCGGCCCGCCCGAGCGCGGCCCAGCTCGCGGCGCTGGCCGCCGTCGGGGTGCTCGACCCCGTCTGAGCGGGCCCGGGAGGGGCGTGACGAAGGTCTCCACCACGAAAGCGGCGAATGCTGGCACATTGGACAGCAGCCGGGGGGCGTCCACCGCCAGTCGAACGATGTGAGACCACCATGACCGCGAACAGCGCAGCCCCGACCCGTGCCCGCCGCCTCGTCCGCACCGGCGGCCCCGACGACGGCCCGGCGTGGCTGGAGAACGTCCTGGGCTGGACCCTGGTGGTCGTCGTCGCGATGTTCGTCACCCAGGTCGGCTGGCTCTGAGCCGTCCCTTCCGGCCCCGGGGCCCTCCTCGGCCGCCCTCCCTGGGCGGTCCCTGGAGGGGCCAAGTACCCTCTGCCAGACTGACGTTGGCTGACCACCAGCACACGGGGACGGGCGAGGGGCGCGCACATGTGGGGACGGGGGACGGTCCTGGGGGACCGGTACACGCTGGCCGAGCGGATCGGCGGCGGGGGCATGGGGGAGGTGTGGCGCGCCGACGACGGCGTGCTCAGGCGGCAGGTGGCCGTCAAGGTCCTGCTCCCCGCGCTGCTCGACGACCCCGCGTTCTCGGCGCGCTTCCGCAGGGAGGCCACCGTCCTGGCCTCGCTCAGCCACCCGGGCATCGTCGACGTGCACGACTACGGCGAGAGCCGGATCGAGTCCGGCGAGCAGGTCGCGTACATGGTCATGGAGCTCGTCGAGGGGCGGCCGCTGAACGAGGTCCGCGCCCAGGGCGGACCGCTCCCGGCCGAGCAGGCGCTCGACATCGCCGGACAGGCCCTCGACGCCCTGCACGCCGCGCACCTGCGGGGCGTGACGCACCGCGACATCAAGCCGTCGAACCTGATGCTGGGCGACGACGGCCGGGTGACCGTCACCGACTTCGGCATCGCCCGCTCCAGCGCGGCGAGCACCGGGATCACCGACTCGCACGCGGTGCTCGGCACGGCCCTCTACATGGCCCCCGAACAGGCGGAGGGCATCGGTGCCATCGCGGCCTCCGACCTCTACTCCATGGGCGTGGTCTGCTACGAACTGCTCACCGGCGAGCCGCCGTTCACCGGTGAGTCGGTCGTCGAGATCGCCCTCAAGCACATCCGGGAGCCGGTGCCGGACCTGCCGGCCGAATTCCCCGGGCCGGTGCGCGCGTTCGTCGCCCGGGCGCTGGCCAAGAAGCCCGAGGAGCGGTACGCCGACGCCTCGGTGATGGCCGCGGCGGCGCGCCGGGCCGCGGCGGGCCGGCCGCTGGGCGAGCTCGACGCCCCGGCGGGCCCGGCCGCCGCCGCTCCGGGGTCCGGTTCCGCTCCCGCGGGCGGCGGCACGGACGCGGATCCGGAGGTCCCCGGTACACCGCGGCGCAAGCGGTGGGGCGGGCCGCGGCTGCCCAAGGTCGTCTTCGTGCCGGTCCTGGCCGCGGTGACGGTCACGTCCTCGGTGGCCGTCACCGTCTTCTACATCGCCCCCTGGGCCGGGGACACCGAGGCGCGGGGACCGGGGCGGCAGCCCTCCACCGCCGCCTCCGCCCCCGCCGCCGACGGCGGGAACCAGGGGCCCGGCACGGCCCCCTCGGGGAGTCCGGCGCAGGCGTCGCCGGGCGCGTCGGCCGTACCGCCCGGCGAGAACCCCGGCGCTCAGGGCGGCGTCGGCGGCGCTCCCGCGGCGGGCGGCGCGGGTGGCGCGGCGCCCGTACCGAACCCCCCGCCGGGCGCGGGCGGCGCGGGCACCGGGAACGGCGCGGGCAACGGCAACGGCGCGGGCAACGGCGGCGGCAACGGGGGCGCGAACGCCGGAAGCGGGACCGGCACGGGGCCGGGCGGCGGCAGCGGGCCGGGCGGCGGCTCGACCACCCCCGGCGGCGGGGCGGGCGGCGGCGGCTCCACCCCGCCCCAGGGCTGCGGCGGCACCGGCTGGGGCATCATCACCAACGTCGGCGACGGGCTCAGGATCGGCCTGAGCACCAGCTCGCCGCAGGGCGGTGCCAAGGTCGTCATGGGCGGCACCACGGCGTACGGCTGGCTGCACGAGAAGGGCAGCTACGACACCCTGAAGGCCTGCGGTTCCGGCGGCCCCGCGATGAGCCGGGCGCTGGCGCAGTTCAACGAGACCGTGCGGGTCGAGCTCGCCGGCCCCTACGCGCAGGGCGTGTGGTGGAACCTGGAGAAGGCCCCCACGGCGGGCGCCTACTACATCAAGGACATCGCCTTCCAGGGCGGCTGCCTGACCGACAACGGCGCCGGCAACCAGCTGACGGTGGTCTCCTGCGTCGCCGGCAGCAAGGCCCAGCAGTGGCGGATCACCTGGGGGTAGCCAGAGCGCGGAAAGGCCGGCGGGGCCGGGGCGGACGCCCCGCCGGTACGCCTGCTACGGGCCGCCTTGACGGTGATCGAGGAGTTCGTCCCGGTGTGCCCGGCCCCGCCGCCCGCGTTCCGGATCCGCCCGGCCACCGGCCGATCTTGCACCCGTGACGGGAAGCGCCTGATCGGGCATACTCGACCCGCCGCAGCCGCTGACCTGCTTCTCCTGTGATCCAAGAGGACAGCATCGGCTGTGGGAGTACCCAGACCCGGCGGCGTGTCCCACCACTCACGCGCCGCCGCCGTGCCCGACGAGGGAGGAGAGCGCCGCCATGACCGACCGCGCCACGCAGCCGGTGGACCGACAGCTGCCCACCGAGGAGTCCCGCGACCTCCTCACGCTCGTACGCGAGATCGCCGCGCGAGAGATCCGCCCCCGGGCCGCCGAGGAGGAGGAAGCCGGCCGCTTCCCCCGCGAGATCTTCACCCTGCTGTCCGAAGCCGGTCTGCTGGGCCTGCCGTACGACGGAGAGTTCGGCGGCGGCGAGCAGCCGTACGAGGTCTACCTCCAGGTCCTGGAGGAGCTCGCCGCGGCCCGCCTCACCGTCGGCCTCGGCGTCAGCGTCCACTCCCTGGCCTGCCACGGCCTGGCCGGATACGGCACCAAGGAGCAGCAGTCCCAGCACCTGCCCGCCATGCTCGGCGGCGGCCTGCTCGGCGCGTACTGCCTGTCCGAGCCCTCCTCCGGCTCCGACGCCGCGTCGCTGACCACCAAGGCCGTGCGCGACGGCGAGGACTGGATACTGACCGGCACCAAGGCGTGGATCACCCACGGCGGGATCGCCGACTTCTACACGGTGCTCGCCCGCACCGGCGGCGAGGGCCCCAAGGGCATCACCGCCTTCCTCGTCCCCGGCGACGCGGAGGGCCTGACCGCGGCCGTCCCCGAGAAGAAGATGGGCATGAAGGGCTCGCCCACCGCCCAGCTGCACTTCGACGGCGTGCGCGTGCCCGACTCCCGCCGCATCGGCGAGGAGGGCCAGGGCTTCACCATCGCGCTGGCCGCCCTGGACGCGGGCCGGCTGGGCATCGCCGCCTGCGCCGTCGGCGTGGCGCAGGCCGCCCTGGACGAGGCCTTGGCGTACGCCCTGGACCGGAAGCAGTTCGGGCACCCCATCGCGGACTTCCAGGGACTGCGCTTCATGCTCGCCGACATGGCGACCAGGATCGAGGCGGGGCGTTCGCTGTACCTGGCGGCGGCGCGGCTGCGCGACGCGGGCCGGCCGTTCTCGCGGCAGGCCGCGATGGCGAAGCTGTTCTGCACGGACGCGGCGATGTCGGTCACCACGGACGCCGTCCAGGTGCTCGGCGGCTACGGCTACACCCAGGACTTCCCCGTCGAGCGCCTGATGCGCGAGGCGAAGGTCCTGCAGATCGTCGAGGGCACCAATCAGATCCAGCGCATGGTGATCGCCCGCCACCTGGCGGGGCCGGAGTCGCGTGGATAACGGCGGGCCCGCCCGCACCGGGGCCGGCAGGATGCCGGGGAGATGACCGGAATCCCTGACACAGCAGGCCCTGCCGCGGAACGCCCTGACGCAGCACGCCCTGCCCCGGAACGCCCCGGCCACGAGCGCCATGCCCCGGGCCGCTCTGCCCCGGATCGCTCTGCCCCGGGCCGCTCTGCCCCGGGCCGCTCTGCCCCGGATCGCTCTGCCCCGGATCGCTCTGCCCCGGGCCGCTCTGCCCCGGGCCGCCCTGCCCCGGGCCGCCCTGGCCACGCACGCCCTGACGCCGGGCCGCCCGCCGCCGGACTCGCGCACGCACCCTGCGTGTCCTGCGGCGGGACCGTCGCTCCCGACGCCCGCTGCTGGGACTGCGGCCGCCCCCAGCCCGCGTTCCGCGCGTACCTGGAGGTCACGGCGCCGGGCGGCGCGGCGGGCGTCTGCGACCGGGGCCTGCGCCGCGAGCTCAACGCCGACGCGCTGGCGGTGACCCGGGCCGGGGCGTGGACGATCGGCGTCGTCTGCGACGGCGTGTCCATGGCCCCGCGCGCGGACCGGGCGGCCCAGGTCGCCGCCGAGACCGGGGCGCGCGCCCTCGCGTCGGCCCTGGCGGGCGGCGCGCTGCCGGAACACGCCCTCGCCGACGCCGCCGTCCGCGCGGGCCGCGCGGTCAGCGCCCTGGCCGCCGGCCCGCGGTCCACCGGGGCGGGCCCGGCCGCCGCGCACCCGCCCGGCCCGGGGTCTGCCGGGGCGCGGGTGCCCGGTGGGCCCGGCACCCCGGGCGGTGGGCCGGACTCCGCCGGGGGTGCGCCCGCCTGTACGTACGCCGCCGGGATCGTCGGGCCCGAGGGCGTCTGGACCTCCTGGGTCGGCGACAGCCGGGCGTACTGGCTCCCCGACGAAGGGCCCGGGTGGCTGCTCACGGAGGACGACGTGGGCGCGTACGACGCGCTCTCCGCCTGGCTGGGGGCGGACGCCGGCGACCCGGTCGCGGGCCTGCGCAGCCACCGGCCCTCCGGCCCCGGACGGCTCCTGCTGTGCACGGACGGCCTCTGGCGGCACCTGCCCGACCCCGCGTCCCTGCGGTCCGCCCTCGGCCACCGCCGCCCCGCGGACCTGCTGGCGGACGCGCGCACGCTGGTCGGCCACGCCCTCGGCGCGGGCGGCGAGGACAACATCACGGCGCTGCTCCTGCCGGTCGCGCCGGACCGGCCACGGCCCTAGCCGCCGAAGAGGGGGCCGGAGGGCCAGACCGGGGACGAGGTGAGGTGGGACCACTCGGGGTCGCGGCGGCCCGGGACGGTACGGCCCTCGCCCGCCCAGTGGGCGACCAGGTCGCGGTAGATGGGCGGATCCGGCAGCCGGACCGTCGGCGGATCCGGCTGCCGAACCGATTCTTCGGAGGCCGGGGGAGTCCCCCGGCGCCGTCTGCTGCCGGTCGGCGTATCGAGCACGGTCATGTACGGCCAACGCGGGGCCCGGCGCGCGGGTCACTGCGGGTATCCGTTCGAGGCGTACCCGGCCGCGACCCATGGCACGGGTTGCCGCCCTGTCAGGGTATGTCGCGAGGCTGGCCCCGGGCCTCCTTTCTGACGTACCGTCATATCCGCCGAGCCGAGCCGTGCCCAGGAGGTTTGCCATGCCCGCGGACCGTCCCATAGCCCTGGACGAATACCCCGTCCACCAGGCGCCGTTGTCCATGAAGTACGTCGCCACAGGCGACCGCAACGCCTACGACCGGTGCATCTTCCACGTCTTCGACCACGCCGGCCGCGCCGTCCTCATCCTCGGCCTCGGCGTCTACCCCAACACGGGCGTCATCGACGCCTACGCCACCTTGCGCCTCGGCGACGAACTCCTCGCCGTCCGCGCCTCCGACGCCCTGACCGACGACCGGATGAACCTCGCCGTCGGCCCGCTGCGGATCACCGTCGACGAACCCCTCAGGCGCCTCACCCTCCACTGCGACGCCGACCCCGCCGACCCCGGCGGCCTCTCGTACGACATCACCTGGACCGCCGAGTTCCCCGCCGTCTGGGAGCCCCACCACGTCCAGCGCCGCGGCGACCGCCTCCTGCTCGAAGGCCGCCGCTTCGTCCAGGCCGGCCACGTCACCGGCACCATCCGCGCCCGCGGCGAGGAACTGCGCCTGACGCCGGGGGAGTGGACCGGCACCCGCGACCGCAGCTGGGGCGTACGCCCCCTGCCCGGCGAGGAGGGCGGCCGCGCCGCCGAGGAGTTGCGCCCCGAGGGGTTCCACTGGCTCTGGATACCCGTCCGCTTCGAGGACCGCTTCGTCATGGTCATCGCCCAGGAGGACGCCGACGGCCACCGCACCCTCAACGAGGCCGTCCAGGTCTTCCCCGAGGGCAGCGGCCGCCACGACGTCCAGCTCGGCTGGCCGCACACCGACATCCGGTACCGCCGCGGCACCCGGCACCCCGAGGCCGCCGTCGTCCACCTCACCGACCCGGCCCGCAAACCCCTCGAACTCGGCGTGGAGATCCTGAACTCCTCCCCGCTGGCCGTCGGCGCCGGCTACCCGCCCGCCACCGACTGGCAGCACGGCAGCTGGCAGGGCCGCGGCTGGACCGACCGCCGCTCCTACGACCTGTCCGACCCGGCCGCCCACCCCATGGCCGCCTTCGGCGTCACCGACCACTCCGCCCGCTTCACCCTCGACGGACGCACCGGCTTCGGCATCTTCGAGCACGGCACCTTCGGCCGCCACGACCCGAGCGGCTTCACCGACCACACCTCCGTCGCCCCGTAGGCACACCCATCACACCCGCCCGCCCCAGGGGGTCCACCATGGCCACGGCACCACGTCCCCGTACCTCCACCCGCGACCCCGAGGAGCTCGGCCGACGCCTCACGGCCTGGCTCGGTGCCAGGCTCCCCGGCGCCCGCGTCGCCGGTGTCTCCGTCCCCGGCTCCAACGGCATGTCCAGCGAGACCCTGCTCTTCGACATCGAGCACCCCGACACCCCGCTGCGCGCCTGCGCCCTGAGGCTGGCCGCCGACCCCGACGCGTACACCGTCTTCCCGGCGTACGACATGCCCCGCCAGCACCGCGTGATGAGCCTGGTCGCCGAACACACCGACCTGCCCGTACCGCGCGTGCAGTGGCTGGAGGAGGATCCGGCGCCGCTCGGCGCGCCCTTCTTCGTCATGGCCCGCGCCGAGGGCCGGGTCCCGCCGGACGTCATGCCGTACACCTACGAGGGCAACTGGCTGCACGCCGCGACCGATGCCGAGCGCGCCGAGCTCCAGGAGGCGAGCATCGCCCTGCTGGCCCGGCTGCACGACCAGTTCCCGGCCGAGGAGGCCGCGTTCCTGCTGCCGGAGGGCACGGGCAGCCCGCTGCGCCGCCACGTCGAGGCCCAGCGCGCGTACTACGAATGGGTCGTGCGCGGCCTGGCCCGCTCCCCGTTGCTGGAGCGGGCCTTCGACCGCCTGGCGGAGCTGTGGCCCGCCGACGAGGGCGAGCCCGTCCTGGCCTGGGGCGACGCCCGGATCGGCAACGTCGTCTACGAGGCCGGCGGCTTCCGGCCCGTGGCCGTCCTGGACTGGGAGATGGCGGCGTACGTCCCGCGCGAGGTCGACCTCGGCTGGGCCGTCTACCTGCACCGCTTCTTCCAGGACCTCACGGTCGGCTTCGGCCAGGCGGGCCTGCCGGAGTTCTGGCGCCGCGAGGACATCGAGCGCCGGTACGCCGAACTCACCGGCCACACCCCGCGCGACATGGAGTTCCACACCCTCTACGCCGCCCTGCGGCACGGCATCGTGATGCTGCGCATCGCCTACCGGCAGGCGTACTTCGGCGAGGTGGAGATCCCGGCGGCCGCCGAGGAGGTGGACCGCCTGATCCTGCACCACGCCAGCCTCGAGGCGATGGTGCGGGGAACCTACTGGTAGGCCTCCGGTAAGCCTCCGGTAGACCTCAGGAGCCGGGTCGTCTCCTGCGGATCCCGGGCGGACCGGCAGGAGACGGCCCCGGGGGCCGGCCCGTCGTCAGGCGGCCTGTGCGTGCTGCTGGCGCAGCTGCGGCGCCGGCGGCGCCACCAGCCGTACGGGACGCGAGCCCGGCCCGCCGACGTGCGAGAACGGCTGCGTCCGCCAGTCCAGACCCTGCGGGAGCGTCAGCACCACGACCGGCGCCGGCTCGGCGGGGCCGGCGGCGGCCTCCGGGGCGGCCGGCACGGCGTCGGCGGCGGGCCGACCGGTGCCCGCGCACACCGTGAGCCCGAAGGGGTTCCACGGGGTCAGGCAGAGCGCGTGCTCCGGCAGGTACTCCTCGTCCGCGACGAGGGCGATCGACTGCCCGCAGTCCGGGCAGGTGGCGTGGTGGACCTCGAAGGCGTCGCCGTCCTCGAGGCAGTCGTCGTCCTCCACGCCGATGAGTTCGAGTGGTTCCGGTTCGACGCGACCGGTGCGCTTGGCGTTCTGCATGGATGTACTCCCCCTTGGGTGGGCCGGGCGGGCATGTTCCTTTGCCTCGGCCACACCAGTCACTTCCCGTCGTGCGGCACGAGTAACCACGACTCCCCGGCGTACGACTGCATACCCCTGTGGGCTTGGTCACATGCCTACCGCAGGTGCCACTTCCGGGCGGACACCACTGGGCCTGGACGCCTTCTGGGCCGTAAGTTGAGCGGCTATGAGCGCAATGGAGGAGCTGGACCGCCAGATCGTGGACCTGCTCGTGCGGGACGGCCGCATGAGCTACACGGATCTGGGCAAGGCCACGGGACTGTCCACGTCGGCGGTCCACCAGCGAGTACGCCGCCTGGAACAGCGCGGGGTGATCCGCGGCTACGCCGCCGTCGTCGACCCCGAGGCCGTCGGGCTGCCCCTGACGGCCTTCATCTCGGTCAAGCCCTTCGACCCGAGCGCGCCGGACGACATCGCGGACCGGCTGGCGGGGGTGCCCGAGATCGAGGCCTGCCACAGCGTCGCGGGCGACGAGAACTACATCCTCAAGGTACGGGTGGCCACGCCGCTGGAGCTGGAGGACCTCCTGAGCCGGCTGCGCGCCCTGGCGCACGTCTCCACCCGTACGACGGTGGTCCTCTCCACCCCCTACGAAGCCCGCCCCCCGAAACTCTGACGCTCCGCCGCCCCCGCCGGGGGCGGCCCGGTCGTCCGGGGGAGACTGGTCCCCATGACCGAGCACACCCCTCACGCCGACCCCGCCGACCCGCAGCCCACCCGGCTGCTGCGCGGCGGCGAGGTCCACAGCCCCGCCGACCCCTTCGCCACCGCGATGGTCGTCGAGCAAGGGCGCATCGCCTGGGTCGGATCCGAGGGCGCGGCCGACGCCTTCGCGCAGGGCGTGGACGAGGTCGTGGACCTCGACGGCGCGCTGGTGACCCCCGCGTTCACCGACGCGCACGTGCACACCACCTCCACCGGGCTCACCCTCACCGGCCTCGACCTCTCCGGCGCCGGCTCGCTGGCCGAGGCCCTGGACCTCGTCCGCGCGTACGCCCGCAGCCGCCCCGCGGACCGCGTGCTGCTCGGCCACGGCTGGGACGCCGCCCGCTGGCCCGAGCGCCGGGCGCCGCGCCGCGACGAGCTCGACGAGGCGGCCGGCGGACGCCCCCTCTACCTCAGCCGGGTCGACGTGCACTCCGCCGTCGTCACCACCGCCCTCCTGTCCGAGGTCACCGGCATCCGGGACCGGGCCGGCTTCCGCGACGGCGAACCCCTCACCCGCGACGCCCACCACGCGGTGCGCGCCGCCGCCTTCGCCGCGGTGACCCCCGAGCGGCGCGCGGAGGCCCAGCGCGCCGCCCTGCGGCACGCGGCCTCCCTCGGCATCGGGTCCGTGCACGAGTGCGGCGGCCCCGACATCTCCTCGCCGGAGGACTTCACCGCCCTGCTGGCGCTGGCCCGGCAGGGCGAAGGCCCCCGGGTCTTCGGCTACTGGGCCGAGCGGGACCCGGGCCGGGCCCGGGAGCTGGGCGCCGTCGGGGCCGCCGGCGACCTGTTCGTCGACGGCGCGCTCGGCTCGCACACCGCCTGCCTGCACAGCCCCTACCGGGACGCCGACCACACCGGCACCGCCTACCTGGGCGCCGCCGAGGTCGCCGAGCACGTCGCCGCCTGCACCGAGGCGGGCCTGCAGGCCGGCTTCCACGCCATCGGCGACGCCGCCGTCACCGCCGTCGTCGAGGGCGTGCGCGCCGCCGCCGAGAAGGTGGGCCCGGCCCGCGTCCGCGCCGCCCGGCACCGCGTCGAGCACGCCGAGATGATGACCCCGGCCACCATCGCCGCCTTCGCCGAACTGGGGCTGACCGCCTCCGTGCAGCCCGCCTTCGACGCCGCCTGGGGCGGCGAGGACGGCATGTACGCCGACCGGCTGGGCGCCGAGCGGGCCCGCACCCTCAACCCGTACGCGGCGATGCTCAAGGCCGGCGTCCCGCTCGCCTTCGGCTCCGACGCGCCCGTCACCCCGCTCGACCCCTGGGGCACCGTCCGCGCCGCCGCCTTCCACCGCACCCCCGAGCACCGGATCTCCGTCCGGGCCGCCTTCACCGCCCACACGCGGGGCGGCTGGCGGGCCCTGGGCCGTGACGACGCGGGCGTGCTGGTGCCCGGCGCCCCGGCCGACTACGCCCTGTGGCGCACCGGCGAACTCGTCGTCCAGGCCCCCGACGACCGGGTGGCCCGCTGGTCCACCGACCCGCGTTCCGGTACGCCCGGCCTGCCCGACCTCGGCCCCGGCCGGGAGCTGCCGGTGTGCCTGGCGACCGTCGTCGGCGGCCGGGAGGTATTCGTACGGCCACAGGGGTGATCCGGCGGTCGACCGCTCGGTACGGGCGGGCCGACCCGGATAGGTTCGGCCGGGTCCACCCGAGGTGGCCCCGCGTCGGGTCCGGCGGTCCAGTGGACAACGGCCCCGGTGACCCGCAGCCGGCGGGCGCCGGGCCGGCCCGAAGGACCGCGGGCCCCGGTACGCTGCTGCGCTGTTCTAAAATCGGCCTGCTGTGACAGGACCGTGTAAAGGGGAATCAGTGAGCAACGGCGGTGAGCGGCGCTACGGCCCGCTCGGCACGGTCCTCGTGATCATTCCGACGTACAACGAGTCGGAGAACATCGGGCCGATCGTCACGCGTGTGCGGAAGGCGGTTCCCGACGCCCACGTGCTCGTCGCGGACGACAACAGCCCGGACGGCACCGGCAAGCTGGCCGACGAGCTGGCGTCCTCGGACGACCACGTCCACGTCCTGCACCGCAAGGGCAAGGAGGGGCTGGGCGCCGCCTACCTCGCGGGCTTCGCGTGGGGCCTGGAGCGCGGCTACGGCGTCCTGGTCGAGATGGACGCCGACGGCTCCCACCAGCCGGAGGAGCTGCCGCGGCTGCTGACCGCGCTGCGCGGCGCCGACCTGGTGCTGGGCTCGCGCTGGGTGCCGGGCGGCCGGGTGGTCAACTGGCCCAAGTCGCGCGAGTTCCTCTCGCGGGGCGGGTCGACGTACTCCCGGCTGATGCTCGACGTGCCGATCCGCGACGTGACCGGCGGCTACCGCGCCTTCCGCCGCGAGACCCTGGAGGGGCTCGGCCTGACGGAGGTCGCGTCGGCGGGCTACTGCTTCCAGGTCGACCTGGCGCGGCGGGCGATCGCCCAGGGCTTCCACGTGGTGGAGGTGCCGATCACCTTCGTCGAGCGTGAGTTCGGCGACAGCAAGATGAGCCGGGACATCGTGGTCGAGGCCCTGTGGCGGGTCACGCAGTGGGGCCTGACCGCCCGCGCGAGCAAGCTCACGGGCCGCGACCGCCCCCGCACCGGCGACCGCTGACACCGGGGACGGGGCCCCGGGACCGAGGGTGCTCGGGGCCGAGGGCCCCGGGACCGAGGGTGTTCGGGGCCGAGGGCGCTCGGGATCGGGGCCTGCGGGCCCTTAGGGGATGCCCGGTACCTCCGGCTGAGGTCGCTTTTACGCAGGCCCAGGCACACTGGGTGGTATGACGACCGGCGTTCCCACCTCGACGGCCCCCCGGCGGCGTTCGCCCGCCCGCACGTTCATCCCCCTGGCGGTCGCCGCCTGGCTGATCCTGGAGATCTGGCTGCTCAGCCTGGTCGCGGAAGCGGCCAGCGGGCTGGCGGTGGCCGGCCTGCTGCTCGGCGGCATGGTCCTCGGCGCGGTGGTGATCAAGCGGGCCGGCCGCCGGGCGTTCGCCCACATGACCCGGACGTTCCAGCAGGCCCAGGCCCAGATGCAGGCGGGGCAGCAGCCCACGGCCCCGCAGCCCGGCAAGGGCTCCGGCAACGGCATGACGATGCTGGCCGGCCTGCTGCTGATGATGCCGGGTCTGCTCTCGGACGCGGCCGGCCTGCTCCTGCTGGTGCCGCCGGTCCGTTCCTGGATCGGCCGCCGCACCGAGCGCGCCCTGGAGCGCCGGGTGGCCAAGGCCGCGCCCGGCAGCCTCGGCGACGCCTACCAGCAGGCCCGTATCCACTACCCGGACGGCAAGATCGTCCAGGGTGAGGTCATCCGCGAGGACCGGCCCGGGCAGCCGGACCCGGCCTCCGGCCCCGGCCAGGAGGGCGGCTACCGGCCGCCGATCACGCCGTAACAGCGGTATCGCGACGCCTGCCCGTCCCGACGGGCAGGCGGCCGCACACCGCACACCGCCGTAGCCGTCAGCGCCGCACAGGCGGCCGCGCGCACGCCGAGGGGCCCCGCCACATGTTCTGTGGCGGGGCCCCTCGGCTTGTGCGGGTCCTGCTCGATACCGCTCGGTGGTGCTCTGTGCCCGCGCCTTACGCGGACTTGCGGCTGTCCCGCGGATGCACGGCAATGTTCATGGCGCCGGAACGAAGGACCGCGAGCCTCTCGGCCAGCACTTCCTCCAGCTCCTCGCGGGTGCGCCGCTCCATGAGCATGTCCCAGTGCGTTCGCGCAGGCTTGCCCTTCTTCTCCTCGGGCCCGTCCCCGTCCACCAGGAGTGCCTGGGCGCCGCACGCCTTGCACTCCCACTCCGGCGGAATCTCTGCCTCAACCGAGAACGGCATCTCAAATCGATGTCCGTTCTGGCATGCGTACTCCACCGCCTGGCGCGGGGCCAGATCGATGCCGCGGTCCGTCTCGTAGCTGGTAACCACGAGGCGCGTACCGCGGAGAGCTCGCTCACTCATGAATCGTGCCTCCCGGGCTTGTCGCCCACAGGACAGGTGTCGCTGTCGTCGTCATCCGGTCAACGTCCGGTCGGCGGTATAGATTCCCGCTCCGGGTGATGCGTCGCCCGTCGTGCCGCCCCTTGTTGTACCCACCAATGCCCGTTTTGTCACATCTGGCAGCAGATGTCACCCAGCGCCTTCACTAGATCAACACGCAGTAACGGTCCGCCTGGCAGGCCAAAGGCGTACACTACCGGCCCTTTGCTTCAACGTCTAAATTCGTTCAGGAACAGGATTCCCGGCTGCCTCGATCGCCCGCCGCACCGGCACCCTGGCGAGCAGGACGAATCCCAGTGCGAAGAAGACCACCAGCGAGATGATGGCGTCCCGGTAGCTGCCCGTGAGCTGGTACGTCAGGCCGAAAACGAGCGGCCCCACCCACGAGACCCCGCGGTCGCTGATCTCGTACGCCGAGAAGTACTCGGCCTCCTTCCCCGCCGGCACCAGGTGCGAGAAGAGCGAGCGCGACAGCGCCTGGCTGCCGCCCAGGACCAGCCCGATCATCGCCGCGAGCGCGAAGAACCACACCGGCGTCCGCGCGGGCAGGAAGTACCCCGCCGCCAGCGTCAGCGTCCACGCCGCCAGCGACCCCAGGATCGTCCGCTTGGCGCCGTACACCCGGGCCAGCCGGCCCATGCCCAGCGCCCCCGCCACCGCCAGGACCTGCACCAGCAGCACCGCCACGATCAGCGTCGACTGCTCCAGCTCCAGCTCCTCCGAGCCGTACACGGAGGCCTGCGAGATCACGGTCTGCACGCCGTCGTTGTAGATCAGGTACGCCAGCAGGAACGACAGCGTCAGCGGATGCCGGCGCATGTCCTTCAGCGTCGCCACCAGCTGCTTCCAGCCGGTGCCCACGGCCGCCGCGCCCGGCTCGCGCACCACCGCGCGGTCCCGCAGCCGGCGCAGCGGGATGATCGCGAAGGCGCCCCACCACAGGCCCGCCGAGGCCAGGCAGATCCGTACCGCCGTGCCCTCCGAGAGCCCGAAGGACTCGTGCCCCTGGTACAGCACCAGGTTCAGGACCAGCACGAACGCACCCGAGGTGTACCCGAAGGCCCAGCCGCGCGAGGACACCGTGTCCCGCTCGTCGGGCTCCGCGATCTGCGGCAGATAGGCGTTGTAGAGCACCATCGAGACCGCCAGCGAGGCGTTGGCCACGATCAGCAGCAGCCCGCCCAGCAGATACCGGTCGCCGCCCAGGAAGAACATCCCGGCCGTCGCCGCCGCGCCCGTGTACGCGGCCGCCGCCAGCAGCGGCTTCTTGCGGCCCGTGCGGTCGGCCAGCGCACCCACCAGCGGCATCAGCAGCACCGCAGTGATCACCGAGGCGGACACCGTGTACGCGAAGAACGACCCGGCCCGCACCGGAACGCCCAGCGGGTGCACGAACCCCTCGGCGTCGGCGGCGGCCTTGGCCACCGCCGTCAGATACGGCCCCAGGAACACCGTGAGCACGCTCGTCGAATAGACCGAGCACGCGAAATCGTAGAAGTACCAGCCGGTCTGCTCGCGCTTGCGCGCCGCTCTGCCGGCCGGGTCCTTCGACCCGGCTCCCGTCTCCTCCGTGGTCCGTGCACTCACGGCGCCCCCTCGCTGTTCCCCGTACGGCCCGGCACCGGCCCGCGCCGGGGCCCGCGGGCGTCCTACACCCAGGCCCCGCGCCGGTCCAGCACCGTGCGCAAGATGTCGATCCGGTCGGTCATGATGCCATCGACACCCAGGTCGAGCAGCGCTTCCATACGTTCCGGTTCGTTCACGGTCCACACGTGCACCTGCAGGCCCCGCTCGTGCGCGGTGCGCACGAAGCGCCGGTCGACCACCCGGATCCCCGCCTGGGTCTCCGGAACCTGTGCCGCCACCGCCCCGACCCGCAGCGCCGCCGGGATCGCGTACGAGCGCAGCCGCAGCCCCACCACGCCGCGCACCCCGTAGGAGGTGGCCAGCCGCGGACCGGCGATCTTCTGGGCCCGGGCCACCCGGCTCTCCGAGAACGAGCCCACGCACACCCGGTCCCAGACCCCGGCCCGCGCGATCAGGTTCACCAGCGGGTGCAGCGCCGACTCCGCCTTGATGTCGATGTTCCAGCGGGCGTCCGGGAACTCCTCCAGGAGCTCCTCGAACAGGGGCAGCGGCTCGTTGCCCGCCACCCGCGCCTCGCGCACCCGGCTCCACGGCAGGTCGCCGATCCGGCCCCGGGCGTCGGTCACCCGGTCCAGGGTGGCGTCGTGGAAGGCCACCAGCTTCCCGTCGGCGGTGGCGTGCACATCGGTCTCGAAATACCGGTAGCCCGCGTCGGCGGCCCGCCGGAAGGCCGCGGCGGTGTTCTCCAGCCCGTCGGCGGCACCGCCCCGGTGCGCGAACGGAATCGGAGCGGGGTGGTCCAGATACGGATGGCGAAGGCGTACGTGCGTCACACGCGCAGTATCGCCCCTCGGACCCCTGGGGCGGGAGCGACCCGGTGGCCGGACGGTGAACGACCGGCCGACCCCGCCCCGCACCCCCGCCTCCGGACCCCGCCCCGCACCCCCGCCCCCCTGGCCGGAAGGGGCGGCCACATGACACCCTGTGGCCCGGGAACCAATCCAATACCGGCCCCGAGCGGAGCCGGTCGAGTCCAATTCGACAAGGTGGACCGGACAACATGGCTCAGTGGACCTCCGCCGTGGGCGCGACCCAGCTCGCCCGGCTGATCACCTCCCAGCAGCCGCGCCCCGCAGCGCCCGGCGCCCGCAAACCCCCCGCGTACCGCAGCCTCGCCGACGGCATCCGCCTCCTCGTCCTCGAGGGCCGCGTCCCGGTCGCGGCCCGGCTGCCCGCCGAACGGGAACTGGCCGTCGGCCTCTCGCTCAGCCGGACCACCGTCGCCGCCGCCTACGAGGCCCTGCGCACCGAGGGCTTCCTGGAATCCCGGCGCGGCGCCGGCAGCTGGACCTCCGTACCCGCGGGCAACCCGCTGCCCGCCCGGGGCCTGGAACCCCTGCCGCCCGAGGCCCTCGGTTCCATGATCGACCTCGGCTGCGCCGCGCTCCCGGCCCCCGAACCCTGGCTCACCCGGGCCGTCCAGGGCGCCCTGGAGGAACTCCCGCCCTACGCCCACACCCACGGCGACTACCCGGCCGGCCTGCCCGCGCTGCGCCGGATGCTCGCCGACCGCTACACCGAGCGCGGCATCCCGACGATGCCCGAACAGATCATGGTCACCACCGGCGCGATGGGCGCCATCGACGCCATCTGCAGCCTCTTCGCGGGACGGGGCGAGCGGATCGCCGTCGAATCCCCCTCCTACGCCAACATCCTCCAGCTGATGCGCGCCGCCGGCGCCCGCCTCGTCCCCGTCGCCATGGCCGACGGACTGGCCGGCTGGGACCTGCCCACCTGGCGGCAGGTGCTCCGCGACGCCGCCCCGCGCCTGGCCTACGTCGTCGCCGACTTCCACAACCCCACCGGAGCACTCGCCTCCGAGGACCAGCGCCGCGCCATGGTCGAGGCCGCCCGCTCGGCCGGCACCGTGCTCGTCGTCGACGAGACCATGGCCGAGCTCCAGCTGGAGGAGGACCTGGAACTGCCGCGCCCCGTCTGCTCCTTCGACCCGGCCGGCAGCACCGTCATCACCGTCGGATCCGCCAGCAAGGCCTTCTGGGCCGGCATGCGGATCGGCTGGGTCCGCGCCGCCCCCGACGTCATCCGCAGCCTGGTCGCCGCCCGTGCGTACGCCGACCTCGGCACCCCCGTGCTCGAACAGCTCGCCGTGAACTGGCTGATGCGCACCGGCGGCTGGTCGCAGGCGGTCGCCCTGCGCCGCGCCCAGGCCCGGGAGAACCGGGACGCCCTGGTCGCGGCCGTCCGGCGGGAGCTGCCCGACTGGGAGTTCGAGGTGCCGCGCGGCGGCCTGACCCTGTGGGCCCGGGCCGGTGGCCTGTCCGGCTCCCGCCTCGCCGAGGTGGGCGAGCGGGTCGGCGTACGGGTCCCCTCGGGCCCGCGGTTCGGCGTCGACGGGGCCTTCGAGGGGTACGTCCGGCTGCCCTTCACCGTCGGCGGCCCGGTGGCCGACGAGGCGGCCGCCCGCCTGGCGGCCGCCGCACGGCTGGTCGGCACCGGCGCGGGCGGCAGCGGCGCGGAGCCGCCGCGCACCTTCGTGGCGTAACGGACACCCGGCCGACCGGGATGGCGTGACCGGCGGCGGCCCGCTGGCCGCAGTGGCGCTACGGGGCCTCGGCCGCGACCTCGGGCAGCTCCGGGGCGTCGATCGCCGGGCCCTGCGCCTGGGCCGGGGGCTGGTGGTGCAGCGGTTTGCCGAGGATGCCGCGGCCCGGCCCGCCGGGCGCAGCCTCCCGCTCGGGCAGCAGGTCCAGCACGGCCTGGCGCAGCGCCGGGCCGGCCGCGTCGTCGTACGGGTCCGGGGTGGCCGGCACCTGGAGCCGGTGGACCGGGCCGCTGCCCAGCCGCGCGTAGCCGCGCCCGCGCGGGACCTGGGCGGTCGGCGTGGTGTGCGGGGGCACCCCCAGCACGTCGGCGATCTGCTGGATCCCGGCGGGTCCCAGGACCACCCGGGCCCGGGTGTGCGCCCACACGACGTCGTGCAGCAGCTCCAGGTGGTCGAACTGCTCGGCCACGGCCACCGTGACGTGCACCGCCCGGCCGTGCCGCAGCGGCACCTGGAGCAGCGCGAGCGGATCGGGGCAGCCCTCGGCGGACGCGAGGTGGCCGAGCACACTGGGCCGGTCCAGCAGGATCCACAGCGGCCGCCGGGTGTCCTCCGGCGCGCCGCGCCCGGCCTCGCGCGCCCGGTGGGTCGCGATCAGCCGCCGCTCGGTCTCCTGGGCAGCCCACTCCAGGGCGGCGGTCGCACCGCTGGGGCCGCACTCGACGGCCAGCACGCCGCTGCGCCCGGCCAGGCACGTGAACTCGCCGCTGCCGCCGCCCTCGACGACCAGCACGTCGCCGCCGTGGTGCAGGGCCTGCAGCGCCAGGCTGCGCAGCAGGGTGGAGGTGCCGCTGCCCGGCTGGCCGACGGCCAGCAGGTGCGGCTCGGCGGAACGGGGGCCGGTACGCCAGATCACCGCCGACGCGTCCCTCGGCTCGTCGCCGTCCAGGACGGGCAGGGTGCGCGGCACGCCGTCGGGGTCGGTGAAGCCGAGGACGCACTCGCCGGGGGAGGTCACGAACCTTTGCGCGGTGATGCCCGTCGCCAGCGGCGCCAGCACGCTCAGATCGAGCTGGTTGCCCTCCTCGTCCCACGCGAAGAGGTACTCGCGGCCGCGGCCGGACTTGGCGTGCAGCAGGGCCTCGATGCGGGCCCGGGAGGCGGCCTCGCCGTCGGTGAAGTAGGCCGGGTAGCGGATGCGCAGGCGGGTGACGCGGCCGGCCTCGTCGAACGCGTAGCCGCTGAAGGCCCGGTCCCACTCCCCGCCGTGGGCGAAGAGCGGAGCGGGGTCCTCCGCGATGGAGAAGTACGGCACGAGCGCCTCGTAGAGGGAGCCGAGCCGCTCGGCCTCGGCCTCGCTGGGGCCGGACGTCGCCTGCGTACGGTCGCGCCCGGCCCAGGCGGCCGCGGCCATCACGGTGATCAGGGCCAGCAGCGGCCCGTACGGGACCAGGGCGACCACCAGGACGCAGGCCGCCGCCAGGAACAGCGCGGGACCACGCTTGTCCTTGGGGGTGCCGGCCCACTTGCGGCGCCCGGCGACGGCCAGGACGCGCAGGCCGCGTCCGATGACCAGGAGCGGGTGGAGGACGTCCGTGGCGCTGTCGGCGGCCGTGCGCGCGAGCTCGCGGCCCCGGGCCAGCGAGGCGCTGCCGCTGGAGAGGATGCGGGGGAGTGGGCGCCGGGCCACGGGCGTCTCCTTTCGGTGGGTGCGGTGCGGTGGGGGTGGGGGTGGCGGACGGACCTAGAGCTTGATGCCGCCGAGGAGGCTGGCGAGGCTGGCCGTGCTGGCGGTGATGCTCGGCGCGATCGCGGAGCCCGCGAGGAAGAAGCCGAAGAGCGCGCAGACGAACGCGTGGGTGAGCTTCATCCCGTCCTTCTTGAAGAACAGGAAGCAGATGATGCCGAGCAGGACGACGCCTGAGATGGACAGGACCATGAGAGGTTCTCCTGGTTCTCCTGGTGAGTGGGGGACAGTCACCATCAGTTGTTCCAGGCTCACAGGAAGTATCAATGCGACAAAAGGTGCATACGGGTGATTTCTCAAATTTTTCACTGCACCGGCTCACCAGAAGTGGCGCGTTGCCGCCGGGCCCATCCGTTCCCCGGGTCCCGCCCGGCATGTGCGGTTACGCGCAGTACCCTGTCGATTCACCCGTACGGACCAGAGCGCCGTACCCGGTCCTGCCCGCCCGGCCTGGGGAGACTCCAGGCCGGAAGAGTCCCAGCGAAAGGCGGTACGCCCCGATGAGCGAGAGCCACCAGGAAGGCGCCGGCGTCCCGGACGAGGACGTCATCGAACTGGCCACCAAGATCTTCGACCTCGCCCGGCAGGGGGAGACCGCGACCCTCGCCGCGTACCTCGACGCGGGCGTCCCCGCCAACCTCACCAACGACCGCGGCGACACCCTCGTCATGCTCGCCGCCTACCACGGCCACGCCGACGCCGTCACCGCCCTGCTGGAGCGCGGAGCCGAGGCCGACCGCGCCAACGACCGCGGCCAGACCCCCCTCGCCGGCGCCGTCTTCAAGGGCGAGGAGTCCGTCATCCGCGCACTCCTCGCCGGCGGAGCCGACCCGAACGCGGGCACGCCGAGCGCGGTCGACACCGCGCGCATGTTCGGCAAGGCCGACCTGCTGGAACTTTTCGGAGCCGAGTAGTCCGCATAGCTCCCCCGTAAGCACCCCGCCGGCGGCCCGGGCAGGGTCTCGGGTAGGTCACGGCGACCGTAAATGTGGTCGCGGCGCACAAACCGCCTGGGCCATCATGGCGTCGGATCAGGAGAGCGCCCCGGGAGACGGGGTACAAACCCCGAAGGCCGGGGTACGGGGGAGCTCCGGGTCTCCGACGAAAGAGAGAAGGCAATGGTCTACATCGAGCGGAACATGACGGCGGACGCCCTCACATGCTGTTACGCGGCCTTGTGAAACCCGATTCCCGGTTGCGTCCCCAGCTTGATTTGAGGCCATTCCCATGTTCGAACCAGTCATAGCGCCCAGCGGTACCCTGCTCGGGCTCCTCCAGCGGGGCCGTGGCGACGGCACGCTCCACGCCCTGGCCGCCCCCCGGGCGGAGGCCCTCGCGGCGCTCAACCAGTGCGTGCTGCACGATCCGCGGCAGGACTGGCAGGTCGAGAACCGCTCCTTGTACTACGCCAGGCTCTACCTGGACCTCGACGGCCCGCTCGGCGAGATCGAATCCCACCTCTTCTGTCCCGACGACCTCGTGGACGAGGACGAGGGCCGCACCGGCCTCGCCCTCTCCGTGCTCGGCCACCTCGCCTCCTATGGCCGCGACGACGCGCTCATGCTGCTGCGCCGCTACGCCGCCTCCGGGGCGAACTGGTCATGGGCCCTGGACGAGCTCGCCCTGCGCGACGACGACGCCGGCCTGCGCGGCCTCGCCGCGCCCGTGCTCGGCCGCTTCCCCGCCACCCCCGAGGGCGAGGCGCGGCTGGCCGCCGCCGTACGCGACGCCTACGAGCCCCGCCCGTGGTGGCTGTGGGAGGAGACGGCGGAGTTCGGCGACCGCCTGCGCGCCGCCCGCCGACAGGGCTCCTTCGACCGCTGGCAGCGCCAGCTGACGCCGTCGGGGCCGCGCCCCGGGTGGGGCGTGGCCGCCGTCTTCGAATGGGCCGAGGACGGCCTGCGCCGCGGCACCCCGCTGCACGTCCCCGCCGCCCGCTGCCTGGCCGCCGTCGCCACCCCGGAGGACCGCGCGGAGATCCTCGCCGCGGCCGCCGGCGCGGCCGGCGAGGCCGCCCGCGCCACCGCCCTGCACCACCTGGTCCTCGCGGAGCCGGAGAACCCGGCCGTGCTGGACCTCATCGAGGCCGCCGGCGACGAACCCGCCGTCGCCGCGTACGCCCGCATGTGCGGGCCCGCCGCCGTGGCCCGGGCCCGGGTCTGGGTGCACCGCCCCGACGCCCTGGGGACCGCCGCGGCCACCCTCCTGGCGAGCCGGGGCGGGCCGCAGGACGCGGCCCTGGTCCTGGCCGCCCTGCGCATCACCGTCCGCACCGACGGTCCCGACGCCCCCGCCCTCTTCGCCCTCGTCGACGGCGCGGGCCGGCTCGCCATCGCCTGCGCGGCGCCCATCCTGCGCCACGTCTACCGCGAGACGGCCTCCTCCCACCTGCGCGGCCGCACGGCCCGCGCCCTGGCCAGCACGGACCCGTCCTTCGCGGCGGGCTTCGCGGTGGAGTGCCTGTGGGACTGCGAGGAGACCACCCGCGAGGTGGCGGCCCGCCACGCGGAGACCGCGGACGCCCGCGTCACCCCGCGGCTGCGCCGCCTGGCGTCGGACCCGGCCGAGGAGGAGGACGTGCAGTCCGCCGTCCGCAGCCGGATAGCGCCGGAGTCGGCCGTGTAGCCCCGCCGGCAGCCCCACCGACGCCACTCGGCCCGGCCCCTGGAAGAGGGGCCGGGCCGAGTGCTGTGACGGCGTGCGGCCGCGGAGCGCGATCAGCGCGAAGGGGTGGGCGGTACGCCGGGGGGCGGCGGCGGGGTCATGCCGGGGGGCGGGGTGCGGGGCCCCAACCGCTGGGCCTCCAGGGCGGCCGCCGTGTTGTCGGTGAAGCAGCACGGGGCGTACTCGTTCCGCAGGACTGCGAAAACGGGTCCCTGCTTCCCGTCCCGATACGGCGGGTAGTACGCCCACGAGAGCGCGAGTGTGTGTCCCGTGGGGACCACCCGGCGGGTGACGAAGCCGAGCACGGCGTCGATGTGTTCCTCGTAGAACGCCCCGAACCCCCCGGGCGTGGTGAGATCCGGTGGTCCGGTCTCGTGTCGTGGGCTCAGCACCCGGTTCCTCCCCTGCGCAGGGGACCCGGTCGGCCCCCTCACCCGGTACTCGACCGGAACCCGTCCGAGCGTTTCACCGGGCCCGAACGAAGCGCACCGCGACCCCGGGCCGGGCCTGCGCGGCCGCGTCCAGGGCCGGCCCCGGCGGGACCACGCCCACCACCGGGTAGCCGCCCGTCACCGGGTGGTCGGCCAGGAACACCACCGGCAGGCCGTCCGGCGGGACCTGAACCGCGCCCAGCACCATGCCCTCGCTCGGCAGTTCCCCCGGGCGGGCGCGGACCAGCGCGGAGCCGGCCTCCGTCCGCAGGCCGATGCGGTTGGACAGCGCCGAGACCCGGAACACCGCGCGCCACATCCCGGCCAGCGAGGCCCCGGTGAACCAGTCGGCGCGCGGGCCGAGCCGCAGCGGGAGGACCAGCTCGGACGGCGGCCCGGGCAGCGGGCAGGGCTCCACCGCGGGTACCGGATCCGGTACGGCCGGGCCCACCGGGAGCAGCGTCCCGGCCGACAGGAGCGCCGGCCCCAGGCCCGACAGCAGGTCCGTCGAGCGGCTGCCCAGGACCTCCGGCACCGCGACACCGCCGCGCACCGCGACGTAGGCCCGCACCCCGCCCGCCGCCCGGCCCACGTCCAGGAGCGCGCCCGCCGGGACCCGCACCGGCGCGCCCCAGGCCGCCGGCCGGCCGGCCACCCGTACCGGGCACGCGGCGCCCGTGACCGCGACCGTCACCGGAGCCGTCGCGCGCAGCGCCACGCCGTCGAGCGTGGTCTCCAGGGCGGCCGCCCCGGCCGGGTTGCCCAGCAGCCGGTTGGCCAGGGCGTACGCGCCCGCGTCCAGGGCGCCCGACCGCGGCACCCCCAGGTGCGCGTACCCGGGGCGCCCGCCGTCCTGGACCGTGGTCAGCGCCCCCGCCCGTACGACCTCCAGGGCGGCCCCGGCGCCGCCGCCCCCGTGCACGCTCACCCCGCCACCTCCGTGAACCGGACCCGGACCCCCGGGGCGAACAGGGCCGCCGGCTCCCGCGCCGGGTCCCACAGGACCGCGTCGGTCGTGCCGAGGAGCTGCCAGCCGCCGGGGGAGGAGCGCGGGTACACCCCCGCGTACTCGCCCGCCAGCGCCAGGGAACCCGCCGGGACCGCCGTGCGCGGGGTGGCGCGGCGCGGGAGGTGCAGGTGCGGCGGCAGTCCCGTCAGATAGCCGAAACCGGGAGCGAATCCGCAGAACGCCACGCGGAACGGCGTACCGGTGACGACCCCCGCCACCTCCCGCGGCGCCACCCCCCACAGCGCGGCCACCTCGGCCAGGTCGGGGCCGTCGAACCGGACCGGCACCGTGACCTGCGGCCCCTGGGCCGGCGGGAGGGCCGGGACCTCCCAGCCGGCCACGCGCGCCGCGAGGGCCGCCGGATCCGGCACCCCGTCCAGCAGGACCGTCCGGGCCGCGGGCACGATGTCCACCACCCCGTCCAGCTCGTCGCGGCGGCGCAGCAGCTCGGCGTGGAGCGCCGCCACCTCCGCCGCCGAGTCCCCCTCCAGCAGCAGGGCGCCCGCCCCCACCGGCAGCGCCCTCACGTGAACGCCTCCACCCGCACCCCGGCCCCGGCCAGCGCCCGCCGTACCCGCAGCGCCAGGTCCGCCGCGCCCGGGGTGTCCCCGTGCAGGCACAGCGAGCGCCCGGCGCCGCCCCGGACCAGGGCCAGCGCCTGGGCCTCCACGGCGTCCGGATCGTGCAGCACCGCGCCCGGCTCACCGCGCGGCACCAGCGTGCCCCGCGGGGTGTACGCGCGGTCCGCGAAGGCTTCGGGCACAGCTGTCAGTCCCGCGTCCGCCGCCGCCGTCAGCAGCAGCGACCCCGGCAGCCCCAGCACCGGAAGCCCGGCGCCGGCCCCGGCGGCCAGCCGGACCCCGGCCACCACGGCGCGCGCCTGCGCCTCGTCGTGCACCGTGCGGTTGTACAGCGCGCCGTGCGGTTTCACATACGACACCCGCGATCCCGCGGCCCGCGCGAACACCTCCAGCGCCCCGATCTGGTACGCCACCTCGTCCGCCAGCTCCTGCGGCGGCACGTCCATCGCGCGCCGCCCGAAGCCCGCCAGATCCCGGTACGAGACCTGCGCCCCGATCCGTACGCCCCGCGCGGCCGCCAGCTCGCAGACCCGCCGCATGATGGACGGGTCCCCGGCGTGGAAGCCGCACGCCACGTTCGCGCTCGTCACCACCGACAGCAGCGCCTCGTCGTCGGTGAGCGCCCACTGCCCGAACCCCTCGCCCAGATCGGCGTTCAGGTCGATCACGAGGTCGGCCGCGCCCTCAGCAGGTGTGATCATGGAAGCCATGCGGTGAGCGTAGAACAGCCGCCACGCGGCCGACGCACGGCCGGCGCGCAGCCGACGCGCAGCGGACGCGCGGGTGCCGACGCGCACCCGGGGACGATCCGGCCGAACCGTGCCGTTTGGGTTGTTGTCCGTGGGAGCGCCTAATCTTTCCGTCGTGACGTTTCCCGCCCCGGCCAAGACCCTCCCCTCCCCGGCGCCGGGCCCGGCCGCTGACGAGGGCCTGGCCCGGCGGCTGCGCGCCCTGGCCTGCACGGCCCCGCTGCACGACCTCGACGCGCGCAAGGCCAACCTCGCCGGCGAGTACGGCGTCTACACCATGGCGGAGATCGCGCTCGCCGCGATCGACCTGGTCACGCTGAACATGGACTTCGACACCGGCGCCGACCACGAGCAGATAGTGGCCCGGCTGCTGCCGCGCGTCGCCGCCCAGGCCCCGGGCCGCCCCGCCGCCGAGCACGAGCGGGTGGCCCGCTGGGTCCTGGAGAACCTGATCAACGTCGGGAGCGTCGACCGCGGCTTCCGCGCGGTCTACGGCACCTTCGGGCCCGACGGCGTCTACGTGCGCCGCGACTACGACTTCAAGCTCATCGAGGAAGTCCCCGGCTACGGCGGCGCGGTCTACCTGCGCACCACCGACGAGGCCGTGAACGTACTCGTCGGCGCCCTCGACACCGACGTCACCAGCGCCCAGATCGCCGCCGAGGTCAAGCTGGAGGTCCTCATCAGCCGCGGCCGCCTCGCGGACGCGCAGCTCGCCGCCGAGCAGGCCCGCTACCGCACCGTCCAGTACGCCGAGACGCTGCGCCGCACCCTGGACGCCACCCGGCGCAACGTCCGCGCGGTCGACTGGCTGGAAGCCGTCCCCGACATGATCGCCGAGGCGCTGGACCACGTCGCGGACCGCTACCGCCACGAGAACGCCATCCTCACCAACATCCGCAAAGCCCGCGACGAGGCCGAGGACCCCGAGCACAAGCGGCGCGCCGCGGAGCTCGTCGACATCGTCAAGGACTGCATCCGCCGCCACACCCAGCTGCAGTCCCGGCTGCTGGAGGCCGGCCCGCTCTTCCGCGCCGAGCAGGACCGCCAGGCCTTCGCCGCGCCGGCGCCGCGCTCCGGCATCGACCTGTACGGGCAGCTGGTGGCCCCGGTCCTGCCACTGCCGGTGTCGCAGGCCCGCCGGGTCACGGATGCCTTCTTCGCGGCCGGCACCGGGCTGCGCACCCCCGTCTCGGTCCGCGTCACCGACCTCGTCGACATCCTGCTGACCCCGCCGCTGGAGCGCGAGCACCTGGGCATCGAGATGCCCGAGCCGGACCTGATCGCGACGCCGGACGACAGCCGGTTCAGCGAGGAGCAGCTGGCGGTCGCCATGCGCCTGCTCGACCTGCCGCACGACGCCCCGCGCCGGCTGTCCGGCCTGCTGGCCGAGGCCCGGCGGGTCGACCCCGACCTGCCCTACCTGGTGGCCCTGCTGGCCGTCCACGCGGCGAGCCCGGCCGTGGGCACGGCGTACCGGCAGGGCGAGGAGCGGCTGCTGTTCGCGGTGGACGACGGCACGGAGCTCGACGACCCCGAGTTCGGCGGCGCCGACCTGATCGTGGGCACGGCCCTGCTGGACGCGGCCGGCATGGCGGCGGCCCGCGCGGAGGCCTCATGACCCCGCCTCAGCCCCCGGCGCCCCCTCCCGCTGCCCGCCGCACGGCCGCCGCCACTCCCGTCGCCACTCTCGTCGCCGTCGCCGCTCCCGTCGCGACCCCCGTCGCCGTCGCCGTGTGGCGGGTCGGCCCGGTCCCGGCCCCGGCCCCGGTCGGCGGCGCTCACCGCGACGCGCGCCTCGACCGTCGTGCCCGGTGCCGGACCCGGCGGCTCCCGCGACGGACCCACGACGCGGCTCCCGCCACCGGCCCCGCCGCCACCACGGCCGCCGCCTCCCCGGTGCCCGCGGCACCCGCGGCCCCGGCCGTCCCCACGGCCGCCGGGCGCGACGTCCGGGGCGGGCCCGTCACCCGCCCCGCACACCGCCCCCACCGCCCCACCCACCGCCCCACCGCCCCACCCACCGCCCCACCCCCGCCAAGGAGCCCCAGCCGTGAGCGAGACCCACGCCGAGTACCCCGCGTGGAGCGAGCCCGACGCGCCGTCGGCCCCGGCCACCACCACCCCCGGCGCCGCGACCGGTGTCACCCCGGCCGACGCCGCCGACGCGGCCCGGCTCGTGGCGTACGGGCTCCAGCCCAAGCTGCTGCCCGCCCGTGACGCCGAGTACGCCGAACTGCTGCGCCGCTACCGCGAGGACCCCGGCTTCGCCCGCCTCGCCGACGCCGTCGCCACCGGCCTCGGCCTGGTCGTGCTGGAGGTCTCCACCCGCGCCGGCATGGCCGTGGCCGCCGCCGAGGACTCCGTCTTCGCGGTCCGCATGGGCGACTACGCCCGCCGTACCGCCGCCGACTCCGCCGACCGGTTCCTGCACGGCCTGGCCCACCTCGCCGTCGCCGCGCTCGCCTTCCCCCGCCCCGAGGACCTCGCCGACGACGGCTACATCGGCCGGATCACCGTCAACGGCGTCGACGCCTTCGTACGGCAGACCTGCCGCCGCCTCGAGGAGCGCGCCGAGGAACAGGGCGAGAACACCGACCCCGCCACCGACGCCCCCGGCCTGGAGGCGGCGTGGCGGGTCTACGCCCGCCGCAGCGCCACCGGCGCCACCAAGGACGCCCGCCGCCTGGCCGGTTCCACCACCGGCATCGTCGGCAAGGCCGTCGCCTTCCTCACCGACTCCGGGTTCCTCCAGCGCACCGGCGACGACGCCGGCGGCGCGTACCGCACCACCCCCCGCTACCAGCTGCAGGTCCGCGACATGGCGGGCAGCGCGGCGATGGCCGAGCTCCTGGAGCTCGGCGTGGTCGCGGTCAGCGACGGTTCCGCGAGCCTGCTGCCGCCGCCCGAGGGCGACGACCTGGAACTGGCGGCCGACGCCGGACTGCCCTTCCACGCCTGACCCCCGCCCGCCCGGGCCTCGGGGCGCCCGCCCGGGCGGGAGAGCGCCCGCCCACCGCCGGCCCCGTCCACCCGCCGTTCCCGCACCCGTACACCCCCGTACGCCCCCGTACACACCACGAGAGTCCGCCGCCATGTACGAGCTGTCCCGGATCCGCCTCTACTCGATCGGTCCCGCCGGTGCGCGCTACGCCGACACCGTGCTCGACCTGCGCGGGGTCGGCGATGTGGTGCCCCATCCGGCGCCGACGCAGGCGGAGTTCTTCGAGGAGGAGCCGTCCGGCCCGCCGCGCCGGCCCGCGCCCGCCGGTGTGCTCTTCCTGGAGAACGGCGGCGGCAAGTCCGTCCTGCTGAAGCTGATCTTCTCGGTCATGCTGCCCGGCCACCGCAACACCCTCGGCGGCGCCAGCTCCGGCGTGCTGCGCAAGTTCCTGCTCGCCGACGACTGCGGGCACGTCGCGCTGGAGTGGCAGCACACCCAGACCGGTGAGTGCGTGGTCGTCGGCAAGGTCAGCGAGTGGCGCGGCCGCCAGGTCTCCAACGACCCGCGCAAGTTCGCCGAGGCCTGGTACTCCTTCCGGCCCGGCCCGGGCCTGAGCCTGGACAACCTGCCGGTGGCCGAGTCCACCGCCGTCCGCCCGCCCGTCGAGGGCGCCTCGGGCGCGCAGGGCCGACGCCGCACCATGAAGGGCTTCCGGGACGCGATCACGGACGCGGGCAAGGCGTACCCGCACCTGGAGGTGTACTGGGAGGAGATCCACGACCGCTGGAACGAGCACCTCGGCGAGCTCGGCCTGGACCCGGAACTCTTCCGCTACCAGCGCGAGATGAACGCCGACGAGGGCGAGGCCGCCGGCCTCTTCGCGGTCAAGAAGGACTCCGACTTCACCGACCTGCTGCTGCGCGCGGTCACCGACACCCGCGACACCGACGGCCTGGCCGACCTGGTCCACGGCTTCGGCAACAAGCTGGGCCGCCGGGCCGAGCTGATGGCCGAACGCGACTTCACCGCGGGCTCGGTGGACCTGCTGACCCGGATCGTCGAGGCAGCCGGCACCCGCGCCCGGGCCCGCGACATCCACGCGGGCGCCGAGCGCCGTACCCGTACCCTGGCCCGCCGGCTGTCCGCCCGGGCCGGGCAGGAGCGGGGCCGGGCCGCCGACCTCGCGCTGCGGGTCACCGGCGCCGCGCACGAGGTGACGGCCGCCGAGGCCGCCCGCGCCCGCAGCGCGGCGATCTCGGCCGAGCTCGCCTACCG
Source organism: Streptomyces sp. NPDC090022 (assembly GCF_044748145.1). NCBI lineage: Bacteria > Bacillati > Actinomycetota > Actinomycetes > Kitasatosporales > Streptomycetaceae > Streptomyces > Streptomyces sp. NPDC090022. Next base: position 280,814 of record NZ_JBIVFN010000006.1, read on the forward strand.
GCACGCCTCGCTGGCCCTCACCGTCGCCGACAAGGCGGCCGCGGCGCAGCGCCGCGAGCTCCTGGAGGCCCGCACGCTGCACTCCGCGTGGCAGGCGGCGGAGTCCGTGCTGCGCCACCGGGCCGCCGCGGACCGCTCCGCGCGGGTCGCCGCCGCGATCCGGGAGGCCGAGCGGGACGCCGCCCCGGCGCTCGCCGCCCGCGCCACGGCCGCCGCGGCCCTCGTACGGGCCCTGCACACGGCCGCAGAGGACGGCGAGCGGGTGGCGAACGAGGAGGAGGAGCGCTCCGCCGCGCTCCAGACCGCCGGCGAGAGCGCCCACCGTGACGCCACGGCGGCCGCGACGGCCGCCCAGCGCGCCCGCAGCGAGTCCGAGCACCTGCGCGCCCGGCTGTCCGAGGTCGAGCAGGAGACGGCCGAGGCCGTCCGCGCCGGCTGGCTGGACGACTCGGCCCCCGACGCGGACCCGGCCCGCGCCGCGCTGGCGGCGAGCGACGCCGAGAAGACCGCGGTCGCCGCGTGGGACGCGGCCCGCGAGGCGGCCCGTACGGCGTCCGAAACGGCCCGTGAGGCGGCCGCCTCGGAGTCCCGCGCCGAACTGACCGCGGCCCGTGCGGCGGACGCCGCGGACGCGGCGGAGGCGGCGTACGACGCCGAACGGCGGGCGGCGGCCTCGCTCGGCAGCGCCCCGCGCCTGGCGGAGCTGCTGGGCCTGCCCGCCGCCCCGGACACCTTCCTCCCGCACCCGCGGGGCGGCTCGGCGGCCGCCGGTGCCGCGGGATCCGTCCCGGGCACGCCCGGCGCCGACTCCACGGGCTCCGCCGCCACCGGCACGCAGGCCCAGCGCGCCGACGGCCACGACGGCCAGCCGGGCGGGCCTGGCACCGCCGGCGCGGCGCCGACCGGTGGCGCCGGTACGTCGGCCCACCGTGCCGGCGGGCACCCCGGCCACGGCGGGCAGCCGGGCACCTCCGGCGCGGTGCCGGCAGGCTCCGCCGGCCGGGCCGGTGGCGGCGCGTCCGGTTCCGACCCGGCGGCTCCGGGCGCCGACGCGGCCGAGGCCTGGGCCCCGGCCCTGACCGCCGAGGACCTCGACCGCAACGCCGACGAGCTGCGCGACCTGCTCGACCAGGGCGTCGCCGCGGCAGAGCGGCAGCTCTTCGAGCTGCGCACCGCCGCCGCCGACGACGCGCGGATCCTCGGCGCGCTCGGTGACGGCGGCCTGCTGCCCCCCGGGCCCGACGTACTGGCCACCGTCGAGTACCTCGGTGAGCACGGCATCCCCGCCCTGCCCGGCTGGCGCTACCTCGCCCAGGCCGTCGACCCCGCCGACCACGCCACCGTGCTCGCCGCCCGGCCCGAGCTCGTCGACGGCGTCGTCATCACCGACCCCGACACCCACAGCCGGGCCCGCGAGGTGCTCGCCGGCGCCGCGCTGCTGCCCCGCTCCACCGTCGCCGTGGGCACGGCCGCCGCGCTGCTGGCGCCCGTCCCCGCGGCCGGGGACGACGCCGGGACCGGCGTCTTTCTCGTCCCGCCGAACCCGGCCATGCACGACGAGCTCGCCGCCGACGAGGAGCGCCGGGCCCTGCGCGCCCGCGCCACCGAGCGCGACGCCGAGATCCGCGAGCTCGCCGCCCGCCTCGCCGGCGACCGGGAGCTGGCCGCGCGCCTGGCCTCCTGGCGCACCGGCTGCCCGCCCGGCCGCCTCGCCGAGCTCGCGCAGCAGGCCGCGGCCGCCCGGACGTTCGCCCAGGAGGCGGACGCCGAACTCGCCGAGGCCCGTACCGCGCGCGCCGAGGCCGACGAGGCCGCCGCCGACGCCGCCCGGGTGCGTGACGAGCGCCAGGACACCGCCCAGCGGGCCCGCCGGGCCGCCGACGCCCTCGCGGGCCTGGCGTTCCGGCTCCGCGAGCGGGCCGGCTGGCAGGCCCGGCTGCGCGAACTCGCCGACGAGGCCGCCGAGTCCGAGGCCCGCGCCGAGGTCTGTCTGGACCGCGCCCGCGCCGCCGACGAGGACCGCCGCGCGGTCCAGCGCGCCGCCGACGACGCCCGCCGCACCGCACGCGCGCTGCGTGCCGAGCGCGCCGAGATCGCCGGCGCGCCCGAGACCCTGCCCGCCGAGGAGGAGGGCGCGGCCAGGATGCCGCTGCCCGACCTCCGCGAGGCCTACCGCGCCGCCTCCCAGCTGTACGAGAAGGTCGGCGTCGGCGCCGACCTGCGCGCCGAGCAGGCCCGTGCCGAGAGCGACGAGAGCGCTGCCCTCGCCGAACTCGACCGGCTCACCAACAAGGTCCGCACCCGCGCCGCCCAGCTCCTCGAAGGCACCGACGGCGCCGACGGCCCCTCCCGGCAGGCGGCGGCCGCCCGCGCCGAGCAGCTCGTACAGATGCTGGAGTCCCGGGCCTCCACCGCCAGCGAGCAGCTCGGCCGCCTGCGCGGCGAGTCCGAGCGGCTCGCCCCGGCCGAGGGCGAGGCGCACACCGAGCTCCCCGAGGAGCTCGTCCCCGCCGACGTCGAGCAGGCCCAGGGCCTGCTGCGCACCGCCACCGCCCAGCTGGCCGCGTACACCGCCGCCGTGGAGAGCGCCCGCGCCGCCCACGCCGACCTGCTGCGTTCCCACCGCACCGCCGAGGACTCAGCGGCCGGCTTCGACGAGACCGCCGCCCTGCTGCGGGACCTGCTGCGCGACCACAGCGCGCACCAGGACGAGGACGAGCGGGAGACCGGCCCCTACCCGGGCACCCTGGAGGAGGCCCGGCAGTCCGCCGCCGAGACCCGCCGCTCCCTGCGCGGCTGCGCCGGCGACCTCTCGGGCGCCGAATCGGCGGTCCGCGAGGCCTGCGACGTCCTGGTCCGGCACGCCAACGCCACCCGCTACGAGCAGGTACGCACCCCCGCGCGCCAGCAGATCCGCGAGCTGCCCGCGTCCGCGCTGCCCGAGCACGCCGCCGCCTGGGCGGCCGCCTTCGCGCCGCGCCTGCGGGTCCTGACCGACGAGCTGGCCCAGCTGGAGCGCAACCGCGACAGCATCGTGGACCGGCTGCGCGGCCTGGTGGAGTCCGCGCTGGCGACCCTGCGCTCCGCCCAGCGGCTGTCCCAGCTCCCGGAGGGCCTGGGGGAGTGGTCGGGCCAGGAGTTCCTGCGGATCCGCTTCGAGGAGCCCGACCAGGCGACCCTCACCGAACGGCTCGGCGAGGTCATCGACGAGGCGACCCGCTCGGCCGTGAAGAAGAACGCCGCCTTCGGCGAGGGCCGCCGCGACGGCATGTCCCTGCTGCTGCGCGGCGTCCAGGCGGCGCTCCAGCCGAAGGGCATCGCGGTGGAGATCCTCAAGCCCGACGCGGTGCTGCGCGCCGAGCGGGTGCCGGTGGGGCAGATGGGAGACGTGTTCTCGGGCGGCCAGCTGCTGACCGCCGCGATCGCCCTGTACTGCACCATGGCGGCGCTGCGCAGCAACGACCGCGGCCGCGACCGGCAGCGGCACGCGGGCACGCTGTTCCTGGACAACCCGATCGGCCGCGCGAACGCCACGTACCTGCTGGAGCTGCAGCGGGCGGTCTCGGACGCGCTCGGCGTCCAGCTCCTGTACACGACGGGCCTGTTCGACACGACCGCCCTGGCGGAGTTCCCGCTGGTGATCCGGCTGCGCAACGACGCCGACCTGCGGGCGGGGCTGAAGTACATCAGCGTGGAGGAGCACCTGCGGCCGGGCCTGCCGCAGCAGCCGACGGAGGGCGAGACCATCCACGGCGAGATCACGGCCACCCGGATGTTCCGCCGCACCGGCGCCTCCTGACGGGGTCCCACCCGCCCGGCGTCCCGCCCCCGCCCCCGGTCCCGCTCGGTGCTGCCGGGCGGGGCTACGCAGGCCCGAAGCGCTGGTGCCCGCCCGGGTGCCCGCCCGGCTGCTCGCGGGTGTGCCCGGTACGGGCGGCCTGCCCACGGGCGCCGTGTTCCCGGGCGGTCTGCTCGCGGGCGCGGTCGCGCGCCGCGCCGCGGCCCCGCGCCGTACTGCTCGGTACGGACACCACGCCGTTGCGCTGGTTCCACATCTGCCGCGTGATCCACACGTCGAGCACGCCCCACGTGGCGACCACGATGCCCGCGATCCCCGTGAGCACCATCGGAAACGCCAGCCACGACCGGCTGAGGGTCAGGAAGAACGCGACGGACGCCACCGTCAGCGTCACGGCGACGATCATGACCGCGCGCACCGCCGCCGTCCGTACCGGGTCCGGCATCCGGCGGCCGCGGGCCGGCTCCTCCACCCACAGCGTCCGCCGCCCGCCCGCCTCCGCGCCCTCGCCGTGCCACTGCCACGGCCCGGACCCGTGCCACTGCCCGGACCCGTGCCACTCCCCGCGCCCGCGCCGGTCGTACCCGCCCCGGTCCGCGCCGTATCCGCCGTCGCCCGGTACCTCGTACCTGCTGCTCATGGTCCGCTCACTCCCCACACCGCGGCCCGCCATGCCGCCCTCGCACACAAAGACACTCGAGGGCCGTTCGAGATTCCCCTGCCACGGCTGTCCACACCGCCCCCGTTCATGCCGGAACGAATAATTCCAGCCATCCATTCGACTACGGGAACTGAGGCCCCACCAAGTGTCATGTGCCACATATCGGGCCGCACTTGACCGGAAGTATCGGACAACTCGTGATCTTCGTTCCGGCTCCCGGCTGAAAACGTCCGGACAGGCCTTCGAGGGTGCTCCGCCGCAGTAGTAGGCTCACGCCGTTTAATTGACGGAACACCGACCCCCGCCCGCGGGGTTGAGCTGGGGGAGGCTGGGGAGGCCATGCGCTTTCGCGGGAAGTCGATCCGCCGGAAGATCGTGGCGCTGCTGCTCGTGCCGCTCGTCTCCCTGACCGCGCTGTGGGGCTTCGCCACCGTTCTGACCGGCCGTCAGGCCCTGCAACTCCTCGACGTCGCCTACGTCATCGACAAGGTCGGCTACCCCATCGAGGACGTCGCCCGGGTCGTCCAGAAGGAGCGCCGCCAGACCCTGGTCGTGCTCGGTGACCCCCGGGCGTCCGCGGCCACTGCCGAACTCACCAAGCGCCGCGCCGAGACCGACGCGGTCGTCCGCAAGGTGACGACGAACGCCAAGGACCCCGAGGTCGTCGACGAGCTCAGTGACGACGCCCTGCGCCGGCTGCGCTCCATCCTGGACGCCCTCCACGGCATCGAGTCCCTGCGCTCCTCCGTCGACCAGACCCGCCTCGACCCCGGCCAGGCCCTGGAGCTCTACAACCGCCTGGTCGACCCCTGCTACGACTTCCTGCAGAACCTCCACGCGCTGGAGGACGTCCAGATGGACAAGGAGGGCCGCGCCCTCGTCGGCATCACCCGCGCCCGCGAGACCCTCGCGCGCGAGGACGCCGTGATCGCCTCCACCCTGGCCGCCCGCAACGTCGGCGCCGCCGACATCCGCCGGATCTCCGACTTCGCGGCCAACCGCCAGCTGCTCTACCAGGTCAACCTGGCCATCCTGCCCGCCGACGAGCGCGAGGTGTTCGAGCAGTACTGGGCCGGCCCGCAGAGCAAGCCGCTGCGCGACGCCGAGGAGAAGATCATCGTCGCGGGCCCGGCCAAGAACCCGCGCACCCTGACCGCCGCGCAGTGGGACGAGGCGGCGGGCAAGGTCCTGGACGAACTCGCCACGATGGGCACCGCCGCCGGCGACCGCTACCAGGAGCGCGTCGAACCGGTCGCGATGGACGTCCTCGTCAAGGCCGCCGTCGCCGGTGTCCTCGGCTTCCTCGCGCTGGTCGTCTCCCTCGTGCTCTCCATCCGCATCGGCCGCGACCTGGTCCGCGACCTCTCCCGGCTGCGCAAGGAGGCCCACGAGTCCTCCGGTGTCCGGCTGCCGAGCGTTATGCGCCGGCTGGCCGCGGGCGAGCACGTGGACGTCGAGACCGAGGCCCCGCGCCTGGAGTACGAGAAGGACGAGGTCGGCCAGGTCGGCCAGGCCCTCAACACCCTCCAACGCGCCGCCGTCGAGGCCGCCGTCAAGCAGGCCGAACTGCGCCGCGGGGTCTCGGAGGTCTTCGTCAACCTCGCCCGCCGCAACCAGGTCCTGCTGCACCGTCAGCTGACCCTGCTGGACACCATGGAGCGGCGTACCGAGGACACCGAGGAACTCGCCGACCTGTTCCGCCTCGATCACATGACCACCCGTATGCGCCGGCACGCCGAGGGCCTGGTGATCCTCTCCGGCGCCGCGCCCTCCCGGCAGTGGCGCAAGCCCGTCCAGCTGATGGACGTCGTCCGGGCGGCGGTCGCCGAGGTCGAGGACTACGAGCGCATCGAGGTCCGCAGGCTCCCCCGGCTCGGCATCGCCGGCCCGGCGGTCGCCGACGTCACCCACCTGATCGCCGAACTGCTGGAGAACGCCACGGTGTTCTCGCCCCCGCACACCGCGGTCCAGGTGCACGGCGAGCGCGTCGCCAACGGCTTCACCCTGGAGATCCACGACCGCGGCCTGGGCATGACCCCGGAGGCGCTGCTCGACGCGAACCTGCGGATCGCCGATTCCCCCGAGTTCGCGCTGTCCGACACCGACCGGCTCGGCCTGTTCGTCGTCAGCCGCCTCGCCCAGCGCCACAGCGTCAAGGTCTCGCTCCAGCCCAGCCCGTACGGCGGCACGACCGCCGTGGTCTTCCTGCCCGCGGCCCTGCTCACCGACGCCCCCGACACCAACGGCACCGGCCTGCGCATCCAGAGCCGGGACCGGGGCGGGCGCCCCGCCCCGGCCGCGGTCGGCCGTGGCCCGGCGGCGGGCCGCGGAAACGGTACGGCAACCCGGCGTACGGTTCCGGCGGCGCTCCTCGAGGGCCCCGTCGACGTGGAACCCCCGCTCAGCGTCCTCGGCCTCGGCGACGACGCCCCCGCCCGGGACGACCTGCCCGCCCTGACCGGCGGCGCCCGCCCGGCCATGGCCACCCTCGACGACGAGACGCCGCCCGGCGGTATCGCGCGCAGCGCCCTGATGGGGCTGCGGGCCGCCGAGGTCTCGCGGGCCGGCCGGGACCCCGCCGGCCGCGCCACGGCCCCCTGGGACGCCGCGGACGGCGACAAGGGCGAGCGCCGCGCCGACCACGACCCCGCGGGCCCCACCGGGCCCGTCCGGCTGGAGAGCACCCGCCTGGAGCCGCCGCGCCCCGACGGCGCCCGCCCGGCCTCCGGCGCCGTACCGCTGCCGCGCCGCCGCCGTACGCCCACGCTGGTCGCCGAGCACGGCCGCCGCGTGGAGCCCCGGCCGGCGCCGGTGGTCCGCCACCCCGCCGCCGGGGCCACCGCCTCCGGCGCGGATCCGCAAGCGCCCGCCGAGCGGCCCCGGACGTCCGGCCAGGAGCCGCAGGCCGGCTCCCCGCGGGCGCCCCAGGGCACACCCGCCACCGGACCGGGGGGTCTGCCCCGCCGGGTCCGCCAGGCCAACCTCGCCCCTCAGCTCCGCAACGCCCCGGCCGCCGCGGCCGCCGAGTCCGCCGCCGCAAGCCCGGTGGACCGCGACGCGGAGGAGGTGCGGACCCGGATGGCCGCTCTCCAGCGCGGCTGGACAGCAGGCCGCAAGCAGCACGCACAGCAGTCCCAGGCCGGGTCCGGCGACGCCGCCGCGACCGGTCCCGGGCACGAGAACGAGGGGGACGGTCGATGACCGCACCGCAGAGCGCAGGCAACGACTCCAAGGGCCGCGGCTCCGGCCAGCTCAACTGGCTCCTGGACGAGCTGGTGGACCGGGTCGCCAGTATCCGCAAGGCGGTGGTCCTCTCCGGCGACGGACTGCCCACCGGCAGCTCCCAGGAGCTGACCCGCGAGGACAGCGAGCACCTGGCCGCGGTCGCCTCCGGCTTCCACAGCCTCGCCAAGGGCGTCGGTCGGCACTTCGAGTCCGGCCAGGTCCGCCAGACGGTGGTGGAGCTGGACGAGGCGTTCCTGTTCGTGATGGCGGCCGGCGACGGCAGCTGCCTGGCCGTGCTGTCCGACGCGGACTCCGACGTCGGCCAGGTCGCGTACGAGATGACGCTGATGGTCAAGCGAGTGGGCGCCCACCTGGCGACCGCCCCGCGCACCGGGCTGCCAGCCGGAGGGTGAGGGCGGACGGCATGAGCGACCAGGGCCAGGAGCCCGCCGGGCTGTCGTCGGGGACCCCTGAGGTCCTCGACGACAGCCCGGCGGCCCACCCGCACTGGTTCGACGACGACGCGGGGCCCGTCGTCCGGCCCTACGCGATGACCCGTGGCCGGACGAGCCACGCGGCCCAGCACCGGCTCGACCTGATCGCGCTCGTCGTCGCCGAACCGGCGGCCGACGATCCGGCCTGGGACATGACGCTGTCCCCGGAGCACGCCCACATCCTGGGGCTGTGCCGGGAACGGCCGCAGTCGGTCGCCGAACTCGCCGCGGACCTCGACCTTCCGGTCGGGGTCGTCCGCGTCCTGATCGGCGACCTCGTGGACGACGAACTGGTCCACGTGACCCGGCCGGTACCGCCGGCCGAACTCCCCGACGAATCCATTCTGCGTGAGGTGATCGATGGCCTTCGGGCGCTCTAGCCGCACCGGTGCCATGCACGCCGTGTCACCTGTCGAGCCGCTGACCCTGAAGATCCTGGTCGCGGGCGGCTTCGGGGTGGGCAAGACGACACTGGTCAGTGCGGTCAGCGAGATCAGACCGCTGCGTACGGAGGAACAGCTCTCCGAACCCGGCGCCGCCGTCGACGACCTCGGGGGAGTGGAGGGCAAGAGAACCACCACCGTGGCCATGGACTTCGGCCGCATCACCCTGCGCGAGGACCTGGTGCTGTACCTGTTCGGCACGCCCGGGCAGGACCGCTTCTGGTTCCTGTGGGACGAGCTCGCCCAGGGCGCGCTCGGCGCGGTCGTCCTCGCCGACACCCGCCGGCTGGCCGACTGCTTCGCGGCCGTCGACTACTTCGAGCGGCGCGGGATCCCGTTCCTCGTCGCGGTCAACTGCTTCGACGGGGCCGACCGGCATCCGGTGGTGACCGTGCGCGAGGCCCTCGACCTCGAGCCCGAGGTGCCGGTGCTGCTGTGCGACGCGCGGGACCGGGAGTCGGTCAAGGACGTCCTGGTCGGCGTGGTGGAGCACGCGATGTCACTGGCCCGGGCCCGGCGTCAGACCGCCCGCGCCTGATCCGGCGCTGGGCAGCGGCGCGACGCGAGGACACGGCGCCGCGCGCGACACGGGCAGGGAGGCGGCCCGTACCCCCGCCGACTGGGGTACGGGCCGCGGCTCTCACGGGGGGCTTCGGTACGCGTGCGGCCGGCCGCGCGCGACTGTGCAGGCAGTGTGAACCCGCCACCGGGGGCCGTCAAGCGTTGCGGCAGCAGCGCCTGCTCAGGGCCCGCGCCCGCGGCGCGTCCGGCGGGGCGTACGCCGAAAGCGGCGGGCACCGGTGGCACCGGTCCTCAGCGGACGGCGACGACGGCCGAGCCGTGCCCGAACAGCCCCTGGTTCGCGGTGATCCCGGCCCGCGCCCCGGGCACCTGGCGCTGTCCGGCCCGCCCGCGCAGCTGCCAGGTCAGCTCGCACACCTGGGCGATGGCCTGCGCCGGCACCGCCTCCCCGAACGACGCCAGCCCGCCGCTCGCGTTCACCGGGATCCGCCCGCCCAGCGCGGTCGCGCCCTCACGGACCAGCTTGGCCCCCTCGCCCGGGCCGCACAGGCCGATGTCCTCGTACCACTCCAGTTCCAGGGCCGTGGACAGGTCGTACACCTCGGCGAGCGAGAGGTCCTCCGGCCCGAGCCCCGCCTCCTCGTACGCGGCACGCGCGATGGAGGAGCGGAAGGAGGCCGCGGCCGGCGCCACGGCGACCGCGGAGTCGGTGGCGATGTCGGGCAGGTCCAGCACCGTACGGGGGAACGTCGGCGTCACCGTCGACACCGCCCGGATCCGCACCGGGTCGCCGACGCCGCGCGCGTGGGCGTAGTCGAGGCTGGACAGGACCAGCGCGGCGCCGCCGTCGGAGGTCGCGCAGATGTCCAGCAGCCGCAGCGGATCGGCGACGACGGCGGAGGCGGCCACCTCCTCGGCGGTCACCGCCGTGCGGTAACGGGCCCGGGGATTGAGCGCCCCGGCCGCCGCGTTCTTCACCTTGACCTGCGCGAAGTCCTCGCCGGTGTCCCCGTACAGCGCCATCCGGCGGCGCGCGAACAGCGCGAAGTACGCCGGGTTGGTGGCCCCCAGCACCCGGAAGCGCAGCCAGTCCGGATCGTCGGGCCGGTCCCCGCCGACGGGGGCGAAGAACCCCTTGGGCGCGGCGTCGGCGCCCACCACGAGCACCACGTCCGCGAGGCCGGCCAGGATCTGCGCGCGGGCGGCGCCGATCGCCTGCGCGCCGGAGGCGCAGGCGGCGTACACGCTGGTCACCCGGGCCCCCTGCCAGCCGAGGGCCCGCGCGAAGGTCGCGCCGGCGACGTACCCGGGATAGCCGGAGCGCACGGTGTCGGCGCCGACGACCGACTGCACGTCGCGCCAGTCGATCCCGGCGTCGGCGAGGGCTTCCCGGGCGGCGAGACGGCCGTACTCGACGAAACTGCGGCCCCACTTGCCCCACGGGTGCATGCCGGCCCCGAGGACGGCGATGTCGGCGGTCACGGCCGCACCCCCGTCTCCTGCGCACCGGCACCGGCGGTACCGACGGGACGGAAGTGCCAGGTGGTCCAGGTGGTGCCGGCATCCTCGTTGAGCACGCCCGGCACGACCTCCACCTCCATGCCGACGGCGAGATCGGCGACGCCCACGCCGGGCGCCGCCTGCCCGAGCACCACCATCCGCTCGGCCTCCAGCTCCACCGCCACGAGCGTGTACGGCTCCCAGGGCGCCGCCGGGTCCGAGACGTAGGGCGCCGGCGGCCGGTAGCGGCCGTCGGTGTACGACCAGACGCGCCCGCGCGCGGAGAGCGGGACCTCGGCCAGCTCACCGCCCGCGCAGCGGGGGTTGCGGCAGCAGTAGTCCTCCCGGGGGAAGTACACCGTGCCGCACGCCCCGCACCGGGTGCCGAGCAGCCGGAAGCCGTTCCCCTCCGCCGGATCGGTGAACCACCCGTCGACGACCGGTGTGCGTGTGCGTTCCAAGACCCCTCCCAAGGCAGCACGGTCCGACGGCCCGCCATTGAACTGACGGATCGTCAGAAGTCTGCCACGGGCCCGGGCGCCCGGTCACCGGTTCCCGGCGAGCCACTTCCGGGCGATCTCGTCCAGTTCCGCGTCCCGCCCGGCCAGCATCATCCGGATCATCCGCGCGTCCCCGCGCAGCGACCAGGCGGGATGCCCGAAGGTGGCCGGGTTGTTGCCCTCGATCAGGAAGTGCGCGGGCCAGGCGGTCCCGTACCCGATCAGCGGCAGCGCGGCCAGGTACCGCCTGCGGCCGCGCGCCAGCCCGTACGCGGTCACGGCGAGCCCGGTGAGCGTGCCGGTGAGGTGCACCCAGCGGGTGGCGGCGCGGGAGTGCATGGCGACGTAGTAGGGCCAGAACTCCTCGTACGAATCGAACGTCATGCGCGCACGGTACTCACGGCCGCACGGCGGCGGAACGGACCGGGAAGTCGAAGTACGTGCCGGGATGGACCTCCGGCCGGTACGTGAAGTGCCACCACTCCTCGGGCAGGTTGACGAAGCCCTGCTCGCCCAGGCTCCGGCGGAGCAGGTCGCGGTGGCGGCGCGGCTGCGGGGCGGTCGCGGGATGGTCGGTGTGCGAGAGCGGATCGAAGAAGTCGAAGGAAGTACCCATGTCCACCGGCCGGTCCGGCAGCCGCACCAGGCCCACGTCGACGGTGCTCCCGCGGCTGTGCCCGGACTTCTCCGCGATGTACCCGTCGGGAATCAGGGACGACTTGTCGACATGGGGATAGTAGGAGGGCTTCGTCGTCTGGTCGTGCTCGTCCCGCGCCCACCGCACGAACCGGTCCACGGCCCGCTGGGGCCGGTAGCAGTCGTACACCGTCAACGCGTACCCCTGCCGCAGCAGGCCGTGCTGCGCCCGCCGCAGCGCCTCGGCCGCCGGCCGGGTGAGCAGGCACACCGGCTCGTCGTAGCCGTCCACGACGCGGCCGGTGACATTGCGGGCGGTGGCGTACCGCATGTCCTGGCGGACGGTCGGATCGACCTCCCGCAGCGCCACGAACGTGACCGGCGCCTTCTCCGCCGCACCACCGCCGCCGCCCGGCACCGGCCCCGCCGGCCCGGTGCCCGTCCCCCCGCCCGCGAGCGCACCCGCGAGCACCACCCCCGCAACAGCCGTCATCCTCATGCCCCTTCCCCTACCATCACGGCATGCCGCCACACCTGAAGGACTCGCACTGCTCCACCTGCGGATTCGCGTTCGACACGACCGACTGGCCGCGGGCCTGCGCCGCCTGCGGGGCGGTCACGTACCGCAACCCGCTCCCGGTGGCCGTCGCGCTGCTCCCGGTCGAGGACGAGCAGGGCGTCGGGCTGGTCGTCATCACCCGCACCATCGAGCCCGCCCTGGGCGGTGTCGCCCTCCCGGGCGGCTTCATGGACTTCGGCGAGGACTGGCGTACCGCCACGGTCCGCGAACTCCGCGAGGAGACCGGCATCGAGGCCGCGCCCTCCGACGTGACCCTGGCCGACGCCGCCAGCTCAGCGGGGGGCCACCTGCTGGTCTTCAGCCTGCTGCCCACCCGCGCGCTCTCCTCGCTCCCGCCGTCGGCGGCGACGGACGAGACCACGGGCTGGCACGTCCTGCGCGGCCCCGAGGAACTGGCGTTCCCCCTCCACACCGACGCCGCGGCGGCCTGGTTCGCGGGCCACTACGGCTGAACGCGGCCTCCGGGGCGAGCCGCCGCGGCCCCGGTAGCGGTCCGCCGGACACCCCCTTACATCGGCAGGGACAGTAGCCGTACCGCCCCCGGCGGCCACCGGGACCCGTCGCGCAGCGGTGTCCACATCGTCCGCAGCGGCATCACCACGGGCCCGCCGGGCTGTTCCACCCGGACCTCGCCCGCCAGGCCGTGCCAGCCGAGCCGCTCGTAGAGCGGGACGAGCGGCGGCCGGCAGAACAGCAGCCCGTGGCGCGGCCCCAGGGTGCGGGCGTGCGCCAGTGCCGCCTCCATGGCCAGCCGGGCCAGGCCCCGGCCGCGGACGTCGGGCGCGACGGCCACTCCGCCGACCCCCACCACCTCGGACGCGACGCCGCCGACCGACAGCGGCGCGCGCAGCAGGCCCGTGTGCGCCACGAGCCGGCCGCCGCGCGCGCGTACGCCGAAGTGCACGTCCTTGGGCAGCCAGGTCAGCCCGGTGTGCGCCACACCGAAGGGGTCCTCGCCCGGGCCGAGGATCTCCGCCCTGTCGGCGTCCGTGTAGTGCTCCAGCCGCTCGGCGGCCGGCGGTCCCCCGAAGAAATGATCATCCATTCCCCCATGATGGCGCCCCGGACCGGCCGGCGGTGCGCCGCCCGGACGACCGGCTCGCGGGCACCGCCCGACGGACGCCCCCGGCCGGTCCGGCCCCGCAGTCCGGCCCCCGCAGACCGCGCGGGGGTGCACCGGCGCCCGCGGGGCCCCGGTGCACCCCCGGAGCCCCCGGCGCGCCCCCGGCTCACAGCCCCCGTACCCGCGCGGGGAGCGGCGTCCCGTCCTCCCTCTCCACCACGACCTCGCCCCCGAGCCACCGCACCGTCAGCCGCTCCACCTCCACGTCGCCGCTGGCCCGCTCGCGGACCACCACGCCGCCCCCGGTGCGCCCCACCGCCGGCGCCCACACCTCCACCGTCTCCCCGCCCCCCGGAGCCCGTACCGGCAGGACCGACCCCGCCCGCGCCAGGACCGGGATCCGCCCCGCCGGCGCGTCCAGCAGCACCTGCCCCGGACCCTCGTACGCCGCCTCCGTCGCCGTGTCGTACCAGCGGCCCCGCGGCAGCCGTACCGCCCGCCGGTCCGCGCCCGGTTCCAGCACCGGCGCCACCAGCAGCGCGTCCCCCAGCAGGAACGCGTCCTCGCAGTCCCGCAGCGACCGCTCCTCCGGCGCCCCCCACCACACCGGCCGCACGTACGGCGCCCCGGTGCGCCGTGCCAGATGCGCCAGCGTCACGAAGTACGGGCGCAGCCGCTCCCGTTCCGCGAGCACCGCCCGAGCCCCCTCCAGCACCTCCTCGCCGAACTCCCACGGTTCCCGCCGCCCCGCCCACAGCGCCGCGTGCGTACGGAACAGCGGCAGGTACGCGCCCAGCTGGAACCACCGCAGGTACAGCTCACCCGACGGCGAACCCCCGAAGCCGCCCACGTCCGGCCCGGAGTACGGCACCCCGCACAGCCCCAGCCCCAGTACCAGCGCCAGCGAGGCCCGCAGCCCCTCCCAGCTCGACTCCACGTCCCCCGACCACGTGCCGCCGTACCGCTGCATCCCCGCCCACCCCGACCGGGAGAACAGGAACGGCCGTTCCTGCGGCCGCAGCCGCAGCAGCCCCTCGAAGCCGGCCCGCGCCATCGTGAGCGCGTACACGTTGTGCGCCTCCCGGTGGTCCCCGCCCGCCCCCTCCAGGGCGTGCCGCGCCGACCGCGGCAGCGTCTGGTCCGCCCACCCCGGCGGAGTGAAGGAGACCGGTTCGTTCATGTCGTGCCAGAAGCCCGCGAAACCCCGCTCCAGCCGCTCCTCGTACAGCCCGCCCCACCACGTCCGCACGGCCGGATCGGTGAAGTCCGGATACGCGCACTCCCCGGGCCACACCTCCCCGCGCACCTCCTGCCCCCGCGCGTCCCGCACGAACGCGCCGTCCGACCCCACCACGAGCCCGGACCGGTACACCGACGACGGCGCCTCCTCCACCTTCACCGCCGGGTCCACGATCGACACCAGCCGCACCCCGCCCCCCGGCCCCTCGCGCAACTCCCGCGCCAGCCCCGGCAGATCCGGGAACCGCTCACCGTCCACCGTGAACACCCGGTGCCCGTCGTAGTGGTCGATGTCCAGGTGCAGCGCCGACAGCGGCAGCCCCCGCCCCGTGTACCCGGCCACCACCCGCCGCACCTCCGCCGCGCTGCCGAACCCCCACCGCGCGTGCTGGTAGCCCAGCGCCCACTCCGGCGGGAGCGCCGCCGCACCCGTCAGCCCCGACCACCCCTGCAACACCCGTGCCGGCGTCCCCACCAGCACCCAGCACCTCAAGGGCCCGCCGTCCATCCGCAGTTCGCTCGACCCGTGCCGGTCCGGCCCCGAGCCCGCCCCCTCCTCGCCCTCGCGCAGCACCACCCGCCCGTCCCAGGTGGTGTCGTGGAACACCAGGTGCGTGCCCGCGTCCGCCACCACCATCTGCACCGGCATCGTGATGTACAGCGGATCGGTGCCCGGCCCGAAACCACCCCGCGGATCGGTGTTCCACAGCCGGTACACCCCGTCCCGCAGCCGCGGCCCCGACGCCCGCCCGCCCAGCCCGAAGAACCGCGCGTCCGCCGGCACCTCCGACCGCTGCAGCCAGCGCGCCCCGCCGGCCGCGCCCACCGGCTCCCACCAGCGCGGCGGCAGCTCCCGCCGCAGCACCGTGCCCCCCGGCGTACGCACCTCCACCGCACCGTGCCGGGACACCGCCACCGTCACCCGCTCCGACACCACCCGCCAGCCACCGCCGGTGTCCGGCTCCAGCACCGCCCGCGGATCCGGCTCCGGCCCCGTGCCCAGCACCGCGTACGAGGGCGTCGGCTCCGCCCCGTCCCAGCCCCAGAAGACCGCACCGCCCGCCGTCACCCGCACCAGCAGCCGCGACCGCGCGAACGTCAGCACACCACCGCCCGGCCGCGGGTCCGCACCCGTCAGCAGCCCCGGTACCCGCGCCCGCTCCGGGCCCCGCCGGGGCAGCCCCACCGCGTCCGCGCGCCGGTGGCGCCACGCCGCGCGCCAGGCCCGCAGTCCGCGCGCCGTCCCCATGTCCTTCACCGCACGCACCACATCACGACCGTCCATGCCGCTCACCCTGCCACCGGCCACCGCGCCAGAGTGATCCGTTCAACTGTCGTTCACCCACAAAAGGATCATCCTTGACCGTGGATGGTGGCTCTGGTGCGGATGTCGATCACGTGGCATGGTCCCTGTGAGCCGCCGCGCACCCACCCCTCGCGCGGTGACAAGGTACGCAGCATCCGCGCACCACCCGCACCGCCCGTACCGCCCGCACCACCGAAACCCGCACGACGACCACCGCACGACGACCACCGCACGACGCGCACACCGAGCGCGAGCCTGAAGACGGACCGGGAGCCCGCCCATGACCTCAGCCACCTCGCCGCAGCCCCTCTGGGCACCGGGCCCCGACCGGATCGCCGCGGCCGCGGTCACCCGGTTCCAGGCCTGGGCCGCCGACCGGTACGGCGCCCCGGCCGAAGGCGGCTACCCGGCGCTGCACCGCTGGTCCGTCGAGGAGCTCGACACCTTCTGGCGCGCCGTCGCCGACTGGTTCGACGTCCGCTTCACCACCCCGTACGAGCGGGTGCTCGGCGAGCGCGCCATGCCCGGGGCCCAGTGGTTCCCCGGCGCCACCCTCAACTACGCCGAGCACGCCCTGCGCGCCGCCGAGGACCCCGCCCGCGCCGACGACGCCGCCCTCCTGCACGTCGACGAGACCCACGACCCCGTCCCCGTCACCTGGGCCGAACTGCGCCGCCAGGTCGGCGCCCTCGCCGCCGAACTGCGCGCCCTCGGCGTCCGCCCCGGCGACCGCGTCAGCGGCTACCTGCCCAACATCCCCGAGGCCGTCACCGCCCTCCTCGCCACCGCCGCCGTGGGCGCCGTCTGGACCTCCTGCGCCCCCGATTTCGGCGCCCGCAGCGTCCTGGACCGCTTCCAGCAGGTCGAACCCGTCGTCCTGTTCACCGTCGACGGGTACCGCTACGGCGGCAAGGAGCACGACCGCCGCGACACCGTCGCCGAGCTCCGCCGCGACCTGCCCTCGCTGCGCGCCGTCGTCCACATCCCGCTGCTGGGCACCCCCGCCCCCGACGGCGCCCTGGAATGGTCGGCCCTCACCTCCGGTGACACGGCCCCCGTCTTCGAGCCGGTCCCCTTCGACCACCCGCTGTGGGTGCTGTACTCCTCCGGCACCACCGGTCTGCCCAAGGCGATCGTCCAGTCCCAGGGCGGCATCCTCCTCGAACACCTCAAGCAGCTGGGCCTGCACTGCGACCTCGGCCCGCGGGACCGGTTCTTCTGGTACACCTCCACCGGCTGGATGATGTGGAACTTCCTCGTCTCCGGCCTGCTCACCGGCACCACCGTCGTCCTCTACGACGGCAGCCCCGGCTACCCCGACACCGGCGCGCAGTGGCGCATCGCCGAACGCACCCGCGCCACCCTCTACGGCACCTCCGCCGCGTACGTCATGGCCTGCAAGAAGGCCGAGGTGCACCCCGCGCGCGACTTCGACCTCTCGGCGCTCCGGTGCGTCGCCACCACGGGCTCCCCGCTCCCGCCCGACGGCTTCCGCTGGCTGCACGACGAGGTGGCCGAGGACCTGTGGATCGCCTCCGTCAGCGGCGGGACCGACGTGTGCAGCTGCTTCGCCGGCGCCGTCCCCACCCTCCCCGTCCACATCGGCGAGCTCCAGGCCGCCTGCCTCGGCACCGACCTGCAGTCCTGGGACCCCTCCGGCAAGCCCCTCGTCGGCGAGGTCGGCGAACTGATCGTCACCAACCCCATGCCCTCCATGCCCATCCGGTTCTGGAACGACCCCGACGGCAGCCGCTACCGCGACAGCTACTTCGACATGTTCCCCGGCGTCTGGCGGCACGGGGACTGGATCACGATCACCGACCACGGCTCCGTCGTCATCCACGGCCGCTCCGATTCCACCCTCAACCGGCAGGGCGTCCGGATGGGCTCCGCCGACATCTACGAGGCCGTCGAACGCCTCCCGGAGATCAAGGAATCGCTGGTCATCGGGCTCGAAGAGGCCGACGGCGGCTACTGGATGCCGCTCTTCGTCCACCTCGTGCCCGGCGCCACCCTCGACGACGACCTGCGCGAGCGCATCAAGCGGACCATCCGCGCCGAGCTCTCCCCGCGTCACGTCCCCGACGAGATCATCGAGGTCCCCGGCGTCCCGCACACCCTGACCGGCAAGCGCATCGAGGTCCCCGTCAAGCGCCTCCTCCAGGGCGCCCCCCTGGACAAGGCCGTCAACCCGGGCTCCGTCGACAACCTCGACCTCCTCCACTTCTACGAGGAGCTGGCCCGCACCCGCCGCCAAGGGTGACTGTCAGTGGCTGTGGTTACGCTGAGTGAGCATTGACCGATGCGATGCCGCACAGGGGGAGCCATGCCACAGCACCCACGCCACCCACAGCAGCACCACACCCGCGCCCGCCGCAGGCTGCGCCGCGAAGTCCCCGGCACCGTCGGCCTCGTCGCCGACGCCCAGGACTTCGCGGCCATGCGCGCGTACCGCAGCTTCACCTTCGACGACCACCGGGACTACCTCGACCAGGTCGACGGCCTGCTGCGGTCCCTCGCCGCCCAGGGCATCCACACGACCGTCGCCCTCTTCGACCCCGAGGAGTACGCCGACTACTGCGACGACCACGGCCTCGACCCGGACACCGCCGCCGCCCGCACCCGCTTCACCGCCGAACTCGCCGGCAGCAGCACCGGCCTGCCCTACACCGGCCAGCCCATCGACGAACTCGTCCCGCTCCTCGTCGACGAGGCCGTCCGCCAGGCCACCTGGGAATACGCCACCATGCTCCTCGCGGGCCTCGGCACCTGCGCGGAGTGCGGCGAGGACATCGGCCAGGCCTCGCTCGAGCGCGCAGGTCGGATCCTCAAACGCCTCGTCGAGGGCGGCGGCCCCGGCCACCACCACCTGGTGTGCAGCATCCCCGCCCAGGACGAACAGCTCGTCGCCGTCCTGCACGCCGACGCCCCCGACCGGCCCGGCGGACCACCCCGCGTCGAGGGACGCGACGGCCTCGACTTCGTGACCGTCCTCGCCGCCGGCATCGCCCTCGCGGGCCCGGGCGGAGTGGTCCTGCGCAGCAGCACCGACGGGCTCGGCGACCGCGTCCACGGCTGGCGCCTCCAGCAGGGCCGAGTCGTCCCCCTCTCCGCGGCCGCCGTTTTCGACGCCTACTGCACGGACGCCGACACCGGAGACCCCGTCGCCCCCGAACCGGGCGTCGAATACCACCCCGGATACGAGGTCGACGAACCAGACCCGCACCACTGACACGACAACGCCCGAGGGGCCCCCGCCACCGGCGAAGGCCCCTCGTACGACACCGCGCCACCCGGCTCACTCGCCGGACAGCACCGCCTGCGCGGCCACCCGGGCCTCCTCGGCCGAGTCCGCCGCACGCGCCGCGGCGGCGGCGCGCTCGCACTGCGCCAGCGTGTGCTTCGCGAGCGTCGCCCGCACGTACGGGATCGACGCCGCACCCATCGACAGGGAGGTGACACCCAGACCCGTCAGCACACAGGCCAGCAGCGGATCCGCGGCGGCCTCACCGCACACGCCGCAGCTCTTGCCCTCCGCCTTGGCCGCCTCGGCGGACAGGGCGATCAGGTCGAGCAGCGCCGGCTGCCACGGATCCTGCAACCGGGAGACCGCACCGACCTGACGGTCGGCGGCGAAGGCGTACTGCGCGAGGTCGTTCGTGCCCAGCGACAGGAACTCCACCTCCTGCAGGATCGAGCGCGCCCGCAGCGCGGCGGAGGGGATCTCCACCATCGCGCCGAACTTCGCCCGAAGCCCGGCCGCCCGGCACGCCTCCGCGAACGCCTTCGCGTCCTGGCGGTCGGCCACCATGGGGGCCATGACCTCCAGGTAGACCGGCAGCCCCTCGGCGGCCTTGGCCAGCGCGGTCAGCTGCGTGCGCAGCACCTCCGGGTGGTCCAGCAGCGCACGCAGGCCCCGCACGCCCAGCGCCGGGTTCGGCTCGTCCGCCGGAGTCAGGAAGTCCAGCGGCTTGTCCGCGCCCGCGTCCAGCACCCGCACGACGACCCGGCCCTCGGGGAAGGCCTCCAGCACCGCGCGGTACGCCTCGACCTGCTTCGCCTCGGACGGTGCCTTCTTGCTGTCGTCCAGGAACAGGAACTCGGTGCGGAAGAGCCCCACACCCTCGGCCCCCGCCTCGACGGCGGCCGGCACGTCCGCCGGACCGCCGACGTTGGCCAGCAGCGGCACCTTGTGACCGTCGGAGGTCGCACCCGGACCGGAGGACGCGGCGAGCGCGGCCCTGCGCGCCGCCGCGGCGGCCTCCAGCTCGGCCTGCTTCTCCTCGCTCGGCTCCACGAAGATCTCGCCCGTGGAACCGTCCACCGCGATGACCGTGCCCTCCGCCAGCTCACCGGCACCCGGCAGCGCCACCACGGCCGGGACCCCCAGCGCCCGCGCGAGGATGGCGCTGTGGCTGGTCGGCCCGCCCTCCTCGGTCACGAAACCGAGCACCAGCGACGGGTCCAGCAGCGCCGTGTCGGCCGGGGCCAGATCCCGCGCGATCAGCACGTACGGCTCGTCGCTGTCCGGTACGCCCGGCATCGGCACGCCCAGCAGCCGCGCCACGATGCGGTTGCGCACGTCGTCCAGGTCGGCCACCCGGCCCGCCATGTACTCGCCGGCGCCCGCGAGCAGCTCGCGGTACGAGGCGAAGGCGTCGTACACACCGCGCTCGGCCGTGCTGCCCACCGCGATCCTGCGGTCGACGTCCGCCATCAGCTCGGGGTCCTCGGCGATCATCGCCTGGGCCTCCAGCACGTGCTGGGCCTCGCCACCGGCCAGCTGGCCGCGCGCGATCAGGTCGGCCGCGACCGCGCTCACGGCCTGACGGGCACGCCCCTGTTCGCGCTCCGCCTCCTCCGCGGCGATCTGCTTGGCCGGCGGTTCGAGAACAGCCGTGCCCATGTGCCGCACCTCGCCGATCGCCACACCGTGGCTCACGCCGACGCCTCGCAGCGTTGTCTCCATTTCACCCGTCTCCGATAGAGCGGCGGGCCCAGCCGCCGCGATGGATGTCCGAATCGCCCTCGCGGGCGGCCGCGTCAGCGCCAGCTGAAGAGCGCGTCGTTCGCCTTGAGGTCGCCGTCCTCGACCACGTCACCGAGGGACTCGGCCGTGGCCTCCAGGGCCACGACGGGGCAGATCGGCGACTTGCCGGCCTCCTCGACGGCCTGCGGGTTCCAGCGGATGACGGCCTGACCACGGGCCACGGTGTCGCCCTTGTTCACGAGCAGCTCGAAGCCCTCGCCGTTGAGCTGCACGGTGTCGATCCCGAGATGGGTGAGGACACCGTGACCCTGGTCGTCGACGACGACGTACGCGTGCGGGTGCAGGGAGACGACCACACCGTCGACGGGGGCCACCGCCTCCGACGGCTCGCGCACGGGGTCGATGGCGGTACCGGGACCCACCATGGCGCCGGAGAACACCGGATCCGGCACAGCCGCGAGTCCGATGGCACGCCCGGCAAGTGGGGACGTCACGCTGGTCATGGGGGCCTCCCAGGGGTGGGGCTTCATGGTGTTGCCGTCACTGTCCGTCGCGATCGGCATACTGGTCAGAAGGATATGTCACTAGATGTACAGGTTCGCCCGATCTCGTTCCCGACCCGGGCTAACCCTCCGGCACGGAGACTAGTGGACTAGACCGGTGGACTAGACCATACGCCTGAATCGATTTGCTCCGCCCCAACTCGGGGTGTACTGTCGTGAGTCCTGCCTGACCGGGGCACGTGAACCCCACGTAAACACCGGACGGCAGGCATCCCAACTCCTCAGTTGATCTCGATCTTCGGGTCGCCTCCGCATGTCCGCGGGACGGTGGTCGGAGAGACGGAAAATCACTGATAGAGTCGGAATCGCCGGAAAGGGAAACGCGAAAGCGAACACCCCGGAAAGCACCGAGGAAATCGGATCGAAAAGATCTGATAGAGTCGGAAACGCAAGAACGAAGGAAGCGCCCGGAGGAAAGCCCGCGAGGGTCAGTACAAAGGAAGCGTCCGCACCTTGAGAA
>NZ_JBIVFN010000007.1:0-100984 GCF_044748145.1 Streptomyces sp. NPDC090022
CACCTCGACGTTGACGGCCGGGGCCTGCTCCTGTCCATCGTGCTCACGCCCGGCACCGTCAACGACGCCACCGCACTCGCTCAGGTCCTCGACGGGATCCGAGTTCCGCGAGCCGACACCGGCCGCCCGCGCACGACACCTACCCGAGGCCTGGGCGACAAGGCCTACTCCAGCCGGGCGATCCGGCGCCTCCTGCGGCGCCGAGGCATCGCCGTCACGATCCCCGAGCGCCGCGGCCAAGCGGTCAACCGCCGTCGCCGAGGCTGCCTCGGCGGCCGACCGCTGGCCTTCGGCAAGGAGGTCTACCGCGAACGCAACGTGGTCGAACGATGCTTCGCACGCCTCAAGCAGTTCCGCGCGATCGCGATCAGGTTCGACAAACGCGCCGACCGCTACCGAGCCGGAGTCGTCCTGGCCTCACGGATCCTCTGGCTCCGCGAGCCAACCTCGTGATCATTTGCCAGATACCACCTAGCTAGTGACCTGAGTCGGAGATTCGGTGGCAGGCAGCCTGTTGGATCTAACTATGATTTCAGACGCTACCGGCGGATCCTGGGTGTGACGCGTATTCCGCATACGCCCTACACCGTGCTGGGGGCAGCCGCCGAAGTGCTCGACATAAATGCTAGCGGGAACGTCCTGCGTGCAGCCAGCTATGAAGAGTTGGCTGCATGGATCAGGGTGTGACGGAACGGTGAGAATGGAGTGGTGGCTAGGCTTGTGATAGAAATTGGCGAACTATGAATCTGGGCCCAGTGATGGGTCCGGGCCGAAGTCGACGACGCTCATTCGGGCCTGCCCCCCGGGAGGGCTGGTTAGCGATCCGCGCACGCGAACCGGTACTCCGGCCTCGTGGCAGCGCACGGCTGTGTGGTAGTCGGTGTCGGGAAGGTTCATCCATACCGTGCGACTGCGGCGCTGAATGAGTGTTTGGACACCGACGCGCCCATTGTCATCCTCGGGGTGACGACTGAGGTCGGTGACCATGCCGTAGACCACGTGCTCACTGGTGTAGACCTTGGTCTTGAGGTGATCGGAAACGCGATCGACGATTTCGATCGCTTCGCGATTGAATTCGACCTGAGCTGGGGTACCTGGCGGGGGCGCAGCCACGCGAGACCAGTTGAAGGAAACGTCCAATGTGTTTACTGATTCCGTGTTGACCACCTTGGCGAGGGCCTGGCAGAGCTCGTAGGAGACGCCTTCACCGATCGAGTCATTGATCTCGCTTTTGGTCGGCTCGCGCTCGGCAGCGGCCATTTCTTCTAAAACGCCCAGCGCGCGGGACATTGTGGCTGTAACGCGGCGGTCAAAGAGAGTTTCTTCTACCACGACATCGATGTGGTCCTGACGTGGCGAGTACACGTCCTCTGGTGCGCGTGCTTGGCTGATGATCGGGACGATGTAGGAACCACGGCGAGTTTGTCCCAGACGAACCTCCCGAGCTTGTGCGCGCGCTCGGGTGGGGAAGTTCCGATAGTGCCCTTGTCGGCGGATCGTTGCAGCAGCAGAGGCCACGCGAAGGCGCTTGGCCGAGACGAAGAGCTCGTATCCCGATTCGAGTGGGATGGATCCGTCGGTCAGTGAGGGGTGGGAGGCGCGCAGGTCTGTGACGTCGTGGTAGACGGTGGCGATGGCGTCATGAACTGCCTGCGCCGCCCTTGATTCCACCCGCGCGAGGTCCTGGACAAGGATGCGGGCCCGTTTCGTGAAATCGGGGGCGCCAGGTTTCATGGGGACCAGGACGACTTCGTCTGCCGGCCCCGGAAGGCTCCATAGTTCCGCGACCTCGCCGCCCGACACCGGAGCCCAGCCGGCGACCCTGAGGTAGCTACGGATCTCTGCGGGTCCATAGTTCAGGTTGAAGTCCACCATGTCAGTTCAACCCCAGTCCCGTCCCGAAGGCCATGCGACGCGCTGTGTCGAACATGCTGCCCATGGCCTTCACCGTAAGTTCCTGGTGCTCGGGAAGGTGGATTGCCGTGGTGGCGCTGCCTGCGGCTTGTCCCATGCCGTGTAGTGAGGCCCAGTAGCCATGGCAGGCGAGGATGATCGAGTCGGACTGGTGGGTCACCCACCGCCCTATGTCCGGTGGGACGATCAGTAGTGCTAAGTGTCCAGGTGCTGATCGTTCTGGGTCGCGCAGCTTGTCGTAGGTCTCGACGTCCAGGTCGAAGCTGTAGCCGCTGCGGGAAGTGCGAGGGTTCTGAGTGCACTTCAGCTGAATGTCGACCATGAGGCCGCGTGCGCGGAGCGTGACGTCCACTCCGTCCTTGTCCACGTTCCAGTCGCAGACTGTATAGCCGCCTTGCGTGGCTAGGGCATGGACGAAGGCGCGACTGACTTGCTCTTTCTGCCAGCTTGTGGCCTGTGAGGCCATGCCACCACCCCCCGGCTGTGTGATCGCGAGGATAGGCGGGGCGGCGGCGTGAGGGAATAGGGCGTCGGTGGGGCACTGAGGACACGCTGGCAGGCCCGCTCCATGCGTGATGGGCTGAGCAGGTAGCCAGTTCTAGGAGCCGAAGGTCGCGTGGTACGCGTTCTGGCCAGTCTCGATGAGCAGCGTAAGGCCTGGGGTGGCGGCGCCTATCGCCGTGAGGGCCTCGTGGACACGTTGGTAGGCGGCGCGGATTCGGCTGGGTTCGGGTCGCTCGGCGCTGGTCGTCTCCTCCAAGACCTCCGCGTCGAGGACCAACTGATCGCGTTCCTCGTCGGAGGTGCCGAGGCTAGGCGAGAACTGCCGGACCATTTGCGCGAACTCGGTCAGCTTGGAAGCGTCCAGACCGAAATTATTGTTTTGTGTCACGTGGTGCTGCGATCCGGCGACGAAGCCATGGGAGTTGGTGATGTTGTAAGTGTCGCCGCTCGGCTGGGTTCGGTTCAGGTAGTCGTGCACGGTACCTCCGGCGAGTACACAGCGGGTTCCTGTGGCGGTTGTTTGGGCTGTCGTGCAGTCATCGGATGAACGGAGGTGAACGAGTCCGTTCTCACACAGGTAGTCCATGACCCTGGCGACCTCCTCTCCCGTGAGAGGCTCCCCTGCAAAGCTGCACGCGGGATCATTCGCGAAGCCTGCGACGTCCACAGTTCCTGCTGTTCCGCCAGCCCGAAGTACGCCGCGGAGCAGCCTGTCGCAGGCGTGACCGAAGCGGGCGATGGCATCACGTCGGAGCTCGAGCAACCGACGGGCCTCCAGGAGGCCGTCGTCTGTCGGGTAGACCTCGGAGAGTCCACCGGCCAAGCTTCTTGCGATCCGCACGAGCCCCAGCTTCTCCAGCTTCAGGGCCATGTTGTCGGCCTCATCCTCTGGGAGGTGTTCCGTTTGAAGGAACGTCCTGATGTCGGCAAAGCGGCCCGGACGCTGCCGAACGGACTCGTGCAGCCAGATCAGCAGCCGCGATAGGTGGGGCTCACTTTCCAGCCCACTTGTACTGGACAGGAGCAGCCCTCCCAGATCAGGAACATCGAGCTTGATGGGCACGCGGACGGGATGCTTGCGGTTCGCGCGCTCAAACTCTTTTGCGATCTCTTTCTGTAGCTGTTCGATTGCCCGTCTGTTGACCTTGAACCCGCTCAACCTAGCCTCCTGTGCGCAGCACTGGCTCAAGGCTAGACGGCGGCACTGACAACTAAGGCTCCGTGAAGGGAGATGCCGTCCTGGTTTGGTCGTGGGGCACGTGATTATGTGTGGATATCGGCAGCCGGGGTGGTGAGCGCGGCGGCGTGGAAGGCGTTGCGGATTTCCGTCAGGGGCTCCCGATCGCGGTTGAAGCGGAGTTTGTTCGTGAGGAGGACGGCCCAACTGTCTTGGGCGGGGCTGATCCACATGCCCGTGCCGGTGAAGCCGTAGTGGACCCATACGTCCTCGGAAGGGTCCGTGCCGGGGGCGGGATGCCAGAAGAGGCCGCGGGCGGGGGTAAGGGTGCCGGTGTGGATGCGGAGGGAGTCCGCGGTCCAGGTGGGGCCGAAGGCGGCCTGGGTGGGGGCGAGCATGTCTCGGAGGAAGAGGGCGAGGTCGTCGAGGACCGAGAAGGCGCCGGCGATGCCGCAGACGCCGCCGAGGAGGCGGGCGGAGAAGTCGTGGGCGGTGCCCTTGATGTGGGTGCCGGTGGTCTCGTCGTACTCGGTGGGGGCGCAGCGGGCCGCCTCGGTGGTGGGGAGGGGGCCGAAGCGTGTGCGGGTCATGCCCAGGGGGTGCCAGATGCGGTCGGTGGCGAGTCGGTCCAGGGGCTGGGCCGAGAGGTGTTCGGCGAGGTAGCCGAGTACGAGGGCGGCGCGGTCGGTGTACTCGACTGCCTCGCCCGGCGGGCGGTGGAGGGCTTCGTGGAGGACGCCGTCGCGGATGTCCTGGGGGTCGGTGCCGTAGAGGTTCTTCAGGTTGGCGCGCAGGGGCAGGCCTGCGGTGTGGGTCAGGAGGTGGTGGGCCGTGGCCCGGGCCAGGGGGTGGCCGGCGACCTCGTCCCAAAAGGTGCCCAGAGGGGCGTGGAGGTCGAGCTTGCCCTCTTCGACGAGCGTGCCGATCGTGGACCAGACGGCGAGGATCTTGGTGAGGCTGGCCACGTCGAAGACGGTGTCCAGCCGCATGGGCTCGTCGGGCCGGTCGGGGTCGAGGAGGCCGACGGCTCCGCTCGCGCGGGTGCCGTCGGCGTCCCCGACCGCCCACACCGCGCCGGGGTAGACCTCCTCGCGCACGCCGGTCTGGAGGAGGTCTTCGATGCGGGCGGTGGAGGGCGTGGTCATGGTCTCCCGATCGTCGTACGGCCGCCGGTGGTCCGTCGGCCAGGGTAGTGAGGCAGCCGGGACGGTTCCGGCTCCGCCACGGACGGAGTCAGGCGAGCCGGTGGGGGCGGGCGATTCCGGCTCGCTTCTTCCTCCGACTCTCTGTCGGGGCCTCGGTGACGAAACCAGCTGCGAGGTTCGGCATCGGCGTACCGTGCTCGGGGTGACGGATACGACTCGAGAAGACGGTCTGGCGGCAGTGCTGCCCACCCTGTCCGACGCGTTCGGGCTGGGCGCGGTAAGCGATCGGCAGTTCCTTGCCCATGGCCTGATGAACCGGAACTGGCGTCTCGTGACGGCGGCCGGCGTGTACGCGCTCAAGGAGATCACCGACGTTCCTCTGCCGAAGGCTCGCAGGAACCTCGCGGTCCTCGTGGACCTGGCGCGGGAGGGCATCCCGGTGCCGGCGCCGCTGGTCGACGCGAGTGGGGACTTGGTGGTCGAAGTTGGTGGTCACGGCTACTGCGTCCTGCCGTGGGTGGACGGTGGGCACCTTCAAGGGACGGACCTCCCGCTCGACCAGGTCCGCGATCTCGGTGCTCTCCTGGGCCGCTTGCACGAGGGCTTGCGGCGGCACGGGCCCGGCCCGGGTGCGGAACAGGCACCGGTGGCGAAGGTCCGCGATGTGGCCGAGGCAGAGCAGGCAGCTGCTGCGCTTCTGAGCCGCTTCCCGGCCGATCCGGTGACCGACTTCGACAAGGCCGCCGCCGAGGCTCTGTACAGCCGCCGAGGTCTCCTCGCCCGGTACGCCGATGCCCGGCCGGATGGCGAGGTGCCGGCCGGGCCGTACGGGTGGACGCACGGCGATTTCCAGTACCGCAACCTGCTGCGCCGGGACGGCCGGGTGGTGGCGGTCCTGGACTGGGACCGGCTCGGGGTCCGTCCGTACGGGGAGGAGGTCGCGCGGACCGCGCAGGTGCAGTTCGGGGTCGGTGGTGGCTTCGACCTCGACCGCGTCGCCGCGTTCTGCTCCGGATACCGGTCCGTGATCAATCTGGCCGAGGGTGACCTCGCCGACGCGGTGAAGCGGCTGTGGTGGAAGCGGCTGACCGACTTCTGGCAGCTGGAGTTCTACCTCGACCGCCAGGACCCCACCTTCGGCGAGATGTTCCTGACGGACGAGGCACTGCTGAACTGGTGGACAGACCGCGCCGACGAGGTGCAGGCCGCCTACGCGGCCCGTTAGCCGGCTGCTGCTACCGCCGGGATCAGCCCGGCGGCAGCCAGCTCGGGCAGGCACGGCCGGACCAGCGGTGTTGCCCCGGCGCGGGCCTTCGTGCCGAGACCGGTCCGGTCGGCCGACTCGATCGCCTGCACCCAGCCGTCCACGTCGTCGGGGTGGAGGCAGATTCCGCCGTCTCTCACCGCCTCGGGAATGCCGCCGCGGGACGAGCCGATCGTGGGGACGCCGTGGAGTCCGGCTTCCACGATCACCCGGGGGAAGGCGTCCTCGACCTGGGAGGGCACGAGCAGCAGGTCGTTCGCGGCGTAGATCGGGCCCATGGCGTAGGTGCGGGGAACCCAGTGGACGTTCGGGTACGCGGTGAACTCGCCAGCCGGGTCCCACCAGCCCTCGACGAGGGTGAACCGGCAGGCGGGCAACCGGAGGATGAGCTGGTGCAGGAGGGCTGCGCCCTTGGCTGGGATGGGGTTCACCATCAGCACGCCGCCGGGGACGCGGCTGGCTGTGCCGCGCCCCGCGGCGAGGAGGGGCCCGGCGCCTTCGGCCGGTGCGAACGGCGGGTAGAAGACGACCGCCTTCATGTCGGCCTGGGCCTGGGCCCGTCCGGCGACGAACTTCGACGTGGCGAGGGCGACGTGCGGTCGGCCGTGGAGGACGCCCATGCTGTTGGCCGAGACCGAGTGCAGCCATCCGGCGACCCGCGAGGACCGGCGGGCAAGGGCGGCGAGGTCGGCCGCCCGTTCCTGCGAGGTCACCACCAGCTCCGGCCGGGCCTCGGCCAGGAGGCCCTTCAGCGTCGCTTCCACCCTGTCTTGCGGCACGGCCCGGCACGAGACGCCGTTCCACTGGTAGCGGACCTCTCCGCCGGCCTCCTCCCACACGGTTCCGTGGGCCCGGAGGTGGGCGCGCAGGTGGCCGATCTGGGCGGACCCGTTCCAGGGGGCCTCGTGGCTGCCGAGGTAGACGACCCGCCAGCCGGCCCGGACGAACTCTTCCGCCAGGAGCTGCTGGGAGACCTCCGCGCCCCCGATCAGCAGCGGTGGCGGGGTCCGCCGCCATGCGAACAGCACCGTCGGGCCGGTCACCGGACACCCGCCCAGTACGTGAAGAGGGCTTGCACGACGGCGGCAGTCTCCTGCCGGTCGCCGTCCCCGGAGGCGATAGCCAACTCCGCAGTCGCCGGGCTGCGGACGGGGCGGCAGAAGTAGTCGCGGAAGTGCGTGAGGAAGGCGGGGTCGTGGAGGAAGTACTCGGGCTCGACCTCATGGTGTCCAGCCGCCTTGCGCCGCAGGTGCAAGAGCTCGGGCGTCACGTCCAGGTACAGGGTGTGGTCCGGCCTGAGGTGCGGCATCTCCTCGACCCGCCGGCACAGTTCCGGCAGGATGCCGAAGCCGTGGATCTCGTCCATGGCGTGGGCGTGGGCGAGGAGGGTGTCGACGGTCCGGTCCAGGACGACCAGCCCGCCGTGCCGGCGGGCTGCAAGCACGCGCTCGCCCTCGATCTCCATGAACGTCACGAACGCCTCCACCTGCTCGGCGGCGGACCGGGTGGCGGGGGTGGGGATGTCCTCGCGGCGCGCGAACGACTTCACGTAGCAGGGGAAGAACATCGCGTCCCGCATCGCCGGCACCCGGCGCAGCCGTCCCAGGGCGGAGGTCTTGCCCCCGTAAGAGGGGCCTTCCAGGCCGAGGATCACCACGACCCCCCGACCCGGTAGAAGCGTTCTGCGAACTGGCCGCGTGGACGGCCGTCCGGGTCGGGCAGCAGGTTGGCGGCGACGGTGTGGGCGTGCCGGATCGGCCGGTACATCTTCCGCGCGGGGTGCATCTGCGAGCCGTGCATGTGGAGCAGGGTCACCTTGTCCAGGGCGGTGCCCGTGATGTCCTCGACCTCCGGGGTGAGGATGCCGCGTGCCCGCTGCCGGAACAGTTGCCGGTCGCATCCGGACAAGGCGTATGTGGACCAGAAGGCGGCGTCCTCCCAGAACCACCGGCAGCCCAGGCGGCGCGCCGCCTCGTGGACGGCGAGGTGATCGGGGTGGCGGGTGACGGCGGCCGGGGCGAGCAGTTCCGCGTCGTCCATCCGGTCCAGCACCTCGGCGAGCTCGGAGGTGATCCGGTCCACCTGCGCGGGCACGGGTGCCCGGTACGGCTTCTCGGCGTCCTTGTGCCCCAGCCCGACCCGGGCCGCTCCCAGGGGCAACAGGGACTGGGCGGCTTCGCGGTCGCGGAGCTCGGAGACCGCCTCCACGCTGTTGTAGGTGCTTTCGAGGGAGGGGTGGACGCTGCGCGAGCGGGTGAAGACGGTGACCACGGTCAGCGGTCGGGGACGGGCGAGGAAGGTCCCTGAGGCGGAAAGGACGAAGTCGTCGTGGTGGGGTTCGATGACGACCACCGGACGCCCGGACGGCTTGCGCGGCTCGATCCAGTACGGCGCGAGGGTCAGCGGCGCCGTCAGCGTCATGATCTCCTTCGACCCGGTCAAGGAGTCCATCCAGGACCGGTGCGCGGTCAGGAGGTCGGTGGGGAAGGTGTAGATGCCGTCGGCGTCCGGCAGGGGAAGGCGGGTCACCTGAGGTTCTCCGATCATCGGATGGTGGTGGCGTACCAGTTGCGCCAGAAGCGGGGCGAGGTCAGGCCGAGGCGGACAATCAGCGGGTTCTGCCACCAGAGCATCCGGGCCGTGGACCAGGCGTCGTAGCGGCGGGTGGAGGGCCGCACGCGAAGGTTTTCGAGGACCGCGACCGGCCCGCCCGTGCGGCGGCCGTAGGCGGTCAGTCGGGCGAAGAACTCCATGTCCTCACTCATGAAGTAGTCCGGCCGGTAACCGTGTACAGCCTTGAAGGCGTCTCGGGTGCAGAACTGGTTGACGCCTTGGGCGCCGCCGTGGCGGGCGCGGTGATGGTCCCAGTAGGAGCAGAGCAGACGGGCCCCGAACCGGGCGGGGGTGTAGAGCGGTGGGATGGCCCCACCGACGGCCCCGGCGTCCATCGCGGCCACGGCGGCGGTGATCCCCTCCAGCGGTAGGGCCACGTCGGCGTCGACGAAGAACAGCATTCGCCCCTCGGCTGCGCGGGCTCCGGTGTTGCGGACCAGGCCGATGCTGCGGACCAGCTCTGTCACCACCTTGACCCCCAGCTCCTTTGCGACGGTCGCGGTGTCGTCGGTGGAGGCGTTGTCCACCACGATCACCTCTCCGACGAGGCCGGAGAGGGATTCCCAGGCTCGGAGGGACGCGAAGACGGTGGGCAGGTAGCGGGGCAGGTACTTGGCCTCGTTGTATGCGGGGATGATCACCGACAGATCGGGATCGGTCACAGCACGGTCCTTCCTGGTTGCGGGGGCAGGGCAAGGTGCAGGCGTGCCGCCCAGGCGTCGCGGTCGCGGCCCTCCCGTTGGGCGGCGTAGGTCCAGCCGCGTACGGCTTGGAAGGCCACGTAGGCGTCCAGGAGGCGGGTGTCGAGGGGCCGCCCGTAGGCGGCGGCCATGAACATCCGGTCGGACGGTTCCAGGGCGTCGCAGGTCACGAGGGTCTGGGCGAGGTCGTATTCGGGGACTTCCACGGTCGCGGCCTCGAAGTCCACGAGGTAGTCGGGGAGGCGAAGCCGGCCGTGTTCGCCGGAGGTGAGGCGTAGGTCGTCTCCGCGGACCACGTTCTCCAGGTGGAGGTCTCCTTGGCACCACACCAGCCGTTCCACGCGGGCCCCGGCTGCGATGACTTCCAGGGCGGGCGCGAGCCGGACGAAGAGCTGTTTGGGGCAGTGGGTGGCAAGGGCGCTGACCTGCTGGCCGATGCCCGGCGCCAGGGGGACGCCGGGCGGGGCCTTGGTGCTGTGGAAGGCCGCCATCAGCAGGGCGAGCCGCAGCAGGGCCGCGGGACGTGGGATCTGCCCGGCCCGGACGGCGCGGCCCAAGGTGCTCGTTCCGGCATCGGCGGTGACCAGGGCTGAGACTGTCAGACCGGGAACGGGGCCGTGCCCGATTACGACCGGTACCCGCACCCGCCCGGCGGCGGTGACGGCGGCCAGGAGGCGGGCCTCGTCGGCCGCTCCGTGGTTGGTGTCGGCCGCGAACAGCTTGACCACCACCCGGCGGCCGTCGGCGAGACGGACGCGGTAGACAGCCGTCTTCGGCCCACGGCGGACCCGGACCGTCTCGGCCGGAGCCGACCCGGCCAGCTCCGCGCAGGCTCGCTCCACTGCCGGGAGCGTGCCGCCGGTCACCGGGCGCCCGCCCCGGCCAGGTGCCGCAGGGTGCGGTGCATCTGCTGCCGGTAGACACGTACGTCCTCGGTGCCGGAGCACGAGCGCATCCACGGCTTGTGGCCCCCGACGAAGTGCACCACGTGCCCGTCCCGGCGGGTGACCGGACGGCGGAGGACCCTGCGGACCCAGTCCCCCCGCTGGAGGAACCGGTCCACCTCGAACCGGTTGAACACCGGCCCGACCGGGTGCGCGGCCCCGGAGGACAGCAGCCAAAGGTTCAGGGCGCACTGGTCGTTGTGCTTGATGTACTGCCGCCCGCCGACCAGGGCCCGCTGGACCCCGGCCCGCATGGGGGCGAGCATCGGCGCGGGCACCCACAGCATCCCGGCGTTGAAGTAGGTGCGCCCGACGAGGTGGGGCCAGCGCTCGGCGACTCCGGGGAGTGCCGGGCACTGCCCGACGGCCGGGTTGAACTCGTCCTGCACGGCGCCGATCCGGTCCGCTGGCAGTCCGTCCAGGGGCGCGGAGACGTCGCCGCGCACGTGTACGTCCGCGTCCACGTAGATCAGGAACGGCCGGTCGAGGAAGCCGGGGGTGAACCCGAACCTCAGGTAGGTGGCGACGGAGATGTAGGCGGTGTCCGCCATGACGCTCTCGGCCGGCGGGGTCTGCCAACGCAGGTCGAAGGAGCCGAACCCGCAGCGGCGGGCGAAGGACTCCATCACGGCGGCCTGCCCCGGGGACAGGCCGTTGGTCAGTACCCGTACCGCGCTCTCGCGGCGGTCGGCCACCGGCAGGTGGTCGGCGACCGACCCGAGCGTGACCAGGGCGGGCAACAGGTAGCGGCCATCGACGCACATGCCGATCGCGTACACGCGGGTGCCTCCAGGGCGAGATTCGACGGGCCCGGCGCGAGCCGGGGCACGGTGGCCGCCTCCTCGCCCGTATGTGGAGGAGACGACGGTCGGTGGGGCGCTGTTGTCACCTGCCGGGGCCGGGCAGGTGGTGGGGCTTCCGGTAGCGGCGCCTCCGGGCAGGCCGGCGCCGGAAGCGGTTCAGGTAGACCGCAGGAGGTCCGTGTACCGGGCGAGGTAGGCCACTGACTTGGCCAGCAGCCGCAGCGCTATCGCCGGATCGCTCCCGCAGTCCCGGGTGACCTTGCGGGCGAACCGCACGGTGCCGGCCGCGATGTCCTTCTCCCGGCTTTCCGGCAGTAGGTCCGCGTACCGTTCGGCAGGCACCGCGAGGGTGTGGACGTGCTCGCGCAGCCGATCCCGCAGCCGGACGGCCGCCTCCCCGGCCGGTTGGTGGTCGGCGAGGGCGAGAGCGGCCTCGACGTCCCCGGCGACGGCGGCAGTCGCAGAGGTGATCGCGGTCTCCTGGCCGGCGGAGGTGACCGTGGCTGTTTCGCTCGGTACTGCTGCCACATCGCGCGCGAGTACGGTCACGATTCCGCTCCCATCCGGCTGCTGCCAGTTCGGCTGTGCGGACAAGTAACCCGCGACCGAGCCGCGTTGGACATGACGAATCGGCTCGTGCCTACTCGCGTGACCACTGACGAAAAGTCCCGACCTCCGCTACCTCGGACGTCGGCCCCACCCCTACCGTGGCTGCATGGTGCGGAAGCGGAACGCGGAATTAGAGACCTGGATGAAGGAACACGGGCTCAGTGCGGGCGCTCTTGCCGAGCAGGTCAACGACGCCATGGCAGACCTCACAGGCCACCGAGGCGCCGTCACCGAACGGACGGTCTACCGGTGGCTGTCGGGAGAGAACCGCTCGCCCCAGGATCGCCAGTGGCAGGCCCTGGAGGTCGTCTCCGGGCTTCCTGCGACCGACCTGGGGTTCGTGCCCCGCGCCCGCCCCCGCCCCACAACGCCCCCGGCACGACTGGAGGACCCCGTGCTCGGCCGTCGAAGCTTCATCTCCGTAGCCACCGGCGCCGCCGTCGCCGTGTCCACCGGCACTGCGACCGCAGCCACCCGACCCACCGTCGGGCACTCCGACGTCGACCGCCTGCGCGTCCTCCTGGCCGAACTGTGGCTACTGGACGACCAGAACGGGGGCGGCCCCGTTCTGGAGAGGCGCGCCGCCGACCTCGCCGCCCGTACGCTCAGCCTCCAGCAGCACGGTTCCGCCAGCCAGCGCGTCCGCTCCCGCCTCTACGCCGTCGCCGCATCCTTCACGGCCTTCGCCATGTTCTCCGCCATCGACGCCCGCCGGCTGGGGGAGGCCCAGCGCTACCTGGAGCAGTCCGTCACCCTCGCAGGACTTTCCGGAGACGGACAGGTCCAGCACCAGACCTGGCGGTACGCCGCCATGCTCGCCGGACAGCGGGGCCGGTACGCCGACGCCCTTGCCGCGGCCGAAGCCTGCACCGGCACCCGGGCGCACCGCACCGACCCCCTCTACGCCTCGCTGACCCACTCCCGGATCGCCCTGACCGCCGCCAGCCTCGGTGACAAGACCCGGGCCCTCCGAGCCCTGGACCGGGGCGAACTCCATGGGCTGACCGGCATCACCCACTACCGGCTCGGCGAAGCAGAGAAGGCCGAGTTCCACGCCCACCGGTGCATCGCGGATCTCCGCGACGACCAGCACCGCAACCGCGCCTACTACCTGTCCCAGGCGGCCCTCGCGCAGGTCGCGCAGGGCGACGTCGAGCAGGCCGTGGCCACCGCCACCCGCGTCATAGCTCCGACCGGCGCCGACTCGGGCCGGGTCCCCCATCTCTTGGGCAGCTTCACCTCCGCACTCAACCAGGCGGCCCCCAAGTCCGCCGTCACCCTCCAGTGGAACGACCGCACCCGCACTGCCTGAACCGTCACGAGACAAGGAGCACCATGCCCGTCCCCGAGATCACCCTTCACCGCTACGGCACCGATCAGTTGGCCATCATCCGCCCCACGCTGGTCGGTGTGTACGCCGAGGTGTACGAGAAGGAGATCGGCGAGGACCCGTTCTTCTCCGTCGACCGCTTCGAGGGTCGTCTCACCGGCCACTCCTCCCGCCCGTCCTGGGAGGCGGTGGTCGCCTACGACGGTGGCGAGGCCGCCGGCTACGCCTACGCCGCGGCCCTGCCTCAGAACACCGGCTGGTGGGCCCACATGCTCCAGCCGCTTCCCGAGGCGGACACGACCGAGGACGGTACCCGCACCCTCGCCCTCTTCGAGATCATGGTCCGTGCTCCCTGGAGGGGCACGGGCCTGGCGCACCGGATCCACGAGGAACTGCTGGCCGGTCGCACCGAGGAACGCGTCACGCTGCTCGTCGAGCCCGGCCACCCGAAGGTGAAGGCCCTCTACGAGGGGTGGGGGTACCAGCACATCGGTGATCAGCAGCCGTTTCCCGATGCTCCGGTGTACACCACCATGCTCCGCGCACTCCGGTCTGATGGCAGTCCATCTGTAGGGCGGTCCTGGGGCCTGGAACCGTCCTGAGGGCGGCTCGGGCGAAGCAGGCGACGGTGACGCCGACGACCCTGGCGGCGGTCGCAACGAGCGCGTGCTCGTCGTTCAAACGGACGCTGCACACTTTGGAGCGCTGACCGTCCCTGTGGATACGTCGTTGTGTACGAGGCTCAGGCGCGGTAGCGAAGGTGCACGCGACTTCGCGCACGCAGTCTGCTGCTCTTTCCTCGGCTGCGATCCGCCCTCGGTCGCTGCCTGGTGGACCGGTGCCCCCTGGCTCCGGTCCGCTCCCGCAACTCCAGGGGCGGGATTGGTCGAGACGCTCTCCCCCGACGGGGAAGAGCGTCTTGGCCGATAACTTGCTCCATCTGGGGCTTGGGTAGGGGCCGCCTGCTTGGAGGTTGTGGGGACGTGTGGCAGTGGGGTCGTCGTGCAAGAGCGTGCCTCCTGTTGGTCGGGCTGGAACGGCTTCGGGGCTGTGGGGATGGGGCGTACGAACGCCAGCTCGCGCCGCGACTGATGCGTGGGGGAGCAGCGTGACTTCGGGCGGAGGCCTACGCGGCGTCCGCTCTGCCGCTGTCGAGTTCGGCTTGGACCTGCCGGGTGATCTTGTCCCGCCGGTCCCTGCCGATGGAGAGGCCGCGTGCACGGACAGCCGTCTCGATGTGGCGGCTTGACGCGCGTCCATCGCGTCCGAGCGGGGCGGTGAGGGCGATGGCGAAGAGCTCGTCGTCGGTGGCGGCG
Organism: Streptomyces sp. NPDC090022; assembly: GCF_044748145.1. Classification (NCBI taxonomy): domain Bacteria; kingdom Bacillati; phylum Actinomycetota; class Actinomycetes; order Kitasatosporales; family Streptomycetaceae; genus Streptomyces; species Streptomyces sp. NPDC090022. Next base: position 14,321 of record NZ_JBIVFN010000007.1, read on the forward strand.
GGCTTGCGACCGGTGCGCTTCTTTGGCGGGACGTGGGCTTCCGCCACTTGGTCGGTCTCTTTCGCCACATCGACTGATGCGCCCTGTGCGGCGCCAGCCGGAGTGGGGCGGTCACCCTCGTGGCCTGAGTGCCGTTCCGGGTCCGGGAGCTGGGGTGTGGCGGAGTGCCCGCGGGGGCGGTCCAGGTCCGCAGGATGCGCTGAGGGTTCCCCTACCGGACGGCGACTGTGGCGGGACTCCTCGGCAGCGACGTGGCGGTGGATCTGCCGCATGAGGACGCCGAAGGCGAAGAGCGCGGCTGCTGGTGGGACAGCGGCGACGACGTAGTCGAGGGCTGGGGCCGGGACGCCGTCGGACCTGCTGACGCCGGCGACGTTCAGGGCGATCGAGCCCAGCGATCCGGCTGCGGTGAGGGCGATCGCCCACCCGTCGGCTTCTCGGCGGAGGCTGGCGCGGAGCATGAGCACTTCGCCAGCGACGATGAAGGCATCGAGCGTGGCGGGCCATGCCCACTGGCGGGTGGGGGAAGTCCCGAGGCCGTGCCGCCCCGCGACTTCGGCCAGGTGGGCGTAGGAGAGCCAGAATCCTGCGGCGGTGAGAGCGATGATGACGCAGCCTGCGACGGCGAGGGCGTACCGCTCGGCCGTCTGCGTGCGGTGGGACGTGGTGGTCAAGCGGGTGGTGCTCCAAAGGGGTGGGCGCGTTCAAGCGGCGGGGGTGCGGCGGCGGTCGGGCCCGTCGAGGATGACCCGGTGGGTCATCTCGGAGAGGCGGGAAGCGACGCGGTCGCCGAGGGCGGTGCGGAGCTTGGCGATCGGGAGGTTGGTCGTGAGCAGGGTGGGGCGCAGGTACTCGTACCGGTGGTTGATCAGCCGGTAGGTCAGCTCCTCCGTCCACTCGCTGCCTTTGGCGGCGCCGAGGTCGTCCAGGACCAGCAGCGGGCAGCGGGCCAGGGTGTGCAGTTCACGCTCGGCATCGAGCCCTGGCCGTGGCCTGAGGCGGGCGTACAGGTCGGCGGCGGTGACGGCTTCCCAGCGCAGGCGGACGCCGGCTGCGAGCAGGCTGCGGACGGCCCCGTAGGCCTGGTGGGTCTTTCCGGTGCCGGTGGGGCCGACGATCAGCAGCGATGGGCCCTCTGCGATGCCCCGCATGCCGGACGGGCCGGGGCGCCCGGCACGCACGACCTCGTCCACCCAGGCGGCGACCTCGGGGTGATCAGCGAGGGCCTGCCAGTAGCGCGGAGGGATGCGGGCGTCGGCCAGTGCCAGGGACGTGACCGGTTGGGGCGCGGGCTCCGGTTCCTGCGAGTCCACGATGGACGGGTCCATGCCCCGGCGGCGCAGGATCCCCGCCATGGCCCGGACGACGTGGTCGGCGGGCCGCGGGAGAGCGGTGGTGGTCAGAGGGCACCTCCATAGGCAGCGGCGACGTCGGTGGGGTTGGTCCAGGGGCGGTGGGCGGCGGTGGTCGTGGGCGTTCCAGCGTTCATGACCTCGTGTACGAGGCTGGGCAGGGTTTTCGGGTGGAGGCCCCTGGCGCGGTGGCGGTGGAGACCGGCTCGTACGTGGGCGGGGTCGATGCCCTCGTCGAGGAGCTTCTTGGCCTCCTGCCCGAGTTGGCCGAGCACGGTGGAGGGAGGGCGGTGCTCGCAGGCCGCGGCGTACTCGGTGATGAGGTCCTTCGCCGAGACGGTCTGGGGCGCGGGGGCGCTCGTGCCCCCCAACGGGGTAGTTCCTAGATCCCTGTTCCTAGGTCCTAGATCCGGACGCTGAGGGCTCACGTCAGGCTCAGTGAGCCCTCCCGCAACGGCCTGCGAGGGCTCACTGAATTGCCCTTGACCTGCGGATTCCCTGCTCATGGCGGGCTCACTGCCTGCTGTCTGACCCGTCCTGGAGGCCTCCGTGACGGCTCCGTGCACCGGCAGTGAGGGCTCACGCGGGACGCCGAGGTCGTGGTGCGGCCAGGACGGGATCCTGCTGATGCTGGGGCGGTTGATCTTCTGGTGGAGGGCGAAGGCGACGACGTGCAGGTACTGCCTTCCGTCCTCGCCCTCGTAGCGGCAGATCAGGCCGGCGGCGTCGAGCTGCGTCAGGTCGTCCTCGACCTCGACGGGGCCGTGTTCGCGGCGCAGCGACCACAGTTGTCCGGCGATGACGGCGGCCTGATCGCGGATGCGGCCCTTGTCGTCGGCTTGGGTGAGCAGGCCGAAGAAGGTCCGCTCGGCGCTCAGTGACACGGCCGCCAGGGACTCGGAGGCGAAGGCCTCGGGCTTGATGGTGCGGATACGGGCGATGGAGATCGACCGCCTTTCGAAATCGGGGCAGGTACACCGGCGGAGCCAGGGCACGTGGACAACACAGCCACACCCCGGATCCAGAAGTCCAGACCTGGCTCAAGCGGCCGTGAAAGGTTTTCCGGTCGCACGACCGTAAACCCGAAACCCCGGTCGGCGAAATCGCCCGCGATATCCGATGTCGGCCGGGGATCGCTCACAGCAGACGGGGAATGCCTTCCCAAGTCTCTGGCGGGCAAGCTACAACACACCAATGCCGCCACGCCCTCTCGAAATCGGACCCGCTGGACGCGCCGCCGCCCAGGCCATCGAACGCACCCGCGTGGCCCGTGGCTACTCCCAGCGTCAGCTCGCCGCCCGGGTCACCGCACTCGGTCGCCCCATGACCTTCACCGCACTCTCCCGCATTGAACGCACGGTACGGCGCTGCGACATCGACGACCTCGTCGCCATCGCCGCAGCCCTCGGAGCGCCGCCGCACGCGCTTCTCGCTGCTCCATCGAGCCGCCCCGAGTCGCTGCGGGTGGGCGGAATATAGCCGACGATCCCCGGTTTCCGAAACCGGGGATTCTCCGCACCATTGGTGGTCCCTGGAGGCCGCTGCGCCTGTCCGTGGCCAGTGGCCTATTCCCCCGTCCCCTGCGTAAGGAACTTAGCTTGTCTGTCGTCGATCCGATTCCCTCTGCCGGTGCCCCCGAATTTCGTCACCGTTCCATCGTCGGCCGTGCGTTTCTCGGGGTTCAGGACACGGCCGCGTATCTCGGCATTTCACCCAAGACGCTTTACGTCTGGCGTCACCGGCGGCAGGGTCCGCCCAGTTTCCGGATGGGTGCCCGCGGGCGGGTGACGTACAGGGTCGACGCGCTCGACGCGTGGATACGTGCGCAGGAGCAGGCGGACTCACGCTCCAACCCCGACCTCAACCCCGTGAGCGCCGCACCGCAGCGGCGCGCTGCCTACTCGGCAACCGCCTGACGGCTTCCGGTCGACCGTCCCGAACCCCTAACTGCAAGGAAACACTTGGCCGGCTACATCGAAGACCGCTGGATCAACAAGAAGAAGGACCCCGTCACCGGCAAGCGCGAGCGTACCGCCCGGTACGGCAAGGGCAGCCGGTACCGGGTCGCGGGCATCCCGGGCGTCCGGGGCATGTCGTTCGACACCCTGGAGGACGCCAAGGCATGGCTCCGCCGAGCCGGCACCGACAGCGAGCGGGGCGAGTTCGTCGACCCGCGCGACGGCTCCATCACCATCGCGGACTACGTCTCGCGCCACTGGCAGGCGGGCGTGCGGGGAGCGCCGGGCACGGTCAAGCGGGTGGACGAGCGCGTGCGCCTCCACGTACTCCCGCACATCGGTGACGTCGCGCTGCGGGACGTAACCGCATCAGTCCTGCGCGGCTACATCGCCACGCTCGAAGGCGAGTGCGCACCGCGCTACGCCCGGCAGATCCTGACCACCCTCTCGAACGTTTTCGAGACGGCGATCGACGACAAGCGCCTGGTCCGGAACCCGATGCGAGCCAAGTCAGTGCGCTGGCCCAAGGCCCTGGAGGACCAACGGGAGGCTTGGCCGTTGGAGACCGCGCAGCGGGTGTGGGACGTCATCAACCAGCGGTACCGGATCGCCGTCGTCGTCGCTCTCGGGTGCGGGCTGCGCCAGGGGGAGGTCTTTGGGCTGTCGCCGGCGGACATCGACTTCGAGCGCGGCCTCATCCGCGTCCGCCGCCAGGTTCAGCTCCTGTACGGCCGCTTGTACTTCACTCTTCCCAAGGGCGGGAAGACCCGGGTCGTCGACATGCCGCCTTCGGTGGCCGCCGAGCTGCGCGCACACTTCCTGCAGCTTCCGGCCGTCGAGGTCGAGTTGCCCTGGGGCGGCCCCGAACCGGATCGGGAGAAGCGCTCCTTCCCGCTGGTCCTGACCACCACCTACGGTAACGCGATCCGGGCCAACATCTTCAACGACGAGGTGTGGAAGCCCGCCCTCGCGAAGGCTGGCGTGATCCCCGTGCGGGAGAAGGGCCAGCGCTGGAAGGCCTCCCGCAAGGACGGCTTCCACGTACTCCGGCACACCTACGCCTCCGTGATCCTCGAGGCGGGCGAATCCGTCGTCACCCTGGCCCGATGGCTCGGCCACTCCAGCCCGACTATCACCCTCGACCACTACGCCCACTTCATGCCCGAGGCCGGTGGCAAGGGCCGCGCGGCAGTCGATGCGCTGCTCGGAGTGGTCCCTCAGTACGTCCCAGACGACCTTGCCCTTGCCTGAGAACGGGTGGCACAGCTCATGCTGTGCCACCCGTTCTCATTTGGTGGGTCAGGCTTTGTGTCTCATGCCGCTCGACGCCAGGGCAGGCGGGCGCGCCGCGCGGGCAGTCTGAGCAGTTCGTGCAGGGCCTTGCCCTTGTGGGCCCATTGGTCGAGTCGGTCGCGGTCGATCCAGTGGACTCCGTGGCGGTCGCCCCAGGCCATGGCGTCGCGGGTGAAGGAGCCGTTGGTGACGACGACCGCGTGGTTCGCCCTATGCGAGGGCCCTGCGGTGCCGTTCACCTCGTACATCACCGACGAGCCGACCTTGCCGCCGACGCGGGTGTGCTTCGCCTGCACCACGATCCGTCCGAGGGGTATCAGGACGCCGATCACGTCCGCGGCCTGGTCCCCGCCCCGGCCCACCTTCGTGGCGGCCCAGCCGTCGCGGACGAGGAGATCGCGCAGCGCGTACTCGAACTGCTGGTCATCCATTGCGTCCAACTCGGGCAAGGTGATGCGCAGGCGAGACAGCCTCTCGCTGTCCGCGCGGTTCCAGCGGGAGCGCCGTATCCGGAGGCAGGCCAAGCCGGTGGCGAGGGCCAGACCGATCAGGACCAGCAGCGGCCAGCCCTCGGCGGCCTTCGTCAGCAGGCGCGATGCGGCCTGCGCCAGGGCGACCGCGAGCGCGAGGGCAACGGCTGCCGCACCCAGGGCGTCTGAGGTACTGCGCGGTCGCCACCGGATGCTTCGCCGCCGCCGGGCCGTCACTGCCCGCCCGCCGGCGCGGAGACGCCGGGCTTCGGCGCGGGCTGCTGCTGGGCGGAGCTGTCGCCGAACCCGAAGATCTGGCCCCAGAGCCACACCACCGCACACAGGCCGGCGATGGCCCAGACGCTCAGGCCCTTGGCCGACTTCGGGCCCGGCTTGCGGCGGAGGTGGCTTCGTACGCGCACGTATCCGTCCGGAACCTTCGGCATGCTGAATCCCTCCCCATCGGTCCGCGCCGTGCGGACCTACAGTTCGGTTGTAGCGGCGGCCACTGACAGAACCTGATGCACCGTCATGATCGTGCGGGTGGCAAGGGTGCAAGTCGGCCATGTCTTCGGGGATGTCCGGGCGACTGCGCGGTTCGCTGGCCTGCGCCGAGGCCTTTCGGCCGTGAGCCAAGCTGCGGAATCGCAGGGTGCGCCGAATGGCCATTTCGCGCGGAGCGCGGTCAGCAGCGACTGCGCCGGGCGCCGCCCCCGTTGAGGCGACGACGCCGAGTCCGGGCGACTCCTTACCGCGCGTTCTCCCCAGATTCTCCCCACGGGGTCTCTGGGGGTCTGATCTATGCTTCGCTTGCGCTAACTCGATCAAGCTTTTGCCCTGGGCCGTTAGAGCCAGTCGCGCTTCTTGAAGATGACGTACAGACTTGTGCAGACCACCGCCATCAGCAGGATCGCGAAGGGGTACCCCGCCGCCCAGTGCAGCTCCGGCATCGTCTCGAAGTTCATGCCGTAGATGGTTCCCACCAACGTGGGTGCAAACAAGATGGCCGCCCACGACGAAATCTTCTTGATCTCCTCGTTCTGTTCGAAGCCGGCTTCGGCCAGGGCGCGCATTTCGGCGTTCTGTTGTTGGGAGACCAGGGTCGCGTTGACCGTCAGGATGTCCGTCAGGGCCTGACGGAAGCCGTCGACGCGTTCGCTCGTGTGGGTGACGTGGTCGGCCACGTCGCGGAGGTAGCGCTGGAGTTCCTCGTCCGTGCCGTACTTGGCGAAGCCCGCCATCAGGTTGTGGAGCATGCCGACCAGGGGGCGGGTCGCCCGCTGGAACTCCACCATTTCGCGGGAGAGTTCGTAGATGCGGCGGGAGACCTCCGGGTCGCCGCGGAAGACTTCCGTCTCGATCTCGTCGATGTCGGTCTGGACGCCCTCGACGACCGGGGCGTAGCCGTCGACCACCGCGTCGAGGATCGCGTACAGGACCGCCTCGGGGCCGAGGGCGAGGAGTTCGGGGGTCGCTTCCATGCGGCGGCGGACCGCCGAGAGATCGGGGGCGGCGCCGTGGCGGACCGTGATGAGGAAGTCCGGGCCGACGAAGACGTGGAGTTCGCCGAACTCGACCTCCTCCGGGGCGTCGAGGTAGCGGGCCGCGCGCAGGACGACGAACAGGGTCTCGCCGTAACGCTCCAGCTTGGGGCGCTGGTGGGCCTCCAGGGCGTCCTCGACGGCCAGCGGGTGGAGGTCGAACTCGGTTTCCAGGGAGTGGAGTTCGGCCTCGCTCGGGCGGTGCAGGCCGATCCAGGCCACGCTGTCCGACTGTTCGCGCAGCTGCCGGAAGGTCTCGGCGAGGGTGTCCGGGGACGCGACGCGGCGGCCGTCGCGGTAGACGGCCGAGTCGACCACGCTGCGGTGGTCCGCCGGGGGAGTGCCCGGGCGGTTCCAGGGGGGTGGTGTGTGGCGGTCCTGGCGGTTTCGGTGCTCCGGCATCGGCATCGACGGCTCCCGGATGGGTGGGTTTCTGCTGGATTGCGGACAGGGGGTGTCCGCGAGGGTGGCTAGCGTGGTCGTATGGTCTCCAGGACGAACTCCTCCGTACTCGGTACCCGCGCACTGAACCGTGCCACGCTCGCCCGGCAGCTGCTCCTCAGCCGCGCCGAGATGTCCGCCCGGGACGCCGTCGCGCACCTCGTCGGGCTGCAGGCGCAGAACGTCAAGCCGCCCTACTTCCAGCTGCACGCCCGCCTCGCCGGGTTCCGGCCCGCCGAGCTGGCCGGGCTCATGGAGTCCCGGGACGTGGTGCGGATGGTCACCATGCGGTCCACCATCCACACCCACACCGCCGAGGACGCCCTCGCCCTGCGGCCGCTGGTCCAGCCCGCCCGGGACCGGGAGGTCGGGACCTTCCGCGCGGGGCTCGCCGGGGTGGATCTCGTACGGCTGGACGCGCTCGCCCGGGAGTACGTCGAGAGCGCGCCGCGCACCATGGCCGAGATCCGTGCGGAGCTGCTGGGGGAGTGGCCCGACGCCGACCCGCTCGCGCTCTCCGTCGCCGCGCGCTGCCGGCTGCCGCTGGTGCAGGTCACTCCGCGCGGGGTGTGGGGGCGCAGCGGGCAGGTACGGCTGACCACCCTCGAGCAGTGGCTCGGGAGAGGCGGGAGGGGTGGGAGAGGTGTGCTGGGGGGTGCGCGTGTCGACTCTGTCGTCGTGCGTTACCTGCGCGCCTTCGGGCCGGCCTCTGTCCGGGACATGCAGACCTGGGCGGGGCTCACCCGATTGGGGGAGGCCTTCGAGCGGCTGCGGCCGGGTCTGATCACGTTCCGGGACGAGAACGGGGTGGAGCTGTTCGACCTGCCCGACGCCGAGCGGCCCGACGCCGACACGCCCGCGCCGCCGCGCTTCCTGCCCGAGTTCGACAATCTGCTCCTCTCCCACGCCGACCGCTCCCGCGTGGTACCCGCCGACCTCAAGGGCCGTAGCTGGAAGGGCAATCAGGCCTATCGGACCTTGCTCGTCGACGGGTTTCTGGGTGGGTTGTGGAAGATCGAGGAGAGGGAGGGGACGGCGCGGGTGGTCGTCGAGTTGTTCGGGGCGGTCGGCGCGGCGCGGCGGGAGGAGATCGTCGCGGAAGGGGAGTCGATGCTCGCCGCCATGACCGGGGCGGAGCGTACCTCGGTGGAGTTCGGGCCCGTCGCGGGCTGACGGCGTACTGGTGACGCATCGTCGGGACACGGCACGATGCCTGCCATGACACTGAATGCCGCCACCGCTCAGTTCCTGGCCGCACGCGACTTCCTGCTGGAGCGCCGCGGGGACTACGAGGCCGCTCACGCCGGCTTCACCTGGCCCCGCCCCGACCGCTTCAACTGGGCCCTCGACTGGTTCGACCACATCGCCGCCGGCAACGACGCCGAAGCGCTGCGCATCGTCGAGGAGGACGGGACGAGCCGCGGCGTGTCCTTCGCGCAGATGGCCGTACGGTCGGACGCCGCCGCCGGATGGCTGCGCGCGCAGGGCGTCGCCGCCGGTGACCGGATCATGGTCATGCTCGGCAACCAGCGCGAGCTGTGGGAGGTCATGCTCGCCGCGATGAAACTGCGGGCCGTCGTCATCCCGGCCACCCCGCTGCTGGGCCCGCACGACCTGCGCGACCGGGTGGTGCGCGGTGAGGTCCGGCACGTGATCGTCCGGGCGGAGGACACCGGCAAGTTCGACGACGTACCCGGTGACTACACCCGGATCGCGGCGGGGGAGCGGGTGCCGGACGGGTGGGTGGCGCTGGCGGGGGCGGACGCGTGGGAGGGCGGCTTCACCCCGGACGGTCCGACCGAGGCATCCGACCCGTTGATGCTCTACTTCACCTCCGGCACCACCGACCGCCCCAAACTCGTGGAGCACACGCACGCCTCGTACCCCATCGGGAGCCTGTCCACCATGTACTGGCTGGGGCTACGCCCCGGCGACGTGCACCTCAACATCTCCTCGCCCGGCTGGGCCAAGCACGCCTGGTCGAACCTGTTCGCCCCCTGGAACGCCGGGGCTACTGTTTTTGTCCACAACTACCTCCGCTTCGACGCGGAGCGGCTGATGGCCGAGATGGACCGGGGCGGGGTGACGTCGTTCTGCGCTCCGCCGACGGTGTGGCGGATGCTGATCCAGTCCGACCTGAGCGCCCTGCGCACCCCGCCGCGCGAGGCGGTCGCGGCCGGCGAACCGCTGAACCCGGAGGTCATCGAGCAGGTCCGGGAGGCGTGGGGGGTGACCATCCGGGACGGGTTCGGACAGACCGAGACCACGCTCCAGGTGGGCAACTTCCCCGGCGTGCCCGTCAAGCCCGGCTCCATGGGGCGGCCCGCGCCCGGATACCGGATCGTCCTGGTCGACCCGGTGACGGGCAAGGAGTCCGCGGACGAGGGGGAGCTCTGTGTGGACCTCTCCGGCCGGCCGGCGGGCGTGATGACCGGCTATCGCGACGACGCCGCGCGCACCGCCGAGGCCATGGCGGGCGGGGTCTACCGGACCGGCGACATCGCCGCCCGCGACGCCGACGGCTACCTGACGTACGTCGGGCGGGCCGACGACGTCTTCAAGGCCTCCGACTACAAGATCTCCCCGTTCGAGCTGGAGAGCGCGCTGCTGGAGCACGAGGCGGTGGCCGAGGCGGCCGTGGTCCCGGCCCCGGACCCGGTGCGGCTGGCCGTTCCCAAGGCGTACGTCGCCCTGGCCGCCGGCTGGGAGCCGGGGCCGGAGACGGCGCGGGTGCTGTTCGCGCACTCCCGGGCCGTGCTGTCCCCGTACAAGCGGATCCGGCGGATCGAGTTCGCCGAGCTGCCCAAGACCGTCTCCGGCAAGATCCGCCGGGTGGAGCTGCGCGAGCACACCGCCGCCGGATCGGAGCGGGAGTACGACGAGGCCGAGCTGCGGTGAGGTCGGGCCAGGGGTGGGCCGCCTGAGCGGACGGCTGCCTGAGCGGACGGCCGCCTGAGCGGAGGGGCAGATACCGGTCGGGCCCCTGACCGGATGGTCAGGGGCCCGGTGCGCGGTGGGGGCGCGGGGTGTGGTGCCACGTGCGCCCGGTGTGCGTTACGCCGGCAGCTGGGCCTCGATCGCCGCGATGACCTCGGCGGACTCCGGCTCGGTGCGCGGGCGGAAGCGCGCCACGACCTCGCCCGCCGGCGAGATCAGGAACTTCTCGAAGTTCCACTGGATGTCGCCGGCCTCGCCGTCGGCGTCGGGGGTCTTCACCAGCTCCTGGTAGAGCGGGTGCCGGTTCTCACCGTTGACCTCGGACTTCTCCAGCATCGGGAAGGTCACGCCGAAGCCGGTGGCGCAGAAGGTCTGGATGTCGTCGGCCGTGCCCGGCTCCTGGCCGCCGAACTGGTTGCAGGGCACACCGATCACGGTGAAGCCCTTCTCGGCGTACGCGAACTGCAGCCGGGCCAGCCCCGAGTACTGCGGGGTGAGACCGCACTGCGAGGCCGTGTTCACCACCAGGATCGCCTTCCCCTTGAAGGCCGCCAGGCTGGTGGGCTCGTCGGACAGGGTGGTCAGCGGGATGTCGTACAGGCTCAAGACGTCTCTCCTCGGCAGGCGTGCGCCATCGTGCTCGTCGTGCGTCGTCGTCTGTCGTCGCGTGTCGTCGTGCTTCATGCGGAACGGACGCACGGGAAAGCCTAGGCCCCCGCTGTGATCAGTGCGTCCGCCGGGTCGTTGACCGGCTGCGGCACACCCGTGAGGTCCATCACGAACAGCGGTATCCCCAGCTCGTCCGCGCGGGTCCGGGCCTCCTCGGTGTACCCGGCCAGGGCGAAGTACACGCTGGTCGCGGAGGCTGTCAGTCCGTTCAGCCACACGCACTCCACCGCGCGCAGTCCGGCCGGCGCCGTGGTCGGATCCACCTGTGCCACCAGCCCCGGCGCCCGCAGATCCACGGCCGCCGAGGGCACCGGCCGCGCGTCGGGCTGCCGTACGTCGCGGAAGCCGAGCCAGCGCAGGTACAGCGCCGCCGAGGCCACGGCGTCGCGCGCCGTGCGGATGGTCACCGGCTGGAACGCCGGCCGTGACAGCCGTGCGGCGGGAGGGCCGGCCGGGCCCGCGGTGCCCGCCGGGCTCGCGGGGCCCGCGTGCGCGGCCGGTGGGGCGTCGGCCAGCGCGTCCGGGCGCTCCACCACCGGCTCGGGTCCGTCCGTACCCGCCCGGCCCACCGCACCCGCGTGCCCCGCCCGCCCCGGCGCGCCCGCGCCGCCGGCCTCCGGGGGTGCCGGAGCACCGGGACGGGCGGGATCCACGGCATCCAGGGAATCCGCCGGTGCCGCGCAATCCACCGGTTCCACCGGTTCCACCGGACCCACCGGGTGGACGGGCACCAGCACCACCGTCCCGCACGAGCCGCACCCCACCTCCGGGTGCGGCCACTCGCTCTCCCGTCCGCAGCTCCCGCAGCGCACCGCCACCCAGCTCTCCGACCAGGTGCGATGCGTCAGCGGCACGGCTTGCGTGACCAGGTCCAGGGGCGGGCTGACCGGGCTCCCGCAGGCACACGGGAAGACCGGAAGCACGTAGTCGTTCGTTCGCAGGCAGGCCGGGCAGCGCACCGGGACCTTCTCCGCCATGGGACTTTCAACCCCCTCCGTCGCCGTACGGACCACCATCCCACGTCCGGCCCCCGCCCCCTGCCCTTTGTACAACTCACGGATCGCTATACGGCTTTTGGTGGTTTCGGGGGTTGGTCGACGCCTTGACGTGCGGGAAGACCTCCGCTTAGGTTGTTCCGTATAGCAGAACAAAACTTCCGGATTACGGAAACAGCCTGACCGCAGGAGTACCGATGCCTCGTATGACCGCCGCTGCCGCGGCCGTGGAGATCCTCAAGCGCGAGGGTGTTGAGCAAGCGTTCGGCGTGCCCGGCGCGGCGATCAACCCCTTCTACCGCGAGCTCAAGAACGTCGGCGGCATCGCCCACACGCTCGCCCGCCACGTCGAGGGCGCCTCGCACATGGCCGAGGGCTACACCCGCGCCAAGGCGGGCAACATCGGTGTCTGCATCGGTACGTCCGGCCCCGCCGGCACCGACATGATCACCGGGCTGTACTCCGCGATCGCGGACTCGATCCCGATCCTCTGCATCACCGGTCAGGCTCCGGTCTCGAAGCTCCACAAGGAGGACTTCCAGGCCGTCGACATCGCCTCGATCGCCAAGCCGGTCACCAAGGCCGCGACCACCGTCCTGGAGGCCGCGCAGGTCCCGGGCGTGTTCCAGCAGGCCTTCCACCTGATGCGCTCCGGCCGTCCCGGCCCGGTCCTCATCGACCTGCCGATCGACGTCCAGCTGACCGAGATCGAGTTCGACCCGGAGACGTACGAGCCGCTGCCGGTCTACAAGCCGGCCGCGACCCGCGCGCAGATCGAGAAGGCCATCGGGTTCCTGCTGGAGTCCGAGCGTCCGCTGATCGTCGCCGGTGGCGGCATCATCAACGCCGACGCCACCGACCTGCTGGTCGAGTTCGCCGAGCTGACCGGTGTCCCGGTCATCTCCACCCTGATGGGCTGGGGCACCATCCCGGACGACCACGAGCTGGCCGCCGGCATGGTCGGTGTGCAGACCGCGCACCGCTACGGCAACGAGACCTTCCTCGCCTCGGACTTCGTCCTGGGCCTGGGCAACCGCTGGGCCAACCGCCACACCGGGTACAACCTGGAGGCGTACACCAAGGGCCGCACGTTCGTCCACGTCGACATCGAGCCGACCCAGCTCGGCAAGATCTTCGCCCCCGACTACGGCATCGCCTCCGACGCCAAGGTCGCGCTGGAGCTCTTCATCGAGGTCGCCAAGGAGCTCAAGGCGGCGGGCCGGCTGCCGGACTTCTCCGCGTGGGCGGCGTCCGCGCAGGAGCGCAAGGGCACGCTCCAGCGGCGTACGCACTTCGACAACATCCCGATGAAGCCGCAGCGGGTCTACGAGGAGATGAACCGCGCCTTCGGCCCGGAGACGCGCTACGTCACCACCATCGGCCTCTCCCAGATCGCCGCCGCGCAGTTCCTGCACGTCTACAAGCCGCGGCACTGGATCAACTGCGGCCAGGCCGGCCCGCTCGGCTGGACCATCCCGGCCGCGATCGGCGCCGCCACCGCGGACCCGGACACCCCGATCGTCGCGCTGTCGGGCGACTACGACTTCCAGTTCATGATCGAGGAGCTGGCGGTCGCCGCCCAGCACAAGGTCCCCTACGTCCACGTCCTGGTGAACAACGCCTACCTGGGCCTGATCCGTCAGGCGCAGGGCGGCCTCGGCATCAACTTCGAGGTCAACCTCGAGTTCGAGAACATCAACACCCCGGAGCTCGGCGTCTACGGCGTCGACCACGTCAAGGTCGCCGAGGGCCTGGGCGTCAAGGCCATCCGCGTGACCGACCCGAACGAGCTGGGCGCGGCCTTCGAGGAGGCCAAGAAGCTGGCCCAGGAGTTCCAGGTCCCGGTCGTCGTCGAGGCGATCCTGGAGCGCGTCACCAACATCGCGATGAGCAAGACCGTCGACATGAGCGACGTCACCGAGTTCGAGGAGCTGGCGACCGAGCCGGGCCACGCCCCGACCGCGATCCGTCCGCTGGTCTGAACCGCCTCTCAGGTCTCATACGTCTCATAGCGCTGCCGAACGACCCCCGTCCCTCCGTGAGGAGGGACGGGGGTCGTCGTGTATCCGGGGCGGGGGCGGGGGCGGGGGTTACGCGGGGCGCGGCCCGAGTTCGGCATCGATCGCGCCGGTCAGCAGGGACCGGGCCCGCTCCAGGGTCAGCGAACCGCTCAGCCAGCGCTCGCTCAGCCCCTCCACCAGCGCCGTCAGCCGCTCCGCCGCGTCCAGCGGCTCGACGCGCAGGTCCGCCAGGCTCGCCGCCTGCGCGTCCCTGATCGTCTCGGCGACGTCCTCGGCCCACGAGCGGGTGGACTCGGCCAGCGGCTCGCGCAGGTCCGTGTCGAAGATGGCGCTGGCCCGCAGCTCGCCCCAGGCGATGCTGTTCTCGCGCACCCGCGCCGTGTCCTGAAGTTCGCTGAGCAGCAGCTGGAGCAGCTCGGCGCGGGCGTCGGGCGCCTTCTTGAGGGCCTCGTCGGTGTAGCCGGTGGCCCGGTCGCTGATGAAGGCGAGGGTGCGCCGGATCAGGCCCGCCCGGTCCTTGAAGTGGTAGTAGATCAGCGCTGTGGAGACCCCGGCCTCCGACGCGAGTTCCTCCACGCGCAGGCCTCTGACGCCGTTGCGGGCGATGACGCGTACGGCTGCTTCCAGGATCAACGCTTGACGGTCGGCCACGCCGGCTCAAACCCTTCTGTCGGTCCATACCCCTTGACTGACCTTTCAGTCAGGTCCCACGATAGCTCCCACCTGCGATCCTGACTGGATTTTCAGTCAGGTCATCACATCGCCATCGCACCGCCACCGCACCCGCCACCGCACAGCCGGTGCAGTCCAGGCCTCCGTCGGCGGTGCCGAAGGCCGCGCCCTGCTCCGCCATGGCGGCCGCGCCGGCGACCGTACCGGCGGAGTTGGCCATGGCCTGCGGGAACAGCGCGTCGGGGGTGGTGAGGGTGACGGTGACCTGGAGGGGGCCGGTCTTCTCGACCGACGCGACGTTCTTGAAGTCCTCCACCCAGTACGAGCCGAGGGCGGGGTCGCGGTGGCGGTTCAAGCTCACGACCACGTCGTCGGCCGTCATCGCGGCGCCGCTGTGGAACCGTACGCCGGGGCGCAGGTCGTAGACCCAGGTGACGGAGTCGGGGTGGCCGACCTTCTCGGCGAGGCCCGGCTCCAGGGTGAGCTGCGGGGTCCAGCGCATCAGCGATTCGCAGACGTTGGTCCCGCCCGAGCCGCTGGCCCGGCTGCGCGCCGCCGACGACGGCCACCTCTACCAGGGCGAGAGCCTGACCACGATCAACCTCGCCATCTCGCTGCTGACCGTGTCCCTGTTCGTCCTGGTCAACCTGGTCCTCGACCTCGTCCACCCACTGATCGACCCCCGGATCCGGCTCGGCGGGAGGAACACCGCATGACCGCCCTGCTCCTGCGCACCCGCCCGCACACGCGCGAGCGCACCCCGCGCACCGCGGCCGCCGGCTCCTGGCTGCACCGCGGCTGCCTCGCCGTCGTCGTGCTCGTCGTCCTGGTCGCGCTCGCCGCGCCCTGGCTCGCACCGCACGATCCGCACGCCGTCGACTTCGCCGCCTCCCTGGCCGCGCCCTCGCCGGACCTCCCGCTCGGCGGGGACATCAGCGGCCGTGACACACTCTCCCGGCTGATCCTCGGCACCCGCGTCTCCCTGCTGCGCCGTGCGGGCGGTGGACGAGGTGTCGTTCACGGTTCCGGCGGGTGGGTCCCTGGGGATCGTCGGCGGCTCGGGGTCGGGCAAGACCACGACGGCCCGGATCCTGGCGGGCCTCGAACGCCCCGACGCCGGCGAGGTCCTCGTCGACGGTCTGACTCGGGCGCCGGCGGTCCGCGGCCGTACCGCCCGCCGGCACCGGGCCCGCCAGGTCCAGCTGGTCTTCCAGGACCCGCTGCTCTCCCTTGACCCGCGGATCCCGGCGGGCGAGGTCCTGCGCGAGACCCTGCGGCTGCACTTCCCGGACCGTGCCGCCGGGCCCCGGGTCCGTGAACTCCCGGACCAGGTGGGCCTGGGCACCCGTGAGGCCGCGTCCCGCCCGCGCGAACTCTCAGGAGGCCAGCGCCAGCGGGTGGCGATCGCCCGGGCGCTGGCCGTCGAACCGAAGGTCCTGGTCCTGGACGAGGCGGTGGCGGCCCTGGACGTGTCGGTCCAGGCCCAGATCCTCAACCTGCTGACCGAGATCCGGGCGTCGACCACCGCGGCGTACGTCTTCATCACCCACGACCTGGGCGTGGCCCGCGTGGCCACGGACACCCTGCTGGTGATGGGCTCGGGCCACGTCCTGGAACGCGGCCCGACGGCCACGGTCCTGACCACCCCGACCCACCCGTACACCGCGCACCTGCTGGCGTGCCTGCCGCGCCCCCGGGGCTGAACACGACAGAGCGCCGGGCCACGGGACCGTCCGTGACCCGGCGCTCCGGCCAGGGACATATGACCGCCCGACGGGGCGAGGCTGGCGCGACAGGACGTTCGCGCCCGCCGGGCGGGGTTCGTGGGGCTGCTGTGACTCCGTCTGCGCAGCGGTGTCCTCTGTTACAGAGGTGTCCCCTGTCATAGGGGAGTGGCTGGGACCGCGGTGGCGGCGACAGGACACCTTGGCTTCGTCTCCCTCAGGTCAAGAGACGGGCCGCTGGGCCTTTACCACCGCACTGGCTCGACGCCACCGCGGTCCTCGTCCTCCCGTTGCCGTGGACCACCCCTCATCCGGGCCCGCGGCAACAGGTGGCACCCGGGGCCCGACCTCCCGTCAGGCCCCCGGCGCGTCTGATCGCCCTCAGTCCTCGCGCAGGGCGCGGACGGCCTCCTCGACGCGCTTGCCGTAGTCGGCGTCGGCGGCGTGGAAGTGGGCCAGGTTCTTCTCGATGACGTCCTCGCGGGAGACCTGCGACAGGCCACCGGCGATGTTCGCCACCAGACGGTTCTTCTCGTCCTCGGACATCAGGCGGTAGAGCTCACCGGCCTGGAAGAAGTCGTCGTCCTTGGTGTGGGCCGGGGCCTCGTGCGTGCCGGTGAAGCCGGACACGGCCTTGGGGGCGCCGAGGGCGAGGCCGGTCTCGGCCGGGCCCTGGTACGAGTTGGGCTCGTAGTTCTTGTCGTGGCGCGAGCCGTTGCGCAGCGCCATGGCGCCGTCGCGGCCGTAGTTCTCGGCGACCGTCGCCTTGGGGGCGTTGACCGGCAGCAGGGTGTGGTTCACACCGAGGCGGTAGCGCTGGGCGTCGGCATACGCGAACAGGCGGCCCTGGAGCATCTTGTCCGGCGAGGCGGTGATGCCCGGGACGAAGTTGTTCGGGGAGAACGCGGACTGCTCGACCTCGGCGAACACGTTCTCCGGGTTGCGGTCGAGGACCAGCCGGCCCACGCGCTGCAGCGGGTAGTCGCTGTGCGGCCACACCTTGGTGAGGTCGAACGGGTTGAAGCGGTAGTCCGCGGCCTCGGCGGCCGGCATGACCTGGACGTACAGGGTCCAGGACGGGTTCACACCACGCTCGATGGCCTGGAGGAGGTCCGTCTGGTGGCTGTTGCCGTCCTTGCCGGCTATCTCGGCGGCCTGCTCCGAGGACAGGCAGCGGATGCCCTGGTTCGTCTTGAAGTGGTACTTGACGAAGAAGGCCTCGCCCTGGGCGTTGGTCCACTGGTACGTGTGGGAGCCGTAGCCGTTCATGTGGCGGTACGACGCGGGGATGCCGCGGTCGCCCATCAGCCAGGTGATCTGGTGGGTCGCCTCGGGGGCGTGCGCCCAGAAGTCCCAGACGTTGTCCGCCTCCTGCTTGCCCGTGAAGGGGTCGCGCTTCTGGGAGTGGATGAAGTCGGGGAACTTGATCGGGTCCTTGATGAAGAACACCGGGGTGTTGTTGCCGACGAGGTCGTAGTTGCCGTCCTCGGTGTAGAACTTCAGCGCGAAGCCGCGCGGGTCGCGGACGGCGTCCGCGCCACCGAGGGAGTCGGCGACGGTGGAGAACCGCAGGAAGGTCTCGGTCTTCTTGCCGACCGTGTCCAGGAACTTCGCCGACGTCCACTGGGTGACGTCGTCGGTCACCTCGAAGTAGCCGTACGCCGCGGAGCCGCGGGCGTGCACGACGCGCTCCGGGATGCGCTCACGGTTGAAGCGGGCGAGCTTCTCCAGGAGCTGCTGGTCCTGGATCAGGAGCGGGCCACCGACGCCGGCGGTGGCGGAGTTCTGGTTGTCGGCGACCGGGGCGCCGGACTCGGTCGTGAGCACGCGCTTCGACATGGTGACCTTCCGTACGGGAGCTGCTGACGGAAAGCGTCTTCCGCCATGCGGATGAGCCTAATTTCAGGCCGAACGCAACGTCAACAGTTTGTTGAACAAAGAGTGGGGAGTGGTGCTCCGGACGGCACCGGCGCCTGGGCGCGACAGGACAGGTGTCAGCACCGGTGCCATCCGGAAACTCAAGGCGCCCCTGGGTGGGGCGAAGGGGCCCGGCCCGCTCAGACCTGCGAGCCGGAGAGGCGCTCGACGGCGCGCAGCAGGGCCGAGTGGTCCAGGCCGCCGTCGCCCTGGGCGCGCAGCGAGGCGACCAGCTGGGCGACGACCGCGCCGACCGGGAGCGCCGCACCGACGTTGCGGGCGGCGTCGGTGACGATGCCCATGTCCTTGTGGTGCAGGTCGATCCGGAAACCGGGCTTGAAGTCGCGGTTCAGGAAGTTGTCCTTCTTGCGGGTCAGGACCGTGGAGCCGGCCAGACCGCCGCCCAGGACGTCCAGGGCGGCGGTCAGGTCCACGCCGGACTTCTCCAGGAAGACCACGGCCTCGGCGCACGCCTGGATGTTGACCGCGACGATGAGCTGGTTGGCGGCCTTGACCGTCTGGCCGGAGCCGTGCGGGCCGCACAGGACGATGGTCTTGCCGAGGGCCTCGAGGATCGGCAGGGCCGTGTCGAAGTCGGCCTGCTCGCCACCCACCATGATCGACAGGACGGCCTCGATGGCGCCGGCCTCGCCGCCGGAGACGGGGGCGTCGATGACGCGGATGCCCTTCTCCCTGGCGTTCTTCGCCAGGTCGACCGAGGTCTGCGGGGTGATCGACGACATGTCGATGATCAGCGCGCCGGACTTCGCGTTCTCCAGGATGCCCTCGGGGCCGTACGAGATGGCCTCGACGTGCGGGGACGCGGGCACCATCGTGATGATCACGTCGGCGTCCTTGACGGCCTCGGCGATCGAGCCGGCCGCGGTGCCGCCGGCCGCCGCGAGGCGGTCCAGCTTGTCCTGCTCCAGGGTGAAGCCGGTGACCGAGTAGCCGGCCTTCAGCAGGTTCTCGGACATGGGCGAGCCCATGATGCCGAGGCCGATCCAGGCGATGTTCGGGAGGGTGTTGCTCATGATGAGGGTCCTTCTCTTGAAGCTCAGCTGAAGCTATGTACGAAAAGCGGCGAGAGAGCCTGGGCGTTCGCCCGGACTTCGGCCCGTTACTTCGGCCCGTTACTTCGCGGCGCGGGCCTCGGCCGGCAGCCACGCGAAGGACGCGGCGGCGTCGGCGGCCTTGTACTCCAGGCCGACGAAGCCCTGGTAGCCGGCCTTGGCAAGCTGGTCGAGGAGGTCCTCGAGGGGCAGTTCGCCGGTGCCCGGGGCGCCCCGGCCCGGCTTGTCCGCGATCTGGACGTGGCCGGTCTTGGCGGCGTACTTCTCGATGACCTCGGAGAGGTCCTCATCGTTCATCGCCAGGTGGTACAGGTCGAGCAGGAACTTGGCGTTGCCAAGGCCCGTCGCCTCGTTGACCCGGTCCACGATCTCGATCGCGGACGGCGCGCTCACCAGCGGGTAGAGCGGCGACTCGGGCTTGTTCAGCGTCTCGATCAGCAGGATCGCGCCGACCCGGTCGGCGGCACGCGCCGCGACGACCAGGTTCTCCAGGGCGAGCGCGTCCTGGACCGCCGGGTCCACACCCTCGACGCGGTTGCCGTACAGGGCGTTCAGCGCCTTGCAGCCGACCGAGGCGGCGAAGTCCGCGGCCACGTCGATGTTCGCGCGGAAGCGGTCCGACTCCTCACCGGGCACCGAGACCGCGCCGCGGTCCGGGCCGGGGAGCCGGCCGGCGTAGAAGTTCAGGCCCACCAGCTGGGTGCCCGCGTCCTCAAGAGCCTTCTTGAGGGCGTCGAGCTCCTCCTGGGCGGGGGTGGGGGTCTCGATCCAGGGCCACCACAGCTCGACCGCGGTGAAGCCCGCCGCGGCGGCGGCCGCGGGACGCTCCAGGAGCGGGAGTTCCGTGAAGAGGATCGAAAGGTTCACATCGAAGCGCTGGTCCGTGTATCCCATGAGGGGTATGCGCTCCTTCCGTATTGCGGAAGTTGTTTTCTGCTTGATGGAAGGTTGCAAGGGTGGCGTCGCACTTGTCAAGTGGGGACTGCCGGAAATTCGATACCTCGGGGTAGCTTGACCGCGTGCGATTGAGAGTGGAGTTCACGACCGAGCCCTTCGACCTCGAAGAGGCCCCCGCCCATGCCGTGGCCGCCCGCGAGGTCATCCAGGAGGCCGAGCTGGACGCCGTGGACGTCGGCCCGTTCGGCAATACCGCCGAGGGCGAGGCCGGCGAGGTGCTCGGCGCGGTGTCCGCGCTGCTGCGCGGCGCGCTGGAGGCCGGGGCGACCCGGGTCTCGCTCCAGGTCAACGTGATCCCGGAGGGTGGCGCATGACCGAGCCCCGCGACCACCCGTTCGTCGCCGCGGTCAAGCCGCTGGTCGACGCGATGGGCGGCGAGCTGATGGATCCGGCCCAGGCCCGGCCCGACGATGTCGTGCTGAGCTGGGAGGGCCAGGACCTGCTGGCCGTGCGCCTGCCCCAGCTCTCGGAGTCGCTGGACCACATCCTGGCGGCGCTCCAGCGGCGGTACGGGATGCCGCTGGCGGAGCTGGACCGCAAGTCCAAGCAGGACGTCGTACGGATACTGGAGGCGCGCGGCGCCTTCTCCGTGCGGCACGGCGTGGAGACGGTCGCGGGCGCCCTCGGCGTAAGCCGCTTCACGGTCTACAACTACCTGAACAGGGAAAACGCGAATAAGTCCAACCAGGGGTGACCGTCGATTCACCCACGGTCACGAGCCGCCGCCCGATTCACCCGGGCGGCGGCTTTTGTGTACGGGAAGTTTCAACAAAGTGTTGACGCCGTGTTGCCGAGGGCGTTAGCTATGCGCAGCCCGTCAAAGCAACATGGCCACGGAGGCTTCCCGTGACTTCGAGTCCGACACCGGGTCTCGCCCGGTTCAACACCTTGGACGACAGCACGGCCACGGCCGAGCTGCACGAGGTGTGCGCCAGTTCGGCATGGGGCGGCAAGCTGCTGGCCCAGCGCCCCTTCGCCACCGCCGACGCCCTGTTCGCCGCGAGCGACGCCGCCATGGCCGAGCTCACCACCGCGGACCTGGAAGAGGCGATGGCCGGCCACCCGCCGATCGGCCGCCCGAAGCCGGGAGACCCGACGTCCGCCCGCGAGCAGCGCGGGATGGCCGGCGCCTCCGAGGAGCTCAAGTCCGAGCTGCTCGAGCTGAACCTGGCCTACCAGGAGAAGTTCGGCCACGTCTTCCTGATCTGCGCCACCGGTGCGACCGGTGAGCAGATGCGGGACGC
Organism: Streptomyces sp. NPDC090022; assembly: GCF_044748145.1. Taxonomy (NCBI): domain Bacteria; kingdom Bacillati; phylum Actinomycetota; class Actinomycetes; order Kitasatosporales; family Streptomycetaceae; genus Streptomyces; species Streptomyces sp. NPDC090022. Next base: position 35,585 of record NZ_JBIVFN010000007.1, read on the forward strand.
GGTCAAGGTCCGGATCGAGAACACTGCCGAGATCGAGCGGGAGATCGCCCGCGGCGAGCTCGTCAAGATCAACCGGATCCGTCTGACCCGCCTCGTAGAAGGAGAGTGAACCGGCATGAGCACGGAGACCACCGCTTCGGTGTCCACCCACATCCTGGACACCAGCATCGGCCGCCCCGCGGAGGGCGTCGCCATCGCGCTGTCCGCCCGCGGCGGCGCCGACGCGCCGTGGACGGCCCTCGGCGGCTCCGCCACCGATGCCGACGGACGCTGCAAGGACCTGCCGGCGCTGCCGGAGGGCACCACCCACGTACGCCTCGACTTCGAGACCGAGACGTACTTCGCCAAGAAGCAAGCCGCCGAGGCGCAGCAGGACGCCCCCCGCGTAAGGGACAGCGGTGCGTTTTTCCCCGAGGTGACCATCACGTTCGCGGTCGTCCCGGGCGAGCACTACCACGTACCGCTGCTGCTCAACCCGTTCGGCTACTCCGTTTACCGAGGGAGCTAGCAGACCATGCCCACGATTCTCGGCCAGAACCAGTACGGCAAAGCAGAGAACCGCGTCGTCAAGATCACGCGGGACGGCGACACCCACCACATCAAGGACCTGAACGTCTCGGTCGCCCTCTCCGGCGACATGGACGACGTCCACTACTCCGGCTCCAACGCCAACGTCCTGCCGACGGACACCACCAAGAACACGGTGTACGCGTTCGCCAAGGAGTACGGCATCGAGTCCGCCGAGCAGTTCGGCATCCACCTGGCGCGCTGGTTCGTCGGCAGCCAGGAGCCGATCCAGCGGGCGCGCATCCGTATCGAGGAGTACGCCTGGGAGCGGATCGCCACCTCCGACGCGAACTCCAAGTTCATCGGCGCCGACGAGGTCAAGCACTCCTTCGTCCGCAAGGGCCAGGAGACCCGCGTCACCCAGATCACGTACGACGGCCAGAACTGGGAGGTCATCTCCGGCCTCAAGGACCTGATCGTCATGAACTCCACCAACTCGGAGTTCTGGGGCTACGTCAAGGACAAGTACACGACCCTCCAGGAGGCGTACGACCGCATCCTGGCCACCCAGGTGTCGGGCCGCTGGCGGTTCAACTGGACCGATGACGAGCAGCGGATGCCCAGCTGGGAGAAGTCCTACGAGGCCACCCGCAAGCACATGCTCGAGGCCTTCGCGGAGACCTACTCCCTGTCGCTGCAGCAGACCCTGTACCAGATGGGTTCGCGCATCATCAACCACCGTTCGGAGATCGACGAGGTCCGCTTCTCGCTCCCGAACAAGCACCACTTCCTGGTCGACCTCGAGCCGTTCGGCCTCAAGAACGACAACGAGGTGTACTTCGCCGCGGACCGTCCCTACGGTCTGATCGAGGCCACGATCCTGCGGGACGGCGCCGACGCGCGCATCCCGGTGGACATGACCAACCTCTGATGCGGCAGGCGCGTCCCGGGGCACCGCAGTGGCCCCGGGACGACGCCCACACCCCCACGAACTTCCCTGTTTCGGCACCCGGAGAAGAACACGGGGCGGCAGTACTGTCAGCTGTCAAGGCCCCGGCTCCGGCACTCAAATCCCCTGGGCCTTGCCGTGCCCGCACCGCCACTGAAAGTACGAGGAAGTCCCATGGCAGCATCGGCAGCCCCTGACAGTGCGGTCGAGCGCATCGTCATCGAGAACTGCGCCATCGCGACCGTCGACGCAGACGACACCGAGTACGCCTCGGGCCACATCGTCGTCGCCGGCAACCGGATCGAGTCGATCGGCGCGGGCCGTGCCCCCGAGAACCTCGACAACGTGGTCCGCCGCATCGACGGCACGGGTCACCTCGTCACCCCCGGCCTGGTCAACACGCACCACCACTTCTACCAGTGGATCACGCGTGGTCTGGCCACCGACCACAACCTCTTCAACTGGCTCGTGGCGCTGTACCCGACGTGGGCGCGCATCGACGAGCAGATGGCGTACACGGCTGCCCAGGGCTCCCTGGCCATGATGGCCAAGGGCGGTGTCACCACCGCGATGGACCACCACTACGTCTACCCGCAGGGCTCCGGCGACCTCTCCGGCGCGATCATCCGCGCCGCGTCCGAGATGGGCGTACGGTTCACCCTCGCCCGCGGGTCCATGGACCGCAGCGAGAAGGACGGCGGCCTGCCGCCGGACCACGCCGTCGAGACCCTCGAAGGTGCGCTGGCCGACACCGAGGCGACCGTCAAGAAGTTCCACGACGCCTCCTTCGACGCGATGACCCAGGTCGCCGTCGCCCCCTGCTCCCCCTTCTCGGTCTCCACCGAGCTGCTCAAGCAGGGCGCCGAGCTGGCCCGCCGCCTCGGTGTGCGCATGCACACGCACGGCAGCGAGACCGTCGAGGAGGAGAAGTTCTGCCACGAGCTCTTCGGCATGGGCCCGACCGACTACTTCGAGTCGACCGGCTGGCTCGGTGAGGACGTGTGGATGGCGCACAGCGTCCACATGAACGACTCCGACATCGCCGCGTTCGCCCGGACGAAGACCGGTGTCGCGCACTGCCCGTCCTCCAACGCCCGCCTGGCCGCCGGCATCGCCCGCGTCCCGGACATGCTCGCCGCCGGTGTGCCCGTCGGCCTCGGCGTGGACGGCACCGCCTCCAACGAGTCCGGTGAGCTGCACACCGAGCTGCGCAACGCGCTGCTGATCAACCGCCTGAACCCGGTGCACCGCGAGGCCGCGCTCAACGCGCGCCAGGCCCTGCGCCTGGGCACCTACGGCGGCGCCCAGGTCCTCGGCCGCGCCGGCAACATCGGTTCGCTGGAGGTCGGCAAGTGCGCCGACCTGGTGATGTGGAACCTCGGCACGCTGGCCCACTCCTCCATCGCCGATCCGGTCACCGCGCTCGTCTTCGGTGCGGCCGCGCCGGTCACCCTCTCCCTCGTCAACGGCAAGCAGATCGTCGAGAACAACCGGCTGCTCTTCGCCGACGAGGACGCCATCGCCCGCACCACGCGGGCCGAGGCGCAGCGCCTGGCGCGGATCACCGCCCAGGGCTGATCCCCACGGAGTCCGGCCGGGGGGGACGGCCCCCGGCCGGTGGCCGTGGACCCGAGCGGGGTCCACGGCAGCCGTTCCCGGGCGGCGCCTTCCGGTTCGCCGGGGGCGCCCCCCGGGACGGTGACTCGTGCCACCCCGCGGCTTCGTGCCACCCCGCGGCTTCGTGCCGCCCCGCGGCCTCCTGCACCCCGCGGCTTCGTTCCGCTCCCACACCTGCATACGGGTTCGACTCGCACACCTTTCGCACCACCTCCATGACACCCACGTCCCCGCCGACGTGTTAACCGACCGGAGGAAGCCGCCGTGGCCCAGTCGCCGACGCCCAGCTTTCGCAAAGATGCAGTCGCCATACCGGAGGAGAAGCACCCGGTCGACGAGACCCTCCCTCCGCTGAAAATGTTCACGAGCGGCCTCCAGCACGTGGCCGCCATGTACGCGGGTGTCGTGGCCCCGCCCATGATCGTCGGTCCGGCCCTCGGGCTCTCCGCCCGTGACACCGCCTTCCTGATGGGCGCCTCGCTGTTCACCGCGGGTCTCGCCACCCTCCTGCAGACCCTGGGGTTCTGGCGGATCGGCGCCCGGCTCCCCTTCGTCAACGGCGTGTCGTTCGCCGGTGTGACCCCGATGATCGCCATCGGCAAGGGCGAGGGGGAGGACGCCCTTCCCGTCGTCTTCGGCGCGATCATCGTCGCCGGACTCCTCGGCTTCCTCGCCGCACCCTACTTCGGCAAGCTCGTCCGCTTCTTCCCGCCGGTCGTCACCGGTACCGTCATCACGCTGATCGGCGTCTCGCTGCTGCCGGTGGCCTTCAACTGGTCGCAGGGCGGCAACCGGACCGCCACCGACTACGGCTCGATGAAGAACATCGGCCTCGCGGCGCTGACCCTGCTGATCGTGCTGCTGCTGCGCAAGTTCCTGCGCGGCTTCCTCCAGCAGATCGCCATCCTGCTCGGCCTGGTCGCGGGCACGCTGATCGCCGTCCCGCTCGGCATGACCGGCCTCGAGGCGATCCGCGGCGCCGATCCGATCGGCTTCCCGACCCCGTTCCACTTCGGCGCCCCGCAGTTCCAGGTGGCCGCGATCGTCTCCATGTGCATCGTGATGCTGGTGTGCATGACCGAGTCCACCGCCGACATCCTGGCCCTCGGCAGGATCGTCGGGCGGCCCGCCGACGAGCGGACCATCGAGGGGGGCCTGCGCGCCGACGCCCTCGGCAGCGCGCTCAGCCCCCTGTTCAACGGCTTCATGTGCAGCGCCTTCGCCCAGAACATCGGGCTCGTCGCGATGACCAAGGTCCGCAGCCGGTTCGTCGTCGCCTCCGGCGGCGGGATCCTGATCCTGCTGGGCCTGTGCCCGGTGGCGGCCTCCGTCATCGCCCTGGTGCCGCTGCCGGTCCTCGGCGGCGCCGGCATCGTCCTGTTCGGCTCGGTCGCGGCCAGCGGCATCCAGACCCTGGCGGGCGCGGCCATGGAGAAGGGCGAGAACGCCCTGATCGTCGCCGCCTCCGTCGGCGTCGGCCTGATCCCGATCGCGGCGCCCGACTTCTACCACGCCTTCCCCGAGGACCTGCTGGTCGTCCTGGACTCCGGCATCAGCACCGGCTGCGTGGTGGCGATCCTGCTCAACCTGGCCTTCAACCACCTGGGCGCCAAGAAGGGGGCGCAGGCACCCGAGCCGGTGCCCGCCCACTGACAGACCGTACGGCGGCGCGTACGTCACCCACTGCGGGCGTGGCGTGCGCGCCGCCGTATCCGTCCTCGCGCCCCGGCGGCCCGGACCGGCCGCCGCCGCGCCCTCAGGCCACGCGGCGGGAACGCTCCCCCGCCGGCCCGTCCGCGCCCGGCGCCGGGTCGGTCCAGATGTCCGGTACGACCGTACGGATCCGCCGCCCCTGCTGGTCCAGCTCCTGCGCCTCGGACTTGCGCACGTGCAGGGCGACGGCGGTGTCGGTGATCCGCAGCCCCGGCAGCCGCCGGGTCAGCTCCGCCGTGTACCGGGAGATGTCCTCCACCGTGCGCAGCCGCGCCCCGATCGTGAAGTTCCAGGGACCGCTGACGGACATGCAGGTCCGGGTCTCGCGCAGCCCCGAGGCCGCGGCCACGCAGTCGGCCACCTCGTGCTCGGCGACCTCGGCCCACAGCGTCGCCGACACCGGCCAGCCCGAGAGGTCGGCGGCCATCGCAGAGCTGAAGCGCAGGCTGTTGCCCGCCTCCAGCCCGGTCAGCCGCCGCCGTACGGTCGACTCGCTCAGCCCGGACTCCCGGGCCAGCGAGGCCACACTGCGCCGCGCGTCGGCGGCCAGCGCCAGTACCAATGGCCGGTCCTCGGGGCGCATCGGTGCCGTCGCGGCCGGTTCCGGCCAGGGCGCCCGCCGGGTCCGGCCGGTCAGCAGATCGCGCTGCACGCGGGTGAGCTGGTCCAGGCGCCACCGGTCGGGCGGGCAGTGCACCGCCGTGACCACGGAGGAACGGGTGGAGACCACACCGGGGATCCGCTGCACCCGGAAGGCCAGGTACCGGTACAGCGCGGGCAGATCCGGGACGGCCACGAACACCAAAAGGTCCCGGGCGCCCGTGCAGTGCTCGACCCCGATGGCGTGCGGGTCGCCGGCCAGCGTCGCGCCGACGGCCGGGGAGCTGCTCGCCGTGCACACCACCTCCACCCAGGCCATACAGGGCGGCCGGGTGTCCGTCCGCAGCCCGAGGCCCGAGATCCAGGCCTCGCCTGCGGCCGTCAGCCGGTCCCAGCGACGGGCCAGGGTGTCGGGGCGGACGCCGAGGACCGGCCCCAGCCGTTCCCAGCTCGCGCGGGGCGCGAGCTGGAGGGCGTGCACGAGTGCCCGGTCCAAGTCGTCCATGGCGGAACTCGCCGCGGTCATGCCGTCTCCTGGTGGATCTCCCGGTCATCGGTCCGGGGGCCGGTCGTACAACCGATCATCTCTCTTTGCGCATTCAACTGCCCACGGGGTCTTGTGTGCATGTGTGGGGAAACCTGGGAGGAAAGTGTGGGGGACGCCGGTTCACGCGTCCGTGCGGCGCTGCCCGCGGAGCCGGCCGGCCTCGTCGGCCGGGAGCGGGAGCTCGCCGCCACCACCGCCACCCTCGCCGCCGCACGGCTGGTCACCCTCACCGGACCCGCCGGCATCGGCAAGACCCGGCTCGCGGTGCGCGCCGCGCGGAGCCTGATGGAGCGGGCCGGGCGGGACGTGGTCTGGGCGGACCTGGGCTCCCTGCCCGAGGCGTGCAGGGAGCCGCTGCGCCGCGAGCTGGCCGCAGTGCTCCAGGGGCGCGAGGTGCTGCTGGTGCTGGACGGCTGCGAGCAACTGAGCGACGCGGCGGGCCGGTGGGTGACGGAGTTACTGGCGGGGCTGCCGGGGCTGCGGGTGCTGGCCACCTCGCAGCGCCGGCTGGAGGCGGCGGGGGAGGCGGTGCTCGCGGTCCCGCCCCTGGCGGTGCCCCCCGAGCCCGTGGCCACCGCACCGGCCGGACCCGCCGGTACGGCCGGCGCCGCGGCCGCGATCGCCGGCCACGCGTCCGTACGGCTCTACGTCGAGCGGGCCCGCGGCGCGGATCCCTCCTTCGAGCTGACCGACCATCACGCGCCGGCCGTGGCCCGGCTGTGCCGCGCGCTGGACGGCATCCCCGGCGCCCTGGAGCTGGCCGCCGGCCACGCGCACCGCTGCCCGCCCGCGCAGGCGCTGCGCCGCCTGACCGCCGACCCGCTCGCCTTCCTCGCCGGGGGCGCCGGGCGCGGTACCCGGGTCGACGCCGAACGCACCTTCCGGCTCGCCACGCCCGACGAACGGCTGCTGTGGGAGCGGCTGTCGGTGTTCGCCGGCTCCTTCGACCGCGAGGCGGCGGCCGAGGTGTGCGGCTTCGGCGCGCTCGGCCCCGCGGCGGCGGACTCGGTGCTGCGCCGGATCGCGCCCGCACTGCTCACGGAGACGGCGGGGGAGGGCACGGACGGGGCGGACCCGGGCGGGGCGGCCGCGGGCGGGGCGGACACGGGCGTCATCGGGCGCGGCGTCCGCTACCGGCTGCCGCTGTCGGTCCGGGCGTACGCCGCACGGCGGCTGGCGCACGGCACCGGCGGGGACGCCGCCGAGCTCGTCCGGCGCCACCACGACCGGTACCGGGTGCTGGCCGAGTACGCCTCGGAGCTGTGGTGGGAGGGCCGCCAGCGGCGGGCCCGCGCGCTGGCCCTGCGCGAACTCCCCGAGCTGCGCGCGGCGATGAACCCGATGGCCGCCCCCGGCCCGGGCGCCGCCCTGGAGATCGCGGTCGCGCTGTGGTTCCTGTGGGCGGCCTGCGGCCGGGCCGCGGAGGGCCGCCGGCACCTCGAACGGGCGCTGGCGCTGCACCCTGCGCCACGCCCGGCCCGCGCGCTGTGGCTGGCGGCCTGGCTGGTCAGCGGCGTGGGGCAGGCGCGCGGGGCGGATCCCCTGCTGGTGGAGGCCTGGAGCGCGGCCGTACAGGAGGGCGAGGACACCTGCCTGGCCTACCTCGCGCACGTGCGCGGCACGGTCGCCCTGTGGGAGGCCCGCTACGAGGAAGCGGCCGCCGAGTACCGGGACGCCCTCGACATCCTGCCCGCCGACCCCGAGTTCGGCCCCGGCCGGGAGCCGCTGTGGGCGGCCTACACCCTGGCCCTGGCGCACACCGACCCGGCCGCCGTCCCCGTCGAGGACGGCCCCCCGGCCGATCCGGGCGACCCGTGGGCACGGTCCTGGGCGCACTACGCCCACGCCCTCGTCGAATGGCGCGAGGGCCGCCCGGCGCCGGCCCGCGCCGAGGCGCTGCGGGCGCTGGCCACCCAGCTGGAGCTGGGCGACGTCCTGGGGCAGTCCTTCGCGGTGGAACTCCTGGCCCAGCTGGAGGCGGACCAGGGCCGCTACCCGCAGGCCGCCCGGCTGCTCGGCGCGGTCTCCGGCAGCCGCCCGGTGGCCGCCCGCCCGCCGCGCGCCATGGCACTGCTGCGGGCCCGGATGACACCGGCGGCCTTCCGCGCGGCCTTCACCGAGGGAACCCGCACGCCCCTGCGCGCCCTCCTCCCGGAACCCTGAACCGGCCTTCCGGGTTCAGGGATCCCACCGCATGAGATTGCTCAGCAGCTCGGCCTGCTCGATCGCGTCGTCCAGCGCGTGGTGCGTGTGCCGCCGCCGCGACAGCAGCTCGCGCGGCATGGTGCCCTTGGCGACCGACCGCAGGGGCACCTTCGCCTTCGTGGCGTAGAGGGTCTTCATGTCCAGGCAGCCCGAGTGCCCGAAGGGGCTGTCCCCGCCGAACCGCATCAGGTACCAGTACAGGAACGTCCAGTCGTACGAGGCCGGGTAGCCGCACATCACCGGCTGCGCGCCCGTCCGGGCCGCCATGCTCCGTACCCAGGACCGCAACTGCGCCATCGCGGCGCCCGGTTCCGTGCCCCCGGTCCGCAGCCGGTCCCGGTCCAGGCCGCTCACCGCCAGCGCCTCGGGCACGAAGTCGTCGCTGATGGGCCGTAGTTCGCGGTAGAAGGTGTGCGCCTGCGGGTCGGCGGCGGTGTATCCGTCGGCGTCCTGGACGCCCGCCACCGCCGCCCCGATGCTGATCATCGAGTAGGGGCCGGGGATGGGGCCGTCGGCCTCGATGTCGACGGAGACGTACAGACTGGGTTTGACCTTGCGGGCTGCCATACGACCGAGCATGGCAGCCCGCGGTCCCCGCCTCACCTGGATTTGTGCCCGGCCGCCAGCTGCCCGGCCGCCGGCCGCCCGCCGCCCCGTTACGGCAGCGCGGTCAGGTACATCCCGGTGTGGTCCCCTCCGGCGGTGTTCCGGCACGAGAAGTCGCCGGACGTCCGCGCGTGGACGAGCGCCAGGCAGCGCCCCGCGGCCAGCTGGCCGAAGTAGTTGGGGTGCATGGACTCCTGCACCTTGCCCTGCGTCTCGCTGCTGTCGATCCAGCGCGCCCACTCGCTCGTCGCGGCCGACGCCGGAGCCGAGGCGCTCACCAGCCTGCTCGCCTTCGCGCACACCTCACGGCCCTGCATCATGTCCCGCAGGTCCAGGAACTGGGTGCCCTTGGCCGCGGCCACCGCCCGCAGACGGCCCGCGAGCTGCGGCACGAGCGAGTCGCGCGCCCAGTCGGAGTCCCGGTTCCAGAACGGGCAGCCGCCGGTGTTCAGCCGGCTCCAGTCGCTCTGCGGGTAGCGGTTCTCCGCGCCGCGCGGGATCGGCGACGGGTACGACTGGAGCACGATCCGGTAGTCCCCGGCCGCGTAGCCGGCCGCGGACATCACGGCGCGGATCTCGTCGACGGACTTGCCGACCTTGGCCATGACCCCGTCGATCTTCTGGTCCACGGCGTACTGCTGGTCGTCGTGGCAGTACGAGCCCCACAGCACGAAGTCGTAGGCGCACTCCTCGATGATGTCGGCGAAGCCCAGGTCGTTGCCGCCGATCGACAGCGCGATCACCTTGACGTCGTGGCTCGCCGCCACCGCGGCCAGCTGGTCGGCCTGCGGTGCCTCGCCCTTGAAGGCGACGCCGCCGTTCGCGGCGCGGAAGACGTTGTCCGTGGTGGCCCCCGAGCACGCCAGGTTGACCGCCACGTCGGCGATCGGGCCCGCGCTCCTGACCTCGGCCGAGTCCGAGCGGTGGCAGCCGTTGGCGGCGGTGGTGCCGTATACCTTCGCCGGGTCGTAGGTGGAGCCGCTCACCCAGGCGCGGTCGGTGCCGGTGCGGTTGCCGCTGTTGGTCAGGCTGTTGCCCTTCCAGCGGCCGGCCTCGCCGGAGATGTAGCTGTCGCCGAGGGACACGACGGCGGTGGGGCCGCGTCCGGGCCCGGCGGCCGCGGTGCCCGCGCCGGCGGTGAACACGGCGGTGAGCGCCAGCGGGAGGGCGAGGCCCGCTCCGGCCAGTCGTCGCACCCGACGGCCGTACCTCTGCTTTTTGTTGACGGTGCGGAATCCGGTCACAGCGGAACTCCTGCGGTCGGCCATGGCGAAGCCGGGAACAACTCCGCTGCATGGCTGGGGAAGTGGGGGTACCGCCGGCCGGTGGCACGGGAAAGGTGACATGCCCCACGTTGTTACCGCTAGGTAGCCGCAGATTACGATGCCGTAACGACCGACCGGTCGTTCGGGGAACGGAACGGCCCCGCCCCCGGTGTCGGACGACACCGGGGGCGGGGTGGGAGCGGATTTCGGCCGCTGTGCGAAGGTCGGCCGGAATCAGCGGATTTCGGCGCGGGCGGGCCCTCAGCCGACGAGCTGCTCGTACGCGGGGAGGGTGAGGAAGTCCGCGTAGTCCGCGTCCAGGGAGACCTGGAGCAGGAGGTCGTGGGCCTGCTGCCACCGGCCGGCCGCGAAGGCCTCCTCGCCGATCTCGGCGCGGATGGCGGCCAGTTCCTCGGCGGCCACCTGCCGGGCCAGGTCGGCGGTGGCCCGCTCGCCGTTCTCGAAGACGACACCCGCGTTGATCCACTGCCAGATCTGGGAGCGGGAGATCTCGGCGGTCGCCGCGTCCTCCATCAGGTTGAAGATGGCGACGGCGCCCAGGCCCCGCAGCCACGCCTCGATGTAACGGATGCCGACCTGGACGGCGTTGCGCAGGCCCTCGTAGGTGGGCCGGGCATCGAGGGAGTCGATCGCGATCAGGTCGCCGGGGGCCACGGCGACGTCCTCGCGCAGCCGGTCCTTCTGGTGGGGCTTCTCGCCGAGGACGGCGTCGAAGGAGGCCATGGCGATCGGGACCAGGTCGGGGTGGGCCACCCAGGAGCCGTCGAAGCCGTCGCCCGCCTCTCGGTCCTTGTCGGCCTTGACCTTCTCGAAGGCGACCTTGTTGACCTCGGGGTCCTTGCGGGACGGGATGAACGCCGCCATGCCGCCGATGGCGTGCGCGCCGCGCTTGTGGCAGGTGCGCACCAGCAGCTCGGTGTACGCCCGCATGAACGGTGCGGTCATCGTCACCGCGTTGCGGTCCGGCAGCACGAACTTCTCGCCGCCGTCGCGGAAGTTCTTGACGATGGAGAAGAGGTAGTCCCAGCGGCCGGCGTTCAGGCCCGCGGCGTGGTCCTTGAGCTCGAAGAGGATCTCCTCCATCTCGTACGCGGCCGTGATCGTCTCGATGAGGACGGTGGCGCGGACGGTGCCCTGCGGAATGCCGACGTAGTCCTGGGCGAAGACGAAGATCTCGTTCCAGAGGCGGGCCTCCAGGTGCGACTCCGTCTTCGGGAGGTAGAAGTACGGGCCCTTGCCGAGGTCGATCAGCCGCTGGGCGTTGTGGAAGAAGTACAGGCCGAAGTCCACCAGGGCGCCGGGGACCGGACGGCCGTCGAGCCGGAGGTGACGCTCCTCGAGGTGCCAGCCGCGCGGGCGCATCACGACGGTCGCGAGCTCCTCGGCGGGCTTGAGGGCGTACGCCTTGCCCGTGCGGGCGTCGGTGAAGTCGATGCGGCGCTCGTAGGCGTCGATCAGGTTGAGCTGGCCGAGGACGACGTTCTCCCAGGTGGGGGCGGAGGCGTCCTCGAAGTCGGCGAGCCAGACCTTGGCGCCGGAGTTCAGCGCGTTGATGGTCATCTTGCGGTCGGTGGGACCGGTGATCTCCACGCGGCGGTCGTCGAGCGCGGCCGGCGCCGGCGCCACCTTCCAGTCGCCCTCGCGGACCTGTGCGGTGTCCGGGAGGAAGTCGAGGTGGGAGGTGCGGGCGATCTCGGCGCGGCGCTCGGCGCGGCGGGCGAGCAGCTCGTCGCGGCGGGGGGTGAACCGCCGGTGCAGCTCGGCCACGAAGGCCAGTGCCGCTTCGGTGAGGACTTCGTCCTGCCGGGGCAGGGGCTCGGCGTCGACGATGGCCAGCGGGGACGGCGCTGGTGCGGACATATCTGTCACTCCTTCAGCGGCGGTGCCTGGCGGCCGCGGGGGAATGCTCGCGCAGGACGGCACGCAGTGCCGTCGGGTGTGGAGAGTTCCGGGATACGGTCGCGGGCGCCGTCTGGGGGTTCAGGGCGCTTCTGACCAGTGGATAATAATTTCCTTATGGTGGAAGTTCAATGGTTTGTTGATGTCGAGATTCTCTGAGTCGACACATTCCGTATCGCGGTGGCCCTGAGTGCCACGGCGGTCACGCCATGCTCAGGCCAGTCGCGCCAGGTCGGCGGGGGTGTCGATGTCGAACGCCTCCGCGATGTCCCCGCACTCCACCAGGGTGAGCTCCCGTGCGTGCGCTGTCAGGTGGACACGCGCACCCTTGTCGCCCGTCGCCGTCGCCACGATGTCCGGCCACCGGTCGGCCCCGAAGAGCACCGGATGCCCGCGCTCGCCGTCGTACGCCGCCGCCACCAGCGAGGCGGGGGAGCGGTACGCCGCCCGCACCCGGGCCACCGCCCGCGCCCCGATGCCCGGCTGGTCCACCAGCGAGACCAGGGCCGCGGCGGCGCCCGTACCCGCGAGCGAGGCCAGCCCCGCGCGCAGCGAGGAGCCCATGCCCTCGGCCCAGTCCGGGTTGTCGACCACCACGCAGCCGGTCAGGTCCGCGCGCTCGCGGACCTCGGCCGCGGCGGCGCCGAGGACCACGTGCAGCGGGCCGCAGCCGGCCTCGCGCAGCACGCGCACGGCGTTCTCGACGAGCGGCCGGCCGCGGTAGGGCAGCAGGGCCTTGGGACGGCCGCCGAGCCGCCGGCCGCCGCCGGCCGCCAGGAGCAGTCCGGCGATCAGGGGCGCGTCGCCGGGGCCGGGAGAGGAGTCGTTGGAGGACATGGGGTCGATTCTCGCCGCAGGCGGCGCAGCAGGGTCCGGACAGGGGCCCACGCGGGCGCGATCCGCACCGGGGTGGCGATGCGGTTCTCGGCGGCCAGCAGCAGGGCCCGTTCGTCGCGATCGGTCAGCATCTCGGCGACTCTCCTTGCCAATCGAGGTCCAATACGGCGAGTCTGGACTCCGGTGGCCCCGTCAGGCAGGGCCAATCGGGGGAGGTTGGCATGGCAAACGGGCGAGTGGTCCAGACGGCGGACCGGACGATCGGCAGCCGGCAGCTCGCTGCCCTGCTGCCCGCCGAGGTGCTGGCCCGCCCCGGCTACCGGTCGCTCGCCGACGCCGTCCGCACGCTGATCCTCGACGGCCGGATCGCCCTGCACGTGCGGCTGCCTGCCGAGCGCGAGCTCGCCGAGGCGGTCGGCGCGAGCCGGGCCACCGTCACCGGCGCGTACGACCTGCTGCGCGAGAGCGGTTACGTCCGCAGCCGACGCGGTTCCGGCACCTGGACCGAGCTGCCCGACGGCCACCCCCCGGTCGGTGCGCACGGCCTGCTCTGCGCGGCCGGCACCGGCGGCCGCACCGCCGACGGCGCACCGGTCGCCGACCTCGCCATCGCCGCGATGGGCGCCCCCGACGGCGCCCTCGCCGACGCGCTGGCCCAGGTCGCGCCCCGGCTGGCCGGCGCCGCCCGCGGCCACGGCTACCACCCGTTCGGCCTGCCCGACCTGCGTGCCGCGGTCGCCGAGCGGTTCACCCGGCGGGGGCTGCCGACCCGGCCCGAACAGATCCTGATCACCGCCGGCGCCCAGCAGGCCTTCGCCCTCGTCGTCAGCCTGCTGTGCCGGGCCGGCGACCGGGTCGTCACCGAGAACCCGACCTACGCCAACGCCCTCGACGCCCTGCGCCAGGCCCGCCTGCGCACCGCGTCGATCGCCGTCTCCGACGCCGGCTGGGACATGGAGATCGCCCAGTCCACCCTGCGGCAGACCGCGCCGCGCCTGGCGTACGTGATCCCCGACTTCCACAACCCGACGGGCGCGCTGATGCCCGAGGGGCAGCGGCTGGCCCTGCTGGAGGCCACCCGGCGGGTGGGGACCTGGCTGGTCGTCGACGAGACCATCGCCGACATCGCCCTCGACGTGCCCGCGCCACCGCCGCTGGCCTCGCTCGCGCCGCGCGGCGGCGCGGACCACGTGCTGACGATCGGCTCGCTGAGCAAGACCCACTGGGGCGGGCTGCGGGTCGGCTGGATCCGGGCGACCGCGAGGACGGTGGCCGAGCTGACGACCGTACGCGTGGCCGCCGACATGACGGGCTCGGTCCTGGACCAGCTGGTGGCGCTGCCGCTGCTGGACGGCCTGGAGCGGAGCCTGCCGGACCGCCTCGACGTGCTGCGGGCGCAGCGGGCGGCCCTCGTCCGGGCCCTGGAACGCCACACGCCGGAATGGTCCTGGCAGGTCCCGTCCGGCGGGCTGTCCCTCTGGGTCGACCTCGGGGAACCGGTCAGCTCGGCGCTGGCGGAACGGGCGGCCGCGGCCGGGGTGCACATCGTGCGGGGCGCGCGGTTCGGGGTGGACCCGGGGACGTTCGAACACCGGCTGCGGATCCCGTACACGCTGCCGGCCGCCGCGCTGGAGTCGGCGATCCACCGCCTGGCGGCGGCCTTCCACGACGGCGTCCCCCTGACCCCGGCGGTGGACCGCCCGCACTGGGTCGCATGACGGGGGCCGCGCCGCTGCGCGGGGCCCTTTCCCCACCCCGCCCCTTCCCGAACTGGGGCTCCGCCCCAGACCCTGCGCCTCAAACGGGCACGCAGCGCACGTACGGGGGTCCGGGGGCTTGCCCCCGGTTACGGGAAGGGGCGGGGTGGGGGAGAGGCCCCGCGCAGCGGCCCGGGCTACGGGGTGCGGATCAGGCGGCGGGCGCCGGCGGCGGCCACCGCCGCCGTCCGCGAGTCCACCCCCAGCTTCGCGTAGATGTGCACCAGGTGGGACTTCACCGTCGCCTGGCTCAGGAACAGCCGCTTGGAGATCTGCTGGTTCGACAGCCCGTCGGCCACCAGCTGCAACACCTCCAGCTCCCGCTTCGTCAGCGCCTCCGCCGGCGTCCGCATCCGGTCCATCAGCCGCAGCGCCACCGCCGGCGCGAGCGCCGACTGCCCGGCCGCCGCCGTACGGACCGCCGCCGCCAGTTCCTCCGGCGGCGCGTCCTTGAGCAGGTAGCCCGAGGCCCCCGCCTCCACCGCCGCCAGGATGTCGGCGTCCGTGTCGTACGTGGTCAGCACCAGGACCCTGGGACCCCCGGGCCGGGCCGTGATCGCGGCCGTGGCCTGCGAGCCGTGCATCCCGGCGCCGAACTGGAGGTCCATCAGGACCACGTCCAGCTCCAGCTCCGCCGCCAGTTCCACCGCCCGCTCGGCGGTCGCGGCCTCGGCCACCACCGTGAACCCGGGCTCGGTGTCCAGGACCGCGCGCAGCCCCGCCCGGACCACCGGATGGTCGTCGGCCAGCAGCAGCCGGATCGTCATACGAGGGCCTCCTCGGTCAGTGGCAGGGTCACGGCCACGGCGGTGCCCTGGCCCGGAGCGGACTCCACGTCGAAGACGCCGCCCAGCGACTCGGCCCGCGAGCGCATGGCGGGAAGCCCGAAGCCGCCGCCGCCCTCGGCCCCCGCGCCCGCACGCGTGCTCGCCCCCGCGCCCGCCCCGGCGCCCGCTCCCGGGGCCGCGGGGTCGAAGCCCCGCCCGTCGTCGACGATGTCGAGCGTCACCGACGTGTCCATGAAGGTCAGCGTGATCTCGGCGCGCGCGGCCCCGGCGTGCCGGACCACATTGGCCAGCGCCGACTGCGCGATCCGCAGCAGGGCCACCTCGTACGGCGTGGGCAGCGCACGCGGCGTACCGCTGAGCGAGAACCGCACCCGCGGCCCCGGCGCCCCCGTGCACAGCCGCTCCAGCGCCGCCGCCAGCGACCCGTGCTCCAGATCGGGCGGAGTCAGCGCCCGTACGAACCGGCGCGCCTCGGCGAGGTTGTCCTGGGCGGCCTGCCGGGCCTGCGCGATGTGCGCGAGCGCCACCGGCGGCGTCGGCGGGTCCTCGCCCAGCGCCCGCTCCGCCGCCCGCAGCAGCAGCTGGATCGACGACAGGCCCTGCGCGAGGGTGTCGTGGATCTCGCGGGCCAGCCGTTCCCGTTCGGCCAGGACTCCCGCGCCGTGCTCGGCGGCGGCCAGGTCGGCCCGGGTGGTGATCAGCTCCTCGATCAGCTGCCGGCGCCGCTCGCTCTCCCGGTACAGCGCCTGGTAGCCGAGCACCGTCGCCACCGCCACCGCCCCGCCCAGCAGCGGGCCGAGGAACGCGCCGGGCCGGACCGTGTCGCTGTGCGCGAGGAAGCCGCCGATCGCCGCGAGCGCCGTCACCGCGACCGCCGGCAGAGCCCAGCGCAGCGGCATCAGGTGCAGCTGGAGGAAGTACAGCGGGAAGGCGATCCACAGCCCGTCGGGGGAGACCGTGAGCAGGGCCAGCCAGGCGGCGCCCAACGCCGCCAGCCACACCGCGCCGGCCCGCGGCGAGCGGTGCACGGCGGGCGTGCGCACCCCGGCGGCGTACACGGCGGCGACCGCCGCGGCGGCGGCCACCACCCCCGCGGCGTGCGGCGCGGCGCCGGTCAGCGACCGTACGACGGCCAGCGCGAGCAGCCCCAGCAGCAGCGCGTGCAGGCACAGCCGCAGGACGCGCGAGACGGGCGTGAGGGGCGGGGCGGGGGTGCGGGGACGGGGGGCGGAACGGGGAGAACGCATGACCGGACCAGCGTACGGGGGCGGCCGCCGCGCCCGGTCAACCAAAAGTTCGATGTCCGCGTGCGTCCTTCGATACGAGGATCTCTCCTGGGGCGCGATGCCCGGCGTCCACGCGGAGCAGCAGGGTGGGGATCATGTTTGTCGCATGGAGAGATCTACGGTTCGCCAAGGGCCGCTTCGCCCTCATGGGCACGGTCGTCGTGCTGATCACGCTGCTGGTGGGCCTGCTGTCCGGGCTCACCGCGGGACTGGCCCGGGAGAACATCTCGGCCGTCACCGGCCTGCCCGCCACCCACCTCGCCTTCGCCGCGCCCCCCGGGGACCAGAAGGTGTCCTTCACCCAGTCCCAGCTGTCCGAGAGTGCCTGGCAGGCCTGGCGGAGCCGGCCGGGCGTGACCGCCGCCCACCCCGTCGGCATCCGCACCACCAACGCCGCCGCCGGTGAGCGCACCGCCGCCGTCTCCGTCTTCGGCGTGGAGAGCACGGCGCGCCTCGCGCCCGGCGACCTCACCCAGGGCCAGGTGATCCTCTCGGAGAAGGCCGCCCGGGAGCTCGGCGGCCTGCGGGCGGGCGGCAAGCTCCGCATCGGCACCCTGGAACTCACCGTCGGCGCCGTCTCGGGCACCGCCGCGTACAGCCACACCCCGGTCGTCTGGATGGATCTGGCCGACTGGCAGCGCATCGGCAACCCCGGTACCTCGATCGACACCCTCGCCACCGTCATCGCCCTGACCACCACCGGCGAGGCGGACCTCGCCGCCGCCGACCGGGCCGCCGGTACCAAGACCCAGGGCCTGGACGAGGCGCTCGGCGCGATCGGCTCCTACCAGGCCGAGAACGGCTCGCTGCAGCTCATGCGCGGCTTCCTCTTCGCGATCTCCGCCCTGGTCATCGGCGCCTTCTTCACCGTCTGGACGATCCAGCGCAGCGGCGACATCGCGGTCCTCAAGGCCCTCGGCGCCTCCACCCCGTACCTCCTGAAGGACGCGCTCGGCCAGGCCGTGGTCATGCTCGCCGCCGGTACGGGCCTGGGTACGGCGCTGGCCGCCGGGCTCGGGGCGGTGATCAGTGGCGGCGACGTCCCGTTCGTCCTGGACGCGCCGACGGTACTGGTCCCCGCCGCGATCATGATCGCGCTCGGTGCGGCCGGTGCGGCCCTGTCCATCCGGCGGATCACCGCCGTCGACCCCCTGACCGCCCTCGGGAGCGCCCGATGACCCTCCTCGTCAGCGACGTCACGCTCACCTACCCCGACGGCGAGGGCCGGCTCACCGCCCTCGACGCGGTCCGCCTCGACGTCCCCGCCGGCACCCTGACCGCCGTCGTCGGGCCCTCCGGCTCGGGCAAGTCCAGCCTGCTCGCGGTCGCCGCCACCCTGGTCACCCCGGACTCCGGGCGGGTGGTCGTGGCGGGCCGTGACACGGCCCGGATGGGCGCCGCCGAGAAGTCGGCGCTGCGCCGCGAGCACATAGGCATCGTCTTCCAGCAGCCGAACCTGCTGGCCTCGCTGACCGCCGCCGAGCAGCTCCAGGTGATGGCGCACCTGTCCGGGCGGCCTTCCCGGCAGCTGCGCCGCCGGGCCCTGGAGCTGCTGGACGCGGTGGGCCTGGCCGACAAGGCCGACCGGCGCCCGCACCAGCTCTCCGGCGGTCAGCGCCAGCGCGTGAACATCGCCCGCGCCCTGATGAACGACCCCTCCGTGCTGCTGGTCGACGAACCCACCAGCGCCCTGGACCACGAGCGCGGCGCGGCCGTGCTCGACCTGCTCGTCACCCTGACCCGCGAGCGGTCCACCGCCACCGTCCTGGTCACCCACGACCGCGCCCACCTGGAGCGGATGGACCGCACGGTGACGATGACCGACGGCCGGCTCACCGACGCGGTCCCGGCCGCCTGACGCGGGCGCGGCGGGCGTACGAAGGCCCCGGCCCCCTCCACGTGAGGGGTCCGGGGCCTTCGTACGTGCCGGACCGCGCGGCGGACGGGCCCTACGCCGGGTTCTGGTTGGCCAGTGCCACCGACAGCTCGGCCGCGACGCCCTGCAGGATCGGCACGATCGACTCGGTCGCGGCCTCGGTGACCCGGCCCGCCGGGCCCGAGATGGAGATCGCGGCGGCGGTCGGCGAGTTCGGCACGGAGACGGCGAGGCAGCGGACCCCTATCTCCTGCTCGTTGTCGTCGACGGCGTAGCCGACCCGCCGGACCTGCTCCAGGGCCTCCAGGAAGCCCTCGGGCGTGGTGATGGTCTTCTCGGTCGCCGCCGGCATGCCGGTACGGGCGAGCAGCGCGCGTACCTCCTCGGCGGGCGTGTGCGCCAGCAGCGCCTTGCCCACACCCGTGGAGTGCGGGAGCACCCGGCGGCCGACCTCGGTGAACATGCGCATGGAGTGCTTGGACGGCACCTGGGCGACGTAGACGATCTCGTCGCCGTCGAGCAGGGCCATGTTCGCCGTCTCGCCGGTCTCCTCGACCAGGCGTGCCAGGTACGGACGGGCCCAGGTGCCCAGCAGCCGCGACGCGGACTCGCCCAGCCGGATCAGGCGCGGGCCGAGGGAGTACCGTCGATTGGGCTGCTGGCGTACGTAGCCGCACGCCACGAGGGTGCGCATCAGCCGGTGGATGGTGGGCAGCGGCAGGCCGCTCGCGGCGGAGAGCTCGCTGAGGCCGACCTCGCCCCCGGCGTCGGCCATTCGTTCGAGAAGATCGAAGGCGCGCTCGAGGGACTGGACGCCACCGCTGGCGGCGGTGGACTTGGAGGCGTCGGTGGTGCTGGCGCTGGACGTCGGCACGGCGCGGTCCTTTCGGTGCTGGCAGGCAAGGAAGCAGCCTACCCGGCGGCCGGCGGCTTCCCCAGATCCGGGTCGCGGCCGTCCTCCCCGGTCAGAGGCGGTTTGTCCGGGTGGCGGACAGCCGTCGGACATCACCCGGCCGCGTGGCCTGGTGATCGCTCCATTCTGTAGAACGAAATCTTAATTCCATCTTGTGGAAACATCCAAGGGTGATCGCGGCGCGTCAGCGGTCCGTCCGGGCGCTCTTGACGGGCCCCGGATCGCGGTGAAGACTCCGTCAACAGAACGTTGAATTTCGCTCTGTGGAAGTAGATGGGGAGGTTCCGGGTGTCCGACGTGGCAGTGGAACTGGTACTGCGCTCGACGCGCGTCATCACCCCCGAGGGGACACGCGCCGCCTCGGTGGCCGTCGCCGCCGGGAGGATCGCGGCCGTGCTGCCGTACGAGGCCGAGGTGCCCGCCGGTGCCCGCCTGGAGGACTTCGGCGACGACGTCCTGCTGCCCGGTCTCGTCGACACCCACGTCCACGTGAACGACCCCGGCCGCACCGAGTGGGAGGGCTTCTGGACGGCCACCCGCGCCGCCGCGGCCGGCGGCATCACCACGATCCTCGACATGCCGCTCAACTCCCTGCCCCCCACCACCACGGTGGACAACCTGGTCGTCAAGCAGGACGTCGCCCGCGCCAAGGCGCACGTGGACGTCGGCTTCTGGGGCGGCGCCCTGCCGGACAACGTCAAGGACCTGCGCCCCCTGCACGACGCCGGCGTCTTCGGCTTCAAGTGCTTCCTGTCGCCCTCCGGCGTGGAGGAGTTCCCCGAGCTCGACCAGGACCAGCTGGCCGCCTCCCTCGCGGAGATCGCCGGCTTCGGCGGCCTGATGATCGTGCACGCCGAGGACCCGCACCACCTGGACTCCGCGCCGTCCGTCCCGGGCCCCAAGTACGCCGACTTCCTCGCCTCGCGCCCGCGCGAGGCCGAGAACACCGCGATCGGGAACCTGATCGACCAGGCCAGGCGGCTGAACGCGCGCGTGCACGTGCTGCACCTGTCCTCCTCCGACGCGCTGCCGCTGATCGCCGCGGCCAAGGCCGAGGGCGTGGCGGTCACCGTCGAGTCGTGCCCGCACTACCTCACCCTGACCGCCGAGGAAGTGCCCGACGGCGCCAGCGAGTTCAAGTGCTGCCCGCCCATCCGCGAGGCCGCCAACCAGGACCTCCTGTGGAACGCGCTCGCCGACGGCACCATCGACTGCATCGTCTCGGACCACTCGCCCTCCACCGCGGACCTCAAGACCAGCGACTTCTCCACCGCCTGGGGCGGCATCTCCTCCCTCCAGCTGGGCCTGCCGGCCATCTGGACCGAGGCCCGCCGCCGCGGCCACTCGCTGGAGGACGTCGTCCGCTGGATGTCCGCCGCCCCGGCCGCCCTCGCCGGGCTGGCCCGCAAGGGTGCGATCGAGGCCGGCCGGGACGCCGACTTCGCCGTGCTCGCCCCCGAAGAAACGTTCACCGTGGACCCGGCCGAGCTCCACCACCGCAACCAGGTCACGGCGTACGCGGGCAGGACCCTGCACGGCGTCGTGAAGTCCACCTGGCTGCGCGGCACGCGGATCGCCGACCACGGCACCCCCACCGAGCCCACCGGCCGACTCCTCGAAAGGCAGAACTGACTGTGACGGCGCTTCCCTCCTTCACCGGTAACGCGAACCCGTACGGAGGCGGCGACCCGTACGCCGACTACCGCACCGCGGACTTCCCGTTCACCCAGTACGCGAACCTCGCCGACCGTCAGCTCGGCGCCGGGGTCGTCGCCGCCAACGACGAGTTCTTCGCCCAGCGCGAGAACCTCCTGGTGCCCGAGGCCGCCCACTTCGACCCGGAGCACTTCGGGCACAAGGGCAAGGTCATGGACGGCTGGGAGACCCGCCGCCGCCGCGGTACCGGCGCCGACCAGCCCTGGCCCACGGCCGAGGACCACGACTGGGCGCTGGTACGCCTGGGCGCCCCCGGCGTGATCCGCGGCATCGTCGTCGACACCGCCCACTTCCGCGGCAACATGCCGCAGGCCGTCTCCGTCGAGGGCACCAACTGGGAGGGCGCCCTCGCGCCGACCCCCGAGGAGCTCCTCGGCGACGACGTGAAGTGGACGACCCTCGTCCCGCGCACCCCGGTCGGCGGCCACGCGGCCAACGGCTTCGAGGTGAGCGTGGAACAGCGCTTCACGCACCTGCGCGTCAACCAGCACCCGGACGGCGGCATCGCCCGGCTCCGCGTCTACGGCGAGGTCCTCCCGGACCCGAAGTGGCTGGCCGCCCTCGGCTCGTTCGACGTCGTCGCGCTGGAGAACGGCGGCGCCGTCCAGGACGCGTCCAACCGCTTCTACTCCCCGCCGACCAACACCATCAACCCGGGCCGCTCCCGCAAGATGGACGACGGCTGGGAGACCGCCCGCCGCCGCGACAACGGCAACGACTGGATCCGCTACCAGCTCGTCGCCGAGTCCGAGATCCGCGCCGTCGAGATCGACACCGCCTACCTCAAGGGCAACTCGGCCGGCTGGGCCTCGCTGTCGGTCAGGACCGGCGAGGAGGGCGAGTGGACCGAGTTCCTCCCGCGCACCCGCCTGCAGCCCGACACCAACCACCGGTTCGTCCTGGACGCCCCGGCCGTCGGCACCCACGTACGGATCGACATCTTCCCGGACGGCGGCTTCTCCCGCCTGCGCCTGTACGGCTCGCTGACCGAGGCCGGCGCCGCCGCCCTCACCGCCCGCCACCAGGAGCTGGGCGGCTGATCCGGCCGGCACCGAATTCCGCGCACAGCACACCGCGCACCGCCCCGGGGACCGGCACCCCCGGGGCGGTGGCCCGTTCACCGGCCGGACGAGACGGCCTACGCCGCGTGACCGCCGTCCACCGAGAACTCGGCGCCCGTGATGTACGCCGCCTCGTCACCCGCGAGGAAGGAGACCATCGCCGCGATCTCCTCCGCGGTGCCGAACCGGCCCAGCGCCGTCAGCGACACCTGGCCCGCGGCCATCGGGCCGCCGGCCGGGTTCATGTCGGTGTCGACGGGACCCGGGTGGACGAGGTTCGCGGTGATGCCCCGCCCGCCGAGCTCCCGCGCCAGCGCCTTGTTCAGGCCCGTCAGGGCGGCCTTGCTCATCGCGTAGAGGGTGCCGCCCGGGCCCGGCACCCGCTGGGTCATGCAGCTGCCGACGGTGATGATCCGCCCGCCGCGGCCCAGCTGGGCCGCGGCCGCCTGCGCGGTGAGGAACACCCCGCGCACGTTGACGTCCAGGACCCGGTCCACGTCGGCCGCGCCCAGGCTCTCCAGGGGGCCCAGGACGCCGATCCCCGCGTTGTTGACGAGCACGTCGAGCCGCCCGAAGGCCTCGACCGTACGGGCCACGGCCTCCGCCGGGGCCTGTGCGTCACCGGCGTCCGCGCGGACGGCGACCGCGCGCCGCCCGGTCGCCCCGATCTTGGCGACGACCTCGGCCGCGGCCCGCTCGTCGCTGACGTAGCTGATCGCCACGTCGGCCCCGTCCTGGGCCAGCCGCAGCGCGGTCGCCGCGCCGATGCCCCTGCTGCCGCCCGTGACCAGTGCCGCCCTGCCGTTCATGGCTCCTCCTTCATTGGTTGCGTGTTCAATGAAATCCCGTGGCGGGCGGACGTGCTGGCGGTAATCCGACCTCGCGTTCCGCGGGGCTCCCGTCGCGTGGCGGACCGATGAGTTCCGCGCGCTCCGGGAGTCTGAACCCGTGCAACGGCTCGGACACCGCACGCGTCACCTCCAAGGAGCGCAGAACCATGGGCAAGCTGACCCTGACCACCTTCGTGACCCTCGACGGCGTGATGCAGGCGCCGGGCGGCCGGGACGAGGACACCAGCGACGGCTTCGAGTACGGCGGCTGGACGGTCCCGCTCTGGGACGACGAGGCCGGGCAGTTCGTGACCGAGGTCTTCGAACGCGCCTCGGCCTTCCTGCTGGGGCGGCGCACCTACGACATCTTCGCGGCCTACTGGCCCGAGCACGACGACCCCGCGGACCCCGTCCCGCACAAGCTCAACACCCTGCCCAAGTACGTGGCCTCCACCACCCTCAAGGACCCCTCGTGGGCGCCGACGACCGTCCTGGACGGCGAGCTCCAGGCCGAGGTCACCCGGGTCAAGGACGCCATCGACGGGGAACTCCAGGTGCACGGCAGCGGCATGCTGGCGCAGTACCTGCTCGCCCGTGACCTGGTCGACGAGTTCAACCTGCTCGTCTTCCCGGTCTTCCTGGGCCGCGGCCGGCGCCTCTTCCCCACCGGGGGCCTGCCCACCACCTGCGACGTCGTGCAGTCGCGCACCACCGAGAGCGGCACGGCCATCCACACCTACCGCCCGGCGGGCCGCGCCACCTTCGGCACGTTCGGCGAGTAGGGGCGAGCGGGAACGGGCGGGAACGAGCGAGCGGGAACGGGCGGGAACGAGCGAGCGGGAACGAGCGGGAACGAGCGAGGGGGAGCCGGGCGGGAACGAGCGAGGGGGAGCCGGGCGGGGCCCTCCTGCCCGGCCGCGGGCAAACCCCTCGACCCCGCAAGATCGCCTCCGGTACGTTGACCCGCGACCCGTGTGAGCCGCCGCCGTCTCCACCCGCACCAGCCGCCGGAGATCGCCAGGTGTCCTCGCTCGCCACGCCCGCCCCCGCGCCCGCCCTCGTCAGCCGCCGGGCCCGGCTCGCCGATCTGCCCGTCCTGCTCGTCGCGGTCGTCTGGGGCGGCAGCTACCTCGCCGCCAAGGGGATCACCACCACCCACACCGTGATCGCCGTGCTCGTGCTGCGGTTCGCGGTGGTGCTCCCCGTCCTGGTGGCCGCCGGATGGCGGCGGCTGCGGGCGCTGCGCCCCGACCAGCTGCGCGGAGCCGGGCTGCTGGGACTCGTACTCGGCGGGATCTTCCTGCTGGAGACCTACGGCGTCGTCCACACCTCCGCCACCAACGCCGGTCTGATCATCAGCCTCACCATGATCCTCACGCCGCTCGCCGAGGCCGCGGTCCGCCGGGTGCGCCCCTCCGGGGCCTTCCTCGCCGCGGCCGGGCTCTCCGTCACCGGCGTGGCGCTGCTGACCCAGTCGGGCGGCTTCACCACACCCTCCCTCGGTGACCTGCTGATCCTCGGCGCCGCCTGCGCCCGGACGGTGAACGTGCTGCTCACGGCCCGGATGAAGGCCCTGAGGGACGCCGACGCGCTGTCGCTGACCACCGTGCAGCTCGGCGGCGCCGTCCTGGTCTTCGCCCTGCTCGCCGCCCTGCCCGGTACCGGGGCGAGCCCCTGGGAGGCCGCCCTCGGCTTCGGCCCCGCCCAGTGGGCCGGGCTGGCCTTCCTGTCCGTCTTCTGCACCCTGTTCGCCTTCTTCGTCCAGACGTGGGCCGTCCGCCGTACCTCGCCCTCCCGGGTCAGCCTGCTGCTCGGCACCGAACCCCTGTGGGCCGCGGCCGCCGGTATCGCGCTGGGCGGCGAGCGGCTGGGCGCCGTCGGCCTCGCGGGCGCGGCCCTGGTCCTCGCCGGCACCGCCTGGGGCCGCCGCGCCTGCCCTTGACCGCCGCCCCGCGGCCGCACACCGACCGGACCTGAACGCGTGTCCGGATCCCGACCCCGCCCGGTGACCGCCGTCCTACGCTGGCCGGAACGACGGGGGAATACGGGGAAGGGGCACGTCCCATGCCGGTCCTGGACATCAGCTCGTACGCGGAGGACTTCAACGCCGATCCGTATCCGTACTACGCGCGCCTGCGCGAGGCCGGACCGGTGCACCGGGTCACGCTCGTCGGAGAGGGCGGCGGCGACGTCTGGCTCGTCGTCGGCCACGAGGAGGCCCGCGCCGCCCTCAACCACCCCGGCCTGTCCAAGAACTGGCAGGCCTCGGAGTACTTCGAGCAGATCGCCGCCAGCGCGGTCAACAACCACATGCTGGAGGCGGACCCGCCCCGCCACACCCGGCTGCGCAAACTCGTCGCCCGCGAGTTCACCGCCCGCCGCGTCGAGGCGCTGCGCCCGCTCGTCCAGCGCGTCACCGACGAACGGCTCGACGCCATGGCGGCCGACGGGGCCCGCCGCGCCGATCTGATCCGGTCACTCGCCTTCCCGCTGCCGATGACCGTCATCTGCGAGCTGCTCGGCGTCCCCGACCTCGACCGCGAGGCCTTCCGTACCTGGTCCAACGAGGTCGTGGCGCCCACCACCGCGGCGAACTCCTCCTGGGCCCTGTCGGAGACGGCCCGCTACCTCACCGCGCTGATCGAGGACAAGCGCGCCCGCCCCGGCGAGGACCTGCTCAGCGGGCTCATCCGGGACAGCGACGAGGACGGCGACCGGCTCACCCAGGACGAGCTGATCGCCATGGCCTTCCTGCTGCTCGTCGCCGGCCACGAGACCACCGTCAACCTGATCTCCAACGGCGTACGGGCCCTGCTCGCCCATCCCGACCAGCTCGCCGCCCTGCGTGCCGACTGGAGCCTGCTCGACGGCGCGGTCGAGGAGATGCTGCGCTACGACGGCCCGGTCGAGGGCGCCACCTTCCGCTTCGCGAGCGAGGACCTGGAGATCGGCGGCGTGCCGATCGGCGCCGGCGAGGCCGTGCTGGTCTCGCTGGCGAGCGCGGACCGCGACCCGGAGCGCTTCCCCGACCCCGACACCTTCGACATCCGCCGCGCTCCGCAGGGCCACCTCGCGTTCGGGCACGGCATCCACTTCTGCCTGGGCGCGCCGCTGGCCCGGATGGAGGGCCGGATCGCCGTCCGCTCCCTCCTGGAGCGCTTCCCGGACCTCGCGGCGGACCCGGACGCCGGCCCCCACGAGTGGATCCCGGGCACGCTGATACGCGGGGTCAAGCAGCTGCCGGTCCGCTGGTAGCGGCCAGTGCCCCCACACGTCCCGGTGGCCTCACACGTCACGGTGCTTTCACGGGTCGCGGTGCCCTCACAGGTCCGGCACGGACGCGAGCGGCACCGCCCGGGCCTCGCGCCGGGACATCTCGCACGCCTCCGCGATCCGCAGCGCGGCCAGCGCCTCCCGGCCGTCGCACGGGTTCCCGCCCTCGCCGCGCACCAGGTGGATGAAGGCGGCCAGCTCCGCCTCGTAGGCGGGGCCGAACCGCTCCAGGAAACCCGGCCACGGCTTGCTCGCCGGGGGCGGGCCGTGCGGCTCGGTCGACGCGATCGGCGTACGGTCGTCCAGCCCGGCGGAGACCTGGTCCAGCTCCCCGGCCAGCTCCATGCGTACGTCGTACCCCGCGCCGTTGCACCGGGTGCCCGTGCAGGTGGCCAGCGTCCCGTCGGCCAGCGTCAGCACCGCCGCCGCCGTGTCGACGTCCCCGGCCCGGCGGAACTGCGCCGGACCCGCGTCCGAACCGGTGGCGTACACGTGCGTGACCTCCTGCCCGGTCACCCAGCGGACCATGTCGAAGTCGTGCACCAGACAGTCGCGGAAGAGGCCGCCCGAGGTCTCCAGGTACCCGGCGGGCGGCGGCGCGGGGTCGGCGGTCATGGTCCGCACCGTGTGCAGCCGGCCCAGCGCGCCGGAGCGCACCAGCTCGCGCGCCGTGCGGTAGCCGGCGTCGAAGCGCCGCATGAAGCCCAGCTGGAGCACCCCGCCCACGGCGCCCACCTCGCCCAGCACCCGCAGGGTTCCCGCCAGGTCCACGGCCAGGGGCTTCTCGCAGAACACCGGCAGCCCCGCCCGTACCGCCCGCACCACCAGCTCCGCGTGCCCGTTCGTGGCGCAGGCCACCACCACCGCGTCGACGCCCCAGGTGAACACCTGGTCCACCGACGGAGCGGCCGTCGCACCCAGCCGGTCGGCGACCAGCGCGGCGCGCGCGGGGTCGGCGTCGGCGAGCACCAGCGACCCCGCCTGCGGGTGGCGGCTGAGCGCCGCCGCATGGAACGAGCCGATCCGGCCGGTTCCGATGAGCCCGATGCGCATGCACTCAACGTGAACCCCTACGCGACCCCTGTCAATCCGCCCACGCCTGTCGACGATGGCCCCGATGACCGTCACTGGGACCGCCGTGGCGGATACTGGGCGGCTGGAACCGGAATGACCGGTTTTGATTTTCTGCTCTGGGAAGGGATGGCACACCGACGTGTCTAGGGTTGGGACAGGGGCGCGCTGGGCCGGCGCCGTGCTCGCGGCGGTGCTGGGAGCCTCCCTCGTGGGGTGCAGCGCCACGGGCGGCAAGCGCGCCGAGGAGCGGGCGAAGGCCGCCGAGGCGGGCCGCCCGGCCGTGTCCACCCCGCGCTGGACCTTCGCGATGGTCACGCACGCGGGCGACGGCGACACCTTCTGGGACATCGTCCAGAAGGGCGCCAAGGAGGCCGCGGCGAAGGACAACATCAACTTCCTCTACTCCCACGACGACCAGGCTCAGCAGCAGGCCCAGTTCGTCCAGAACGCCATCGACCAGCGCGTGGACGGCATCATCGTCAGCCTCGCCAAGCCCGAGGCCCTCAAGGACGTCCTCGGCAAGGCCGCCAAGGCGGGCATCCCGGTGATCACCGTCAACTCCGGATCCGCCCAGTCCAAGGAGTACGGCGCCCTGGCCCACATCGGGCAGGACGAGGAGATCGCGGGCGAGGCCGTCGGCACCGAGCTGACCGAGCGGGGCCGCAAGAAGGCGGTCTGCGTCCTGCACGAGCAGGGCAACGTGGGCCACGAGCAGCGCTGCGCCGGGGCGAAGAAGACCTTCGGCGGCACGATGGAGAACCTCTACGTCGAGGGCACGAACATGCCCTCCGTCCAGGCGGCCGTCCAGGCCAAGCTCCAGGCCGACCCCACGGTCGACGCCGTCGTCACCCTCGGTGCGCCCTTCGCGCCGACCGCGATCAAGGCCAAGGAGGCGGCCGGCAGCAAGGCCGAGATCGACACCTTCGACCTCAACGAGTCCGTGGCCCGTGACCTGAAGTCCGGCGCGCTCGGCTTCGCCGTCGACCAGCAGCCGTACCTCCAGGGCTACGAGGCCGTGGACCTGCTGTGGCTCTACCGCTACAACCTCAACACGCTCGGCGGCGGCCGCCCGGTCCTGACCGGACCGCAGATCGTCACCGCCGCCGAGGCGGCGAAACTGGAGGAGTTCATCAAGCGGGTGACCCGATGAGCGCCGCCACCGCCCCCGCGGACGAGCGCCTCGCGCCGGTCTCGCCGCTGCGGCGGCTGCTGGGCCGTCCCGAGCTCGGCGCGGTCGTCGGCGCCGCCGCCGTCTTCGTCTTCTTCTCCTTCGCCGCCGACAGCTTCCTGCGGGCCGCGAGCCTGTCGACCATCCTCTACTCGGCCTCCACCATCGGGATCATGGCCGTCCCCGTCGCGCTGCTGATGATCGGCGGCGAGTTCGACCTCTCGGCCGGAGTGATGGTCACCACCTCGGCGCTGGTCAGCTCGATGTTCAGCTACCAGATGACCGCCGACGTGTGGGTGGGCGTGGCGGTGTCGCTGCTGGTCACCCTGGCCATCGGCCTCTTCAACGGCGTCATGCTCATCCGTACCAAGCTGCCCAGCTTCATCATCACGCTCGGCACCTTCCTGATGCTGACCGGCCTGAACCTCGGCTTCACCAAGCTGATCAGCGGCTCGGTCTCCACCAAGAGCATCGCCGACATGGAGGGCTTCTCCTCCGCGCGGGCCCTGTTCGCCTCGCAGTGGAACATCGGCTCGGTCACCCTGAAGGTCACCATCCTGTGGTGGCTGGGGCTGGTGCTGCTGGCCACCTGGATCCTGCTGCGCACCCGCGCCGGGAACTGGATCTTCGCGGTGGGCGGTGACGCGGACGCGGCCCGCGCGGTGGGCGTGCCGGTCGTGCGGACCCGTATCGGCCTGTACATGGGCGTCGCGCTGTGCGCCTGGATCTCCGGCCAGCACATCCTGTTCTCGTTCGACGTCGTCCAGTCCGGCGAGGGCGTCGGCAACGAGTTCCTGTACATCATCGCGGCCGTCATCGGCGGCTGTCTGATGACCGGCGGCTACGGCTCGGCCGTCGGCGCGGCCGTGGGCGCCTTCATCTTCGGCATGACCATCAACGGCATCGTGTACGCCCAGTGGAACCCCGACTGGTTCAAGTTCTTCCTCGGCGCGATGCTGCTCCTCGCGACGCTGCTGAACGCATGGGTGCGCAAGCGGGCGGAGGCCAGCAAATGACGGCCCTGGTGAAGCTGACGGACGTCAGCAAGTACTACGGCAACATCCGCGCCCTCGAAGGGGTCTCCCTGGAGGTCGACGCGGGCGAGATCACCTGTGTCCTCGGCGACAACGGCGCGGGCAAGTCCACCCTCATCAAGATCATCTCGGGGCTGCACCGGCACGACGCCGGCAGCTTCGAGATCGAGGGCGAGGAGACCGTGCTGGCCAACCCCCGCGCGGCCCTCGACCGCGGGATCGCCACCGTGTACCAGGACCTCGCGGTGGTCCCGCTGATGCCGGTGTGGCGCAACTTCTTCCTCGGCTCCGAGCCCACCCGGGGCCGCGGCCCCTTCCGCCGCCTGGACGTCGATCTCATGCGCGCGACCACCCGCTCCGAGCTGCTGCGGATGGGCATCGACCTGCGCGACGTCGACCAGCCCATCGGCACCCTGTCCGGCGGCGAGCGCCAGTGCGTGGCCATCGCCCGCGCCGTGTACTTCGGCGCGAAGGTCCTCGTCCTGGACGAGCCGACCGCGGCGCTGGGCGTGAAGCAGTCCGGTGTGGTCCTCAAGTACGTCGCCGCCGCCCGCGACGCCGGGCTCGGAGTGGTCCTCATCACCCACAACCCGCACCACGCCTACCTGGTCGGCGACCGGTTCGTGCTGCTCAAGCGCGGTGCGATGGCCGGCAGCCACACCCGTGACTCGATCACCCTGGACGAACTCACCCGCCAGATGGCGGGCGGCTCCGAGCTCGACGAGCTGAGCCACGAGCTCGCCCGGGTGGCAGAATCGACGACGCGGACCGACCCGCAGGCCCCCACGACCACGGACAGGGACGGCACGACTCGATGAGCACGTACCGGGACTTCACGCTCGCCCACCGGGGCTCGGCGCGAGGCACCGTCCTGCGGACCATCGGCACCCGTGAGCGCCGGTCGCACCTGACCGCCCCGCGCGTCCCGACCGTCGGCATCGACATCGGCGGCACCAAGGTGATGGCCGGCGTCGTCGACGCCGACGGCGTCATCCTGGAGAAGATCCGTACCGAGACCCCCGACAAGTCCAAGAGCCCCAAGGTGGTCGAGGACACCATCGTGGAGCTGGTCCTGGACCTGTCCGACCGGCACGACGTGCACGCGGTGGGCATCGGCGCGGCCGGCTGGGTCGACGCCGACCGCTCGCGGGTCCTCTTCGCCCCGCACCTGGCCTGGCGCGACGAGCCGCTGCGGGACGCGCTGCAGTCCCGGCTCGCGGTGCCGGTCATGGTGGACAACGATGCCAACACCGCCGCCTGGGCCGAGTGGCGCTTCGGCGCCGGCCGCGGCGAGGACCACCTCGTCATGATCACGCTCGGTACCGGCATCGGCGGCGCGATCCTCGAGGGCGGCCAGGTCAAGCGCGGCAAGTTCGGCGTCGCGGGCGAGTTCGGCCATATGCAGGTCGTGCCCGGCGGGCACCGCTGCCCCTGCGGCAACCGCGGCTG
Source organism: Streptomyces sp. NPDC090022 (assembly GCF_044748145.1). Taxonomy (NCBI): domain Bacteria; kingdom Bacillati; phylum Actinomycetota; class Actinomycetes; order Kitasatosporales; family Streptomycetaceae; genus Streptomyces; species Streptomyces sp. NPDC090022. The sequence continues at coordinate 66,576 of NZ_JBIVFN010000007.1, forward strand.
CTGGGAGCAGTACAGCTCCGGCAACGCCCTGGTCCGCGAGGCCCGCGAGCTCGCCGCCGCCGACTCCCCGGTCGCGCACGACATCATCGCCCGGGTCGGCGGGAACGTCCACGAGATCACCGGGCCGCTGATCACCGAGCTGGCCCGCGAGGGCGACGCCATGTGCGTCGAGCTGCTCCAGGACATCGGCCAGTGGCTCGGCGTCGGCATCGCCAACCTCGCCGCCGCCCTCGACCCGTCCTGCTTCGTCATCGGCGGCGGCGTCAGCGCCGCCGACGACCTGCTGATCGGCCCGGCCCGGGACGCCTTCCGCCGCCACCTCACCGGCCGCGGCTACCGGCCCGAGGCGCGGATCGCGAAGGCGCAGCTCGGCCCGGAGGCGGGTATGGTCGGGGCCGCCGACCTCGCCCGGCTCGTCGCCCGGCGCTTCCGCCGCGCCAAGCGGCGGCGCGTCGAGCGGTACGAGCGCTACGCTCAGCTGGGCCGGCGCGACACCCCCGGCCCGAAGGACCAGGAACAGCAGTGAACCCGCCCCCCACCCTGCCCCGCCAGATGTCCGCCCCCGACGAGGGCGCGGCCCGCCCGCCCGAGGACCGGCGGCGCGTCGTCCTGCGCCGCTGGCTCACCGCGATCATCATCGTGCTGCTCATCGGCGTACCGGCGGGCTACCTCGTGATCTCCGCGCAGCAGAGCCGGGAGAGCGGCCGCGACAAGGCCGCCAAGGTCGGCGCGACGCACGTGCGCCCGGGCTGGCCCTCGCGCGTGCAGCGCAGCGTGTACGAGGTGCCGATCCCGGACAAGGCGTGGCGCGTGGGGTACCTGGAGACCAACAACTGGCGCACCAGCCGGCTCTTCGTGCAGTTCGCCGTCACCTCCGAGGACCTGGACGGCTTCCTCGCCGGGTACGGCGTCCAGCGCGACGACCTCACCCGCGGCGTGACCATCGGCCACCGCGACACCGAGACGGCCGGCTGGAACTGGAACCCGAAGAACGCCTGGTACGGCACCACCCACGACCAGACCGACCCGCGGCCCACCCAGGACATCACCGTCGACCTGTCGGACCCGGAGAAGCCGAAGGTCTACGTGGTCTCCACGGCCGTGCCGTAGGCCGTCTCCTCCTGGCCGGGCCCAGCGCCTAGCCTGGGGATCATGAAGCTCACCAAGAGGCTGCACTCCTGCGTCCAGTTGGAGAAGGACGGGCGCGTGCTCGTCATCGACCCGGGCGCCTTCAGCGAACCGGACGCGGGCCTGGGGGCCGAGGCCCTCCTCGTCACGCACGAGCACCCCGACCACTTCGACGAGGGGCGGCTGCGCGCCGCCCTGGACGCGAATCCGGCCGCCGCGCTGTGGACCCTGCGCAGCGTCGCCGAGCGGCTGGCCCCGGCCTACCCGGGCCGAGTCCACACCGTCGGCCACGGGGACACCTTCAGCGCCGCCGGATTCGAGGTCCAGGTGCACGGCGAGCTGCACGCCGTGATCCACCCCGACATCCCGCGGATCACCAATGTCGGCTACCTCGTGGACGGTTCGCTCTTCCACCCCGGCGACGCGCTGACCGTGCCGCAGGCCCCGGTGGACACCCTGATGGTCCCGGTGCACGCGCCCTGGAACAAGGTCGCCGAGGTGATCGACTACCTCCGCGAGGTCAAGCCGCGCCGGGCCATCGACATCCACGACGCCTACCTCGCGGACCTCGCCCGCCCGATCTACGACGCGGCGCTGGGCAACCTGGGCGGCACCGACCACGGCCGGCTGGCCGCGGGGGACGCCACCGACCTGTGACACCGGGTGGCTGTCGGTGCCGGGCGGTAGGTTGGGACGTATGCGTATCGCCACGTTCAACGTCAACTCGATCACCGCCCGGCTGCCCCGGCTGCTGGCCTGGCTGGAGAGCTCGGGCACGGATGTGCTCTGTGTCCAGGAGACCAAGTGCTCGGCCGAGCAGTTCCCCCACGAAGCGCTGCGCGAGCTGGGCTACGAGGCCGTGGTCAACGCCACCGGCCGGTGGAACGGGGTCGCGCTGGTCTCCCGGGTCGGCCTGGAGGACGTCGTGTCCGGCCTGCCCGGCGGCCCGGACTACGAGGGCGTGCAGGAGCCCCGCGCGATCTCGGCGACCTGCGGCGGAGTGCGCCTGTGGTCGGTCTACGTGCCCAACGGCCGCGAGGTCGAGCACGACCACTACGGCTACAAGCTGGACTGGTTCCGCGCGCTGGCCACCGCCGTCGCCGAAGACGCGGCCGGCCCGCGCCCGTTCGCCGTGCTCGGCGACTTCAACGTGGCGCCCACCGACGAGGACGTCTTCGACCCGGCCGTCTTCGCGGGCCTGACCCACGTCACCCCGGCCGAGCGGGCCGCGCTGGAGGCCCTGCGCGCCGCCGGACTGTCGGACGTCGTGCCGCGGCCCCTGAAGTACGACCGCCCGTACACGTACTGGGACTACCGCCAGCTGGCCTTCCCCAAGAACCGCGGCATGCGCATCGACCTGGTCTACGGCAACGAGCCGTTCGCCAAGGCGGTCAAGGACGCGTACGTCGACCGCGAGGAGCGCAAGGGCAAGGGAGCCTCGGACCACGCGCCGGTCGTTGTCGATCTGGACGTGTGATGCGACGCTGGACAGTATGAACATCCCTTTCCTGGGCAACTGGCTGAATCGGCACGAGACCGGACAGGGGGCGGCGCTGGCGACGGCCTTCGCGGAGGATCCCGAGGGCGTGACCGAGATGTTCTCGGAATGCGAGATGCTGCGCGTCCACGCGAGGGCGGCCGGGCTGGAACTCGACGAGAGCCCGGCGTCGTTGGAGGCCCTGGACCAGCTGATGCCGCGCTGGCGGCGGGACCCGGAAGCGGTCCCGTGGCTGGGCAACGACGCGGGTTTCTACCTCGGCACGGTGATCATCCGTACCGTGCCGGGGACCGGCTGGCAGATCTGGCCGAACGGGCAGCCGGTGATCGTGCTGCCCTCGGGGCGGGAGCTGAACGTGGTGGAGTCGGGGGTGTCCTGGGCGATGACGGGGTCCCCCGAGCTCTCCCAGGCCTACGCGGAGGCCTCCGAGGGCTGACCCGGGGGCGGTCGCGGGCCGGCCGAGCGGCCATCGCGGGCCGGGCAGGTGCCCATCGCGGGCCGGCCGCGTGCCCATCGTGGCGGATTGATACTTATGCCCTCTTTAGGCGTGTCGAGGTGAAGTGCCCTTCCCGGCTGGATAGTTTGCGCTGACTCGACACAGCTATAAGTGGGGCAGCGTATGGCCGTCGATCCGTTGATCGAGCTGCGGGACGTCAACAAGCACTACGGGCAACTGCACGTCCTCAAGGACATCAACCTCACCGTCGGTCGCGGCGAGGTGGTGGTGATCATCGGCCCCTCCGGCTCCGGGAAGTCGACCCTGTGCCGGACCATCAACCGCCTGGAGACCATCGAATCGGGCGAGATCTTCCTCGACGGCAAGCCGCTGCCCGCCGAGGGCAAGGAACTCGCCGCCCTGCGCGCCGAGGTCGGGATGGTCTTCCAGTCCTTCAACCTCTTCGCCCACAAGACCGTCCTGGCCAACGTCTCCCTGGCGCAGGTCAAGGTCAGGAAGCGCAAGAAGGACGAGGCCGACGGGCGCTCGCGCGAGCTGCTGGACCGGGTCGGTCTCGCCGACCAGGCCGCGAAGTACCCCGCCCAGCTCTCCGGCGGCCAGCAGCAGCGCGTCGCCATCGCCCGCGCGCTGGCCATGGACCCCAAGGCGCTGCTGTTCGACGAGCCCACCTCCGCCCTCGACCCGGAAATGATCAACGAGGTGCTGGAGGTCATGCAGCAGCTCGCCCGCGACGGCATGACCATGGTCGTCGTCACCCACGAGATGGGCTTCGCGCGCTCCGCCGCCAACCGCGTGGTGTTCATGGCCGACGGGCGGATCGTCGAGGACCGCAGCCCGGAGGCGTTCTTCACCGCCCCCGAGAGCGATCGGGCCAGGGACTTCCTCTCCAAGATCCTCAAGCACTGAGGGGCGCCGCGATGACCACGATCCCCGCGCGCCCGCGCGTGCTGCTGCGCCTCGTCCTGCGTCTTCTCCTGCGTCTCCTCCTGGGGGCGGCCCTGCTGCTGGCGGTCGCCGGCTGCGGCAAGGAGGGCAGCCCGCCGGTGAAGGGCCCGCAGCCCGAGGACCTGCCCGTCTACCAGGTCGACACCGCTTTCCAGCTGCCCGCCTCGCCCACCTGGGAGCGGGCCGAGCGGCGCGGCCACTTGGTGGTCGGGGTCAAGGAGGACCAGCCGTACATGGGGGAGAAGGACCCCTCCAGCGGCCGCTACTCCGGCTTCGACATCGAGATCGCCAAGATGATGTCCGCCGCGCTCGGTTTCGACCCCAAGACCATCGAGTTCAAGACCATCGCCTCGGCCAACCGCGAGACGGCCCTGCAGAACGGGCAGATCGACTACTACGTGGGCACGTACACGATCAACGACAACCGCAAGCGGCAGGTCGGCTTCGCCGGTCCCTACTTCATCGCCGGCCAGTCCCTCCTCGTGCGCAAGGACGAGAAGGACATCAACGGCCCCGAGGACCTGAAGGGCAAGAAGGTCTGCTCGGCCACCGGCTCCACCCCGTACCAGCGGCTGGAGAAGGAGTACCCCGAGGCGGACCTGGTCGCCTACGACACCTACTCGGTGTGCGTGGACAACCTGCTGACCTACCAGGTGGACGCGGTCTCCACCGACAACACGATCCTCATGGGGTACGCGGCCAAGGTCCCCGAGGAGCTCAAGGTCGTCGGCACACCGTTCTCCAAGGAGCCGTACGGCATCGGCGTGCCCCGCTCGGACAACGCGCTGCGCTTCGCCCTCGACGACGCGCTCGCCGCGATCGAGAAGAACGGCGACTGGAAGAGGGCCTACGACGCCACGCTCGGCCTGTCGGGCGTACCCGCCCCGCCGCCACCGCCCATCGACCGGTACCCGGCGAGCTGAAGGGGAGAGCGCACGCCATGGACGTACTCATCCAGAACTTCTCCCTCTACGCGCAGGGTTTCCTCGGCACCGTCGAACTCACCGTCTACTCCTCCCTGCTCGCCCTGGTCCTCGGCTTCGTCATGGCCTCCTTCCGGGTCGCGCCCGTCGGCTCCCTGCGGGTCTTCGGCACGGTGTGGGTGACGGTGCTGCGCAACACCCCGCTGACGCTGCTCTTCTTCGCGGTCCTGCTCGGGCTGCCGCGCTTCGGCGTGGTGCTGCCCTTCCAGGTCTTCGCCGTCCTCGCGCTCGGCTGCTACACCTCCGCCTTCATCTGCGAGGCGCTGCGCTCGGGCATCAACACCGTGCCCAAGGGGCAGGGCGAGGCGGCCCGCAGCCTGGGGATGACCTTCACGCAGACGCTGGGCACGGTGGTGCTGCCGCAGGCCTTCCGGTCCGTGATCCCGCCGATCGGCTCCACCCTGATCGCCCTGGCCAAGAACTCCGCCATCGCGGGCGCGTTCAGCGTCACCGAGCTGCTGGGGACGTACAAGACACTCAACGAGCTGGGCTACAGCATCATCTGGACCTTCGTCTGGATCGCCGTCGGCTACCTGATCATCACCCTGTCCATCAGCGCGCTGTTCACCGTGCTGGAGAAGCGCTGGGGAGTCGCCCGATGACCGCCCACTCCCTGTACGGGGACCTGGAGTCGACCGCGCTGTACGACGTGCCCGGCCCGCGGACGCGGCGCCGGCACCTGGTCTACGGCATCGTCTCGACCGTGCTGATCCTGGCGCTGGTGGTGTGGATCGTCTATCTGCTCTTCGACACGGAGCAGTTCACGGCCGCCAAGTGGAACCCCTTCACGTACGAGGGCATCCAGGAGCTGCTGCTGCGGGGCCTGGGCAACACGCTCAAGGCGTTCGCGTACGCCTCGGTGCTCTCGCTGCTGCTCGGCGCGGTGCTCGCCGCCGGCCGGCTCTCGGTGCACCGGCCGCTGCGCTGGCTGGCCACGCTGTTCGTGGAGTTCTTCCGGGCCATGCCGGTGCTGGTGATGATCTTCTTCATCTTCGTGGCGCTCAAGGCGCAGCCGCTGCCCGCGCTGGTGGCGGGCCTGACCCTGTACAACGGGTCGGTGCTGGCGGAGGTCTTCCGTACGGGCATCAACGCGGTGGACCGCGGGCAGCGCGAGGCCGCGTACGCGCTCGGCATGCGCAAGACCCAGGTGATGACCCACGTCCTCGCGCCGCAGGCGGTCCGGGCGATGCTGCCCACCATCATCAGCCAGCTGGTGGTGGCACTGAAGGACACCTCGCTGGGCTACCTGATCACGTACGAGGAGTTCCTGCACGCGGGCAAGCTGATCGCCTCCAACCTCGACTACGACCTGCCCTTCATCCCGGTGGTGATGATCATCTCGCCGATCTACATCGGGATGTGCATGCTGCTCTCCTGGTTCGCCACCTGGGTGGCCAGGCGCGAGCGCCGCAGCGTGAAGACCAGGGCCGTCGAGGTCGCTCCTGCCGAACCCGCGTCGCTGCTGCCGGGCCAGGGCGGGCCGGGATGAGCCAGCCCCGTCCGGCAGCAGTCGGTGATCACTGCTCGCGCAAGGGGACCGAGAGGTACGAGGGATCGGTCCTCGGCGAGGAGAAGGTCAGCTGCGCGCCGGTGGGGTTGTGCTCGATGTACAGCGGGTCGACGGTGTCGATCACCAGCGCCAGCCGGTGGCCCGCGGGCACGTCGTAGGCGGTGGAGAAGAGCTCCAGGTCCACCGCGAAGGGCCGGCCGGGGGTCTTGCCGTGGAAGGTGTACGGGGCGTTGCTGACGAGTCTGCCGATGCCGAGGGGGCCGACGTCGTAGAGGTAGGCGACGAAGGTGCCGTCGGACTTCGTGGGCGTGACCGTGGTGTGCAGCCTGGCGGTGCCGCGCACCCGCCGGTCCTCGGCGTAGCGCCCGGACTGCCACACCGCGGCGAAGGAGCGGGGCAGCAGCGGGATGGAGGCGGTGGGCGGCGCCTTGACGAACTGGTCCAGGACGCTGGAGAGGAACAGGACGCCGCCGTTGGCGCCGGAGTCGACGCCCGCGAAGACGTGCTCGGAATCGTTCAGCTCCAGCCGCTCGGTGCCCGCCGCGCCCACCGACTTCCAGTCGGCGTAGCCCTCGTAGCCCCCGGTGCTGCGGGACTTGATCTGGACCGGCCGCTCGCGGTCGATGCCGTTGTCGGTGCCCTTGAGGTAGCGGTCGAACCAGCGGTGCGCGCTGGTCCAGGTGTCGTTGGGCAGGCCCAGCAGGCCTGTGCCCTCGGCGGTGGCGTGGTCGCCGGGGCGGAACTCCAGCCGCTTGGGCCCGGTCAGCCGCTCGTAGAACGCGGCGTACTGGTTCGGCGGGAAGATGGTGTCGCCCCAGGCGTTGCCCAGCATGACGGCGGCACCGCCCGCGTTGATGCGCTCGACCTGGGCGGCGGGGGACCGCTTGCGTCCCCACTCGATCATGTCCGCCTCCTTGGCCAGGTTCGAGCCGAGGAAGTCCCCGAGGATCTGCTTCAGTTCGGGGCCGGGGCGGCCGGTGAGGTAGCCGGCGGCGCCCAGCATGCCGGCGGCCTGGAGGTGCTGGGTGCGGCCGGAGTAGATGGACTCGATCAGGTCGGCCCAGCCGCTGAGGGCGACCACGGCCTTGATACGGCTGTCGTACGCGGCGGCCAGCAGGCTGATGCCCGCGCCGTAGCTGACGCCGCCGACCCCGACGCGCGCGGCGTCGGCGGGGGTGCGGGCGAGGGCCCAGTCGATGACGGCGGAGACGTCGGCGATGTCGGGCGGGCCCGCGACCTCGATCTGTCCGCCGGAGAGCCAGAAGCCGCGGGAGGTGTAACTGACGACGACGTAGCCGGAGTCGGCGAGTTTTCTGGCCTGCGCGATGTATTCGATCTGGGGCATGCCCCAGCTGGTCGGCAGGACGATCAGCGGGTACGTCCGGCCGGGCTGGGCGCCGGCCGGTGTGAAGACATTGCCCTTGAGGGTGATCCCGCCGGAGCCCGGGATGTCGTGGAAGGTGACCGCCGGCGAACCGGTGGCGGAGGCTGCCGGGACGGCCGGCGTCGCAGCTTGGGCCTGGTGGGGGGCCAGGCCCAGCGCGGCGACGGCCAGCACGGCCGCCACGGCAGCGGCGGTGGTGGTGCGGTCCATCAATCGCTCCTCGTGTGCGCCGGGTTGTCAAAGTGACCCGACGGTAACGGGAGCGGGTTACTGAAGGTAACCCATCGGTAAGTTACGCGGTGGTAACGATTGGCCGAACGGAGGCCGTCCGAATCAGCCGTTCTGCGGGGTGCCGCCGAGGGCGCTCTTCGCCTTCCACTGCTCCCAGGTCAGGTTCCACTCGCCGTAGCCGTTGCCGATCTCGGCCTGGCCCTTGGAGCCGTCGCCGGTCACCTCCACCAGGTCACCGACCTGCGCCTCGGCGAACAGGGCCTTGGCGTCGGCGTCGCTCATGCCCACGCAGCCCGAGCTGGTGTTGGCCCGGCCGAAGACGCCCGCGTTCCAGGGCGCGGCGTGGATGTACATGCCCGACCAGGTCACCCGCATCGAGTAGTCGACCATCTTGTCGTAGGAGTCGCCCAGGCCCACCGTCTGGGAGTCCATCCGGATGGTGCCCTCCTTGGTCATCAGGACCATCTTCCCGGACCAGGAGGCCTTCTTCCCGCCCGGCGTGCCCGCCGAGACGGGGATCGTCTTCACCGTCCTGCCGTCCTCGGTCACCGTCATCTTCTTGGTGTCGAGGTCGACCGTCATCCGGCGGTCCTTCCCGATCTTGAACTCGGTGTTGTAGTCCCGGACGAAGTACCCGCCGCCGGGGCCGGAGTCGACACCGTTGAGGTTCATCTGCACCTTCACGTCGGTGCCGGACTTCCAGAACTCCTTGGGCCGCCAGTCCACCCGGTCCGCGCCGGTGTAGTCCTTGAACCAGCCCCACGAGCCCTCGGTGCCGTTCGAGGTGGTGACCTTGAGCTGCTTCTCCACCTCGGCCTTGTTCTTCACCGGGTTGTCGAACACCAGCGAGATCGGCTGGGCGATGCCCACCGTCCCGCCGCTGGCCTTGCCCGGGACGATGGTGACCTTGTTCACCTTGTCGGCCGCGGTGGTCTTGAACTGGGCCGTGGCGCTCTGGCTGTCGGTGTTCTGCGCCTCGACCTTGTAGTCCGTGCCCGGGGCGGCGTTGCGCTCGGAGGTCCACGTCCTGCCGTCGGCAGCTATCTGGCCCGGCAGTTCGCCGCCCTTGCCGTCGACCACCTTGACCAGCGAGAACTTCCCCTCGGCCAGCGACACCTTCACCGGCTCGCCCGCCTTGACCTGCTCCCCCGTCAGGTTCACGGAGATGGCCATGTCCTTCTTCTTCATCTCGCCCTTGGCGTCACCCGATCCGCCGGACCCGCCGGCACCGCCGGAACACGAGGCGGTCAGGGCGGCGGCCAGGAGTGCGGCCCCCGCGACGGCGGCCTGGCGTGCGGTGCGGCGTGTGCGGCTCAACGAAAACCCCTCCGAAGCAATGATGTTCCGCAAAGAAGGATGCGGACGCCCCGACTTTAGGTTGCGCATTCCTCGGAAAATATCGGCACATTCGGTTGTGACATGGACCGCAGCAAAACGGTCATCATCCGGTCACAATCGCCGCGCACACCGGTCACGGGCGGCTGTGAGAGTCCTTTGACGATCCGGAACCAGAGGAAGGCCGACAGCCGTGTGCGCTCTGCTCGTGACCCCCGCCCAGCAGCATCAGGACCCGCGCGAGGGCCAGGAGCTCGCCGTGCGCACCCTGCCGGTCCCGGAGTACCTCGCCCTGCTCGCGCGGCACGGCCGGGCGAGCTTTCTGCAGTACCCGTCCTGGGCCGGGGTAAAGGACCTCTGGCGCTCGGAAAGGGTCGGATGGCACGTGACGTCGGGGGAACTCGCCGGGGGCGCCCTCGTTCTCTATCGCCAATTCCCCGGCACCCGCAAATACTTCGCCTACCTTCCCGAAGGGCCCGTCGCCGACTGGACCGACCCGCACGTCGACCGCTGGCTGGACCCGCTGCTGCGCCACCTGCGCGCCGCCGGCGCCTTCGCCGTACGCATCGGTCCCACCCCCGCCTACCGGCGCTGGGACGCGGCCACCGTCAAGGCCGCCGCCGGGCCCGGGCGCCGGCTGGCCGACGTGCTCGCCAGCGAGGTGGACCCGCTCGGCAGCGCCGTCGCCGACCGGCTGCGCGCCCGCGGCTGGCAGCGCTGCGGCGGCGAGTCCGACGGCGACGCCCAGCCCCGCCACGTCTTCCGCGTCCCGCTCGCCGGCCGCACCGTGGACGGCCTGTGGACCGGACTGAACCAGGAGTGGCGCCGTAACGTCCGCAGGGCCGAGAAGGCCGGTGTCGAGACGGTCCTGGGCAGCGCCGCCGACCTGCCCGAGTTCTACCGGCTGCTGCGGATCACCGAGGAGCGCGACGGCTTCCGGCTCGGCCGCTCCCTGGGCTACTACCAGCAGCAGTACGAGGTCCTCAACGCCGAGGCGCCCGGCCGTATGCGGCTCTACCTGGCCAGGCACCAGGGCGAGATCCTCGCCGCGCACACCATGATCGTGGCCGGGAAGCGGGTCTGGTACCAGACCGGCGCCTCCGCCGACCACCGCCGCGAGGTCCGCCCCAGCAACGCCCTGCAGTGGCGCATGCTGTGCGACGCCCACGCGCTGGGCGCCGACGAGTACGACATGCGCGGGGTACCCTCCACCCTTGACCCCGACGAACGTTCATTCGGTTTGCTGCGCTGGAAGCTCGGCACCGGCGGGCAGGTCGTCGAGACGCTCGGAGAGTGGGAGACCCCGATGGACGGCTACGCCAACACGGCGCTCTACAGGGCCTTCCAGGCCTACCTCGCCCGCCGGTGACGGCCCCCGCCCCCGCCCCCGCCCGGTCCGCGGCCACTTCCGATTCCGCCGACGCCACCGACATCGCCCGCGCCACCGACACGGCCGGCGCGAGCCCGGCGAGGGCCCCGGCGAGGAGCTCGGTGCTGCGCAGCGGCGCCGTCATGGCGGCCGGCTCGATCGTCTCCCGCGCCACCGGATTCATCCGCTCCGCCGTCGTGGTCGCGGCCCTCGGCACCGGCCTGCTCGGCGACGGCTACGCCGTCGCCAACACGGTGCCCAACATCATCTACATGCTGCTCATCGGCGGCGCCCTCAACGCCGTCTTCGTCCCCGAACTGGTCCGGGCCGCCAAGGAGCACGCCGACGGCGGCGCCGCCTACACCGACCGGCTGCTGACCGCGTGCACGGTCGCCCTGGTGGCGCTCACCGCCGTCGCGGTCCTCGCGGCTCCGCTGATCGTCTCGGCGTACACCGACTACACCGGCGCCCAGGCGGACACCACCGTGGCGCTGGCCCGCTACTGCCTGCCGCAGATCCTCTTCTACGGCCTGTTCACCCTCCTCGGGCAGGTGCTGAACGCGCGCGGCCGGTTCGGCGCGATGATGTGGACGCCGGTCCTGAACAACCTGGTGATCATCAGCGTCTTCGGGCTGTTCCTCCTGCTCGCGCACGACACCGCCGACGGCCTGAGCGCGGCCGACACCCGGCTGCTCGGCTGGGGCACCACCGCCGGCATCGTCGTCCAGGCCCTCGCCCTGATCCCCTCGCTGCGCGCCGCCGGCTTCCGCTGGCGCCCCCGCTTCGACTGGCGCGGGAGCGGCCTGGCCCGCCCGCTGCGCAACGCCGGCTGGACGGTCCTGCTGGTCCTCACCAACCAGATCGCCTACTGGGTCGTCACCCGCCTGTCCACCACCACCGGCCGGGTGGCCGCCGAGACCGGGGTCGCGGGCGGCGCGGGCTACACCGCCTACAGCAACGCGTACCAGCTGTTGATCGTCCCCCAGGGCATCATCACCGTCTCCCTCGTCACCGCCCTCATGCCCCGCATGAGCGCCGCCGCCACCGACGGCGACCTGGGCGCCGTACGCCGCGACGTCTCCTCCGCGCTGCGCTCCAGCGCCGCCCTCGTCGTGCCCGCCGCCTGCGTCTTCGCGGTGCTGGCCCCCTGGGTGATCGGCAGCGTCTTCGAGTACGGGCGCACCGGCGCCGCCGACATCGAGGTCATGGCGGGCATCCTGGTCGCGTTCGCGCCCGGCCTGATCGCCTTCTCCGGCCAGTACGTGCTCTCGCGCGGCTTCTACGCCCTCTCCGACACCCGGACCCCGTTCCTCCTCAACCTGGTCATCGCAGGCTCGAACGCGGCGCTCTCGGCCGCCGCGTACGCCGTGCTGCCACCGCGCTGGGCGGTCACCGGCATGGCCGCCGCCTCCTCCGTCGCCTTCGCCGCCGGCATGGCCGTCACCGCGTACACCCTCGCCCGCCGCCTGGGCCCGCGCGGCGCCGCCCGCGCCGGGCGCCGGGCCACGGCCGTGGGCACCCACCTGCGGCTGCTGGCCGCCTGCCTGCCCGCCGGCGCCGCCGGGTACGCCGCCGCGCGCGCCGCCGCCGGCGGGGGCGACCTCGCCGCGGCCGGCGCGGGAACCGTGGTGATCGCCGCCGTCGTCGTACTCCTCGCCCGGCCCCTGAGGCTGGCCGAGATCACCGAACCGCTGGACTCCCTGCGCCGCCGTATCGGCCGACGGCGCCAGGAAACGCCATGACCACCTGGGGACACTGACCGGATGCCACGCGTACTGCTCATCGAGGACGACCCGTCCGTACGGGAAGGAGTGGGCCTGGGCCTGCGCCGCCGCGGCCACGACGTGAGCGCGGCCGAGACCGGCGAGGAGGGCCTGGCGCGGCTCGCCGCGTTCCGCCCCGAACTGGTCCTCCTCGACCTCATGCTCCCCGGGATCAACGGCGTCCAGGTCTGCCGCCGCATCCGCGAGACCAGCCAGGTGCCCATCATCATGCTGACCGCGCGCGGCGACGACTTCGACATCGTCGTCGGCCTGGAGGCCGGGGCCGACGACTACATCGTCAAGCCCGCCCGCACCGAGGTGATAGAGGCCCGGATCAAGGCGGTCCTGCGCCGCCTGTACGACCCGGCGGCCCGGCCCGGCATCGAGTTCCACGGCGAGCTCGCCGTCGACCGCGCCGGACTGACCGTCGCCAAGAACGGCGACCGGGTCGCCCTCGCTCCCAGCGAACTCAAGCTGCTCCTGCACCTGTCCGCCTCGCCCGAGCAGGTCTTCAGCCGCCAGCAGCTCCTCGAGTACGTGTGGGAGCACAGCTACCACGCCGACGCCCGGCTCGTCGACGCCTGCGTGCGGCGGCTGCGCCACAAGATCGAGGACAGTTCCGGCAGCCCCCGCTACATCCAGACGGTGCGCGGCTTCGGCTACCGCTTCGGACCGCTGTGAGGCGCCGCCCGTGCCCCGCATAGCCCCGCTCGGCCTGCGCACCCGCCTGGTCGCGGCGTTCCTGCTGGTCGCCGCGATCAGCGCGGTCACCACCGCCGCCCTGACCTACCGGGAGGCGCGGACCGCCATCCTCAAGCAGAGCCAGGACACCGCGGTGGGCACCCTGCGCGACCTGACCGGGAGCCTGTCGGTCCAGCTGCCGTTCGACCAGCAGTCGCTCCAGCGCGAGACCTCCGAGATCGGCCGGCGCGGCAAGCCCAATCCCTGGGTCGTCTACGGCGAGTACGGCGGCCTGCGGGCCACCTCCAACGTCGGCGGCCCGACCACCTCCCGGCACATCAGCGACGCCCTGCGCACCCAGGTGCTCACCCATCCGCACGGTGTCTTCCAGCGGGTGCGCAGCGACGCCGGAACCCCCGTGCTCGTCGTCGCCATGCCCGCCGTCTTCACCGTCGACGCCGGCACCCGGCCCACCGGACTCGTCTTCTACGCCGTCATGCCGATGCAGACCGAGAAGCGGACCGTCGACCTGATGGTCGACGCCGCCCGCACCGGGGCCCTGCCGGGCCTGGCCATCGCGCTCGTCCCCGCCCTGCTCGCCGCCCGCAGCGTGCTGCGCCCCGTCCGTGACCTGCGCAAGGCCGCGCAACGGCTGGGACTGGGCCGGCTGGACACCCGGATCGAGGTCCGCGGCGCCGACGAACTCGCCGGGCTCGCTCGTACCTTCAACGAGACCGCGGGCGCCCTGGAGACGTCCGTCGAGGACCTGCGGCAGGCCGAGGCCCGGGCCCGCCGGTTCGCCTCCGACGTCTCCCACGAACTGCGCACCCCGCTCGCCGGGATGCTCGCCGTCACCGAGGTCCTCGACGAGGAGGCCGACGCCCTCGGCCCCGACACCGCCAAGGCACTGCGGCTGATCAGCACCGAGACCGGCAAGCTGGCCGTCCTCGTCGAGGACCTGATGGAGATCTCCCGCTTCGACGCCCGGGCCGCCGAGCTCAACCTCGACGACGTGGACGTCGCCGAGGCGGTGGGCAAGACCCTGGAGCGGCGGCACTGGAACGACGGGCGGGTGGTGACCGACCTCCCGCAGGGGGTCCGGGCCCGGCTCGATCCGCGCCGCTTCGACGTGGTCCTCGCCAACCTCGTCGGCAACGCCCTCAAACACGGGGACGCCCCGGTACGGGTCTCCGCGCGCGCCGAGTTCCGGCCCGGCGGGCCCTGGCTGACCCTGCGGGTCGCCGACAGCGGCCCCGGGATCGCCGACTCGGTCCTGCCGCACATCTTCGACCGCTTCTACAAGGCCGACGCCGCCCGGACCCGGTCCGCCGGGTCCGGGCTGGGGCTGGCGATCACCAGGGAGAACATCCACCTGCACGGAGGCACCGTCCGCGCCGGCAACGCGCCGGCCGGGGGAGCGGTGTTCACCGTGGAGATGCCGCTGGAGGCCGGCCCATGACGAGCTTGCCCACGCGCACGCGCACGCGTCTCCGGAAGCGGGCGGCCGGCGAGCGCGGCGGGAGGGCCGCCGTGGCCGCCGCCGGTGCCGCCGCCGGTGCCACCGCCGGTGCCACCGCCGTGGCCGTCGCACTGGCCGGGGCACTGCTGTCCGGCTGCGGCATCAAGCCCACCAGCGCGGTCGAGGCCGGTGCCCCGGCCACCGTCAGCGTGCCCGTGGGCCCGGAGACCGCCTTCGTGTACTTCCTCTCGCCCGAGGGCCGGCTGATGCCCGCCGCACGCCGGAGCACGCTGCCGATGCCGGCCTCCGAGGTGCTGTACCGGCTGCTGCGCGGCCCCACGGACGAGGACCGGGCCGCCGGACTGCACACCGAACTGCCCCCGGTGGACACCGTGGCCGGTGCCTCCTGGGGCGTGGAGACCATCGACCCCGCCACCATGCGGGTGCGGCTGTACTTCCCGGTCGGGCCGCTGTCCTGGCCGGCCCGGCGCCAGCTGGTGTGCACGGTCGCCCACGCCGCACGGCCGGGTCAGGACACCGAGGTCGTGCTCACCGGCCCGGACGGCGATCTCGACGCCGAGCGCTGCCGGCTCTGAACGTCCCCGGCGTGCCGTCGGCGTGCCGTCTGCGTGCCGTCTGCGTGCCGTCGGCGTACGCGGCCTTGCGCGCGGTGCGTCCCGCGCCCCACCGTGGCCCCATGGATCACGTCGCACCGGATGCCGGGGCCCCCGCCGACGCCGTACCCGCCGCACCGCCCTTCGCCGCGGACGATGCCGACGATGCGGACGTGCCGGACGTCTTCGACCCGCGTCTGTACGCCGAGGGCCTCCCGCTCGCGCGCTACCGGCGGCTGCGCGAGCGGCACCCCGTCGCCCGGCAGGCCGAGCCGGAGGTGCTGGGCTGGCCGGCCGGGCCCGGGTTCTGGGCGGTGACCCGGCACGCCGATGTGGTCCGCGTCCTGCGCGACCACCGCACCTTCTCCTCCCACCTGGGCGCGACCCAGATCCGCGACCCCGACCCGGCCGACCTGCCCTTCATCCGGCGCACCATGCTCAACCAGGACCCTCCCGGCCACGGGCGGCTGCGCCGGCTGGTCTCCCGCGCCTTCACCCCCGCGCGCGTCGACGCCTTCGAGCACCGGGTGCGCGAACGGGCCCGTACCCTGCTGCGTGCCGCCCGCGACGGGGCCGAGGACGGCAGCGCCGACGTGGTGCGCACCGTCACCGACGAGTACGCCCTGCTCAACCTCGCCGACCTGATGGGCGTACCGCCCGCCGACCGGGGCCTGCTGCTGGAGTGGACCGTACGGATCATCGGCTACCAGGACCCCGAGGACGCGCCCGCGCCCCCGCTCGGCCCCGACGGCAAGCCGCTGAATCCGCGCTCACCCGCCCTGCTGGGCGAGATGTTCGGCTACGCCCGCGAACTGGCCGCCCACAAGCGGGACCACCCGGGCGACGACCTGATGACCGTGCTGGCCACGAGCGGGCTGGACGAGGCCGAACTGGAGATGTTCTTCTTCCTGCTCACCGTCGCGGGCAACGACACCGTGCGCAGCGCCGCCCCGGGCGGGCTGCTGGCGCTGGCCCGCCGTCCCGATGCCCACCGGCTGCTCGCCGACGGCCGGGTCCCCGTCGCACGCGCCGTCGAGGAACTCCTGCGGGTCCACCCGCCGGTGCTCAGCTTCCGCCGGACCGCCGCCGTCGACACCGAACTCGCCGGCCGGACCGTTCGCGCCGGGGACAAGGTGGTCGTCTTCCACGCCGCCGCCAACCACGACGAACGGGTCTTCGCCGACCCCGAACGCCTCGACCTGGCCCGCACCCCCAACCCGCACGTCTCCTTCGGCGACGGACCGCACGTCTGCCTCGGCGCACACTTCGCCCGGCTTCAGCTGCGCGTCCTGCACGAGGAGTGGACCGCCGCCATGCCCGCGCCGGAACTGGCGGGTCCGCCGCGCCGGCTGGTGTCCAACTTCATCAACGGGATCACACGGCTGCCGCTTCGGGTGTCCGGGCGGCCCGGGTGACGTCCGCGACCAGCTCGGTCACGTCCGGGCCGTACGCCTGCGAGTTGACCACCTTGAGCACCAGCGCGAAGGAGGCCCCCCGGTGGCGGTGGGCCAGCCGCTCGTGGTGGCGGGCCAGGTAGCGGGCGGCCGCCTGGTTGCTCACCGCGGTCTGCCCCGAGATCAGGAACACCGGGCGGGCGCCCTCCGTGTTCGTCAGCCGCGCCAGCAGCACGTGCTCCACCGTGCCCTTCTCCCAGCGGTACGTCTCCCCGCCCACGTGGATCGCGCCCCGGTCCGGCCCCGGCTCGGTGTCGAGGTTGACGCGCACGCCCGGCAGCATCGAGGCCAGGTGGGCGGTGGTGCGCGCGTTGGAGGCCGGGCCGCCGACGCAGAACTCGGCGCGCTCGCCGAAGCCCTGGCGCGCCCCGTCGTGCGTGACGATCTGCACGGTGGCCCCGCAGTCCTTGATCAGGGCCGATATCTCCAGCAGCGCGAACGCGTCGTGGCGGTGCACCGACCCCTCCGTGCCGCCCATCTGGCGGTTGACGACGAACAGGCAGTCCGACCCTGTCGGCAGCCCGAAGAAGGCCTGCTTGCGACGGAGCCCCCGGCGCCACAGATAGGTCCGGGCGAACCAGCCGAACCCGCCGCTGATCGCGGTGGCCACCACCCCGAGCACGATGTTGCGCACGTCGTCGTTCATGCGGCGGATGCTAGCCGCAACCACGCGCTCCTGACGCGGGGGGTGCGGTGAAGTTACAGTGCCGAGCCTAGGCCCCGGCTGTCGACTGGGAGGTACGGGATGCGTCGTCCCGCCGCACGTCAGTTAGCGCTCGTCGCCCTCGCCGGCGCGCTCGTCTCCACCGGGGCCGCCGCGCCGCCGTCCGCGGGCACCCCGCCCAAGGTGCCGGTCGCCGCCGGCTACGGCGGGGCCGTCGCCAGCGCCGACGCCGACGCGTCGGCGGCCGGGATCGCCGTCCTGCGGTCCGGCGGCAATGCCGTGGACGCGGCTGTCGCCACCGCCGCGGCGCTCGGCGTCACCGAGCCGTACTCGGCGGGCATCGGCGGAGGCGGCTACTTCGTCTACTACGACGCCTCCTCCCGCCGCGTGCACACCATCGACGGCCGCGAGACCGCCCCCGCCACGGCCACCGAGACCCTCTTCCAGGAGAACGGCGTCCCGATCCCCTTCGCGGAGGGCCAGACCAGCGGCCGTGCCGTCGGCGTCCCCGGCACGCCGGCCACCTGGAAGACGGCGCTGGAGGCCTGGGGCTCGCGGCCGCTGGCCCCGCTCCTGCGCCCCGCCGAGAAACTGGCCCGCGACGGCTTCACCGTGGACGCCACCTTCCGTGCCCAGACCGCGGCCAACGAGGCCCGCTTCCGGGACTTCCCGGACACGTCCCGGCTGTTCCTGCCCGGGGGTCAGCTTCCCGTCGTCGGCTCCACCTTCAAGAACCCCGACCTCGCCGCCACGTATGCCGAGATCGCCCGCAAGGGCACCGGCGCCATGTACCGCGGCCCGATCGCCGACGACATCGTCCGTACGGTCCGTACGCCGCCCGTCGACCCGGCCGCGACCCGCATCGTCCGCGCCGGTGACCTGACCGCCGGGGACCTGCGCGCCTACAGCACCAAGCGGCAGCAGCCGACGCGGATCCGCTACCGCGGCCTGGACGTGTACGGCATGGCTCCCTCCTCCTCGGGCGGCACCACCGTGGGCGAGGCGCTCAACATCCTGGAGCGTTCCGACCTCTCGCGGCTCTCCGAGACCCAGTACCTGCACCACTTCATCGAGGCCTCCCGGATCTCCTTCGCCGACCGCGGCCGCTGGGTCGGCGACCCGGCCTTCGAGGACGTGCCCACCCAGGCCCTGCTCTCCCAGCGGTACGCCGACACGCGCGCCTGCCTCATCTCGCCCGACCGGGCGCTGACCAGCCCGCTCGCGCCGGGCGATCCGCGCAACCCCGTCCCCTGCGCCACCGCCGGCCGGGCGGCCCCGACCACCTACGAGGGGGAGAACACCACCCACCTCACGGTCGCCGACCGCTGGGGCAACGTGGTCTCCTACACCCTCACCATCGAGTCCACCGGCGGCAGCGCCATCACCGTGCCCGGCCGCGGTTTCCTCCTGAACAACGAGCTGACCGACTTCTCCTTCGCCCCGGCCGCCCCCGGCGTGCCGGACCCCAACCTGCCCGGCCCCGGGAAGCGGCCTCGCTCCTCGATGTCCCCGACCATCGTCCTGGAGGACGGCCGCCCGCTCCTGGCCGTCGGCTCCCCGGGCGGCGCCACCATCATCACCACCGTCCTGCAGACCCTGACCGGCCATCTGGACCGCGGCCTGCCGCTGGTCGAGGCGATCGCCGCACCCCGCGCCAGCCAGCGCAACCAGACCACCACCGAACTGGAACCAGGCCTGTGGGACAGCCCGCTGCGCGCCGAACTGGAGGCCCTCGGGCAGGGCTTCCGGCAGAACCCGGAGATCGGGGCCGCCACCGGCGTCCAGCGCCTCCCGGACGGCCGCTGGCTGGCCGCCGCCGAGAAGACCCGCCGGGGCGGCGGTTCGGCGATGGTCGTCCATCCGTACGGAAAACCGTGACCGGCGGGCAGACCTGACCGCCCGTCGGCCGTGACCGTGGCCGGCCTGACCGTCCGTGAGGCCGGCCCGGCCGGTCACAGGGCGGTCAGGATCCGCGGACCGTCGGCGGTGATCGCGACCGTGTGCTCCGCGTGCGCGGCGCGGCTTCCGTCGACCGTCCGCAGGGTCCAGCCGTCCCCGTCGGTGCGGTAGTCGTCGGTGCCGCCCGCGATCACCATCGGTTCGATCGCGAGCACCATGCCGGCGCGCAGTCTCATACCGCGCCCCGCCGGCCCCTCGTTGGGGACGCCCGGGTCCTCGTGCATGCTGCGGCCGATCCCGTGTCCGCCGAAGCCGTCGGGTATGCCGTACCCCGCGGACCGGACGACCCTGCCGATGGCGTGCGCGATGTCCCCGATCCGCCGGCCGGGCCGGGCCTGCTCGATACCGGCCGTCAGGGCGGCCTCCGCCGTCCCGATCAGCCGCAGGTCGGCTGGGCGGGCCGTGCCGACGGTGAAGCTGACGGCGGCGTCACCCGCCCATCCGCGCAGCCGGGCGCCGCAGTCGACGCTGACCAGGTCGCCGTCGCGCAGCCGGTAGCCGTCCGGGACGCCGTGCACGATCGCGTCGTTGACGGAGGCGCACACGACCGCCGGGAAGGGGACGGGGGCGAACGACGGCCGGTAGCCGAGGAAGGGCGAGCTCGTGCCCGCCTCCCGCAGCACCGCGCGGGCCGTCCGGTCCAGGTCCAGCAGGGAGCTGCCGACCCGCGCGCTCGCGCGGACGGCTGCCAGGGCGCGCGCGACGACCCGGCCGGCCTCGCGCATCGCGTCGATCTCGTGATCCGTCTTGAGTTCCACCATGCCAATAACTATACCGGTATAAGAATCCCGGGCGACCCTTGTGGACAACCGGACCGGTATTAGAATGGGGCGCATGGTCCGTACCCCCCTGACTCCCGAGGAACGCGAGCGCGGCGAGCGGCTGGGCGCCCTGCTGCGCCAGGCGCGCGGCGGCCGCAGCATGGTCGAGGTCGCCGCGGCCGCCGGGCTCTCCGCCGAGACGCTCCGCAAGATCGAGACCGGCCGGGCGCCCACGCCCGCCTTCTTCACGGTGGCCGCCCTCGCCCAGGCCCTCGCCCTGTCGATGGACGAGATCGTGAGCCACTGCGCCTGCGCGCCCGCCTGACGGCCGCCCGGCCCGCCCGGACCGCCGGTAGGCCCAGCCCCCGGCCCGCCCGCCCCGGCCTCGCCGTCCCGCCGATCGGCCCAATCGGTGATCGGCGGGCCCCGGCGCGGGGCAGGGGTGAGGGGGTGTCAGCCAGGAACGCATCCCAGCAGCTCGGCATCGGCCTCCTCGGCGCGCTCCTCGCCGGCGGGCTGCTGCTCGCCACCTGCGCGGTGCCCGAGGGCCGCACCCCGCCCCGGGGCGGCACCCCGGGCGACGCCGGGGAACCCGCGGCCCGCCCCGAGCGGCCCCCGGCGCCCGCCCCCGGCCGCTCAACCCTTCCCGGGCTCGGCCCTTCCCGGACTCCGGGAGGCGTCGACCGGCGAGGGCTACCCTCGCGCCATGAGTCTTGAGAACCTGGGCCGGAGCCGTTACGTCAGCCTCACCACCTACCGCAAGGACGGCACACCCGTGGCCACCCCCGTGTGGGCGGTCGCCGAGGCGGGCGAGCTCTTCGTGTGGACCCGTACCCACACGTGGAAGGTCAAGCGGATCCGCAACAATCCCCGCGTCACCGTCGCCGCGTGCGACGTGCGCGGACGCCTCGATGAGGGCACCCCGGTGCTGGAGGGGCAGGCCCGGCTGCTGGACCAGGCGGGCCTGAAGCGGGTGCGGCGGATGATGTCGCGCAAGTACACGTGGCAGTACTGGATCGTCGACGTCCCGGCCACCATCGCCCGCGGTGGGAAGCGCCCGCACACCGCGATCGCCGTCAAGCTTTGAGGCTCTCGTAGTCCGCCCGTAACACGGATGGGATGCAATGCCGTCCATGGAGACGGCGATGAGTGAACTGGCCGCGTACATGCGCGGGTTGACGGCGCTGCTCGACCCGGCCGCAGGATGGTACGGCGAATTCCTGCGGCGGGACCCGGACGGAGTGCGGGCCTGTCTGGACGGCTCCGCGATCCCCCCGTGGGACGTCGTGGAGTCGCTGCTCCAGGACCTGGCGGCGACCCGCGGCACCGACCTCGCACAGCGGCACTCCCACCGGATCGCGGACCTGCGGCGGGCGGCGGTCACGGCCTTCGACCGCCGGCCGGGCGGCGCGGCGGACCTCCATGCGCTGCTCGCTTCGGCAGCCGCCGAGCGCGCGGCCGCCGAGGCCGCCGTCCGCACCCTGACCGCCCGGCTCTCGGCCGCCGCCCCCTCGGGCCCGGCCGGGCGGCCCCGCGCGGACCGGCCCGAGGCCGCGGACCAGGAGCTCCTGGCCCACGAACTGTCCTGGACCCGCGACGACCTGGCCCGCGCCGCCGCCCGCGTGGCGGACCTGTCGGACCGGCTGCGCGTGCTGGCCGCGGCGCCCGAACCCCCCGCCCGGACCCTCGCGGAAGCCGCCGCCCAGGCACCGGCCGACTCCGCGCAGCTGCCCGGCGTCCCCCGGCAGCGTGCGGCCGCCCCGGGCGAGGCCGTCGGCGTTCCCGAACCCGCGGTGCGTTCGCTGGGGGCCGCCCGGCGGCTGCGGGCCGGCCGCCGCTCCGGGGGAGCGCGGTACGCCGGCACCGACAGCCACGCACAGGCACCCACCGGCCCGCCCGCCGTCGTACCGCCACCGGCGACCGGACCGCGCGGCGCCCGCTTCGGCCACCCCGCCGCGGCAGCCGACCGTACCGGCCCCGGCCACTCCTCCGGCGCGTACCCGGAAGCGGGGCAGCCGGCACCGGATACCGCCCCGCAGCAGGCACCCCGGCATGCACCCCGGCAGGCGCCGCAGCCAACACCCCAGCAGGCTCAGCAGCAGGCACCGCAACCGGCACCGGAACTGGACGGTGCCGCCGCCCGGAGCACCGGCGAGCTCGTCGCCGAACTCATCGCCCTGCGCTCCCAGGGCCGCACCGGAGAGGCCCACGCCGTGCTCTGCGAGGCGGCGGCCTGGCCCGCCGGCCGGCTGCCGGGCCTGGCCGGGGAACTGGAGCGGGCCGGGCTCGGCGCGGACTGGGGACTGCTGCTGTGGGAGGCGGCCTCGCTGCCGCCCGAGCGGCTGGCCGCGGCCGCCGCCGCGCTCGGCGAGGCGGGCCGTCTGGACGACTGCGGGAGGCTGCTGCGCCAGGGCATCGCACGCCCGGCCGACGAGATCGCCGACGCCGCCCTCGCGCTGGCCGAGGCCGGCCGGGAACGGGAGGCCGGCCTGCTCCTGGACGCGTTCGTCCGCGTCCGCACCGCCGAGGAGGCCGCCCGCCTGGCCCGGCGCGACCCGCGGTGGTTCGCCCCGCGCCTGCTGAGCGCCGCGCGCGCGGTGTCCGACGTACGGCACCGCGACCTCCAGTACGCCCTGCGCGTGGTCAGAGACTGACCGCAACCCGGCGCAGCCGGACCTAACTTGATCGATTGCGCCATCCGTGCGCGGTGGTCTTGCCCGGAGGTGTGACGGGGCTTACGGTCTCGTACCTACGCAGATCGTCTACGTGCGTAGAGGCCGGCGTCCCGTCGCAAGGAGCAGCTCATGGCCCACATCGTCCGCGCCGCGCTCGTCCAGGCCACCTGGACCGGCGACACCGACTCGATGATCGCCAAACACGAGGAGCACGCCCGCACCGCTGCCGCCCAGGGCGCGCAGATCATCGGTTTCCAGGAGGTGTTCAACGCCCCCTACTTCTGCCAGGTCCAGGAGCCCGAGCACTACCGCTGGGCCGAGCCCGTCCCGGACGGCCCGACCGTCCGCCGGATGCAGGAGCTCGCCCGCGAGACCGGCATGGTGATCGTCGTCCCGGTCTTCGAGATCGAGAAGCAGGGCTTCTACTACAACACCGCCGCCGTCATCGACGCCGACGGAAGCTACCTCGGCAAGTACCGCAAGCACCACATCCCCCAGGTCAAGGGCTTCTGGGAGAAGTACTACTTCCGCCCGGGCAACCTCGGCTGGCCCGTCTTCGACACCGCCGTCGGCCGGATCGGGGTCTACATCTGCTACGACCGCCACTTCCCGGAGGGCTGGCGCCAGCTCGGGCTGGCCGGCGCGCAGCTCGTCTACAACCCCTCCGCCACCCACCGCGGCCTGTCCGCGTACCTGTGGCAGCTGGAGCAGCCCGCCGCGGCCGTCGCCAACGAGTACTTCATCGCGGCCATCAACCGCATCGGCCAGGAGGAGTACGGCGACAACGACTTCTACGGCACGAGCTACTTCGTCGACCCCCGCGGCCAGTTCGTCGGCGAGCCCGCCAGCGACAAGGAGGAGGAACTCCTCGTCCGCGACCTCGACTTCGACCTGATCGACGAGGTCCGCACCCAGTGGGCCTTCTACCGCGACCGCCGCCCCGACGCCTACGGAGGGCTCGTACAGCCGTGACCGACCCGATCCCGCTCCTCCACCGCCACCGGGCCGTCATGCCCGACTGGCTGGCCCTGTACTACGAACGCCCCCTCGAACTCACCCACGGCGAGGGCCGGCACGTCTGGGACGCCGACGGCAACCGCTACCTCGACTTCTTCGGCGGCATCCTC
Organism: Streptomyces sp. NPDC090022; assembly: GCF_044748145.1. Classification (NCBI taxonomy): domain Bacteria; kingdom Bacillati; phylum Actinomycetota; class Actinomycetes; order Kitasatosporales; family Streptomycetaceae; genus Streptomyces; species Streptomyces sp. NPDC090022. The sequence goes on from NZ_JBIVFN010000007.1 coordinate 90,573, forward strand.
ACCACCATGACCGCCCACGCGCTGCCGGAGGTCACCAAGGCCGTCGCCGAGCAGGCCGGCCGCATGATCCACTCCTCGACGCTCTACCTCAACCGGCCGATGATCGAGCTGGCCGAGCGGATCGCGGCGCTGTCCGGCATCCCCGACGCCCGGGTCTTCTTCACCACCTCCGGCACCGAGGCCAACGACACCGCCCTGCTGCTGGCCACCGCCCACCGCCGCTCCAACCAGGTCCTGGCGATGCGCAACAGCTACCACGGCCGCTCCTTCTCCACCGTCGCCGTCACCGGCAACCGCGGCTGGTCCCCGACCAGCCTCTCGCCGCTGCAGACGTACTACGTGCACGGCGCCGTCCGCGGCCGCGGCCCCTTCGCGCACCTGAGCGACGCCGAGTTCACCGCGGCCGCCGTCGCCGACCTCGAGGACGTGCTCGGCCAGGCCCGCGGCCAGGTCGCCGCGCTGATCGCCGAACCCGTCCAGGGCGTCGGCGGGTTCACCGCCCCGCCCGACGGCCTCTACGCCGCCTTCCGCGAGGTCCTCGCCCGGCACGGCATCCTGTGGATCAGCGACGAGGTGCAGACCGGCTGGGGCCGCACCGGTGAGCACTTCTGGGGCTGGCAGGCGCACGCCGAGAACGGCCCGCCCGACATCCTCACCTTCGCCAAGGGCATCGGCAACGGCATGTCCATCGGCGGAGTCGTCGCCCGCGCCGAGATCATGAACTGCGTCGACACCAACTCCATCTCCACCTTCGGCGGCTCCCCGGTCACCATGGCCGCGGGCAACGCCAACCTGGCCTACCTCCTCGAGCACGACCTCCAGGGCAACGCCCGCCGCGTCGGCGGCCTGCTGCTGGAGCGGCTGCGCGCCATCGCGGCCGGGCTGCCCGCCGTACGCGAGGTCCGCGGCCGCGGCCTGATGGCCGGCATCGAGCTGACCCGGCCCGGCACCGACCGGGCCGACCCGGACGCGGCCTCGGCCGTCCTGGAGGCGGCCCGCGAACGTGGCCTGCTGCTCGGCAAGGGCGGCGGCCACGACACCAGCGTGCTGCGCATCGCACCGCCGCTCACCCTCACCGTCGCCGAGGCCGACGAGGGCGCCGAGATCCTCGCCGGGGCCCTGCGTACCGCCACCGCCACCGTCACCTAGCCGGGGGGAGCCGCACCGTGACCTTCCGCACCCTGATCCGCGGCGGGCTCGTCATCACCGCCGCCGACGAGCTGCACGCGGACGTCCTGATCGAGGACGGCCGGATCGCCGCACTCGCGGCACACGGCACGGCCGCGGCCGAGTCCTGGACGGCCGACCGCACCCTCGACGCCGCCGGGAAGTACGTCACCCCGGGCGGCGTCGACGCCCACACCCGCATGGAGCTGCCCTTCGGCGGCCCTCCGACTCCGGCATTCTGACGGGAAGGGATTCCTCGGATATGACCAGAACTCTCATCACCGGTGGTCTCGTGATCACCGCTGCCGAAGAGCTGCACGCGGATGTTCTGATGGAGGACGGCCGCGTCGTGGCGATGGCGACCGCGGGCAGCCAGGACTGGACTGCCGACCGGGTGATCGACGCCTCCCATAAATACGTGATCCCGGGCGGGGTAGACGCGCACACGCACATGGAGCTGCCGTTCGGTGGCACTTTCGCGTCGGACACGTTCGAGACCGGGACGCGAGCTGCGGCCTGGGGTGGCACGACGACGATCATCGATTTCGCGGTTCAGTCGCAGGGGCAATCCCTGCGGGCCGGTCTGGACGCGTGGTACGACAAGGCTGATGGCACATGCGCGATCGACTACGCATTCCACATGATCGTGTCGGATGTAAACGAGCACACGCTCAAGGAAATGGACGGACTTGTTGAAGAAGGCGTGAGTTCGTTCAAATTGTTTATGGCATATCCGGGGGTCTTCTACTCGGATGACGGTCAGATCCTGCGCGCGATGCAGCGAGCCTCCGGCAACGGCGGGCTGATCATGATGCACGCCGAGAACGGCATCGCGATCGACGTTCTCATCGAGCAGGCCCTGGCCCGCGGGGAGACCGACCCACGCCACCACGGCGAGGTCCGCAAGGTCCTGCTGGAGGCGGAGGCCACGCACCGCGCCATCCAGCTCGCCCGGGTGGCCGGCTCTCCGCTGTACGTCGTCCATGTCTCCGCGGAAGAAGCGGTCGCCGAGCTCGCGGCCGCCCGTGACAAGGGTCTGCCGGTCTTCGGCGAGACCTGTCCGCAGTACCTCTTCCTGTCGACCGACAACCTGGCGGAGCCGGACTTCCAGGGCGCCAAGTACGTCTGCTCCACGCCGCTCAGGCCGCGCGAGCACCAGGCGGCGCTATGGCGGGGGCTGCGGACCAACGACCTCCAGGTGGTCTCCACCGACCACTGCCCGTTCTGCTTCCGGGGCCAGAAGGAGCTGGGCCGCGGGGACTTCTCGAAGATCCCGAACGGGCTGCCGGGGGTGGAGAACCGGATGGACCTCCTCCACCAGGCCGTCCTGGACGGGCACATCAGCCGCCGCCGCTGGATCGAGATCGCGTGTGCGACCCCGGCCCGGATGTTCGGCCTCTACCCGCAGAAGGGCACCATCGCGCCCGGTTCCGACGCCGACATCGTCCTCTACGATCCGCACGCCGAGCAGGTCATCTCCGCCGAGACGCACCACATGAACGTGGACTACTCGGCGTACGAGGGCAAGCGGATCACCGGACGCGTGGACACGGTCCTCTCGCGCGGCGAGGTCGTCATCGACCGGCGCGAGTACGTAGGCCGTGCCGGCCACGGTGCCTTCGTTCACCGTTCCACCTGCCAGTACCTCTAAGGGGCGTACGGGGCCCGCACGCCCCGGCGCCCGTACTCCCCAGCAAGGAGCGACGCATGGACTTCGGCCTCGTCCTGCAGACCGACCCGCCCGCCTCCCAGGTGATCAGCCTGATGAAGCGCGCCGAACGCAACGGCTTCCGCTACGGCTGGACCTTCGACTCGGCCGTGCTGTGGCAGGAACCCTTCGTCATCTACAGCCAGATCCTGGCCAACACCCAGAAACTCCACATCGGCCCGATGGTCACCAATCCCGGGACCCGCACCTGGGAGGTCACCGCCTCCACCTTCGCCACCCTCAACGACATGTACGGCAACCGCACCGTGTGCGGCATCGGCCGCGGCGACTCGGCGATGCGGGTCGCCGGCCGTGCCCCCAACACCCTGGCCCGCCTGGGCGAGGCCATCGACGTCATCCGCGACCTGGCCGAGGGCCGCGAGGCGGTCGTGGACGGCAACCGGATCCGCATCCCGTGGATCAAGGAGGGCAGGCTCCCCGTCTGGATGGCGGCGTACGGCCCCAAGGCGCTCGCCCTGACCGGCCAGAAGGCAGACGGCTTCATCCTCCAGCTCGCCGACCCGTTCCTCACGGAGTGGATGGTCAAGGCGGTCCGCGACGCGGCGAAGGCGGCCGGCCGGGACCCGGACTCGATCACCATCTGCGTCGCCGCCCCGGCGTACGTCACGGCCGACGACTCGCCGGCCGCCCTGGCCCACGCCCGGGACCAGTGCCGCTGGTTCGGCGGGATGGTCGGCAATCACGTCGCCGACCTGGTCTCCCGCTACGGGGAGCACTCGGGCATGGTCCCGGACGAGCTCACCGAGTACATCAAGTCCCGCCAGGGCTATGACTACAGCCACCACGGTCGCGCCGGCAACCCGTCCACCGACTTCGTCCCGGACGAGATCGTCGACCGCTTCTGCCTCCTCGGCCCGGCCGAGGCCCACCTCGAGAAGCTCCGAGCCCTGCGGGACCTCGGCGTCGACCAGTTCGCCGTCTACGACATGCACGACGCGAGGGAGGCCACCATCGATGCCTACGGCCAGCAGATCATCCCCGCCATCAACGGCTGAAGCGGCTGCGGAAGCTGACCGCCGAGCAGGCGAAGACGATCGAGATCCTGAAAAAGAGCGACTGCCTTCTCCATGAAGGAGAGCGACCGGTGAGCGAGCCGAACCGCGCCGGCAGGGGCAGCCGGTCGACCACAAGTGGGTGGCCCGGGTCATGCCAGAGCACGGCATCGCCGGGACGCGGGCTGTGGTCGGGGCCGCTGCGAACTGGCCGGCCAGCGGGTGCGCCGGATCCGCTGACGGGTACGGCCCGGGCATCGTTGGCCGCCGGTGGCACCACCAGGGGTAGACTTGCAGAGTTCTGCAATTTATTAGTTCCAGGGTGTGTGGACGGGGGTTGTGGTGTGGCCGGGTTCGCGGAGGCGGCGCTGGAGCGGGTCCGGGTGGCGCGGGCACGCCTGGCGGCTGCGCGAGAGGCTGATGACGCCTTCGAGGAGGCGCAGGCCGCCGAGGAACTGGAGGACGCGCTGCGTGTGGCCCGTGATCACGGCGTTGCGGTGGACGGGGCGGGTGGCCGGTGAGACGGGCGGGGAAGTCCGTTGCGCGGGCGGCCCGGTAGTGGGCCGTCACCCGAGCCGGCAGCCCGCGGCGCGGCTGGAGCCGCACTCACGCCGGGACGTGTGGGCGGTTCCGCTGGTGCCGGGCTCGGTACGGGCCGCGCGGGAGCGTACGGAGCGGGCGCTGCTGCTGTTCGGCCTGGCGCCCGGTTCCTCGCTGGGCGGGGCCGTGCTGCTGGTGGTCAGCGAGCTCGTCGCCAACGCCGTCCGCCATGCCCAGCAGTCCCCGGACGCCGAGGTGGCCCTGACCATGGCCGATCACCTGCTGGTCGTGGGCGTCGGGGACCTGGATCCCCGGCCTGTGACGCCGAGTGCCCGCTCCACGGGGCAGGGGCTGCGCACGGTGGCTGACCTGGCGCGCACGTACGGCGGTGATGTGCGCGTCGAGCCCGCTGCCGGCGGGCGCGGGAAGACGGTCGTGGTCCGCTTCGTCCTGCCCACAGGCACCCCGTGACCAGCACCGACGAAAGGCAGGCCCGAATGTACGACATCACCTGCGTGGGCGCGGCCGCCGAGCCTTCCACGGTAGCGGTGGCGGCCGGCGACGTGGCGGCCGTCATCGAGCAGGCCGACCGGGACGGCATCAGGGTTCTCGTCCGCCCGTACGCCCGTCGGCACGGCGAGCAGGAGACCGTCATGACCGGGAAGGGAGACCAGCAGCGATGAAGGACGGCAAGCCCGAGGAGACAGCCGCGGTGAGAGATTCCGAGAGGTGGAAGGAGAAGGGAGTCGCCCTGCGTGCCTTCTTCTACATCTTCGGCACGCACGTGTTCGCCGGGTTCGTCTACCTGCTGTTCTACCTGGGCCAGCACGCCCAGAAGTAACCGCGGTCCCTCCGGAGGCATCCCATGGCCGAGACGGGACCGGACACCCTCAACGGCGACCGGAAAAGGGGGAGCGGCCGTCTCCCGGTGTCAGAAGCGCCGGGTGAACCCGTGCTACGGGAGACGGCCGCCGATCAGGGGCGTGCGCCGGCTATCGGGGGCCGGTGGCGCGCAGGTCGGCCAGGAGTTCGGCCTGGCCTTGGAGGACGCCGGAGAGGATGCCGCGTGCGACGCGGAGCAGTTCGGCGATGTCGGGGCTGGTGAGCCGGTAGTACACGTTGGAGCCCTCGCGGCGGGTGGCGACGAGGTTGGCCTTGCGCAGGACGGCGAGCTGCTGGGACAGGCTGGCGGCCTCGATGCCGACCTCGGGCAGCAGCTCGGCGACGGCGTGCTCGCGCTCGCTGAGCAGTTCCAGGACGCGGATGCGGGCGGGGTGGCCGAGGGTTTTGAAGAAATCGGCCTTGAGCTGGTAGAGCGGGGTGCTCACCTGCGCGCTCGCGCTGTCGGCCGTGGCCGCGTTCTTCGCGCCTGTACGTGGCACCTCATCCACCCAAACTCTTCGACGTGGGGACTGCCGGGCTGTCCCCGCCAGTATCTCTGTGGCCTCCACAATTGCAGATTTCTGCAACTGATGGACACCTGTGCGGGCGGTTCGGGGCGTATGGCCCGCCCCAGGCGGGGCCATACGTCACCTACCGGCCGCGGCGCCGGGTCACGCCTTCTTGAGGAACTCGGTCTTGAGGACGAGGCCCTTGACCTTCTTGGTGTTGCACTCGATCTCGCCCGGGCGGGAGGTCAGGCGGATGTTCTTGACCAGGGTGCCGCGCTTGAGGGTCTCGGAGGTGCCCTTGACCTTCAGGTCCTTGATCAGGGTGACCGAGTCGCCGTCCGCCAGGACGGTTCCGTTGCTGTCCTTCACTACGACGTCGTTCATGGTGTCTTCCTTGCTGCTCGGAGGGGGTGGTGTTCAGATCAGGCCGGGTGCCGCCGCGGGCGTGCCGGCCGGCCAGTGGTCGCTGCACCACTGGCGCTGTTGTCCGTCCGGTGCCGCGTTGTGGGCGGCCAGGGCGGTGGTCAGATCGCAGTGGACGGGGATCGGAGGGCAGCTGCTGTCGGGGACGAGTGAGCCGTCGGCCGGGATCGAGGCGAGTTCCAGCGGTCGGCCCTCGGCGGCGAGCCGGCGGGCGGCCTGGGCGACGGCGAGCTGCCCGCCCACCGACCAGCCGAGCAGTCCGCTCAGGTCGAGGATGACCGGGCCGGTGCCGCGGGCCACAACCCAGCCGATCGCACCGGTGAACCGTGCGATCGCGTCGGAGCCGAGGTGTCCGGCCAGGGACAGTACGCCCAGGCCGGGGTGGGTGGTGTAGCGCCACTCGATCGTCATCATCGCTCTTTCATCGCTGAACTGCGTTCCTACAGGGGCAGGGTGATCCAGATGCTCTTGCCGCGGCCGTCCGGGTCGGGGCGGGCGACGGCTGTGCCGCCCAGTTCCATGGTCATCTCGATCACCGTGGCCAGCCCGCTGCCCCGGCCGGTGGCCAGGGCCCCGTTGAGGGCGGGCTGGTAGGGGTGGCGGTCGTGGACGGCGAACGCGAACACGCCGGGCCCGTGCGCGTAGGTGACCGTGACGGTCGGGGAGAGCGGGGCGGCGTGGCGGACGCAGTTGGTGACCAGCTCGGCCAGGATCAGCAGGGCCGGCCCCACGCTCGGGTGCCGCAGTCCGACGCCGCACTCGGCCAGCACCAGCTCGGTGGTCTCCCGCGCCAGGCGTACGGCCGCACCGGTCGTGGGCAGGGTCAGCACGTGCCGGTAGGGCAGGATCCGGGCCCGGACGGTCACCGGGGGCCGCCCTCCTGCCGGCGGGGGCGGGCGAGGCGGAACCCGGACACGGACTGGGGGTGCAGCCGTAGCAGGGTGTCGTGCGGGCCGTGGGCCCAGCCCGGGAGTGTGCGCCGGTAGTGGGCGGCTTCGTCGGGGTCGGTGAGGACGTCGGCGGGGCCGTGGGCGGTCACCGTCCACCCGGTCCCCGCCGGGTGGCGGATCTCGTCGACGTGGTAGGTCAGGAGTGCTCTGCCCTCGATCGCGGCGGCCTGGACGGGCGCGCGGACGACGAGACGGCCGTACTCCATCACGTGGGTGGCGGGCCGGACGACGGCCTGCTCGCGCTGGATGTAGACCAGCCGGCCCTGGGCGGAGCCCTCCAGCAACCACAGGGCCTCGGTCCCGGTGACGTCGAGCATACGGCGATCGGTGGGGGCGGTCATCGCGGGCCTTTCCGGTGCGGCAGGTGCGGCAGGTGCGGGTGAGGGCGGTGTCGGGTGGGCAGCAGCCCGGCCTGTTCCAGGTGTGTGCGGGCCCCGGCGATCGCCTCGGGGGTGGTGGCGTACTCGCGTCCCTCGTGCTGGAGCAGGGCCAGCGCGCCGACCGATTCCAGGGCCTGGCGCTGGCCGGGGCGGATGCCGGAGGTCAGCACGGTGATCCCGCGCCGGTTCAGCTTCTGAACCGCGTCCTTGAGTACGAGTGCGCCGGTGGCGTCCATGGTGGTGACCCGGGACATCCGAAGGATCACCACGCGCACGTCGGCGACCTCGGACAGCTCCAGCAGGAAGCGGTGGGCGCCGGCGAAGAAGAGCGGGCCGTCGATCCGGTAGGCGGCGATGTGCTCGGCCAGCAGTGCGTGTTCCTCCTCGCTGTGCTCGCCGGGCAGGTCGGGCCGGAAGTCGACTTGGTCCATCCGGGTCTGCGCCGCCACCGCCCGCAGCGCGAGCGCGCCGGCCACGACCAGCCCGGTGATCACCGCGTAGACCAGGTCCAGCGCCAGGGTGGCGCCGGCGGTCAGGACCAGCACCACCGCATCCGAGCGGGTGGCCTTGGCCATGGCGCGCAGGGAGCCGACCTCGACCATGCGTATCGCGGTCGCCAGCAGCACACCGGCCAGCGCGGCCAGCGGGATCTTCGACACCAGCGGGGCGGCGGCGAACACGATCACCCCGAGGATCACCGCGTGGGTGAGCGCGGCCAGGCGGGAGGAGGCTCCGGTGCGGACATTGACGGCGGTCCGGGCTATCGCCGCGGTCGCCGGCACACCACCGAACAGCGGGGCCGCCAGATTCGCGATCCCCTGCCCGAACAGCTCCTTGTCCGGATCGTGCTTCTGCCCCACCGTCATCCCGTCCGCGACCGTCGCCGACAGCAGCGACTCCAGCGCGGCCAGCGCCGCCACCGCCACCGCCGGGGCCAGCAGCGACCCGAACGCGGAGACGTCCAGGAAACCGAGTGAAGGGGCGGGCAGCCCGGACGGCAGCTCCCCGATCGGCGCCGCGCCCCGCAGACCGAAGACCTGGACGAGGACGGTGGCGGCGACGACCGCGACGATCGAGAACGGCACCGTCGGCCGCCACCGCGCCCCGGCCAGCATCACCGCCGCCACCCCGAGCGAGAGACCGATCGCGGTCCAGTTCGGGGCCTGAGTGAACTCCACCACGGCCCGCCAGGCCACGGCCAGGACCTTCTCGCCCTCGGGCTTGTCCACCCCCAGCGCGTTCGGGACCTGCTGGAGGCCGATCACACACGCGATGCCGAGGGTGAAACCCTCCACCACCGGCGCCGGCACATAACTCATGTACCGGCCGGCCCGCAGCAGCGCCAGTGCGACCAGCAGCACCCCGGCCATCAGACCGACCGTGAGGACGCCGCCGGGCCCGTACCGCGCGACGATCGGCACCAGCACCACCGTCATCGCCCCGGTCGGCCCCGACACCTGGAGGTTCGAGCCACCGAACAGCGCCGCCACCGCACCCGCCACCACAGCCGTGGCCAGACCCGCCTCCGCGCCCAGGCCGGAGGAGACACCGAAGCCGAGCGCCAGCGGAAGAGCGACGATGGCCACCGTCAGGCCGGCCAGCAGATCCCGCCGCGGATCACGGGCCATCACCGCGAAGTCGGCACGCGCGGGCAGAACCGCCCGCACCCGGCGCGCGGACCGGACCAGGACCTCGTTCACGACGCGGCCCCCTCGCCCTCGTGCAGCGTCTCCAGCAGCCCGGTCCGCTCGGACAGCACCTCGGTCAGGATCCGCCGTGCGGCCAGCATCAGCTGGGCCACATCCCCGCCCGCCAGCTCGTACACCACCGTCGTCCCGTCCCGGGACGAGGTCACGATCCCCGACCGGCGCAGCACCGCCAGCTGCTGAGACAACGCCGACGGCTCCACCTCGATCGCCGCCAGCAGCTCCCGCACCGGCAACGGCCCGTCCTGCAACAGCTCCAGCACCCGTATCCGCACCGGGTGCCCCAGCATCCGGAAGAACTCGGCCTTCGCCTGATACAGCGGAACCGGCACGACCTCGCACCCTTCTGCGCCACAGGAACCGACATCTGGCGCTGGGCCCGCGGATACCAGCGGGCACAGCACTCACAGCATCTATTGAATTGCAGATATTTGCAATTTGTGGATGCTGTGGGCCCGCTGCCCCGGGACGCTCGCCGGCCCGGTCGGCACGGCTACGAGCAGGGCCGGAGCTGCCAGGGCTCGCGGGTGGTGGCGGCCTCGCGGTCGGGCAGTACCCCGATCCGCTCGCCGGTCTCGGCGTCGACGATGATCGTGGCGTAGCTGTGCCGGCGCCGCAGGGCGAAGCCGGACGCCGCCCCGGCCGCCACCGTCCGGCCCGGTCCAGGCATCGGCCGAGACGGACCGGGCCAGTACGTGGCCGCGTGGGCCCGGGCGGCTGCCTCGAAACAGGGTCCGCTGCTGGTTCGGTGGGCGAGGGCCAAGGCCCGGCAGGGCTACGACCACAGCCACCACGGCCGCGCCGGGAACCCGGCCACGGAGTTCGTGCCCGACGAGATCGTCGACCGCTTCTGCCTGCTGGGCCCGCCGGCGGCGCACATCGAGAAGCTGCGCGCCCTGCGCGACCTCGGGATCGACCAGTGCGCCGTCTACGACATGCACGACGCGAGGGAGACGACGATCGACGCGTACGGCGCCGAGATCATCCCGGCGGTCGACGGCTGACGCCCGCGGGCCGTGGGGGGGGGCGCGGGGGGGGGGCCCCCCCCCCCCGGGGGGGCGGGGGGGGGGGGGGGCCGGCCGCGGGGGGGGGGGGGGCGGGGGGGGCGGGGGGCCCCCCCCCCCCGCCCCGCCT